>NZ_DASYHG010000026.1:0-48579 GCF_035998905.1 Sphingopyxis sp. | reverse complement strand
CGGCGAGGCGCTGGCGAAGAACCAGGCGATCCAGTTCCCGCTCGTCGAGCTCGCGACGCAGGCCGAGATGCTCCGCCTGCTCATCCGCAAGACCGCGTGGGACATGGACAACACGGAGCACAAACAGGTCGAGCGCACCCTTTCCGACAAGGTCAGCATGTGCAACTACTGGGCGAACCGCCTCTGCTGCGAAGCCGCCGACCGCGCCATGCAGGTCCATGGCGGCATCGGATACTCGCGCCACAAACCGTTCGAGCACATCTATCGCCACCACCGCAGATACCGCATCACCGAAGGCGCCGAAGAAATACAAATCCGGAAAGTCGCTGCCTATCTGTTCGGATATCTGGGGCCAGGAAAAGATACGATCGGAAAGCTTTGACCGGGATGGACTCTCCTTGTCCGGTTGCGGCATGATCGGCGCAACGAACGGATGAGGAGAGAGCCATGGCCGAAGCCGACCGCGCGAAGGATGCGACGTCGTTCCGGGTGTTTCGCGGAGCCGACGCGCCCGACCTCAACGAAACCGACAAGATGACGCTCGCTGGACTGACGCCGATCGTCGAGGCGGGCATCGGCCGCTGGGTCGAAGCCGGCGTGGGCGAAGGCAATATCACGAAGGTGCTGTTCTCGCTCCCGCATATGAGCCTGACTTATGCCTGGTTCAAAAGCGGCTTCGCCCTGCCGCTGCACAGCCACAATGCCGACTGTCTCTATTATATCATCGCGGGCTCGTTGAAGCTCGGGACCGAGGAACTGGGCGCAGGCGACGGCTTCTTCGTCGGCAGCGACGTGCCTTACACGTACAAACCTGGCCCCGATGGCGTCGAGGTGCTCGAATTCCGGACGGTCGAAAGCTTCGACATGAAATTTCAGGGCCGGACCGAAGCCTATTGGGACAAGGTCGTTGCCGGGATGGATCCGCGCGGCCCAACTGGAATTCGGAAACCCCGCCTTCCGGGCGTGCCTAGCGCTTCCGCACAAATTCCGCGCGCAAGACCAGTCCCTTGATGCCGTCGTGGCGGCAGTCGATTTCCTGCGCGTCGCCGGTCAGGCGGATCGATTTGATCACCGTGCCGACCTTCAACGTCTGCCCCGCGCCTTTGACGGTCAGATCCTTGACCAGCACGACCGAGTCTCCGTCGGCCAGCAAATTGCCGACCGCATCACGCACCTCGGGACCGGCGGCTGCGGTGGCGTCGCGCGCGGCGATATCGCCGGCGGACATCCACTCGCCGCTTGCCTCGTCATAGACATAGTCTTCGTCGTCGCTGCTCATCTCTTATCCCGGTTTGCGAAAGCGCAGCGTGAACTGGTCCGTCTTGCCGCGAATCTTGTCGTCGAAGACATTGGCGCTACGCGGATCGGCGGGGCGGCGATAGAGGTCACTTTCGGCTTCGAGCTTGAAGCCCGCCTTTGTCAGCGTCGCGACCACCGCATCCTTGTCGATCCGGTGCAGGCTGTCGGACAAGGTCGTGCCGGTGCCTTTTGCGGCGCTATGGTCGACGACGACCAGCGTGCCGCCGGGCTTGAGCGCCGCGAACAGCGCCGCGCTCGCCTTGTCCCCGGTCCCTGCGGGGAAGGGCTTGAGGTACAGGCCGTGGAAATTCTGCACCGTGATGATCGTGTCGAGCGGTTCGGGAAAGGCGGGCGCCGCGAACGGCCCGGCGACGGCGTCGACATTGACATAGGCGGCGTCGACCGCGGCCTGATCGTCGCCATATTGTTTCTTGAACGCGATGAATTCGGCGGGCTGGAAACCATAGACCTTGCCCGACGGGCCGACCGCCGCGGCGAGCAGGCGGGTGACATAACCGCCGCCCATTACATAGTCGCCGACCTTCTGCCCGGGCTTGACCTGCGCGAAGGCGAGCAGTTCGGCGGGCTTGCGCGCCGCGTCGCGGGTCCGGTCGGCGGCGGGGCGTGCCGGATCGGCTAGCGCAGACTTGTGGCTGGGGGCGGCCGACTCTTTGGCGGCGAGCGGGATCGCCGAAACGGCGAGCATCAGGGCGAGGGTAAGCGGGCGGATCATGACAGCGACTCCCATGCTGTTGATCAGGTCATCATAGCGGTTTGCCGCGCGCCCCGCGCGCATATTTGCATCTCGCGATTTTGATGATAGGTTTCTTCGTGAAACTAAAAAATCTGGCCAAAAAGCTTGGGAGAGCGGACATGCATGATCTGGTGATTCGCGGCGGCACCGTCGTCGATGGTTCGGGCGGAGCGCCCTTTGTCGCCGATGTCGCGATCGATGGCGACCGCATCGTCGCGGTCGGCGAAAACCTCGGCGCGGCGCGCGAAGAGATCGACGCCGCCGGCAAGATCGTTACCCCCGGCTTCGTCGACGTCCACACCCATTATGACGGGCAGGCGACATGGGATGCCGAAATGGCGCCGTCGAGCTGGCACGGCGTCACCACCGTCGTGATGGGCAATTGCGGCGTCGGCTTCGCTCCCGCCAAGCCCGACCGCCACGACTGGCTGATTTCGCTGATGGAGGGTGTCGAGGATATTCCCGGCACCGCGCTCGCCGAAGGCATGTCGTGGGACTGGGAGACCTTCCCCGAATATATGGATGCGCTCGAACGGCTGCCGCGCACGGTCGATGTCGCGTGCCACGTCCCGCACGGCGCAGTGCGCGCCTATGTGCTCGGCGACCGTGAAAAGCCGGGCGCGATCCCGACCGACGAGGACATTGCCGAAATGTCGCGCATCGTCGAGGAAGGCGTTCGCGCGGGCGCACTCGGCTTCTCGACCAGCCGCACCGTGCTCCACAAGTCGATCGACGGCGAGCTCGTCCCCGGCACGACCGCGACCGCCGAGGAGTTGATCGCGATCGGCCGCGCGATGGGGCGTGTCGGTTATGGCGTGTTCGAGATGGCGAGCGACATGAAGCGCGAGTGGAACGAGTTCCAGTGGATGGGCGATTTGAGCCGCGAGACCGGATTGCCGGTGACCTTTGCGGCGCTGCAATCAATCGCCAAGGAATTGCCGCTCGAGGAACAAATCTCGGAAATGCGCAAACAAAATGCGACCGGCGCGAATATCGTTGCGCAGATCGCGCTGCGCGGCAACGGCGTGATCATGGCGTGGCAGGGGACGGTGCATCCGTTCCGCTTCAAGCCCGCGTGGAACGAGATCATCGACCTGCCGTGGGAGCAGCAGCTCGCGAAACTGAAAGACCCGGCGTTCAAGGCGCGGATGATCGAAGAGGAGAATATCTGGCCCGAAAGCGACATCATCGACTTCCTCAAGGTCGTCGCGCTCGGTTGGCCGGTGCAGTTCGAGATGGACCCCGATTTCAACTATGAGCCGAAGATGGACGAGAGCATCGCGGGCCGCGCCGCGGCGGCGGGCGTCTCGCCGGCCGAATATGCCTATGACCTCTTGATGAAGGACGACGGCAAGGGCTTCATCTATTTCCCGATTTTGAACTACCGCGACGGCAACCTCAATTTCCTCGAGGACCTGCAGGCATCGGACGACACGGTGAACAGCCTCTCGGACGGCGGCGCGCATTGCGGCACGATCTGCGACGCCGCCTCGCCGACCTTCATGCTCCAGCACTGGGTGCGCGACCGCAAAGGCCATCGCATCGCGCTTGAACATGCGGTGAAGCGCCAGTGCCGCGATACCGCGTTGCTCTATGGCCTCGAAGATCGCGGCGTGCTGGCGCCCGGTTATCTCGCCGATTTGAACGTGATCGACATGGACGCGATCAAGCTCGGCAAGCCCTGGCTCGCGTTCGACCTTCCCGCGGGCGGCAAGCGCCTGCTGCAAAAGGCCGACGGTTATGTCGCGACCGTGAAGTCCGGGGTCGTGACCTTCCGCGATGGCGCGATGCAGGGGCCTACCCCCGGCGGCGTCATCCGCGGCCCGCAGCGCGTCGAAATGGCGATGGCGGCGGAGTAATCCGCCGCCTCGGGCGTCACCGCCCCAGCAAATCCGAAGGCAATGTCGGTTCGCTGACGATCTTTGCCATGCGCCGCCACATTTCGTCGCGCGACGGTTTGCCGCGCTCGACATAAGCGCGGACCATCGTCTCGCCGAGGCCGTAGTTGATCACATAGCTGCGATACTGGTCGGTGAAGCTCACCGACTGTTCGGCGCGCTTGGCCGAGACGAGCAGATATTTCTGCGTCAGCGCGACCGCGGTCGGGCGGTCGATTTCGCCGTCGAGATATTGCTGCGCGATTGTCAGCCGCGCGCCCGACGCGCGTTTGATCGCGGCGAGCAGCTGCCAGTAGCGATTGTCGGACGGCACCGCGATCTCGGCAATCGGCATCAGTACATCGCGTTCGGTGTCGGCCTTGCTGCTTTCGGGGAAGGCGAGGTCGATGCCGTAGTTGGCGCTTCCCTCGGCGATCAGGCTTTGCGGGCTGTAGAGCGGATAGACGCTGAACTCGCTCCAGCCGCGCTCCTTCACCAGCTTTTCCTCGAGCTTCATGTTGAGGAGGTGATGACCGGGGTAGCCCTCGTGACAGCCGAGATCGAGCGCGCGCGACAGGCGGATTGGCAGGTCGGTGTTGACCTGGATCAGGCTGTGATAGCCGCCCTGGTAATAATTATAGCCGCTCCAGCTCTTGCCGGTGACAAATTCGAGCCGGAAGCTCTCGCCTTCGGGCATTGGGATATGCGCCATGCTGCGCCCGCGGCAACGCGCGATCGCCGCGTCGAAGGTCTTTTGCAACCGCTCCTTCGGGATGGTGAAGGCGTCGAGATAGGCCTCGACGCGATCCGGGAGGGCGCCGTTGCCGGGCACGAGCGCCTCGATCTTCGCGAGTTCGGGGTCGTAGCTTGCGAGCGGCTTCAGCCGCGGCCGCACGCCGAACAGCCTTTCGGCTTCGTCGGCGAAGGCGAAGCGCGTACCCTGCATCATCTGCAGCCGCGTTTCGGCGGCGCGAAGCTGGGCGCGCAGGAACGTCGCGCGGCGGCGTTCGAGCGGGTCGGGGATGCGCCGCGCCGCGAGGTCGATCTGTGCCATCAACTCGCGCGTTGCGGCGAGCAGCGCAGGCTTGTCGCGCGGTGCGGCTTCGGCGGCAGCTTTGAGTTCGGGCGGACCGTAATAGGCGTCGATATAGCCCGCCTCGTGCGTCCCGATTTCGAGCGTCAGGCGCAGATAGGCGGCCGCAATCTCGTCGAGCGCCTTGGTCGAGGCGGCGGTGCGGCGCACGTCGAGCGTCGCGACCCCGGGTTTCGGCGGCGTTTTTGTTTCGTTTGCGGCACAGCCCGACAGGGCGGCAAGCAGCGACAGGATGACGAATTTGCGCATCAGTCCGCCATAGCGCGCGTTTCGGAGGTGTCACGCACATCGCCGTCTGCGGCGATCTCGGCATCCGATTCGCTTTCGACTGCCCCATGTTCGGGATGCGGCGGCGCGAAGCGGAGCACCGCGAAGCCCGCCAGTGCTGCCGCGAGCGACCCCATCAGGATTCCTATCTTCGCCTCTTCGACCAGCAGCGCGTCGCCGGGGAAGGCAAGGCCGCCGATGAACAGGCTCATCGTGAAGCCGATGCCGCACAGCATCGCGACGCCATAGACCTGCAGCCAGGTCGCGCCGCGCAGCTTGCCCGCGATGCCGAGCTTGACCGACAGCCAGACGCTGCCGAAAATGCCGATCTGCTTGCCGAGGAACAGCCCCGCCGCGATGCCGAGCGGCAGCGGCGCAAAAAGCTGGTCGACCCCGATCCCGCGGATATCGACCCCGGCATTGGCGAAGCCGAACAGTGGCACGATGGCAAAGGCGACCCACGGGTGGAGGCCATGTTCGAGCCGGTGGAGCGGCGAGGTCGCGCTGTCGGGGGCGCCGGGGGTGTGCTCGAACGGGATCGCCATCGCGGCGAGCACCCCGGCGATCGTCGCGTGCACGCCCGACAGCAGCATTGCGTACCAGAGGAAAACGAACATCAGCAGGTAGAGCGGCAGGCTCCGCACGCGCATCCGGCCCATCGCGAACATGACGCCGAGGATGGCCGCGGCGGCGGCCAGGGCAACGAGGTTGATCTTCGCTGTGTAGAACAGCGCGATGATCGCGACCGCGCCCATGTCATCTACGATCGCGACAGTGACGAGGAAAAGCTTGAGCGAGGTCGGGGCGCGCTTGCCGAGCAACGCGAGCACCCCCATCGCAAAGGCGATGTCGGTCGCGGCGGGGATCGCCCAACCCTGCGCGAGGCCGGGCGTGCCGCCGGCAAAGCCCATATAGAGGACTGCGGGCACCGCCATCCCCGCCGCTGCGGCAATGAAGGGCAGCCGCCGCCGGTCCCAGCTCGCGAGCCGCCCGTCGACGAACTCGCGTTTGATCTCCAGCCCGACGAGCAGGAAGAAAATCGCCATCAACCCGTCGTTGATCCACAGGTGGACGGTCATCGGTCCGAGCTTGTCGGTCAGGACGGGGCCGGTTTCGGCGTGAATCGCGTCGTGATACAGCGTTCCGAGCGGCGAATTGGCGACAATCATCGCCAAAATGGCTGCGAAAATGAGCAGCATGCCGCCCGCACTTTCGCTTTCGAGAAAATCGCGCAACGCGGAGCGGGGCGGAAAATCGCGGCTCATGGGTGAAGTCATTCCTTGGTTCGTTCCGGGACGGCGAGGTTAACTAACGAGGGCTACCCCGCTTTACAAATTCCCGTCGGTCATTAGCACTATCGGCTTGGATGACGTCATGTCACCGGTGGGGGCGGGCTAGCAGGGTGGAGCTGTCGACCGCATGGCTGGAATGGCTGGTGCTCGGGGCTGGCTACGAACTGATGCTGTTCGCGTCGGTCGGGATCCTGCTGATCGGGCTCGACGACCTGCTGTTCGACGCATTTTGGATGGCGACGCGCCGCCGCGGGATCGACCGCGTCGATACACCGCCGCTCGACGGCCGGTTCGCGGTCTTCATACCCGCGTGGGACGAAGCCGCGGTGCTGCCCGCGATGCTGCGCCGTACTCTCGGCGCATGGGACGGAGAGGATGTCCGCCTTTATGTCGGCTGCTATCCCAACGATGCCGCGACGCTCCTTGCCATATCGCCGCTGATTGCTCGCGACCGGCGGCTGCGGCTCGTCATCGGGGGCCGCGACGGGCCGACGACCAAGGGCGATAATCTCAACCGCTTGTGGGCGGCGCTGGGCGAGGACGAGCGCGCGGAGGGCATGCGCTTTGCCGCCGTGGTCCTCCACGATGCCGAAGATCATGTCCATCCCGGCGAGCTCGCCCTGTATCGCCGCCACCTTGGCGAAAATGCCATGGTGCAAATTCCGGTGGTGCCGCTCGTCGCGCGCGGCTCGCGCTGGGTCGGCGGGCACTATGGCGACGAGTTTGCCGAAGCGCATGGCAAGGAACTGGTCGTTCGCTCACGCCTCGGCATGCCGCTGCCGTCGGCGGGGGTCGGCTGCGCGCTGACGCGCACCGCGCTGGCGCTGCTGGCGATTGAGCGCGGCGGCGATCCCTTTCGCTGCGACAGCCTGACCGAGGATTATGAGGTCGGCATGGTGATCGGTGCCTATGGTCTTGGCGCGCGCTTCGTCGAAGCGACCGGGCCGGCGGGCGACCGGATCGTGTCGCGCGGCACCTTTCCCGGCTTGGTCGATGCCGCGGTGAAGCAGAAGGCGCGCTGGGTCGCGGGGATCGCGCTGGCGGGCTGGGATCATCTCGGCTGGCCGGGATCGCGGCAGGCCGGGGACAGGCTTTCTTCCGGTCGCGCATGGCTTGCGCGCTGGATGTTGTGGCGCGATCGCCGCGCGCCGCTCGCGGCGCTTGTCCTGCTCGCCGCTTATGCCGGGCTGATTGTCACCGCGATCGGTTGGGCGGGGCAGGAGCTGCTGAGTTGGACGGCAGCCCCGCTCGGCGACGGCATGCGGTTGCTATTGGCGTTCAACGCGATGCTGCTTGGCTGGCGCATGGCGATCCGCGCCCATTTTACGGCGCGCTGGTACGGCTGGCGCGAAGCGGCGCTGGCGCTGCCGCGCGCCTTCGTCGCCAATGTGATCGCGATGCTCGCCGCGCGGCGCGCGGTCGTGCTCTACTGGCGGATGCTGCGGTCGGGCGAGGTCGTCTGGGACAAGACCCCGCATGAGGACAATGAGGGCGCGCCCGGCGACGCGCTCGCACGGGTGGTGGTGCGATGATGGTGCGCCGCGCCGACGCGCGCCGCGATGCGCCGGCATTGCGCTTCCTGCTGCTGTGCGTCGGCGGCTGGATTGTCCTGCGGGTCATGATGCTGTGGAATCCCGCCCTGTCGTTGCCCCCCATGCGGCAACGGCGCCATGGATGCCGCCTTCCCCCTTTGCGGTCAGTACCGTTCCATACGACCGGCCCCCAATATCCGGGACGCGGGCGCCGGCAGTGACGGCGCGACCGGTTGCGATTTCGGTGCCGCCTTCCGCGATGGCCAGCGTACCCGCGCCGGTCGATGACGAAGCCGTCTTGAGGGGACTCGGGGCCGACCGTCACAGTCTTCGCCTCGCGCTGATGGCGCGGCTGTTGCCGCCGGCGCCCGGCGGCGCAACGCGTGCGGCCGTCGGAACCGGCAGCGCCTTCTTCCCCTTTTCCCCAGCGACGCGGGTGGAGCCGGGGCAGGGCAAACCCTTCTGGATCCGGCGACAGCTGTCGAGCTGGTCGCTCGGCAGTTGGCTCTATCTGCGCGACGGGTCGGGCAATGCGCCCGATGCGATCGGCGCGGCGAGCCAGCTTGGCGGAAGCCAGGCCGGGCTGCGCCTCGCCTATGGTTTTGGCGAGACGGGTCGGGCGCGCGCCTATGGCCGCGCAACGATCGCGGTCCAGCGGCCCGCGCAGCGCGAGATCGCGTTCGGCCTCGCCTTTGCGCCGCTAGCGCGCCTGCCGGTCGATGTCGCGATCGAACAGCGGGTCGCAGTCGGGAAGGAAGGACGCACGGCGTTGGCGGTCATGGCGAGCGGCGGGGTGTCCGCGGTCGCACTGCCCGCCGGCTTCCGGCTCGACGCTTATGCGCAGGCGGGGGTCGTCGGGACGCGGCGACGCGACGGGTTCGCCGACGGCGCAGTCGTCGTCGATCACCGTCTCGGACCAGACGAAACCACGCCGCTGCGGCTCGGCGCGCTGGCCGCGGGGGCGGTGCAGCCGGGCGCGGCGCGTGTCGATGTCGGTCCGCGGCTGACGTTGCGCGTTCCGCAAGTGGGCGAGGGCGGCCGCATCGCGCTCGACTGGCGCCAGCGGGTCGCGGGCGATGCGCGCCCCGAAAGCGGGCTTGCCCTGACCCTCGCCGCCGACTTCTGATCCAGCGTGAAATAAGGCGCGACAGCCGATTCCCCACCCCGGAAAAATGGTCTAGGGTCCTTGGAATCGGCGCGCATCCGGCGCCGCGGACGTTCGTCGGAGCCCATGGACCTTTACCTCCCAGTCGCCAATCTGTCGGTCAACGCGCTGGTCATCGTCCTGCTTGGCGGTGGGGTCGGTTTCCTGTCGGGGATGTTCGGCGTCGGCGGCGGGTTCCTGACCACGCCTTTGCTCATCTTCTACGGCATCCCGCCGACGGTCGCTGCGGCATCGGCGGCGACGCAGGTGACGGGCGCGAGCGTGTCGGGGGTGATGGCGCATCTCGAGCGCGGCGGTGTCGACCTGCGTATGGGCGGTGTGCTCGTCGCGGGCGGCTTGCTCGGTTCGCTGATCGGCGCGGGGCTGTTCGAACTGCTCACCGCATGGGGCCAGATCGATACGGTGATCAACATCCTCTACGTCGCGCTGCTCGGCATCGTCGGCACGTTCATGGGGCGCGAGGCGTGGGGAAGCTACCGCGCGGTGAAGGCCGGATTGCCCGCACCCGCGCGCAAGCGGCGCCACCATCCGATGGTCGCCAACCTGCCGATGCGCTGGCGCTTCTATCGTTCGGGCCTCTATATCTCGCCGCTCGCTCCGCTGCTGCTCGGCCTGGTCGGGGGTGTGCTGACGATGCTGCTCGGCGTCGGCGGCGGTTTCATCATGGTGCCCGCGATGCTCTACCTGCTCGGAATGGGTACGCAGGTCGTCGTCGGCACGTCGCTGTTCCAGATCCTGTTCGTGACGATCGCGACGACGATGGTTCACGCGCTGACCACGGGCGCGGTCGATATCGTGCTCGCGGGGCTGCTGCTGCTCGGCAGCGTGATCGGGGCACAAGTCGGCGCGCGTTTCGCGCAAAAGGTGAAGCCCGAATATCTGCGCATGGCGCTCGCCGCGATCGTGCTGCTCGTCGCGCTGCGCATGGGGGTCGACCTGTTCATCCGCCCCGAAGAAATCTACACGGTGCAATGACGCGCGGCATCGCCTTGATCCTTTGGGCGGCGGCGTTGTTCCTGCCCGCGGCAGCGCATGCGGCCGACCCGCGGCTGGTGCCCGACGTGTCGAGCCGCGCGATCGACATCCAGTACAGCTTTACCGGGGAGGAATTGCTGCTGTTCGGCGCGATCCTCTATCCCGGGCAGCGCCTGCCCGACGACCGCGCCGACATCGTCGTCGTGCTGAAGGGGCCGGTCCGGCCGATCATCCTGCGCGAAAAGCGGCGCGTGGCGGGCATCTGGGTCAATGCCAGCAGCATTCGCCTGCGCACGTCGCCCGGCTTCTACGCGATCGGATCGTCGCGGCCGATCGACAAGCTGGTCGATGAGCGGACGGCGGCGATTTTCGAGCTGGGCCTGGCCAATCTGTCGATGTCGCCGAGCGGGTTCTCGGAAGCGAAGAAGCTCGAACGTTTCGAGGCGGGCCTGACCGACCTCTACCGCCGCTCCGGCCTCTTCGTCGAAAACCCCTCCGCCGTCGAGATCACCGAAGGCGTGCTCTATCGCGCGCGCATTCCCGTTCCGGCGCGCGTTCCTGTCGGCACCTATCGCGCCGAAACCTATCTGATCAGCCGCGGGCGCGTCCTCGCGGTCGCCTCGCGCGATGTCCAGATCCGCAAGGCGGGCTTCGAACGCTTCGTTGCGCTCGCGGCGCAGCGCCACGGCTTTCTTTACGGCTTGTCCGCAGTGCTGCTTTCGCTCGTGCTTGGATATGGTGCTTCGGCGATCTTCCGTCGCCGCTAAAAGGAGCCGGGCAGCCTTAAGTTCACAGCCTATTTACCCTCGTCTGCGATACCGGTGTCCGGGACCATGATAGAGGCGGGGACGAATTAATGGACATGCAGGGCGGATTCAGCGCCGGGGATTCGACGGCGGCACAACATGTCCGGCTTGCCGGCGGCGGCGTCGCGGCACCGGTCGCGCCGGCGATCAACCATCATCGCGACGACCTGATGATCGGCGAAGTGATCGATATTTCGGGTTCTGCGTCGCGCATCCTGCTTGACGCGGCGACGATCGCAAAGCTGGCTACGTCCACCGACGCTGCGGTGGCGATGGCCGGCCAGGTCGGCGCGCAGGTCAAGGTTCGCGTCGGCAATGTCTGGCTGATCGGCAGCATCCGCGACCAGCAATTGCACGAACGCGGCGAAGGGTTGATCGTCGCGACGATCGACTTCCTCGGCGAAGGCGACGAGGAAAAGATCACCGGCCGCATCCATAATTTCCGGCGCGGCGTCACCCGCTACCCGATCCCGGGCAGCCAGGTCTTCGCCGCGACCAGCGCCGACCTGAAACAGATATATGCCGCCGACGAACGCGCGCATGTCGAAGTCGGCACCGTCTATCCGACCAAGGATATTCGCGGATCGCTCTACATCGATGCGATGCTGGGCAAGCATTTCGCGCTGCTCGGATCGACCGGTACGGGCAAATCGACGAGCGCCGCGCTGATCCTGCACAAGATTTGCGAGATGGCACCGCAGGGCCACATCCTGATGATCGACCCGCACGGCGAATATTCGGCGGCGTTCAAGGGGATTGGCGCGCTGTTCGACGTCGACAATCTCGCGATGCCCTATTGGCTGATGAATTTCGAAGAACATTGCGAAGTGTTCGTGACGAGCGAAGGCCGCGACCGGCAGAGCGACTGCGACGTGCTCGCCAAATGCCTCCTCCAGGCACGCCAGAAGAGCCGGCTTGCCGAAGGCATGACCAAGCTCACGGTCGATTCGCCGATTCCCTATCTCCTGTCGGACCTGCTCAGCATCCTGACCAACGAGATGGGCAAGCTCGACAAGGCGACGTCGAGCGCGCCGTTCATGCGCATCAAGGGCAAGATCGAGGAAATGCGCGCCGACCCGCGTTATAATTTCATGTTCTCGGGCATGCTCGTCGCCGACACGATGGCGAACTTCATCGGCAAGATTTTCCGCCTGCCATCTGACGGACGGCCGATCTCGATCATCGACGTGTCGGGTGTCCCTTCGGACATCACCAGCGTCGTCGTCGCGGTGCTGTCGCGCCTGACCTTCGACTATGCGATCTGGTCGCGCGGCGAACCGCAGCGTCCGATCCTGCTCGTCTGCGAGGAAGCGCACCGTTACATCCCCGCCAAGGACATCGGGCAGGGGCAGGCCGTCCGCAAGGTGCTGGAGCGGATCGCGAAGGAAGGCCGTAAATATGGCGTCTCGCTCGGTTTGATCACCCAGCGCCCGTCGGATCTGGCCGAAGGCGTGCTATCGCAGTGCGGCACGATCATTTCGATGCGCCTCAACAACGAGCGCGACCAGCATTTCGTGAAGGCGGCGATGCCGGAAGGCGCGCGCGGTTTCATCGATTCGATCCCCGCGCTGCGCAACCGCGAGTGCATCGTCTGCGGCGAAGGCGTGTCGATCCCGATCCGCGTCTATCTCGACACGCTCGAAGAGGAAAAGCGGCCGGCGTCCAGCGACCCGCTCTTCTCCAAACTGTGGCGCGAAACCGGCGGCGAGGCCGAAATCCTCGAGCGCGTCGTCAAGCGCTGGCGCAGCCAAGGGCGCTGATTTTCTCCGCCTGACGGGGAGCGGGCCGGTGTCGCGTCTGGCGTTGGCCAGACAGAACATCAGCTTTTCGGCGGTTCCCACAATTCGATCGGATTGCCTTCGGGATCATGCACCCGCGCAAAGCGGCCGACCGCGGGATCGTCCCACTCATCCTTGGTGATCACCTCGTCCCCCGCGTCGTGGAACGGGGCGAGCACCGCGTCGAGATCGTCGACACGCAGGTTCAGCATATGCTGTTTGTCGGCGGCGAAATAATCGGTGTCGCCCTTGAATGCGCTGAACACCACCGGACCGGCGGTGACGTTCCACACCCATTCGTTGACCGGTCCGGTATCGTCGGCATTGCAGCCGGCGCCGATACCCAGCCGTTCGCGATACCATGCGTTGAGCGCGTCGGGGTCGCGCGCCCGGAAAAACAGTCCGCCGATGCCTTTGACATGTCCCATGGAGAGCTCCCGTCGTGAGGGTGGCAGCCTAGGCCGAAAGCGTCAGCGTTTCCACTCTCCGCTGCCGCGGAACTCTTCGCGAACCTGACCCGACTGGTTGAGCCGCGGATCAGCATAGGTCGGCGCGGCGGGGGCCGTAACGGGCGGCGGGGCCACGGGGGCCACGGGGGCCGCGGGCGCCATCGCGCCCGGCAGCGGCGCGGCGGCGACATCGGGCAAGGGCGCGGCGGGACCCGTCAGCATCGGAGCGGGGCCGGCACCGGGAGCGAGCCCCTGGCCCTTCAGGATCGCCAGTTGCTGCGCGAGCGGCAGATAGGGACCCGGAACGGGTTCGCGGCCGAGATAGGGCGCGCGGAATGCGTCGGGCATTCCCCAGCGCCCGCGCCAACGGTGGAAGATATGTGCGCCGACGATGTTGGTCATCACAAGGCTCTTGCCCCAGCGCGGCCAGATCGCCTGCGTGTGATAATGGGTCGCGAGGCCCACTTTCGGGAAGACGTAACCGCCTAGCGCGGCCGATGCGATGCGGCTCGCGCGCAGCCAGTTCGGCTTGCTTGGGCTCCGCGCCATCGCGCCGTCGCAACTGAAGGTAAACTGGCACACGCCCGCGCGCTGCGATCCCTGGAAGACGACGCCGCACACGGTATTCGGAAAGCTCGGGTGGCGGACGCGGTTAATCACCGTCTGCGCGACGCCGCGCATCCCGTCATCGGTTTCGGATGCGGCCTCATAATAGATGGCGGCGGTCAGGCAATAATGCGCACGCTCGCGGTCGAGCGCGGTCACACCGCGGAAAACATAGGGTTTCGCGGGCGGCCCGACAAAGGCTTCCTCGCGCAGCAGCGCTGGGTCGGCGGGGGGCAAGGCGGCGGCATCGCCATAGCCGACGCTGTCGGGATTGGGCAATGTCGGGTCGATCTTCAGCGCCGCCTCATAATCCTCGGCATTCATGATCGCCCAGCGCGCGGGGTCATAGGCCCTGAAATTGAGCGGCACCGAGACGCTGTATGGGCCGAACACCGCGGGCGGCCGCAATTGCCCGCTCGACAAGAGCAGTGCGAAGCAAGCCACCACGACGACCGCAATGATCGCCGCCCAAAAGGTGCGCCCCGGCCCAGCCGGTTTTTCCGGCACCGGGTCGCGCCAGCTCGGGCGGGCGCTCAGGTTCAGTTCGGGCTTCATGCGTATGTCAAATTCCGTCGCGTCCGCCGCGCGCGATTCGCGCGGAGGGCATCGCGGCTCATCCTATACGCTGAAACGCCAACAAAATGTTTCACCATCTATGCGATCGCCCGCGGCGGGCGGCGTTAGCCGTTTGTTGAGGGGGTCATGCCAGACTGGCGCCATGACTGGTCCCGCTATCCCGTCCTATCGGCGCAGCGCGCGGAGCGACTGGCGAATGTGGTTGCTGCTCACCGTCGGCCTGATCTTTTTCGGGACGGCATCGACGATCGATCCCGCCGAAAATTGCAGCGAAGATGGCCGCGAATGCGCCCCATGGCTCGTGCCGCTCGCGGGAGGATTCGGTGCGCTCATCGCGCTCGGCGCCGGGCTCAACATGCTTGCCAATCCGAACCGCGGCAGTCTGCTCGACCCGGAGACTGGCGATCTCGTCTGGTGGCAGGGGCGCATCGGGGACGCGGGCGGCGACGAGGGGCGCATCCACCCCTCGCGCATCGGCAGGCTGCGCATCGTCCGGCAGGACGAAAGCGACGACGCGGTGCATCTCTATGACCTTGAGGGCAATCGGCTGTTCTGGTTCAGCGAAGAGGTGATCCCCTGGCCCTATGATCGCTGGGCCGAACGGCTGGCGGCGCACTGGCCGCACATCGAAATCGAACGGATCGACGAGGGGTAGTCTGTCGAAGCGCGCTGACCCGCAGCATATGTTCAGCGTATTTCGACGGTCAGATGCTCGATTTCGTGCACTGGCGCGACGCGCTGGCAGATGGTTTCGCGGGTCGTGCCGACCACGCTGATGATCGCCGAATGCGCCCCCGGACCGACGCGCCAGACGTGAAGGTCGGTGATCGTGGCGTCGCCCGGTCCTTCGACCAGCGCACGGATCTCGGACTCGATCGCGGCGTCGGTCGCATCGAGCAGCACCGCGCCGGTATCGCGCATCAGCGAAACGGCCCAGACCGCGATGACGATCGACCCGACGATCCCCATCAGCGGGTCGAGCCACACCCAGCCGAGGTAGCGTCCGCCGAGCAAAGCGGCGATTGCAAGCACCGAGGTCAGCGCGTCGGCGACGACATGCAGATAGGCCGAGCGGAGATTGTTATCGCGCTCATGGTGATGGTCATGCGCGTGCGTCTCGCCGTGGCCATGATCATGCGCGTGGTCGTGACCATGCCCGAGCAGCAGCGCGCTGACGATGTTCACGCCGAGCCCGATCACCGCGATGATCGTTGCTTCGGTGAAGGCGACGGGGCGCGGGTCGAGCAGGCGCGTTACCGATTCGAATGCGATGCCCAGCGCGACGATGCCGAGCACCAGTGCCGAGGCGAAGCCGGCGAGGTCGCCGACCTTGCCGGTGCCGAAGCTGTAGCGGCGGCCATAGGCGTGGCGTTTCGCATAGGCATAGGCGATCGCTGCAATGCCGAGCGCGCCGGCGTGCGTCGCCATATGAAAGCCGTCGGCGAGCAGCGCCATCGAGTTGAACGCGAGCCCCGCTGCAATCTCGCCGACCATCATCACCGCGGTCAGCGCGACGACCCACAATGTGCGACGGGCATTCTCGTCGTGCCGCTTGCCGAGGAAGACATGATCGTGGGTCAGCGCGTCGATTTCGCTGTCGAGCGACATGGATGGTCCCCTATTTCGTATAGCGGCGGATGACTGCGAGCAGCTCGTCGCCGCCCTGCGCGCGGTCGGCATCCGACAGCCCGGGTGCAACGAGGTGCGATTGGAGATGATCGGCGACGAGTTCGTCCATCAGTCCGGCGATCGCCCCGCGCACGCCAGCGACCTGATGCAATATCGTCGCGCAACCCGCCTCGTCGGCGATGGCGCGCTCGATTGCGGCGACTTGCCCCGCGATGCGGCGGGTCCGGGCCAGCAATTGATCCTTGTTGGTGCGAGTGTGCGACATAGGATACCCCCCTATCCTATATTGCAAGGTCGCGCAACGGTGCTGAAAGGCAAAGTTTCTTCCCTCGCGCGGCGGCCATGCTAAGTATCGCGGCACGGGCCGTGCGGACGCCCGTCCAGACGGCTTGCTGTCCAAGTTCCGCTCCAATATGCCGCATTTGCGGCAAGGAGCGCGCTTGCCATGACGAATATCGAAGCTTCCCCGCCGCCGCTTTCTCTCCTTCAGCTCTTTCTGCGCTTTCTCCGCTTCGGCTTCTTCGCTTTCGGCGGCCCGGTCGCGCAGATCGCGATGGTGAAGCAGGCGCTGGTCGAGGAAGAGCGCTGGATCAGTCCCGAGCGCTTCAACCGGCTGCTCGCGGTGATGCAGATATTGCCCGGGCCGGAGGCGCACGAGCTGTGCGTCCACCTCGGCATGGTCGCGCGCGGGCGGATCGGCGGGCTGTTCGCGGGGCTGGGGTTCATGCTGCCGGGCTTTGTGCTGATGCTCGGCGCGGCGCGGCTCTACAAGGACTGGATCGTCGGCAATCCGGCGATGGCGCCTGTCTTCCTCGGCGTGCAGATCGCGGTGCTTGCGATCATCCTGCGCGCGGCGCAGCGGATCGGGGCGCATATACTCGAGGACGAATTGCTCTGGCTGCTCGCCGCAGCGGCGCTCGGCGCGACGCTGGCCGGGGTGCCGTTCTGGATTCCGCTGATTGCGGCGGGATTGATCTATAGCTTTGCCGCGCGGCCCGTCGTGGCGGCCGCGGTGTTCGTCGCGGCGGCACTGCTGGCGTTTGTCGTTTCGGACGCGGCTCCGGCGCTCGCGATTACCGTTTCCGCGAGCGAGGCGGGTGTCGTCGCGCTGTTCATCGCCGGATTGAAAGGCGGGCTGCTGACCTTTGGCGGTGCCTATACGGCGATCCCTTATGTGCGCACCGATACGGTGGGGCGCGGCTGGCTGTCCGATGCGAGCTTCCTCGACGGGGTCGCGCTCGCGGGGATGCTGCCCGCACCGCTCGTGATCTTCGCGACCTTTGCCGGCTATGTCGCGGGGGGCTTTCCGGGGGCGGTCGCGATCACTGCGGGCATGTTCCTGCCCGCCTTTGCCTTTTCGATGATCTTTTTCGAGCGGCTCGAGGCGGTGGTCGAGAATCCGGCGCTGCACCGCCTGCTCGGCGGCGTCGCCGCGGCGGTGGTCGGGGTGATCGCGGCGACCTTGCTCCAGCTCGGCTGGGCGACGACACTGCGCGTGTCGAACGTCGCCGGCGGTGTTGCCATCTTCGTCGCGGCCATCGCGGCGGTGATGTTGATCAAGGGAAAATGGGCTGCGCTGCTGCTGGTGATCGGCGCGGGCATCGCGGGATGGCTCTTGCATCCCTGAGCCCGCATTCCCCCTTGCCGACTCACGCGCCAAAGCCTATATGCGCCCTACTTCTTGACATGGTTAGCCAGTTGGGACGTCGGGGCCGCGGGCCGCGGCGGCTATACCCACATGCTTTCCGGTCATCCGAATTGGGAATTTTCATTGGCCGATCTCGACGTCCTGAATGCGATCATCGCGCCCGAAGCCGAGGCGATGGGCCTTGCGCTCGTGCGCGTCGCCTTTTTTGGCGGTGAGAGCGACCCGACGCTGCAGGTGATGGCCGAGCGCCCCGACACGCGCCAGCTGACGATCGACGATTGCGCCGACCTGTCGCGCCGCATCTCGGAGCGTCTGGACGCGCTCGAGGAAGCGGGCAAGGACCCGATCGACATCGCCTACCGGCTTGAAGTGTCGTCGCCGGGCATCGACCGGCCGCTGACGCGCCGCGCCGACTTCGCCGACTGGGCGGGACACGAGGCGAAGATCGCGCTCAAGGAAAAGCGCGACGGGCGCCAGCGCTTCAACGGCGAGCTGATCGGCATCGACGGCGATACCGTCACGATTTCGGATAAGGAAGGGGTGGAACACAAGCTGCCGTTCGACGCGATCGACACGGCGAAGCTCGTTCTCACCGACAAATTGATTGCCGCAACCGTCCCGCTCTCGATCGAGGGCGCCGACGAAATGGAAGAAGAAGGACAGGACTGATGGCCACTGCCATTTCCGCCAACAAGGCCGAGCTGCTCGCGATTGCCAACAGCGTCGCCAGCGAGAAGATGATCGACAAGGGCATCGTCATCGAGGCCATCGAGGAAGCGATCCAGCGCGCCGCGCGCGCGCGTTACGGCGCCGAAAACGACATTCGTGCGAAGCTCGATCCGCAGACCGGCGACCTTCGCCTGTGGCGCGTCGTCGAGGTCGTCGAGGCGGTCGAGGATTATTTCAAGCAGGTCGACCTTGCCGCCGGCCAGAAGCTGCAGAAGGACGCCAAGATCGGCGACTTCATCGTCGATCCGCTGCCCGCGGTCGACCTTGGCCGCATCGACGCCCAGTCGGCGAAGCAGGTCATTTTCCAGAAGGTCCGCGAAGCCGATCGCGAGCGCCAGTATCATGAATTCAAGGACCGTGCGGGCGAGATCATCACCGGCGTCGTCAAGTCGGTCGAATTCGGCCACATCGTCGTCAACCTCGGCCGCGCCGAAGGCGTCATCCGCCGCGACCAGCAGATCCCGCGCGAACTGATGCGCGTCGGCGACCGCGTCCGCGCGCTGATTCTGTCGGTGCGCAGCGAAACGCGCGGGCCGCAGATTTTCCTGAGCCGCGCGCACCCCGACTTCATGAAGAAGCTGTTCGCGCAGGAAGTGCCCGAAATCTACGACGGCATCATCGAGATCAAGGCCGCCGCCCGCGATCCGGGTTCGCGCGCGAAGATCGGCGTGATCAGCTATGATGGCTCGATCGACCCCGTCGGCGCTTGCGTCGGCATGAAGGGCAGCCGCGTGCAGGCGGTCGTCCAGGAAATGCAGGGCGAAAAGATCGACATCATCCCCTGGTCCGAAGACACCGCGACCTTCGTCGTCAACGCGCTCCAGCCCGCGACGGTGCAGCGCGTCGTCATCGACGAGGATGACAGCCGCATCGAAGTCGTCGTTCCCGACGACCAGCTGTCGCTCGCTATCGGCCGCCGCGGCCAGAATGTCCGTCTCGCCAGCCAGCTCACCGGCAGCCAGATCGACATCATGACCGAGGCCGACGCGAGCGAGAAGCGCCAGCGCGAATTCGTCGAACGCTCGACGATGTTCCAGGAAGAGCTCGACGTCGACGAAACGCTCGCACAGCTGCTCGTCGCCGAAGGCTTTGGCGAACTCGAAGAAGTCGCCTATGTCGGCATCGACGAACTCGCGAGCATCGAAGGCTTCGACGAGGAACTCGCGCAGGAACTGCAGAGCCGCGCTGCCGAAGGCCTCGAACGCCGCGAAGAAGCGTCGCGTCAGGAACGCCGCGCGCTCGGCGTCGAAGACGCGCTGGCCGACATCCCGCACCTGACCGAAGCAATGCTCGTCGTGCTTGGCAAGGCCGGGATCAAGACGCTCGACGACCTCGCCGATCTCGCCACCGACGAACTGATCGCGAAGAAGCGCACCGACAATCGCCGCGGCCCGCCGCGCAGCGAGCGCGCCGAGGACAAGGGCGGCGTGCTTGGCGAATATGGCCTGAGCGAAGAACAGGGCAACGAGATCATCATGGCGGCGCGCGCGCACTGGTTCGACGACGAACCGGAAGCCGACGCACCGCAAGCCGGGGAGGCCGCCGATGCGGACCCCGCGCAATGATCAGCTGACCGAAACCGACCGCGCAAAGGGGCGCGGCCAGCATGTGCCCGAGCGGCGCTGCGTTATCACCGGCGAAGTTTCGCCGGCGGAGCAGCTCGTGCGCCTCGCGCTCGGCCCCGACGGCACGATTGCGCCCGACGTCCATGGCAAGGCGCCGGGGCGCGGCGCGTGGATCGGCGTCGATCGCGCGACGCTCGAAGCCGCACAGGCGAAGGGCAAGCTGAAAGGCGGCCTGGCGCGCGCGCTTCAGGACGGCAATTTCACCATCCCCGACGACCTCGGCGCGCGCATCGAGGCACAGCTCCAGCGCGCGACGCTCGACCGGCTCGGGCTGGAATCGCGGTCGGGCACCCTGCTCAGCGGCAATGAAAAGATCGAAACCGCGGCACGAAAGGGGCAGGTTCGCCTGCTCCTCCATGCCAGTGACGCGGGCGAGGACGGGCGCAAGAAACTGGCGCAGGCGTGGCGCGTTGGCGAAGACGACGAGGGGTCGGGCCGCGAGGGCCTGGTCTTGCCGGTGGACCGCGGCACCCTATCTATGGCATTGGGGCGCGAGAATGCTGTGCATCTGGCGTTGACCGACGCCCGCGCCGCGGACCGGGTGCTGGCACATTTGAGCCGCTGGCAGTTTTTCACAGGATGGAGTAGGGACGCGGCCAACCGCGATTCCGACCCGCATGCCGCGTCAGTCTCTGGCGAGGAAAAAATTGGGGCGTTGCCGACCAGCGACGCCGCTTCGGACGCGTTTTGAAGGAATGATGGTTTTCGATGAGTGACGAACAGGACAAACCGACCCTTAGCCGCAAGCCCCTCGGGCTGAAGCGGACGGTCGAGGCCGGGCAGGTGCAGCAGCAATTCAGCCACGGGCGCCGTAATACGGTGGTGGTCGAGGTGAAGCGCCGCCGCGTGCTGGGCCGTCCGGGCGAAGCCGCCCCGGCACCCGAGGTCGAAGAGGTCGAGGCCGCTCCGGCGCCCGCACCGGCTCCCGCTCCGGCACCCGCGCCCGCTCCGAAGCCGGCAGCGCCGCGTGCAAGCGAGAACGACAGCCTGATGACGCGTCAGGAACGCCAGGCGCAGCTGCTGCGCGAGGCCGAGGAAGCGCGCATGAACGCGCTCGAGGAAAATCGCCGCCGCGACGAAGCCGCGCGCGCGCGCGCCGCCGAGGAAGAAAAGGCGCGTGCCGAAGCGCGCGTCGAGCAGGCTGCCGCCAAGGCCGCCGCTCCGGCGCCCGCTGCGCCCGTTGCTGCCGAACCCGCCGCCGAAGCCCCCGCTGCGGCTGCCGAGCCGCAGGGCGAGGCCGCTGCTGCGCCCGCGGCGCGACCCGCGACCACCAGCGCTGCCCCCGCGCCGCGCCGCTTCACGCCCGTCGAGGCGCCGAAGCGCCCCGAACCCAAGCGGCCCGAGCCGAAGGCGACCCGTGGCGGCGACAGCCGCCGCCAGTCGGGCAAGCTGACCGTCACGCGCGCGCTGAACGACGATGAAGGCGCGCGCGCGCGCAGCCTCGCGGCGCTGAAGCGCGCCCGCGAAAAGGAAAAGCGCTCGCACATGACGTCGTCGGGTCCGCGCGAGAAGCAGGTCCGCGAAGTCGTCGTGCCCGAAAGCATCACGGTGCAGGAACTCGCGAACCGCATGGCCGAAAAGGGCAGCGACCTCGTGAAGGCGCTGTTCAAGATGGGCATGCCCGTCACGATCAACCAGGCGATCGACCAGGATACGGCCGAACTGCTCGTCACCGAGTTCGGACACGAGATCAAGCGCGTCAGCGAAGGCGATATCGATATCCGTCATGACGAGGATGTCGACGATGCCGCGCAGCTCAAGCCGCGCGCACCGGTCGTTACGATCATGGGTCACGTCGACCATGGCAAGACCAGCCTGCTCGACGCGCTCCGCGGCGCGAATGTGCAGGCGGGCGAGGCCGGCGGCATCACGCAGCATATCGGCGCCTATCAGATCAAGACGCCCGATGGCTCGCTCGTCACCTTCCTCGATACGCCGGGCCACGAAGCCTTTACCGAGATGCGCCAGCGCGGTGCGAACGTCACCGACATCGTGATCCTCGTGGTCGCGGCCGACGACGGGCTGAAGCCGCAGTCGATCGAGGCGATCAACCATGCGAAGGCGGCCGGCGTGCCGATCATCGTCGCGATCAACAAGGTCGACAAGGAAGGCGCCAATCCGCAGCGCGTCCGCGAACGCTTGCTCGAACATGAGCTGGTGGTCGAGGAAATGGGCGGCGACGTCCAGAATGTCGAAGTGTCGGCGCTCAAGAAGACCGGTCTCGACAAATTGCTCGACGCGATCGCGCTCCAGGCCGAGATCATGGAATTGAAGGCGAACCCCGATCGCGCTGCCGAAGGCACGGTGATCGAGGCGAAGCTCGACAAGGGCCGCGGGCCCGTCGCGACGATCCTCGTCCGCCGCGGGACGCTGAAGGTCGGCGACATCTTCGTCTGCGGTGCCGAAAGCGGCCGCGTCCGCGCGCTCGTCGACGACCATGGCAAGCAGATCAAGCAGGCGACGCCGTCGATGCCGGTCGAAGTCCTCGGCCTCGGCGGGGTGCCGATGGCGGGCGACACGCTGACCGTCGTCGAGAATGAGGCGCGTGCCCGCGAAGTGGCGGCCTATCGCCAGGAACAGGCGACGCGCAAGCGTACCGAACAGGCGCCGGTCAGCCTCGAAGGCATGTTCTCGGCGCTCGCCGACAAGGCGAATGTCATCGAATATCCGGTCATCGTCAAAGGCGATGTGCAGGGCAGCGTCGAGGCGATCGTCAATGCGCTGAACAAGCTGTCGACCGACGAGATCCGCGTCCGCGTGCTGCTCTCGGGCGCCGGTGCGATCACCGAAAGCGACGTGACGCGCGCGGCCTCGACCGGCGCGCCGATCATCGGCTTCAACGTCCGTCCGAACGCGAAGGCACGCGAGATCGCAGCGCGCGAAAAAGTGCGCTTCATGTATTATGACGTCATCTATCACCTCACCGCCGACGTGGCGAAGGAGATGGCGGGCGAACTGGGTCCGGAGCGCATCGAAAATGTCGTCGGCCGCGCCGAGGTCAAGGATGTCTTCCCCGCCGGCAAGCGCGACAAGGCTGCGGGCCTGCTCGTGCTCGAAGGTGTCATCCGCAAGGGGCTCCACGCGCGTCTCACCCGCGACGACGTCATCATCTCGGCCACGACCATCTCGTCGCTCCGCCGTTTCAAGGACGACGTCGCCGAAGTGCGCGCGGGCCTCGAATGCGGTGTCGTGCTGGCGGATACGAACGACATCAAGGCGGGCGACCACCTCGAAGTCTTCGAAGTCGAACTGCGCGAACGGACGCTGTAACCAGCGTCCGCTCCGCAGAGCGGTGGAGGCACCGGCATGGCTCGCTATGTGGCGCTATTCGGCAGCATCAACGTCGGCGGCAACCGGCTGACGATGGCCGATCTGCGCGCGGCGTTCGAGGCCGAGGGGTTCAGCCGTGTCGAAACCGTCGTGGCGAGCGGCAATGTGCTGTTCGACCATGACGCGCGGCCGACGCGCGGGCTCGAAGAGAAATTGTCGATGATGGTCGAGGACCGCTTCGACATGACGAGCGCGGCGCTGGTGCGCAGCCGCGACGAACTCGCCGCGGCGATCGCCGACAATCCGTTCGCGGGTACGAACGAGGACAGGATCGTCCATACGATGTTCCTCGACGGGCAACCGACCGCCGAACAGTTCGACGCGCTGGCGACCGACCACCGGGTGCGGCCGAACGAGCGGCTCGCGCTCGGCGACCGGGCGCTCTATATCGATTTCGGCGACGGCGCGGCCGACAGTAAGCTGCACGCGCGGTTGATCGAACGGCGGCTGGGGCACAAGGGCACTGCGCGCAACATGCGCTCGATCGCGCGGATCATCGCGAAACTGGACGAAGAGGCAAAGGGTTAGGCGATGAAGACCGAAAAGGACCGGAAAAAGGATGGCGGCCCGTCGGTCCGCGTGCTTCGCGTCGGCGAACAGGTGCGCCACCTCCTCTCCGAAATCCTCGCGCGCGGCGACGTTCATGACGACGTGCTCGCGACGCATCCCGTGAGCATCACCGAAGTGCGCATGTCGCCCGACCTGCGCCATGCGACGGTGTTCGTGAAATCCTTGCTCGGCAAGGACGAGGAAGCGGTGCTCAAGGCGCTGCGCACCAACACCGCCTATCTGCAAAAGACTGTCGCGTCGAAGGTGCGGATGAAATATGCCGCGAAGCTCAAATTCCTGTCGGACGAAAGCTTCGACGAGGCGAGCCATATCGAAAAACTGCTGCGCGACCCGAAGGTGGCGCGCGATTTGGAGGACAGGGACGCCGAATGACCGCAATCCCTGCGCCGCAATCTATCGAAATTGGCGGCGAGATTTTGTGGGAATTGCTGTTGGTCGGACCGGGGCCTCGTCCAACGCGAGAGACCGGTAAGCTGAGCGAGATTCTCGATCGGGGTCTATGGGCGCGTTCGCAGGGTACGGATTCCGACGGCGATTGGGATGAAGTCGAGCCGGCTTCCGCGTGGCGATACTGGTATCAAGCCACACGCCCCGAGCCTGACCAGCGCTTCATTGTCGAGGCGATTGGCGAGGCGCCGCTGATCTTTTCGATAAATTCCACCAGCTCCGAACTGACCGCGATCGTCGCTCGTTTTTTCCACGATCATTGTGGCGGAACGCTGATAGCCGACGCGGAGCGATCGACGCGACTAAGAGCTATTTCCCCTTCGGCGCCTTGATCCCTGCGGCCTGCTCCAGCTCGACCAGTGCTTCCTCCAGATAGTCGATCATCCTTTGCGCGTGCGGCACGCTTCGCCGGCACGCGGTGATGCCGAAGTCGATATTCTTGAAATTCGACACCTGCGTGATGTTCATCGCCATGCCGTCGACCGGGATGCTCGCGGGATACATTCCGTCGAGGCGCGCGCCGTTCCAGTACATCTGTTCGCGCGGGCCGGGGACGTTCGAAATCGTCACCGAATAAGCGGGGAATTTGTCGGCCGTGCGCGTCAGCGCGGTGAGCATCATCGGGAGGCTGGTGATCGCGGTATAGAGCTGGATCTGCGCCGCGGTCATCGCGCGGAGCTGCGCCTTCGCCGAATTCATCGATTCCTGGATCATCGCCATGCGCGTCGCGGGATCGTCGATATGCGTCGCGAGATTCGCGGTGACCGACGCGACCGAATTGCCCGAATCGATATCGTCCTTCGGCCGGATCGACACCGGCGCCATGGCTTTCAATGGCTTGTCGGGCAGCTCGTTGAGCGATTGCAGATATTTGCGCATCGCCCCCGCGCACATCCCGAGCACCGCGTCGTTGATCGTCCCGTCATAGGCCTTACCCATCGCGCGGACGCGCTCCAGCGACCAGCTTTGCGCGACGAAGCGGCGCGCGCCGGTGATATTGCGATTGAAGCTGGTCCGCGGCACGCCGGAGAAAGGAGTGACGAGCCCGTCGCCGCCGATGCCGAACATCGCCGCGAGATACTGGTTCATCGCCTTGGTCACGCCGACGCTGTTGCCCCATTGCTCCTTCAGGAAGTCGCCGATCGCCTTGATGTCGGTCAGGCTGGGGCGCGTCGGTTTCTTTGGCTGCGGAAAGAGGCGCTTGTAGGCTTCATAGGCTTCGACCGAGAGCGGCGATGCGGTGCGGCGTTCCTTCGGGTCCGCCGACAGCATCGAATTGTAGAAATGGATGCTCGCCGCCCCGTCCATCAGCGCGTGATGCACCTTTTTGAAGGTCGCGATCTGGCGGTTCGGCAGGCCCGATATCAGCGTGATTTCCCACAAGGGCCGCGTCCGGTCGAGCAGCCCCGAATGAAGCCGCGACGCGAGTTCGAACATTTCGCGATAGCGTCCCGGTTTCGGCAGCGCGGCGGCGCGGACGTGATAGTGCATGTCCATGTCGCGGTCGGGTTCGAGCCGGATCGGGCCATATTGGCCGAGGGGCGTTAGCTTCAGCACTTCGCTGAACGGCCGCCGAAGGCCCTCGGACTGGCGAAGCAGCGCGAGCTGGTCGTTCAGCCAGTCGGTCTCGTCGACCCCGTCGGGCAAGGTATAGAGGTTGATGCCCCCGATGTGCATCGGCATCTCGCGGCTTTCCCCCCACAGGAACATCGCGTCGGTCACCGGCATCAACCGCATGGCAGCTCTCCCCACTGTTTATGCTGCATCTTTTGCGCGCAGCATGACAGCGGACACGGGCGAGTCAAGCGGGCGGGGCGGCGGCTTTCGGTCCCGGACACGCCGGCTGCCTCCAAAAGGCAATCGTGATCGTAACGGGACCCCGGCGTTCGACGTGGTGCGGGACGAGCGGCGGGACGAGAATGACCTCTCCCACCTGCAGTTCGCATCCGCCGCCCGCTTCATCGTCCCAGCAGAAACCGATCGCCCCCGCTTCGACGGTCAGAAGCCCCCACGCGCCGGCTTTCAGATTGTGCGTTTTCAGCAGGCCGGCGGGGATGTGCCCGGCGTCGAAGGGGCCGATCGTTCGATAGGGATGGGCATCGCTTGGAAGGGGCGGGCCGCGGTCGGCCCGGACGATCCGTCCAGGCAGCGGATCAATCGGGGGCCGGGACATGCGGCAGCTCGACTTTCCTCGACAAGGCCTGATCACGGTCGCGATGGACCCAGATGCCCGTGAGCAGGCTTTCGGCGATCATCCGCGCCTTGGCGCCGATGTGGCGCGCAGCTTCGGGCGACGGCGCGATGTCGTTCAAGGTGGCGTAGAACAGCGCGAGCCAGTGTTGGAAATCGGCTTGATCGAGCCCCGGGATGGCGAGATGTTTGACCATCGGATTGCCCGAGAAGTTGGCGGCGCTAAGCAGGATCGACTGCCAGAAGCGGTTCATCTGGCCGAGGTGGCGGGGCCAATCATCGATCCGCGGCTCGAAGATCGGGCCAAGCACCGCGTCGGCGCGAACCGCCGCGTAGAAATGATCGACCATCGCGGCGATGAACGCCTCGTCGATCCCCATGGCGCGCGCGTCGTCGCGGCGGCGCTCGCGCGCGGCAAGGCTGTGGGGATGGGCGCGGGAAGGGGGGCTGGCCATGGCAAGGACTCGATAAGTGGTATCTGAAATACCATTTATTCGCGGTTGATAAAAAATCAATATTCAATATACCTATTTTATGCGGCTCAGCCTTCACAGCGATTACGCCCTGCGCATCCTGATGGCCCTCGGCGCCACCGGCGAACTGATGTCGGTCGACCAGATCGCCGGGCATTATGGCGTGTCGCGCAACCATCTGGCGAAGGTCGCGCAGCGGTTGCAGGCGCTCGATTATGTCGCGACCCAGCGCGGGCGTGGCGGCGGGATGCGGCTGGCGCACGACCCGGCCGCGATCAACGTCGGAACGGTGGTGCGCCAGTTCGAAAATCTCGACACGCTGGTCGAATGCATGGACCCCGCGACCTCGACCTGCCCCGTGCGCGGGGGGTGCGGGTTGCAGGGGGTGCTCGGCGGCGCGTTGGCCGCCTTCCTCCGCCACCTCGACGACTATACGCTTGCCGACCTGCTGCCGCAGCCCGCCCGGTTTCGCGTGCTGCTGGGCGCGGCCTAATCGCCCGTTGCATGGCGCCGCGAAGGCGGTAACAGCAGCATCATGGCCAAGCTCTATTTCTACTATGCCAGCATGAACGCCGGCAAATCGACGACGCTGCTGCAGGCGGACTTCAACTATCGCGAGCGCGGCATGGAAACGATGCTGTGGACCGCCGCGCTCGACGACCGTTACGGCGTCGGTCAGGTCACGAGCCGCATCGGGCTGATGGCCGAAGCGCATAAGTTCGATCCCGACAGCGACATGTTCGCCGCGGTGACCGCCGAGCACCGGGAGCGCCCGCTCGCATGCGTGCTCGTCGACGAAGCACAGTTCCTGACGCGCGCGCAGGTGCTGGGCCTCGCGCGGCTCGCCGACGAGGTCGGCATCCCGGTGCTCTGCTATGGCCTGCGCACGGATTTTTCGGCCGAGCTGTTTCCCGGGTCGGCGGCGCTGCTCGGCATCGCCGACGCGCTCGTCGAACTGAAGGCGGTGTGCGAATGCGGGCGCAAGGCGACGATGAACCTGCGCGTCGACGAACAGGGACGCGCGGTGGTCGAGGGCGCGCAGACCGAAATCGGCGGCAACGACCGCTATGTCGCGATGTGCCGCCGCCACTTCATGGCGAAACGGCGCGAAGCCGCGGAAGCTCTCGCCAATGCTTGATCGTCTCTATGTCGACCTTACCGACGGCGACCTCAAGCTCGTCAAGCTGACCGAAGCGCACCGCGAGGCGCTGCGCGTCGCCTGCGCCGCCGACGCCGATGTCTGGACGATCTATTCGTCGAGCTTCGGCCCCGGTCATTTCGACAAGAGCTTCGACACGCTGATCGGCGGCGCGGGCCGGATGCCATACGCGATCCTCGACGGCGACAGGCTCGTCGGCATGACCGCCTGGCTGCGCCCCGACTGGTCGGCGCAGACGGTCGAGATCGGCAACAGCTTCATCCACCCCGATGCGCGCGGGACGGGGTTCAACGGCCGCGTCAAGCGCCTGATGCTCGACCATGCCTTTGCGGCCGGGATCCGGCGCATCGAATTTCGCATCGACGAACGCAACAAGCGGAGCCAAGCCGCCGTCGCCAAGCTCGGCGGTACGAAGGAAGGCGTGCTGCGCTCCGAACGCATCACCTGGACCGGCTATGTCCGCGATACCGGCCTCTGGTCGCTGCTCGCCGATGAATGGGCGTCAGCATAGATATGGACGCCGTCCAGATCCTGCTGAACATTGCGGTGATCGTTGCAAATGGCCTGGTCATTCTTGCGATCGGGTGGTTCATCGACCGCAGGCACAGTGCGTTCTGGGAATCGAGCGATGGCATTATCCGGGCGACAATTGTCGCGTCGATTTCCGCAACGGGCCTGTGGTTTCTGGGGCTCCTCTTTTTTGGCGACGGAATCAATCTGTTCGGGACCGCGCTGATGGGCGGCACTGGCGGCGCGATTGCCATGCTGGGTGCGATCATCCTGTATCGCCGGCGGAGGTCGCGACCGGCCCATCGCCGGACCGACGCGCTGCGCGATACCTTTTCCTGAAAAGCCGGACGGGTCTGCCGTCCCAGATCTGACCAGCGGGCGTTCGTCGATGAACCCCGACTGACCCCTGGGTCAGCACCGGTTCAGGATCGGTCTGCTAGGGCGCGCGCCATATGCCGGGTGGGACGATAGAAAGACTCGACATGAAACAGAAACTCGCACTCTCCTTGGCCGCCATGCTGCTTCCCCTTTCTGCGGCGGCGGCCACCGAGCCCGCAAAGGAACCGCGCGAACTCGGCGTCGAGTCGAGCATCGTGTTCCCGAGCGACAGCACCATCCGCAACTGGCAGGCCGACCGCGACCGCGGCATCTGGATCGAAGGGCGCCGCGGCGAATGGTATTATGGAACCTTCGCCGGCATCTGCCGCGACATCGATTTCGCGCAAGCGATCGGCGTCGAAACGCGCGGCGCCGGGCGGCTCGACAAATTCGCCTCGATCGTCGTGCGCGGCGAGCGCTGCCTGCTGTCGTCCTTCGTGACGTCGGCACCGCCGCCGACGAAGGCGGAGCGCAAGGCGGCGCGCGAAGCCGAAAAGGCGGCGCAAAATTGACAGCCGCCGACCCGCGACGTCTCGTCTGCCGCATTTTACGAAGCATCAGGTTTTACCCGACCTGAAAATGCTCTAGCGGCGCGGGATGAACGGCTGGATCATCCTCGACAAACCTGTGGGGCTCGGCTCGACGCAAGCGGTGGGCGCAGTGAAGCGCGTGTGCCGCGAGGCGGGGCTGGGCAAGGTCAAGGTCGGCCATGGCGGCACGCTCGACCCGCTCGCGTCGGGTGTGCTGCCGATCGCGCTCGGTGAGGCGACGAAGCTTTGCGGCCGGATGCTCGACGCGAGCAAGGTCTATGATTTCACCATCGCGTTCGGGACCGAGACCGCGGGACTCGATGCCGAGGGCGAGGTGGTCGCGACGAGCGATGTCCGGCCCACCCTCGCCGAAATCGAGGCAGTGCTGCCGCGCTTCACCGGCCCGATCGAGCAGGTGCCCCCCGCCTATTCCGCCATCAAGATCGACGGGCAGCGCGCCTATGACCTCGCGCGCAAGGGCGAAGCGGTCGAGATGAAGGCGCGCAGCGTGACGATCCATTCCCTTCGTCATGCCGGACTTGATCCGGCATCCGTGCCCGCGGCCGTCGGATGGACCCCGGATCAAGTCCGGGGTGACGAGGGTGGGGCAGGGCGGCTTGAATCGATCACCCTCACCGCGCATGTCTCGAAGGGCACCTATATTCGCAGCCTTGCGCGCGACATTGCATATGCGGTTGGCAGCGTCGGTCATGTCACGATGCTGCGACGCACGAAAGCGGGGCCCTTTGCGCTCGAACAGGCGATTTCGCTGGACAAATTGAATGCATTCGGCCAAGGGGCCGCCCAATCAGAAGTATTTCTGCCGCTCGAGGCAGGGCTGGTCGACATCCCGGCTCTGAACCTTTCCCCGGAAGCGGCAGGGGCGATCCGTCAGGGTCGTGTCTGGACCGGGGTAAGCGCGGATGACGGGCTCTATTGGGGAAGGGACAGCGAAATGCGTCCCGTTGCCCTGGTCGAGGTTTTGGCGGGAACGCTGAAAGTTGTCCGGGGCTTCAATCTGTAAGCAGGATGTTCGAGGAAAAGAAAATATGTCGATTACCGCAGAGCGCAAAACCGAAGTGATCAACGACAACGCCCGTGCAAAGGGCGATACCGGTTCGCCGGAAGTCCAGGTCGCGATCCTGACCGACCGCATCAACACGCTGACCGATCACTTCAAGGCGCACCACAAGGACAACCACAGCCGCCGCGGCCTTCTGATGATGGTCAACAAGCGCCGCAGCCTCCTCGACTATCTGAAGAAGAAGGACGAGGCCCGCTATCAGGCGCTGATCGCGAAGCTGGGTCTTCGCAAGTAAGAATTTCTGGCGGCCCCGGATTTCCGGGGCCGCTGTCATATTGGTCCCGCGCAAAGTGCCGGGCCACAGGGCTGCTCCCGCATCCGGCGGGACCGCCATAGGGGCAGACAGACGCCCTACACCGCCCCGGGCCGGATTGCCCGGAATCAGAGGCCCCGCCCGGCATAGGGCCTGGCGGGCGAAGGAAACCACATGTTTGACGTGAAAAAAGTATCGATCGAGTGGGGCGGTGAAACGCTGACGCTCGAAACGGGCAAGGTTGCCCGCCAGGCCGACGGCGCCGTGATGGCGACGCTGGGCGAAACGGTCGTCCTGTGCGCCGTGACCGCCGCGAAGTCGGTGAAGGACGGGCAGGACTTCTTCCCGCTCACCGTCCACTATCAGGAAAAATATTCGGCCGCTGGGCGCATCCCGGGCGGCTTCTTCAAGCGCGAACGCGGCGCGACCGAAAAGGAAACGCTCGTCAGCCGCCTGATCGACCGTCCGATCCGCCCGCTGTTCCCCGAAGGTTTCTACAACGAAATCAACGCCATTGCCCAGGTTCTGAGCTATGACGGCCACAATGAGCCCGACATCCTCGCGATGGTCGCGGCCTCGGCTGCGCTCACCATTTCGGGCGTGCCCTTCATGGGCCCGATCGGCGCCGCGCGCGTCGGCTATATCGACGGCGAATATATCCTGAACCCGACCGATGCGCAGGTTGCCGAAGGCGACCTCGACCTCGTCGTCGCCGCGACCTACGACGCCGTGATGATGGTCGAATCCGAAGCCAACGAGCTGTCGGAAGAGGTCATGCTCGGCGCCGTCCTGTTCGCGCACGACGCGTGCAAGGAAGTCGTCAAGGCGATCGTCAAGCTCGCCGAACAGGCCGCCAAGGATCCGTGGGAAGTCGCCTCGGGCGACGACAATGCCGCGATCAAGGACAAGCTCAAGAAGCTCGTCGGCAAGGACATCGCCGCCGCCTACAAGCTGACCGACAAGTCGGCCCGCTCGAACGCGCTCAACGAAGCGCGCGCGAAGGCGAAGGAAAGCTTCGCTGCAGACGGCCTCAGCCCGCAGGAAGTCATGGCCGGCATCAAGCTCGTCAAGAAGCTCGAAGCCGAAATCGTCCGCGGTGCCATCCTCAAGGACGGCAAGCGCATCGACGGCCGCACGACGACGCAGATCCGTCCGATCGTCGCCGAAACGCACTTCCTGCCGCGCGCGCACGGCTCGGCGCTGTTCACCCGCGGCGAAACGCAGACGATCGCGACCTGTACCCTTGGCACCAAGGATGCGGAGCAGATGATCGACGGCCTGAACGGCCTGTCGTACCAGAACTTCATGCTGCACTATAACTTCCCGCCCTATTCGGTCGGTGAAGTCGGCCGCTTCGGCGCCCCGGGCCGCCGCGAAGTCGGTCATGGCAAGCTGGCATGGCGTGCGCTGCACCCCGTGCTGCCGACGAAGGACGAGTTCCCCTACACGATCCGCCTCACCAGCGACATCACCGAGTCGAACGGCTCGTCGTCGATGGCGTCGGTTTGCGGCGGCAGCCTCGCGATGATGGACGCCGGCGTGCCGATCAAGCGTCCCGTTTCGGGCATCGCGATGGGCCTGATCCTCGAAGGCAAGGATTATGCGATCCTGTCGGACATCCTCGGTGACGAAGATCACCTTGGCGACATGGACTTCAAGGTTGCGGGTACTGCCGACGGCATCACCACGATGCAGATGGACATCAAGATCGCGGGCATCACGCGCGAGATCTTCGAAGCCGCTCTGAACCAGGCGAAGGACGGCCGCGCGCACATCCTCGGCGAAATGGCGAAGGCGCTGGGCGAAACCCGCAGCGAGCTGTCGGCGCACGCGCCGCGCATCGAGACGATGCAGATCGACAAGTCGAAGATCCGCGACGTCATCGGCACCGGCGGCAAGGTGATCCGCGAGATCGTCGCGACCACCGGCGCCAAGGTCGACATCGACGACGAAGGCCTGATCAAGATCTCGTCGAGCGACCTCGACCAGATCGAAGCCGCGCGTAAGTGGATTTCGGGCATCGTCGAAGAAGCCGAAGTCGGCAAGATCTATGACGGCAAGGTCGTCAACCTCGTCGATTTCGGCGCGTTCGTGAATTTCATGGGCGGCAAGGACGGTCTCGTCCACGTCAGCGAAATCGCCAACGAGCGCGTCGAGAAGGTCGCCGACGTCTTGTCCGAAGGCCAGGAAGTCAAGGTCAAGGTCCTCGAGATCGATCCGCGCGGCAAGGTTCGCCTGTCGATGCGCGTCGTGAACCAGGAAACCGGCGAAGAACTCGAAGACACCCGCCCGCCGCGCGAACCGCGCGGCGACCGCGGTCCGCGCCGTGATGGCGGCGATCGTGGCCCGCGTGGCGGCCGCGACCGCGACCGCGGTCCGCGCCGCGACGGCGGCGACCGCGGTCCGCGCCGCGAGCGCAGCGAAGGCCCGGAAGACCAGGGCCATGTGCCCGACTTCCTGAAGGACTAAGCCCTTCGGCTATCGGAAAATGAGAAGGGGCCGCGAAAGCGGCCCCTTTTTTGTCCCCATTGGGGTGGGGAGTGGCCGACACGTAGGATCACCCCTGCCGCTGCCGCCATCCAGCATAAAGATCGGGCTTGCCCTCCAGCCGAACGGGCAGGTGGCGGATGTTCATCGCCTGCTCGGCAAAGGGTTTCGCGAGGTCCGCATAGATCGCCGCGGTCGACAGGCCGTGAGGTTCGCCGTCCTCGTTCGAATAGGCGTAGGTTACGGCTTCGATCCCGGCGAGGCGCATCGCCGCCATGCACATCGGACAGGGGTGCCCGCTTGCAAACACCGCGCAGCCGCGAAGGTCTGGGCCCAGCGTTTCGCTGGCGAGCCGGATGGCGTTGAGTTCGGCGTGCGACGTCGGATCGCCGGTCTCCAGTATCGCGTTCACGCCCGTGGCGACGATCTGTCCGTCGCGCACGATCACCGCGCCGAACGGGCGGCCGCCTTTCTCCGCATTGGCATAGGCGAGCGTGATCGCTTCGCGCAGCCAGGTTTCACTGTCGTCCGCCATCCGTCCTCTGCTCCGGTCCGAGTCCGGCGTTGAGAAATGCCACGATCTTCGGCCAGCTGTCGATACGCGCCGGATCGACGCCCATGCAAGCGATGCAGAAAGGCGCGCGGGACGATGCCCCGCGCGCCTTCGCCGGCCGAAATATCGCGATGTCAGCCGAACAGCCGCTCGGCATATTCGGTGCGCAACCGGGTCCAATTGTCCCAGTGCGGCGCCGCCTCCGAACCGCGCGTCCGCGCTTCGAGCACGTCGAGATGCGCGTGCCAGCCCGCGCTGACGTTGAGCCGCACCTCGGGATCCTCGATCCGCTTGTGGACGATGGTGAGCAGCACCTCGTCGCCCTTCTCCTCGAGCGTGAAGGTCACGCCGCCGGTGCTGCCCCAGCTGATCGAGAGCAGGTGCGGCGCGTCGATTGCGACGACCTCGCACAGCATCCGGTGCTCCTCGCCAAAGCCGTCGGGGCGCGTCCCGGGCGGGTCGGTGAGTTCGTCGTTGCGCCACACCAGTTCGACCGGCGCGCCGACGCTCGTTTCCATCGCGCCCGCGGCGAGCCATTGGCGGCGGAGGTCACCGTCGGTCAGATAGGCCCAGATCCGGTCGACCGGGCCGGGGAGCAGGCGCGCGATCGTCAGCGTCGCGGGCTCGGTGAGCAGGCCGTAGCGGTCTTGGTCCAGCATCGTCGTCATCGTTTTTCTCCTTCTTTCCCGGGGAGGGGCTTCTTGGGGGGCGGGGGCGGCGCGGCATCTTGCGCGCGCAGGATTTTTTCGAGCGTGTCGAGGCGACCGGTCCAGAAGCGGCGATAGATGCCGATCCACTGGTCGGCGCGCATCAACGGGACGGGGTCGAGGCTGCAGACATGGGTGCGGCCGCGGACGTCGCGGCGGATCAGCCCCGCCGCTTCGAGCACCTTGATATGTTTCGACGCCGCCGCGAGCGACATGGCGAAAGGTTCGGCAAGCTCGCCGACCGAGCGTTCGCCGGCAGCAAGTTCACCGAGCATCGCGCGGCGCGTCGCATCGCCGAGCGCGTGGAAGATCGTATCGAGGGTGTGCGAATCATGTTCAACCATATGGTTGAATATGAAGCATCCGATTTAATTGTCAACCGATTGGTTGAATTATTCTGCCTCGATCCCGGCGATGCGGTTTCCGGCATCCTCGCGATAGAGCGACCAGTCGGCGGGGCATTTGTTCACGGGCTTCGGCAATCCCTGCATCCCCTCGGTGACCCAGCAATCGTTGAAAATCGAGCAATAGCAGGCGCGCACCTTGAGCTTCCACCGTTCCTTGTTGAACGCTTGCCACACCTTTTCGGACGCCGGGGTGCGCGGAAAGCTGACGAACTCGATGGTTTCGCCCGGCCGCGCGGCGATCCCGGTGGAGGGCGAGGTGGAAAAGCGCAATTCGGGCTTGCCGGGTCCCGTACAGCATGTCCTGAGCAGCTCGATCGGGGTGGTCATCGGCTTGCCTTCATAGCGGATTTCGATGGGACCAAGGATCGCGGGGCCGACGCCATTGTTCGTCAGCGTCAGCGCAATATCCTGATTGCCTTCCTTGTCCCCATTGCTCGTCCCGAAGGTGACGAAGGGCATCACCCCGCCGGTCTGCATCTTCTGCGTCGCGTCGGCCTGGACGAACGCGAAATAGGCGAGCGCGAGCGACGCGATCAGTGCGGGCAGGCCGATCAGGAAATGCGCGATCGTGATCAGCGGCAGGTAGCGCAGCAGGCGCGAACCGATTTCAGCGGCGCCGGGGGGCGTTGGTTCGGGCGCGGCATCGGCTTTCGGCGTCTCGGTCATCGGTCTCTCCGTTTTGGCCCCGCTGCCTACCGCGACTTTTCCGCTTTTCCAATCGGCCGCGTTGTTGACAATGATTCGCAATATCGACTAGTTCGCCCGCGAACACCTAAACTGTGGGGGGCATGATGAAAATTCGCACCAAGATCCTGATGAGCTGCGCCACGGCGCTCACGCTGGCGAGCCAGGCTGCGCAAGCACAGGAAGGTGAGATCGAAGCGACCGGCGATATCGTCGTCGTCGGCGCGCTGACCGATGTCGAGATCGATCGCGAGGAAATCGAAGTTCTTCAGGCGAACGATCTCGCCGATCTGTTCCGCAATGTCCCATCTGTCGCGGTCGGCGGCGGTGTCGGCCTCGCGCAGAAAATCTATGTCCGCGGGCTCGAGGATTCGCTGCTCAACGTCACCATCGACGGCGCGCCGCAGCGTGGCACATTGTTCCACCATATCGGCCGCGTGACGATCGAGCCCGAAATCCTTGAAACCGTCGACGTACAGGCGGGTCCGGGCGAGGCGACCGCCGGCTTCGGCGCGGTCGGCGGTGCGATCCGGTTCCGCACGCGCAACGCCGTCGACATGCTGCAGGACGGCCGCGATATCGGCGGCATCGCCAAGGCGGGCTGGTTCAGCAACGATGGCTACAAGCTCAGCGGCACCGTCTATGGCCGCATCGCGGGCGACATCGGCATCCTTGCTTCCTACGTCCATGTGAACCGCGATCCGTACAAGGATGGCGACGGGGTGCGCCAGCTTGCGACCGGCGCCGAACAGAATCTCGGCTTCGTCAAGGTCGGCGGCGACCTCGGCGGCGGGCACCGCGTCACCGCCAGCTATGAACAGCGCCGCGAAAGCGGCCGTTTCGGCCAGCGTCCGAACTGGCCGGTGCTCGCAGGTGACCGGCTCTTCGAGGCGAAGGGAAAGCGTCAGACCGCGATCCTCAACTATGGTTTCCAGGGCGACAGCGGCGTCGGCATCGAAGCGACCGGCTATTGGACGCGAACCAATTTCACGCAGGACCGTTTCGATCGCTGGGGCCTCTATGGCGCCGAGATCGAGAGCTATGGCTTCGATGTGCGCGCGAAACTCGCCGTCGCCAACCACGATATCACCGTCGGCGCCGAACATCGCCGCGACGCGGTGACAAGCGAATATCTCGCCGATCCCGCGATGTGGCAGCCTTGGGCGTGGGATCCCAATATCGGCAGCTTCACCGAAAAGGGTTCGCTGATGGGCGTTTATATGCAGGATCATTGGCGCGTAGCCGACCCGCTGCTGATCAGCTTCGGCGCGCGTTACGACGCTTATGATCTCGACCAGAAGACCTATCGCACCGGCACCCGGAGTGACGGGCTCAGCTTCAACGTCGGTGCAGAGTTCGAGATCGTTCGCGGTCTCAGCCTCAACGCCGGTTTTGCCGAAGCATTCCGCGGCAAGGAAATCGGCGATGCCTTCACGCTGGAAAAGCGCCCCGGCCGGCTGTCGCTGTCGCCGACGCTGCGCCCCGAACGTGTCGACAACCTTGAAGGCGGCGTCAAATATGACCTTGGCGGGTTTACCGCTTCGGCGGTCTATTACGAGATGACGATCAAGAATGTCATCCTCGACCAGCTCGGCCGCGATGCCTCGCAGCCGATCCAGGACGCGGTCTATTATGAAAATGTTGGCAAGTTCAAATCGAAGGGTGTCGAACTTCGCGCCGGCTATCGCACCGGGCCGTTCAGCATCGACGCCTATTACAACCATTATGATTCACGGCTCAACGGTAACCGGATCGAGGGCTATGAGCATATCGCGCTCGGCAATTCGATGGGCGACAATTGGGCGGTCACTGCGGGTTTCCAGCCGAGCGACCATTTCAATTTCCGCGCCAGCCTGACGCGCTATGAGGACCTCAACAATATCGAGGTGCTGTTCCGCGAAGTGCAGCTTTATCCAGCCGACGTTCCGACGACCCAATTCATCGATAAGCCCGGTTATACGACGGTCGACCTGTTCGGCAGCTGGCGTCCGTTCGGCTCTGATCGCCTCGAGTTGCAGGCCGCCGTCTATAACCTCTTCGACAAGCGCTATATCGCGCATGCCAGCGTTGCGGACTACGGCCAGCTCGGTCTGCCCGACTATGCGATCGTGTCGGGCCTGCCCGAACCCGGGCGCAACGTTCGCCTGACCGCATCCGTTCGCTTCTGATGGCGGGTGCGGCGGTCCGTCGGCGGCCGCGCCACGCCCTCAAACTGTGGCATCGCTGGTTCGGCCTCGTCGCCGGGCTCTGGCTCGCGTTGCTCGCGATTACCGGCATCGCGGTCACCTTCTACGACGAGCTCGACAGCGCGCTCAACGCCGATTGGCGGACGGTCCCTGCATCGGACAAGGTCGCCCCTATCGATGATGCTGTAAGAAAGGCTGAGCGCGCGCTGCCGGGCTTTGCGCCGAACATGATCGAGTTGCCGGGCGATGCCGGCGACAGCCTGTGGATGATGGGCCGCGCGCCCTTCGGCGGATCGCCCCGGCCGGTGCAGGTCTTCGCCGATCCGCGCGACGGATCGGTGCTCGGCTGGCGCGAGAGCGGCGCGATCAAGTTCGACCGGCGGCACGCGATGGACATTGTCTATGGCCTCCATATCGATCTGCTCGCCGGGCCGTGGATGACCTGGTTCTTCGGCCTCGTCTCGCTGCTGTGGGTGATCGATCACGGCATCGCGGCGGCGCTGTCCTTTCCGAAGGGGATGCACTGGCTGCGCGCATTCCGGACCGAAGGGCGCCGCGGCAGCCTGAAGCGCCTGTTCGATTCGCATCGCGCGTGGGGTCTCTGGTTCCTGCCGGTGACCCTCGTCCTCGCGGTTACCGGCGTGACGCTGGCGTGGCCCGACGATAGCCGCGAGGCGGTCGGACTGGTCTCGCCGATCACCGGGCGCCTCCATGAAAGCATGGCCGACGTTCCCGAAACAGCGCCTGCGATCGACATCGACGCCGCGATGGCGCGCATCGTCGGCGATAAGCGCGGGCGCGTTCACAGCGTCCGCATTTTCCCCGACCATGGCGTCTATGCCGTGCGCACCTTCGACGCGCGCGACCGCGACGATCAGGGGCGGCTCTGGCACTATGTCGCGATGGACGACGGCCGGGTCACCGGCACGCGCCACGACAATGGCACGACCGCGGGCGACGAATTCTTCGCCTGGCAATATCCGCTCCACTCGGGGAAGGCCTTTGGCCTTGCCGGGCGGCTGCTCGTCCTCGGCGGCGGTGTCGTCACGCTCTGGCTCTGTCTCAGCGGCATCAGGCTCTGGTGGCGCCGGCGGCGCTGACGGGTAGGGAAAAAGGCTCGCACGCCTTGCCGCTTTGCGCTTAATATCGGCCCATGCTGACGACGATCCTTCCCGCCCTTGTCCTGTCTGCCGCCCAGCCGGCCCCTGCGGTCGTCCCGCCGCCCCCGCCGCCGCGTGCCGGGCCGGTTCGGCCGATGATGGCACCGCCGCCGCCCCCGCCGCCGCTGCCCGTCCCGCAAATATCCGACACGCGGCCCTATGTCGCGCTCGTCACCGACGCGGGTACGATCACCGTGCGGATCGAGAGCAAGCGCGCCCCGGTCACCGCCGCGAACTTCCTCCGCTATGTCGATGCGAAGCGGATGGACGGGTTCAAATTCTATCGCTCGACGAAAAGCTGGGGCCCCGCGAACCAGTTGATCCAGGCGGGCAATCGCGGCGATGCGCGCAAAAATTTTCCGCCGATCGCGCATGAGCCGACGAAAGCGACGGGGTTGACGAATTGCAAGGGTGCGCTGTCGATGGCGCGGCTCAACCCCGGCGATGCGACGAGCGACTTTTTCCTGCTGCTCTCGGACATCAAGGGCTTCGATTCGGATGCGGTGGGCGGCGACGGAGCGGGTTTTGCGGTGTTCGGCGAAATTGTCGGCGGCGCCGACGTCGCGGCGTCGATCTTCAACGCCCCGATCTCGCCGACCGCGGGCGAAGGCGTGATGGTCGGGCAAATGCTCGATCCGCAAGTGACGATCAAGACCGCGCGCCGTGTTCCCGCGCCCGCCAATGCCCCGAAGGGGTGTGTCGTCAAGGCGGGGTAAAGCTGCGCCCGACCCCTATCATTTATTTTGCGTTCATCCGCGCTGTGGCTATACCGCGCGCATGACTCGATTTGCCCCTTCGCGCGCGACCGTGCGCCTGCTCGCCGCCGCGCTCGTGATCACCCCCATGCTGGCGGCCTGTGCCGGGGGCGGCAATGTGAAGAAGGATACGCGTTACGTCGCGCGCGACGTCAACACGCTGTACCGCGCGGCGCAGGACCGGCTCGATCGCGGCCAGTACGGCCTCGCCGCCGCGCTGTTCGACGAGGTCGAGCGCCAGCACCCCTATTCGCCCTGGGCGCGCCGCGCGCAGCTGATGAGCTCGTTCAGCTATTATATGGATCGCGAATATACCCCGGCGATCGAAGCGGCGCAGCGTTTCCTCGCGATCCACCCGGGCAACAAGGACGCGCCCTACGCCTATTATCTGATCGGCCTCAGCTATTATGAGCAGATCAGCGACGTGACGCGCGACCAGAAGATTACCCAGCAGGCGCAGGCCGCGCTCGGCGAAGTCATCCGCCGCTATCCCGACAGCCGCTATGCGTCCGACGCGCGGCTCAAGGTCGATCTGGTGCAGGATCACCTCGCGGGCAAGGAAATGGAAATCGGCCGTTTCTACCAGCGCAGCTCGAACTGGCTCGCGGCGTCGATCCGTTTCCGCGAGGTCGTCGACAAATATCAGACGACGAGCCACGCCCCCGAGGCGCTCTATCGCCTGACCGAATGCTATCTGGCGCTCGGCATCCCGACCGAAGCGAAAAAGTCGGCCGCGGTGCTCGGTGCCAACTATCCCGGCAACGAATGGTACGAGCGTGCGTACAAGCTGATGCAGAAGAACGCCCCGAGCGCCTGATCGCGCCGGGAATAGATTCTGCCTTTGTTCTGCGGTAAGGACGGCCCGTGCTCACCGCTTTGTCCATCGCCAATATCGTGCTGATCGAACGGCTCGACCTCGATTTCGAGGCCGGGCTGGGCGTGCTGACCGGCGAAACCGGTGCGGGCAAGTCGATCCTGCTCGACGCGCTCGGCCTCGCGCTCGGCGCGCGCGCCGACAGCGCGCTGGTGCGGCAGGGGGCCGACAAGGCACAGGTGACGGCAAGTTTTGCCGCGCCTGCGTCGGGGACGAAGCTGGCCGCGTTGCTCGCCGATAATGAGATCGCGATGGAAAGCGGCGAGCCGCTGCTGATCCGCCGCACGCTGAAGGCCGATGGCGGCAGCCGCGCCTTTTTGAACGACCAGCCCTGTTCGGCGGCGCTGCTGCGCGAAGTCGGCACCCATCTCGTCGAAATCCATGGCCAGCACGACGACCGCGGCCTGCTCGCGCCCGCCGGGCACCGCGCGCTGCTCGACGCCTATGCGCGCGCCGACACCCGCGGCGTTGCCGCTGCCCATGCGGCATGGCGCGCCGCCGAGGACAAGCTCGCCGCCGCGCGCGCCGCCATTTCCGAAGCCGAACGCGACCGCGAATGGCTCGAGCATTGTGTTGCCGAACTTCAGGCGCTCGCGCCGCAGCCCGGCGAAGACGCCGAACTGTCCGAAGCGCGCGCGGCGATGCAGAAGGGCGAACGCCTCGCGGGCGACCTCGGCGCGATCATGGAGGCGTTCGAGGGCAGCGAAAGCGGTCCCGCGCTGCTCCGCGGCGCCGCGCGGCGGCTCGACCGCCTCGCGGGCGACCATCCCTTGCTCGCCGAAGCGCTCGCGGGGCTCGACCGCGCGATCATCGAGGCCGACGAGGCCGAGACCAAGCTCCACGAAGCCGCGCGCGCGATGGAATATGACCCCGAACGGCTCGAAGCGACCGAAACGCGATTGTTCGAACTGCGCGCGATGGCGCGCAAGCATGGGTGTCAGCCCGACGAGCTCGCCGAACTCGCAGGCACGCTCGCGGCGCGACTCGACGCGATCGAGGGCGGCAGTGCGGGGCTCGCCAAGCTCGAAGCCGCGGTCGCCGAAACCGCTGCCGCCTACACTCACGCCGCGACCGCGCTCTCGGGCCAGCGCAGCAAGGCTGCGACGCGCCTCGACACCGCGGTCGCGGGCGAACTGGTGCCGCTGAAACTCGACGCCGCACGCTTCCAGACGCTGCTCGAACGGTTGCCCGCCGAACGCTGGGGCGCCGACGGGATCGACCGCGTCGAATTCCTCATCTCGACCAACCCCGGCGCGCCCTTCGCCCCGCTCGCGAAGATCGCCTCGGGCGGCGAACTTTCGCGCTTCATCCTCGCGCTCAAGGTCGCGCTGGCTGAAGAGGGCGGCGCTGACACGATCATCTTCGACGAAATCGACCGAGGCGTCGGCGGCGCGGTCGCGAGCGCGATCGGCGAACGCCTCGCAAGGCTCGCGGGCGCGGGGAAACAGCTCCTCGCCGTGACCCACAGCCCGCAGGTCGCGGCCAAGGGCGCAGCGCATTTCATCATCGCCAAATCGAGTGAGGGTATTGTCACGCGCACGAGCGTCCACGAACTCGACGAAGCCGGCCGCCGCGAGGAAATCGCCCGGATGCTGTCGGGCGCCGAGGTGACCGACGAAGCGCGCGCGCAGGCCGAGCGGCTGCTGGAGGTTGCGGCATGACCGCGCCGCACCCGCTCGACCGCCCCGTCTGGAGCATGCTTACCGGGCGGCAGGCGCATCTCGCCGAGGGCGACGCGCGCGCGGTGCGGATCGACCGTGGCTATGGCGTGTTCGGTGTCGCCGCCGACCCCGGCGCCGAGGCACAGGCGGCGCTCGCCGCGCTGGTGCCCGACGACGGTGAAATCTGGATCGTCGAGGGCGAACGCTGGCCGGTCCCTGCGGGCACGCGCGAGGTGAAGCGCGCGGTGCTTGCGCAGATGGTGGCCGAAGGTCCGCCGCCCGTACCGCGCGACGGCGAACCTGCGATCCTTGCGCTCGATGAGGAGGATGCGCCCGAAATGGCGGCGCTTGCCGAGCACGCAAAGCCCGGCCCCTGGGGGCCGAAAACGCACCGCTACGGACCCTTTTTCGGTGTCCGCGAGAACGGCCGCCTGCTCGCGATGGCGGGACAGCGCATATTGGTCCCCGGCATGGCCGAGGTCAGCGGGGTGTCGACGTGGGAAGACTGCCGCGGACGCGGGCTTGCGCGCGCGCTGATCGGTCATGTCATGCGTGAAATGGTGGCGCGGGGCGAACAGCCCTTCCTGCACAGCTATGCCGACAATGCCGGCGCGATCGCGCTCTATGAATCGCTCGGTTTCCGTATCCGCCGCGAGGTGCATGTGCTGGCGATCGCGAAATGATGAACCGGCGCGAGCATCTCGGCGCGATGCTGGCGATGGCGGCGGCGCTGTTGCCGGCGGGTCAATTGCAGGCGCTGGAGGCGCGAATGGAAGAGCTTGTTCCCGAATATGGCCTGATCGGCCAGATGCTGGCGCTGCCCGGCAAACGCGCCGAACTGGTCGCGATCCTCGGTGAAGGCACCGGCGCGATGCCGGGCAACATGGGCTATCTGATCGGCGAGGACAGCGCGAACCCCGATGCGATCTGGATCGTCGAATTATGGGAAACTAAAGCTGCGCATGCCGCGTCGCTAGGGCTTCCCGCAGTGCAGGAGGCGATCAGGAAAGGTCGCCCGCTGATCGCCGGATTTGGCACTCGCGCCGAGTTCAAGCCGGTGGCAAAGACGATAAAATGAGCGTCCCTCTTTATAATAACGACGATGATGATGCAGAAACGATGCAGCAGAAGCAATTGCGCTTCTACGCGCTAATTGGACTTTGCATTTCTAGCTATCAATCGATTGAAGACAGGTTGGAAGATGTCTTCAAATCATGTCTCAAAATGGATGCGGCAGCTGCGAGCGGCATATTTTCCGTCGCGAAAGGGCTGGAAGATAGATGCAGGCTGATCACATCAGCGATGCTGACGCGTAATTCAAACCTTCAAGGATTATGGGATGACTTGAGAAAAAGAATAAAATTATCTGCCGATAAGCGAAATCAAATAGCTCACGCGACGAGTGTCTTTGTTGGACGAGGGGTTGTGATCGACGCAGATGAAAATGGCGATCACCATATTATCGGGTTTACGAAGCCCCACTCCGAAATGAACTTAGAAAAGAAAACGCCATCAGGCATGGCTCGCTGGGATATGGCTATGCTTCGAGCCGAGCATGAAGATCTTCACGAGTTGTCGCGCAATATGACGGTGCTTTTCCGCATCTTAGAAGATGGAAAACTGGACCGGCCTTTTGATGATTGGTGGAAGCACCCACTGATTGAAGGGGCGATAGAAGGATGAAAATGTCCCAAGCCGAAGCCGCCAATGAACTGATGCGGCTCGCAAAGCAGATCGCCTATCACAGCAAACGCTATCATGCCGAGGATGCGCCGGAGATTTCGGACGCCGATTATGACGCGCTCGTCCGCCGCAACAACGAACTCGAAGCCGCGTTCCCGGCGCTGATCCGCGCCGACAGCCCGAACAACCAGGTCGGCGCCGCGGTCGAGGCGTCGCCGCTCGCCAAGGTCACCCACGCGCAGCGGATGATGAGCCTCGACAACGCCTTTTCGGGGGAGGATGTCGAGGAATTTGCCGCGCGCGTCCGCCGCTTCCTGAACCTTGGCGCGGACGAGGTTGTCGCGCTGACCGCCGAGGACAAGATCGACGGCCTGTCCTGCTCGCTCCGCTACGAGAAGGGCCAGCTCGTGCAGGCGGCAACGCGCGGCGACGGCAACGTCGGCGAGGATGTGACGCCGAATGTCGCGACGATCGCCGACATACCGCAGCGGCTTGCGGGCGACGTCCCGGACGTTTTCGAGATTCGCGGCGAAGTCTATATGGCGAAGGCCGATTTCGCGGCGCTCAACGAACGGCTGCTCGAAGAGGGCAGGGCGCTCGCGGTGCAACGCGAGGTGGAATTCGATCCCGCCACCGTCCGCCAGTTCGCCAACCCGCGCAACGCCGCCGCCGGATCGCTGCGCCAGAAGGATGCGAGCGTTACCGCGTCGCGCCCGCTGCGTTTCCTCGCGCACGGATGGGGCGAAGTGAGCGCGCTTCCCGAGACGACGCAGTGGGGCATGATGAAGCGGATCGAAAGCTGGGGCGTGCCCGTCTCGCCGCTGCTGAAACGCTATGAATCGGTCGTCGATGTCCTTGCCCATTATGCCGACATCGAGCGCGCGCGCGCCGAGCTGCCCTATGACATCGACGGCGTCGTCTACAAGGTCGACCGGCTCGACTGGCAGGCGCGGCTGGGTTTCGTCGCGAAGGCTCCGCGCTGGGCCATCGCGCATAAATTCCCCGCCGAACGCGCGCAGACCACATTGGAGGCCATCGACATTCAGGTCGGCCGCACCGGCAAACTCACCCCCGTCGGACGGCTTGTCCCCGTCACCGTCGGCGGTGTCGTCGTCTCGAACGTCACGCTCCACAACCGCGACGAGATCGGCCGCCTCGGCGTGCGCCCCGGCGACCGCGTCGTCATCCAGCGCGCGGGCGACGTGATCCCGCAGGTCGTCGAAAACCTCACCCGCGAGGAAAATCGCGCCCCGTACATCTTCCCCGACCATTGCCCGGTTTGCGGCAGCGAGGCGGTCGCGGAGGAGGGTGAGGTCGATGTGCGCTGCACCGGCGGCCTGATCTGCAATGCGCAGAAGTTCGAGCGCCTGCGCCATTTCGTCAGCCGCGGCGCGCTCGATATCGAGGGGCTGGGCGAAAAGAGTATCGCCGAATTCCTCGAACTCGGCTGGCTCGACAAGGGACCCGCCGACATCTTCCGCCTGAAAAGCCGCCGTGCTGACTTGCTCGGGCGCGAGGGGTGGAAGGAAAAGTCGGTCGACAATCTCTTCGCCGCGATCGAGGCCAAGCGTGCGCCCGACGCCGCGCGGCTGCTTTTCGGGCTGGGTATCCGCCACGTGGGTGCGGTGACCGCGCGCGATTTGCTCAAGGGGCTCGGCGATATCCGGCGCCTTCCCGAAAAGGCGGCCGAAATCCACGCCTATCTCGACGAAAATCCGCAGGTCGAGGGTGAGTCGGACGGCAAATATATGACGCGCCGTGTCGAGGCATTCAAGGCGATCCTCGAAGTCCGCGCCGACGGCATCGGCCCGGCCGTGGCCGAGGCGCTCGCCGATTTCTTCCACGAACCGCACAATCGCGAACTGTGGGACGACCTTCTCTCCGAAGTGTCGCCCCCGCTCTACGTCGTCGAAACGCGCGAGAGCGAGGTATCGGGCATGACGGTGGTGTTCACCGGCAAACTCGAGACGATGAGCCGCGACGAGGCGAAGGCGCAGGCCGAGGCGCTCGGCGCCAAGGCCGCGGGCAGCGTCAGCGCCAAGACAGACCTTGTCGTCGCGGGCCCCGGTGCCGGATCGAAACTCAAGCAGGCGAGCGCGCTCGGCATCCGCGTGATCGACGAGGCTGAGTGGGCGGAGATCGTCGCCGCGGCAGGCCCTCGGACAACCTTACCCTGACCCGCTACAAGGTTAACGGCCCAATGATGCGTAAGTGGGCGTCATGATCGGGCTGTATTAGTGTCGTGGGATGTGGAAAAGCTGCTCTTCTAATTCGCTTCCACGCAACGGTCGAGGTTGCTCGCGGAGAAACCGCATCCTGTCTCAGAACGAACTGGCCTCGCGCAGTAGCAGCCGCCCGGGGATTTGGTTGGACGCGTGTAGGATACAGAACACTCCGCCCATGCCGTCAATTCCCCCGACGGGACTTGCCCAGCGGCAGGAGATGCCGATCTTTACGGCGGTCAAATTTGGTGTTGCGCGTAACTTCCGCGGATCGACCATGTCAAAGCTGTTTTTCCTGCAACGATCGGTCACCGAGACAGCCCGCCCGCGCCGACGATGACCGACAACAAATGACTTGTCAGCGCCGACGCGCCCTTACCGTAGGCGATTTCACCCCAATCATCCCAACGGTGCACCCGCTCGGCGAGCCAAGCGAAGAGGTCATCACGCGATTTTGCATCGGCGAAGGACTGCGACCACGCGATATTGCGCGTCGGCATCCGCGCGCCAACCTTAAGTCCGGTCAACGTCACCAGGTATCGACGTCCCAAATCTTCGCGCGCGAACAGATGGCGACGAAACCCAACCTGCTGCTCAAAGGCGACCAGCGCCCGCTCTCGTGCCTCGGCGTCCAGTTCCTTGCTCGCACTTACCGCAGCGACAACCGCCGACATTGGCAAGCGCTCGAATTCCGGCTCGCGCGTGGCCTGCAGCATCATGAGGACCGACTTGCCCAATAAGGTCAGTCCTCCGTCGAAAAAATTCCTCTCGTTCGATTTCCCGATCATTCCGATGCTGGCGAGCCAGCACTGATAGAAACGCCAGAACATCATGTCCCCGCGAAAGATGTCGTGCTGACGCTCTTCGCCGCACCACATCGATTTTATCGCGGTCATCACCCTCAGCATCAGTTCGTGCTGTTCGGGCGCGAAGTGGACCGATGGGAAGCCAAGCTCGCCTACCCAGAATGCGTCCCTGACGCTCGCCCAATTTCGCCCGGATGCATCCTCGTAGCCGCGCGGATTGGCTCGAAGCCACCAGCCCCAAGGGAGTTCGCCGACGTGACGCTCAAAGTCAGCCACGGCGAGCCCCACGACCAGGATCGAGGCCGAGCGGCGGCGGCGCGCCATCGCGCGCGGGCGCCGCGCCTCCTTCAGCGATCGCTCGCAGCTGAGCCGCGAGGGCAATTGTTTCCCTGACAACATAGGCGTCGTCACGATATATCCGGGCAAGCTCCGACGACTTCGATCCGGAGGAATTCGGCCGATCGTTCGGAATAAGATCGTAGGCATGATCGCAACTGAAGCCGAACCACCACGCATGCGAATCTTCGACCCGGTGGTCGGTTGCGTGTTCTACCGGATGGTAGACCGCCGGTCGTAATGTCACGTGGCAGATGCGGCGCGCCTCGACGGCTATTCGACGCGTTGGACTTGGCCCTTCCTCGCACAGTCGTGAATAGGTCAAACCGCCATGCACATCGATCCCGATGTCCGGCGGAACTGCGTTGGCATCCCAGCCCCAGAGAGGGTGATCCTGGGGAATGCCGACATATCCGCAGAGAAAGCCATCGTCCGTGTTACGCAACATGATGCAGTCATAGCCACTCACCTCGTCGCGCCAGCTGACCTTGTCCGCCTCTCCGAGCCACGCGCCCTTGCCACCAGGCCGCGCGGCCTGATCGTAGAATATTTCTTCTGCGGGAACGACGCATTCGCGGGTTGCATAGGCGCGGCCGGTGACGAGACCGACGCCGCCTTCTCGCGCGACATCGCCTCCAGCGCCGATTAGTTTCGCCAGAGCGAGTTCGGAGTCGACGATTGACAGCAGCGTGTCGTCCGTAGCGGGCACGACCGCAAGCGTGGCAGCCTTTCGTTTGACGGGCGCCTTATGCCTGCCGGTCGGGACGAGCGCGGTGGACTTGGTGGACTTTTTTTCCATGCCTTTTCTCCAGTCTAATAAGGGGTATCGCTGCACATAGTTCTGGGCCGAGCATCATGGCGATCGCTTCGATGACGCTGTCGGCGCGTAGCGCTCCCGCCACGTCAGCCGCTCGATGATCGGTCCAAGAGCTCGGGGATTGGCCTCCATCGAGTAGACATGACTGGCGAGCCACCATTCCTCCTCGGCGCGACGGGCGTCGGGCACTTCTCGCCACCAGCATTTCGGATTGCTC
>NZ_DASYHG010000025.1:0-322453 GCF_035998905.1 Sphingopyxis sp. | reverse complement strand
ACCAGCGCCGCCTCGTCGACATGCCCGAACGGGCGGTCCGCCATATACGCCGCCGACGGCGCACGCCGCAGCACATAAGCCTCCCCACCCCACGCGAACGCAAAACTCTCCATGTTCGCGCCCCCGGACAAGCGACACAGCTCCGACAGCTCCCCGGAACCCGCTACTCGCGACATCAAGGCACTCAATAAATCAGCGAAAGTGGTCATGCGCCCCTCCGTCGCGCGCGCATTTCGCTCAACTCGCATGTCCGAAACATTCCCCGCACTCGCCACATCCCCGGCCTAACCGATATCCTTAGTATACTAACTATATCGATGGACGCCATCATGGGCAAGCAGAGAGATGGCGGCGCCCGGCCCACGATCCTGCAGCGACCGATGACGGCATATTCCGGATGCGAGGCCGGGATTAACAGGCACCCCCTCGGCTGTCCCAAAACGGGTCCTTAGAATATTAATCAAACTTTCAATTTGCTTAAGTTTCCTTAACTTTTTAGAAGGTGTCCCACTGAAGAGCCAAAACGTCCGTCGCGATGTCCGCGTCTGTGAAGCGAGCCGGGGGGTTCGCCACACATGCGGTTGGGGGAAATGATGCAAATGCTTTGGGGGGGCAGGCCCGGTCTGCCCGCAATTCGAATTGCGTGTATCGCTACCGGGTTGCTGGCCACGATGGCGCCTGCACAGGCCCACCCCGATTCCGTCGCGATCGATGTCTCCGCAGAGATCAAGGAACGATGCGGCTTCACCGCCAAGGGTCCGGCGAGCATCGATGCGCCGCGCGACCTCGAAGATGCCGCCAGCCTGTCGATCAAGGTCGGCCTCGACTGCAACACCCCCTATGCCGTGGGCGTGACGTCCGAAAATGGTGCACTGGTCAACCTCGACGCCAAGGATGACGGCTCGGGCTACGCTTTCAGCAAATCCTATCGTGTTGCGCTTGCGCTGGAAACCGACCGCGGCATCGTCCGCAGCGAGCGGTGCCGGTCGGGCGAACTGTCGCGCGACGGCAATTGCGATTTTGCCGCTTCGCGCGCGGGCAAGGGTTTGAAGTCGGGTCGCGGGATCAGCGTCGGCCGTGACGCGATCATCACGATCGACTGGCCAGCCCAGTCGACATTGCCGCGCCGGCTCGCCGCCGGCCGATACAAGGACACATTGATTCTGGTGGTGGGGCCTCGCGGATAATGCGGACCCACTCCACGAAGTGCGGCGCGCGGGTCGACGCGTCGCTGACATGCCGGACAAGCCCTTCGCGGGCACCGGCGAAGCCGATGGGGCCATCTGCCGGCCTCGATTTACCCGCGCCCCGATTCATGGGCGTCATTTAACTTAAGAGGAGTTGAATATTATGAAGCGTATCATTCTCGCGGCCAGCACGGCCATTGCGTTCGCCGCGACTGCCGGCGCTGCCTCGGCCGCCGAATCGGCCACCGTGAACATCAACGCCGAAGTCGCCAGCAAGTGCGGCGTTTCGGCAACCACGACGCAGTTCACGCTGGACGAACTCACCGGCGCTGACGCCAAGGTGCGTGCGGCCGTTACCGACGAAATCGCGGCGAAGCTGAACAGCGCGAAGATCATCCCCTTCTGCAACAAGGCGGGCAGCCAGGTTGAAGTGAAGCGCGGTGTCCTTTCGCGCGTCGGCAACACCGGCACCGGCACGACGACCGGCGGCTATGCCCAGCATGTCCGCTACAACCTCGACACCTCGATCGCCGGCCTGGCGCTCGACTCGACGTCGACCGCCGGCGCCTCGAACGTTGCCCAGCCCTTCGGCGGCCACACGAGCGCCAGCGACGCCAACACGCACATCAAGTTCGTGAAGGCTTCGGCACAGGGTGACCCCGTCGCGTCGTCGAACGGTTCGACCCCGACCGCAACCGACTGGTCGTCGCTGACCGATCGTCGCCTGATCGCAGGCACCTACACCGGTTTCGTCACCATCGAACTGACGCCCGCGTCGTAACAATTTTCCGGAGGCGGGGTTCGCTCCGCCTCCGGATTCTTGCCTGAACCCAAGATCATGACCATCACCCTTCCGCGTTTCGCGCGTTCATGGATGGCCCCCGTCGTGGCCATCGTCCTGCTCCTGGCGCTGATCGCGCCGGTCGTAGCGATCAACGTGCAGCCCGTTATCATCGACCTGCATTCGGCCGGCCGCCGGGCGTCGGCGGTCATCAGCCTGCAGAATACTTTTCCCGACGCGGTTCCGATCGAACTGACCGCGCACCCCATTCGGATCGTGAATGGCGAGTTGCAGGAGTTCGAGGAGGAAGAGGCCGAAGACCTGCTGATCTTTCCGGCGCAGGCCACGGTTGCCAGCGGCAGCACACAGGCCTTCCGCGTCCAGTGGGTCGGCGAACCCGACCTCAAGGAAAGCAAGCATTTTTATGTGACGGCGGCGCAGCTTCCGGTTGCGCTGTCCGAAGACCAGAACGCCGTCCAGGTGCTGCACCGGTTCAAGATCCTCGTCAGCGTCGGCGCCGCCGCCGCCACTTCGTCGCTGGAAGTGACCGAGGCCCGCATCGGCGTCGATGCGAACGGCAAGCCGCGCCCCGTCCTGACCGTCAGGAACGACGGCACGACCTATGGCTATGTCAGCCAGCGCCGCATGACGATCGTCCAGCGCGACGCGAGCGGCGCAGAAATCTTCCGCCAGACCTTCGAACCCGACGAGATCGGCCAGCGCATGGGCATGGGGCTCGTCCCATCGGGCCAGAGCCGGAACCTCGCCGTCAATGTCGAACTGCCGAAGGCAGAGGGAGCCTTGTCGATCGAACTGGCGCTGGCCGGAAGCAACTGAAGACCGTGCGCCGTTCCCGTTCCCGCCTGATTGCCCTGGGAGGGCTCATATTGTCGCATCCCACGGCGGGCGTGGCGGCCGGGGAAATGGCGCCGGGCGCGAACGCGCGCGGGACGCCGCCCGCGAGCCCCGCCGGCGGCGTCCCGCTGGCGGTTGTCGCCGCAGCCCAGCAACCGGCGCAGCGACTGAACCCGACGGGCCGCGACATCCCGATGGGCGGGCCGCTGATGGACAATGGCTTTGTCCTTGGCGACATTTCCTACACGCTGACCACCGACGATCGCATCCTCGTCGACACAAAGATGCTGTTGCCGATGCTGCAGCGCGTACTGACCGCCGACGCCCTCCAGAAACTGGCGGCGGCCATCGGCGACCGCTACAGCATTTCGACGGCGGAACTCGCCGATATCGACCTTCGCCTCACCTATGATCCGTCGAATTTCGGGCTGCGGCTCGATGTCGAGCCCGGGATGCGGCCACGGCAGATGATCAGCGTGTCGGGCGGGATCGACCCCCTGTCGGGTCCGATCGTGCCGGCGGCGAATTTTTCGGCCTATGTGACCGCCGCGATCAACACCGACTATGTCCACAAGGGCGGCGATACCGGGCTTTCGACACCCAATATCATCCTCGACAGCGCGGCGCGCCTGGGCGGCTTCGTCCTCGAGAATGAGGCGAATATCCAGCGGCGGTTCCGGCGCGAAGGCACGCGCCTCGTCTATGACGACCTGCGCCGCACGGCACGCTACACCGCGGGTGACCTCCAGCCGATCTCGCGCGGATTTTCGGGCGCATCGCCGATGGCAGGCGCTTCGATCGTGCGCGTCTATGCCGACCTGGAACCGCAGCGGAACATCCAGCCGCGCGGCCAGCGCTCCTTCACCCTCACCCGCCCCTCGACGATCGAAACGATCGTCAACGGGCAAACGGTGCAGCAGACACGCCTGAACCCCGGCACTTACGACATCGGCGATTTCCCCTTTGCGCAGGGGTCGAACGACGTCCGGCTGATCATTCGCGACGACACCGGACGCGAAGAGGTCGTGTCCTTCTCGCTGAACTTCGATCGCACCCTGCTTGCCTCGGGATTGACCGAGTTCGGGCTCTATGCGGGCGTCGAGGCGCCATTCAGCCTGAACGGGCGCCGCTACAGCGACAGACCGGTCTTTTCGGGCTTCTATCGCCGCGGCCTGACCGACGAACTCACCGCGGGCGGCAATTTCCAGCTCACCAACAAGGGCGGCGTCGCGGGCGCCGAGATCGTGTGGGCTGCGCCGCTCGGAACGCTGGCGTTCAACCTCGCCGGTTCCAGGAATGAAGCGACCGGCAGCGGCTATGCCTTCAACGCCGGCTATGAATTCACACAGCTGGGGTCGAACAACAATGCGCGGTCGCTCACCGCGACCTTCCAGACCATCAGCAAGAAATTCGCGACCCCGGGCGCGATCGTGGCGAACAATCCGTTCGCTTATGAATTCGGTGCGACCTTTTCGCAGTCGTTCGGCCCCGAACATTATGTCACCGCCGACGCCTTCTATTCGGTGGGCCGCGGCAACAACCCCAATCAATCTTCGTTTCGCGCGACGCATGGCTGGCGCCCGAATCAGCGGCTGCTGCTTACCACCGAAGCATCGTACGAGGACCGTCAGCAACGGTCGGGTTTCGGCATCCGCTTTTCGCTCACCTATCGCTTCGATCGCAAGTCGAGCGCGACGGCGGATGTCGATACGCGCCGCGAACGCGCCCGGCTCAGCTACCAGCGGTCGAGCGGCACCGGCGTCGGATCCTATAACGGATCGGTCAGCATCGACCGGGTGGAAGATTCAGTCGGCGCCAACGCGAATTTCAGCATGATCGCCAACCGCGCCGAATTCGGCGCCGCGCACCTCACATCCTTCTCGAACAGCGGACGGATCGTCGATCAGCGCACCTCGCTTCGCGGCGCCTTCTCGCTCGCTTACGCCGACGGGACCGTCGCGCTGTCGCGCCCGATCTACGACAGCTTTGCGATCCTCAAGACCCACGACACGCTGGGCAAGACGCCGGTGTATGTCGACCGGCGCAAGGATGAATATGTTGCGCGGTCGGGAACGTTCGGCGGCGCCGTGATGCCTGAATTGAGCGCGCACACCCCGCGCCTGCTCAGCTATGATGTCCCCGAAGCCCCGGCGGGCTACGACATCGGATCGGGCGTGCTGCAATTCCAGCCGCCCTATCGGTCGGGCCATGTGATCGAAATCGGGTCGGATTATTTCATCAGCTATATGGGCCAGCTGCTCGACGGCCGCGGCGAACCCGTCAGCCTGGTCGCGGGCTACGCCTATGAGGACGCATTGCCCGACCGCGCACCGATCCGTATGTTCACCAACCGGTCGGGCCGTTTCGCGATCCAGGGCCTTCGCCCCGGCCGCTGGCGTATCGAAATGCCGACGGCGAACGGCACCGCGACCTATCGTATCGAAATTCCCGCAGCCAGCACCGGAATGGAGCGCGGCGGCGTCCTGGAACCTGAGGAACGGAAATGAAAACGCCAGCAATGATCCTGATCGCGGCGGCCGCCTGTACGGTGCCGCAGGCCGCATTCGCCAGTTGCGCCGATTTTCGCGCATCCTCGAGCGAACTCAGCCTCCAGTACGATCCGTTCAGCCCCGCGGGCGTCGAGCGGACCTTCACATTGCGCACCCGACGGCTGGATCCCAATGTCACCGCGGTGCGCGTGGTCATCGCCGATCCGGGCAGCATCGAACGCGGCGCGGCGCTCGGCCTCGACAACGCCGTGCGATACGACATCCGCTGGACGCGCGACAGCGGACGGATCGTCTTCGTTTCGGGTGCGGAACAACCCAATGCGACGAACGGGGCGCTGATCCAGTTCGGCCCCTCGCGCTCGGGCGACAGCGTCAACGAAACCTTCCGCATCCGGATTCCGGCGGGGCAGGCGATCGGCGCCGGCGACTATTACCAGCCGCTCGAGCTTCGCTTCATATGCTATACCGGCCGCGACGAGATCGACCGCAGCATCCAGACCGGATCGCAGGTCGCCGTCAACTTGCGGGTGCCGGAACGGATTTCGACCTTTGTCGGCTCACCGGGGACCCGGCGCGGACGGATCGATTTCGGCGAGATCGATGCGTTGGGCGGAAACCAGATTCGCGGCCTGATCGTGACGGCGCAATCGACCATTCCCTATGACATCCGCGTCGACACCGAACGCGGGGCGTTGAAGCGATCCGACCGCGACGATGCGGAAGTTCCCTACAGCCTGAAATTGTCGGGGTTTCCGGTGTCCGACCGGTCGCGCCTCGTTTGCGACCGCACCCCTGCACCGGGCGGGCGGGCGCACAACCTGCAGGTCGAACTCAACGGCGACGATTTGCGCAAAGCCCCCGCGGGCGCCTATCGTGATATCGTCACGCTGACCTTTTCGCCGCGCCTCGGCTTGGCGGGCGGCGAAGGATGTTCCGCCACGCGAGGCTGACCGCCACGCGTCGTAGGCTTTTAGAAAACGGGTCCCTTGGGCTGGGCGTCGATGCTCAGCGCGATGCTGCCTTCGGGCAGATCGTCTTCGGAAAGGACCAGCCGCAGCGGCCGTTCGCGAAACTCCGCCGACGCCGCATCGACGATGATCGTGTGCGTCGCCGTGGCGGAAAGCGGGACCCGCGCATTGCCGACCTCGACCCAGGCATCGGTCAACCCGGCCGGGTGGTTCAGCGTCACCGTATAGCCTGCCATGCTGTTGCAAAGCTCGGTCATGACGCCAAGGTTGTTCGTCCCGGCGCGGAACGGCTGTGCCGGGCTGGCGGCCACGCTGACCTGGCACACCGTCGGCACGCGCGCGAAGATCGTGAGCGACGTCCCGTCCGACGCCGAAGCAGGCGTTGCCACTGCTGCGATCGCGACGAGCACTGCGGCGCTCCGATTAAATCCTGCCTTTGGCATAGCTAGCCTCCTGTTTCAGGAACCGCTCTAAGCCGCCGGTCTAAAGTTGTGTTTAATCGCCATGGTTAAATATCTTAACCTTGCCGGGCAGGTCCCAAAGGCAGGAATTACTTCCTATATTTCGATCATGATCCGTATCTTGTCCGGCGTCGTCCCGACGACGCGGGCAATTTGTTCGCGGCTTCGGGCGAGCAGGTCTTCAAGCATTTCGGGAACATCGGGTCCGAACAGTTCGGACATCGGGATACCCAGCGCATTCGCCAGCGCCTTCATCCGGGCGTCGCGCGGGCGCGCCTTGCCGGTTTCCCACGCACAGATCGCGGGCATGCTGACCCCGAGTTGCGACGCCATCTGGGCCTGCGTCAGCCCCTTCGCCTTGCGCAATTGTTTGAGGCGGTGACCGAAATCCTCCGCCGGCGGTGAAGCCAGCTGCTTGTCGGACGAGGCGATATCGCGGCTGACCGTGCTGCGCAGTTCGACCGCGCTCAGCGCGCCGGCAGAAAGCGCAACGTCGAATTCGCAGCCGTAAAGCCGACCACTCGCCCATATGACGCGCGCCGCCGTCGTCCCTGCATGGGGCAGCTCGATGGCGATTTCCTCGCCCGGCGCCAACGCGGCCTCGCTTTCAAGCAGCAGGCCCGACGCCGATATATTGTGAATAAGGACTTCGGTCGCACCGCGCGCGGCACTGATACCCTGGGTCTGGAGGCGCAGGTTTCGCCGTGCATTCCGCCGCTTTCCGCCCTGCTGTTCCTGATCGTCAAGATATGCGGTTATGACCATTTGTGCGCTTTCAAATAGGCACTTAGTCAACCCCCATCAGTTAACAGACCGTTATTGCGAAAGGCAGCGGATGCTGCCGCGCCACCATAAAGGCGGCAATGCGCCGCTTCAATGCGGTGCATCATCGTCCGGTCGCGCGGCGCGGGCGGCAGGACGCGCCGTTGCGTATCGGCGGCAGGAGCGGGTGAAGGAAGACTGTGGGGGGGCGGCTCTAAACCTAACCCCCCACGTCGCTAACGGACTCGACCAGATCGGCCACCGTTCCAGCCGGACAAATTGTCATGCTGGATGGCCACGCATAGCGCCGCTGCCGCATTTATAGCACAGGCGAGCCGACAGACAAAGCGGCAATAGCGGCTCAAGCCGGCACATTGTCGCGTTTTCGCATCGGCGGATCGCCATGGACGACATTGTGCGGCGACACCCCGGCGACCAGGTTCTCGGCGGCAAGCCAGAGGTAATCGTCAATCCCCGTATCAATCCGCTCGACGCTGTGTACCCGGATTCCGACGCGGGCGAACCCACCCTCAGGTGACTTCCTGTCGGCAATTCCGATGCGGTTCTGCGCAATGATGATGAAACGCCCCAGATAGCCGTGGACGCGGATGCCGAACTGAAAGCGGGTGTCGGCGTCGGGTTGATCGTCGGCCCAGTCGAGCAGGTTGCGTTCGATGCGCAATGTGTCGACATTGCCGACAAACATCCCCGACGAGCGTTCATGCGCCCGCGACGGAGCCCGCAGATAGATGGCATTGTCGCTGACGCGGACATTATGCGCGATCTGGGTCTCGCCCTTTTCGATGCTGACGCCGACGTGGACGCCCTGCAGGAAACCCCAAATCCGATTGCCCTCAATGGTCACCTCGCCCAGATGCCCGCCGCCGCATGTTATGCCCTGCCGCGCCCCCGCGGTGGCCGGCATCGCGTGGGCCCGGAACCATCGGTCGACATTTCGGTGGCGCGCACGCAGCCGGTTGTCGGTCGCCATCACATAGGCGACCGCCATCAGGCGTTCGGCAAAGCCGTCGATGTCGCGCGGTTCGTTCAGCGTATAGACCGCGTCGTCGGCAAACAGCGCCTGCCAATCCTCCAGCGCGATCGGCGTGTCGAGCAGTGCGGTGACGCTGCCGTAAATCAGATAGTCGCCCTCGACCACCAGCGGCCCGTTCCGGGCCCGGCGCGGCGGCCGGCGCGTCGGACGGGCGGCCCGCCCGGCCGCGACCTCGACACCGCCGGGCAGCAGCGCCGACAGCAGCGCCTCTTCGCGGGCGCCGTCGGCAAGCGTCGCGGTGCGCCGCCGTCCCTGCGCGACAAAGCGCCGCACCGTCGGGGTCCCCGTCTCGAACTCGGCCGCGCGGCGCGCAAGGCTTTCGACATGCGCGGTGATTGCAGCCGGGGTCGTATCGCCGACGAGCGGATTGGCGCGGAGCATCACATCCCATTCGGCCTGCGGCACCGACGACGGGAAGACCGCCTGCAAATCGCCGAACGACAGGATCCGGCGGTCGTCGGGGTCGCGGCGCGTGTCGGCGTCGACCGCCCGAACCCGCCGCACCAGCGCCCTCGCGACCGCTTTCGCCCACGCCTTGCTGTGGATCAGCCGATTGTCGTTGAGCTTGCTGCCGCGCCCGCCGACAACCAGTTCGTTCTGCGCGACGATCGTGTTGATGGCGTCGGTGACCAAAATGCCGTCCTGGAGATATCCGGTGATCAGCCGGTTGCGCATGACGCGAACCAGCGGGCTGGGCTTCTCCTTGTCTCCCGCGACGGTCAGGCACGTCCGCCCGGTCTCGATATCCCCGCCGCAGCGCAGCGTCATGTCGCTGACATCGACGATCGCGGTGTTGCGGATCGTGATCGAGCCCTTGCGATCCTGCCTGATCGCGTCGATTTTTTCATATGCCTCGACATCGGACTTCGGCGGGGTCGGCGCGTGCGGCGTGTCGAGCGTTTCGACGCGCAGGTCGCGCAGCGTCACGCTGGCGAAGCCGTCGAACATGATTGCGCATTCGCCCCTTTTGGCAACGATGCGCGTCCCGTCGCCCGCTCCCGACATGCGGACATTGCCCTTGCCGTTCAGTTCGACGAACAGCGAGGTCGAAAAGGTCCCGCGCTGGAAACAGATCGCGATATCCTCGTCATAGTCGATGAACCGCAATGTCTCGACCCAATTGCTCCCCTCCTCGATCACATAGGTCGAACAGCCGCCATGGCCGCCGTCCGTGTGGAAGCGCGCCGAAAAGATGATCGGCGGGGTTCCGGGCGCAAGGCCGCCGACAAGGCTGGCCTGTACCTGGTGGATCTCGTCGGCCGCGGCGGGATCGAGCGACCATCTGACTTCGGCCAGCCCGTCTGGTCCGGTCACCTGCTCGAACGCCGCGACATGGCCGTTCGACCCGGCTTCCAGTTTCCCGGTCCGACCGGCCGGGCCAAGGAATTCCCATTTGACGCGCGCGCCATTGACCGGCGTCTGCCCACGCATCACCGCGACGCGCAGCTTCGCCGGCAGCGGGACGAGCCCCGCCGCATTTTCAGCCGACACGCTCTGCCCGTCGCCGCCGCGATAGAGCAGCGCCCGGTCGGTCAGTGTCGCGAGCGGGATACGGCAGTCCTCGATCGCGGCCGCTTTGATCATCGCGAGCGGGGCGTAGCGAACCACCGGCCCATGCGGCGTTTCGGCGATGTCGGCCAGGTTGCCGTTGTCCCACGCGATCGACCCGTCGGCGCGCACCGCACAGGTCCAGTAATCGCCGCGGCGGAAGCGCGCGGCCGCCCCGCCGGTCAGCTGGATCGTCAGCCCGTCGCCCAGATCGATCACGGCGGAATCGCTGCCGTTCGGTGCCAGCGCGGCCGCGGCCATCCCGACCGGCGCGCCGTTCGTTCCGGCGGGGATGGCATCCCACAGACGCAGGAACCAGGTTCCGTCGTCGCTGACGCCGGTGTTGGCGACCGCGCCGCTCGCCGGCTCGACAAGCGTGACACTGTCGTCGCTCGCCAGCGCCACCTGGAACAAGCGTTCGGGCGTGACGGCCGGGGCGGCGTCGAGGTCGTCGTGGATCGACAGGATTTCGGCATAGGTGCCCGGCGCGAACCAGTTGCGCGGATCGAGCGAAGGCGGCGTCACCGTCAGGCGTCGTCCGTTGACCTCGCTCACCTGCACCATCAGGCTGGCGTTGCGGCGCGACAGTTTCAGCTTCAGCCCGTCGAGGCCGAAACGCGGGCCGTCGGCGGTCTGCTCGAGCACGTTCCCGCCGTGCACCTCGACGCGGTAGAGCAGATTTTCGAGGCGCGTATAGCCGCCCCCAGGCGTCAGCGAGCAGGGATCGGTCGACGATCCACCGGTCTTTTTGATGAAGGCAAGCTTGCCCGACGACGGCAGCGCCATCGCGCGCCAATTGTCGTCCGACAGGATCGTGTCGCACGTCGCCGCGCTATTGGCCGGGGTCAGCGGGAAAACGCGCCAGTCGTTGATCGATCGCCCCGACGCTTGCGCATCGCCCAATGCGCTGTCGGCAAAGTTGCTGTCCTCGACCGGGTCGACATGGCGGACGAGCGCCTTCAGGACGAGCGCCGCTGTGGCGCCGACATTTCCCATATAGGGGTGCGGTTGTCCGGCGAGGGTGCATGCCGCGATATTCTCGACGCGCCAGCCGTCGAGATAGGCATCCCCCGCACCGATCGAGACGACTGCGGGCGCCCCCCCGATCGTCGCGGCGAAGGCGCCGGTGCCCGCGGGCACGACCAGCCGGCCGGGCGACCCCATCGTATCGCGCGCTTCCTCTTCGATGCGCGCGAGCAGCGTTTCGGCCTGCCCGTTGATATCGGCGTCGAGCAGCACCTGCCCCTGCCGCGCCACGACGGCGCGCAACTGACGGGCGTCGCGCTGCGGAATCCGCAGTCTTGTGGCGTCGCTGCGTATCGTCATGGCCGGTTCCTTCGCATACTGACCGCGCTTGAACGCGTGTCGTCGATCAGTCCGGCTTCATTGCCGAACGGCAGATAGTCGTCGAAAAGGCTGCGCACATTCGCCATGCGGAGCGCGGTTGCGGAGCGCGAGAAGGCGCCCATCTCGCTTTCGCCCTCGCCGCCCCGCGCGATCGCATCGCCGGTCATCGGATGGAGCATGGCGAGCGTCGGCTCGTCGAGCGCGGTGTCGAGCAGGGTCGGCGCGGTCGCGAGGCGGATGTCGGCCTTTTCTTCGTCGGTGAGCGCGTCGCCCTTCCGCTCCGCGGCCGCAGCGAGCGCGAGGTCGGGCTGGCAGCGGAAGCGGCGCGGAAGCGAGGAGCCGTCGGCTGTCCAGCTATAGCGAACGCATCCCGCCTGCGTCCGCTCGGCGGTCACCGGACCCACGAACAGGCCGTTGGTGGCCTCGACGGATTTCACATGCGCCGGGCCGATCAGCGTCAGGTTGGCGAAATCGGCGTCGATCCCTTTGGCGGCAATCGCCATGCCAAGGGCACCGTCGCTGCTGACGATAGAGTCGTGCACCGACAGCCGCCCGCCCTGGCTGCCGTCGAGTTCGATCTTTCCGGTGATGCAATGGTCGATCCCGATCGACGCGCCGGCAAGGCTGCCGACCGACTTCAGCGCCGAGGCGCCCGGCGCGCGCAGCGTCGAGTGGCGGACCAGCAGGTCCGACACGCTGTCGGCCTCGAGTTCGAGCCCTGCGGTGAGGATAAGCCCGTCGAGGACCAGCCGCCCGGCACCTCCGGTCTGCGTCTTCACGCGCAGGCGTGCCTCGACCGCGAACTGCCGCGCCTGCCGCACCACATATCCCAGCCGGGCGGCGTCCGGATCAAAGCCCGGGCGAACCTGCGGGCTGACCCAGCGCGCCGCCACGATATGCAATTCGCTGCCCTTCGGAAGCTTGATCGACCAGCTCCCGCCCGTCGCGCGTCCGCAATTGTGCAGCACGATCAATCCGCGCTTCCCGGTGCGGTCCTGCGCGTTCCATGCGGTCAGCGCCGCCGCGAGCGACGCCGCCACATTCACCCCGGCGGGCGGGGGGTCGTCGGACGCGCCGACCAGCCAGACGATCGTGCTCCCCGACGGTTTGTCGATCACCTCGAAAGGGACGTCGGCGTCGTTGCGATCGTGCGGCCCTGCGCCGATTTCGCGTCCGATCCCGGTCGCATAGGCGATCCGCACCGCTTCGACGGCATGTCCGGGCGCCGTGTTCGCGACGATCAGCCGGCCGGTCACCGGATCGAAGCCGCACGCGATGGGACTATTCCCATCATGCTTCTGCGGCCCTGCCGCGTCGCCGGTGAACCAGCGATGCGCGCGCTCTGCGGCGGGCCGGTCGCCCACATTGGCTGGCGGGTCGTCTAGGTTGGCAATCAGGATTTCGGCCGGGGGGACGCGGCGATATTGCATCGCGCCGCCCACGTCGCGGCCGAGGTAAATGGTAAAGGGACGCCCCAGCCCGTCGAACCACGGCGATGATGCGAGGCGCGGATCGCGACCTTCGAGCGCGCTCTCCCGCAGCTCCTCGGTTTCCAGATGGAGTGGAAGCCGGCGCAGCCGGTCGGCGAGATCGCTTTCGACGACGCGGCCTTTCGCGTCCTGCGAGCGCCGGTCGGGGTTGAACAGGCGCAACCGTTCGCCATCGACCGGGGCGAGCTGGAAGTAACCGGCTGGCGCCTGCCCGCCGATCCGCCACGGCCGTGCCAGCGGCACCGCCGCGAGATCAGCCTCGCTGTACGGCCCCAATCCCTTTGCCGCGTCAAACGTCGGCGCGACGGGGCGCAACAGGTGGACGCCGACATTCGGGACATGGTGCCGTCCGCCGGTTCGCGCGATCGACCGCACGTCGACGAGACGGGGAAGCTGGTCGAACGCGGTCGCGGTGGCGGCCGCCGTGCCGCCCGCGATCAGCGATGCTGCCCCCGGACGATCGGGGCGGATGTCCGCCATATGCGCAAGGCGTGCCAGCCGCGCATAATATTCGACCGCCACCGCGCCGAAACCGCCGGCATCGCTGGCCAGCGCCTCGATCACCCGCGCCGTCCCCTTGCCCCGCCGATAGCGCATCGTGTTGGCGATATAGGCGCGCATGCTCTGGCCGGTCCCCGGAGGCAATGGCTGGAGTGGCTCGGCCGCGATCAGCGCCGCAATGTCAGGCAGCATCGCTTCGGGCGCGGTTTCGGCAAACATGCCGTCGTACAGGGCGTCGATTTCGCCTTCGACCTCGACCACCCCCGACGCCAGGACCTGGAGCAACGCGCGCAGCGGATAGCCCTGCGCCGCATCGACGGTCTGGACATGCGTGGGCAGCAGCGCGAACAGACGCTGGCCCTCCGCCTTGATCCGCGCGCTGCCAGCCGGCTCGGTCATAGGACAAGCTCCTCAAAGGCGAGGCGCGCTGGATCGAGCGCGAGCAGGCCCGCGCGCAGCAGCGCGCCGGTATCGGGATCGATCGAGGGTGCCGGGCACAACAGCCGGCCTTCGCTTTCCGCCGGATGCCCGGTGCCAAGTGTGAAGGCCCTGATTTGCGCCGCCTCGACACCCGGAACCGCCTGGACGGCGGCCAATATCTCGCTGCGATGCAGTCCGCGGCCGAACGGCCTGCGATCGGCGCCGAAACGTGCGGCAAGCGCTGCGCGCGCGGCCGTCTCGACATCGGCGCGGACGAGGTCGGGGTCGGTCGTCAGAGCAATCGCGATCGTTGGGTGGATCAGGTCGAACCCTTCGATCCGGACCTGGCGTCCGGGGACCGTCACCCGTTTCAACTCGTCGGCGAGGCCGGTCACGATATCCGAATCGGGTGCCGGCGAAGCGAGGTCGCTGGTCGCGATCGTCAGGCAGACGAACGAGCGCATCCCCTGGTACAGCTCGGTCGCCAGCGCCTTGCCGACACCGCGATAGGCCGCGGCAAAGGCTTCATGGTCGGACAGGCTGACGACGCGGTCGAGCGTCCGCACCGACTGCGGCGCGGCATGGCGCAGCACGTCGATCGCCTCGGGGTCGCTTCCCCCTTCGGCAAGCACCGGATTGCCGATCTTCGCGATGCCCGCGACGGGCGCCATTGCCATCGTCAGCCGCCCGGCGGCCAGATTGCCCGCGCGGCCTGCCCCCGTGCGATACAGCGCCGTGACATTGTGGAGGCCGCTCGGCAGGCTGCCCCCGAATTGCAGGACGCTCGCCCCCTCGCCGTCGGTGCGCAGGGTAAAGGCATGATCGTCGCTGCCGCGTCCTGCCAATGTCGCCACATGGTGCCACCGCCGTCCGTCCACGCGCGCCTCGATGGCCGGGGCATAGCCGCGTGCGGTCGCCGCGGGCACATGGCTGAGCGGCTTGCCTTTCAAGGCGAAGCGCTGGTTGCGGCGCCCGGCATCGCCCGAACCGATGATCTCGGCGCCCTGCACCGGGGTTTCGCCATGCGATGCGCCGATACAATTGCCGAGCAGGCGGAGCGTCGTCGACCGGAAGCGCATCTTCACCGGACGCTCGAACCGCAGCATGGTGCGGCCATTTGATATGGTGGCTTCGGCGATCGTCGCAACCTCGCTGACGATCTCGCCCTCCCTGCCCGCCTCATTCATCCATCGCTGTCCGGTCAGGACGACGCGGCGCCCGACGGGCAGCGACGCGACCCCCTCGATCTCCAGCATGTCGGCAGTGCCGGGAAGCGCGGCATCGACGGGCGGGCGATAGAGCCGCTGCACCTCGGTCTCGATATTGATCGCCAGCGAGCGGACAAGCCATGCAAAACTATTGCCCGCGGCGGGATCGAGCTCGATCTTGTCGAGCGTAATCTGGCTCACCTTGGCCGAGATCAGGAAGTCGCTGCGCGCTCGCTCCTCGACATAGTCGATCAGGGCCAGAATTTCCTCGATCGGCACTTCTTCGGTCCGGGCAATCCTTGGCGGCGTAAAAATGCAGACGCGCCCCGCGACCGCTCCGGGATAGACAGCGTCGAGATCGAGCTTCCTCGTTTCGGCACCCTTCTTGCTGCCGAAGCTACCTCCGGTCCCCACGAAAAAGTTGGCCCATTCGGTCACAGCATCGGGATTGCACATCCGGTGCAGCTCTTCGGCGGTTTCATCGCCCGATGCCCCCACATCGCCAAACGCGCATTTGATCTCGTCGGTCATCGCGCGGATGTCGGGCGCGGTTGCCCCGAACGGCGATGCTGCTTGCCCCAGGATGACGACCCGCCCCGCATAGGCTTGCGCCGCCGCCGGACTCCCCGAAATCGTCCGCAGCTGTGCCAGGTGCAGGCGGGTGAACGGTGCGCCGTCAATCGACGGGTCGGATATGCGTTCGAGCGCGGCGATACGCCCGACGCGCCACCGCACCTGCCCCGCCGCGGTCAGCGGCGCCGCCACCAGATCGCCGATCGCGGCCGCGCTTCCCACACCTTCAAGGCACAGCATATCCGTGTCGGTCGTTACCGGGACTCTCGCCTGATGCGGGCGCAACGCGTTCCACGCGCCGACCGCGGTCAGTTCGGCGTCAGTCTCGAATATCTGGGGCATTTCGTCCTGCCCCGGCACCGATGCGACCTTGCTGCCTTTTGCGACGCGGACTTTTTCGGGCGATCCCGCCATCGTGTCGACCGTGAAGGCCAGCGTCGTCGTCGCGGACAGCGCCGGGCGCGGCACATAGCCGACAAGGCCGGTCAACCGCGCCAGCGCATCGCGATCCTGCCCCGAAAGGATCGATCCGTCGGCCGCCAGCCGCGCGCTGTACCAGGCAAGGATGTGCAGGCTCGCCGCATGGGCATCGATCAGCGCGATCGCCGGATCGTCGGCCGCCCGCGTCGTCAGGCCGGCAAGCGGCCGGGCATGGTCGATGCGCGTGCCGGCGATGCTGCGCATCATCCTTTGCCGGATCGCCGCCTGGCGAAAATGATGCGCGTCGCCGACCGCGGCGCGCGAAACTGCGGCGCCGCCGCCACAGCTGGCACAGGTGCCGCACGCGCAGGCCGCTTCGCTGCTCATCGCCCGCCTCCCATTACCAGCCCAAGCCTGCCCTGTTCGGGAAAGCTCGGATCGTCCGAAAGCTGGAGCACTTCGAGCGCGCCGGGCTTGATGACCCCCGCGGCGATCTCGCCATCGGCGATCCGGCCGAAACGCTGGAACTTGCGCGCGGTGACGCTTTCGACGCCCTCCACCGCCATCGCAGCGGCGACGAGCCGCGACAGATAGAGCGGCGCGCCGAAATCGAATTTGTCGGGATGGAAAAAGCCCGGCCGGTCGCCGCTGCCGGGCCGCAGCACGGCGCGAAGCTCTGCCGCGACATGGCTGCGCAGCGCGTGCGGCGCGACGCACACCATCAGTTCGATATCGAGCGGCACCAGCCGCGCCGCCCTGACCGCGATATCGAAACCGATCAGGCGATAATTTTCCATATGGCGCAGCAGGTCGGCCCGGAACGCCGCATCGACCGCGGCACCCCCCTTGCGATCGATATAGAGCATGATCGTTTGCCACGCCCCCGTCCACATCGGCACCGCCGCCGCGTCGGCGACGCCCGGATGCTGGCGGGCGACAAGCGCATAGTCGTCGGCGACCACAGCGCGTTCTTGGCGGCGGAAGGCGACCGGGGCGTTGATCCGGATCTCGTTGACCGGTTCAGGATCCGCCCCGCCGCGCGCGGCCAGCGGATTGGTCACCGCGATCCGTCTGTCCGCCTCGGCATCCTTCAGTACCAGCCGGCCGATCGCATCCGCCCCGATATTACCCTTGGTCCCGCAGCCGAACCGGCCGCTGACGCTGAAACGCATTCCGACCGTCGGACGCAGGCCATGGACGTCGTCGCCGGGACGCAGCGCCACGCGCCCGTCTATCGTCTGTTCGACGACGAAGTCGCGCGAATAGCGGGTGCTTTCCAAAAGGTCGGGCCGCGCCGTCCATGACCGGAAATCATCGTCGAGTTGCAAGGCCGCCGCATGTGTACCCGGGGTAGCGATCGCCAGCCGCGCGGCGGACACCGACGCGTCCGCATCGTCGAGGTCGAGCGGTGCGATGCGCGCCACATCGCCGCGATCGAGCACCGGGCGCCATATTCCCTCGTCAGGCGGCTCATCGGGCATCAATTCGGGCCGCACCGCCTTTGTTTCGGCCGGCGTTAAGGCCAGCTCGGGCGACGGAGGCAGCGAGGCGCCATGATCGGCGAGCATGATATTCGCCGCCACCTCTGCAAAAGGCGCCGTCGAGACGGGATCGCGCTCTATCTTTGCCTGGATAACCAGGTCGAACGGCAAGGCGTCGGCTTCGTCCCATTCGACCGTCACCAGTTTCAACAGCGGCTGGAGCACGTCGGTCACCGGCGTCACGCGGGTCAGGCGGACGATATGCCGGTGCGCCGGGTCGGCATCCTCCGCGCGGCCATTTACGGGCGACCGGGCCTCGGCAAGCAGCAGGAAATCGCCCGGTGTCAGCGCGCCACTGCCCTGGCTGCCGTCGACCAGCGTGATCGCCAGCGCGCCTTGCGGAAGACGGCATTCGTCTGCGGCCCAGCTATGGACGGTCATGCTGTCTCGCCAGCTCCACAGCTGCAGCGCCGCGACCGTTTCGAATATGATCGGGGGATTGCCGACGCGCCGGGCATAGTCCGAGGCCTTGATGACGCTGCGTTCCCCGGCCTCGCCGAGCAAGAGCGGCGTAGCGGCGGGCAGCTCAAATCCATCGTCGGCGGCGTCGGCGAGCGTGAAGCGCGCGAACAACCGCGCGCTGGCGCCTTCGCCGACGACATAATCGACGAGGCGGGCGTGGCGCGCGATCGAGGTCCGGCTGCGCGCCGTCGACAGGAATGCCTCGGTGCCGACCCAGTCGAGCTTGTAACTGAGCTGATCCGCGCGATAGGCCAGCGCTTCGACCAGTGTGGTCGTGAAATCCACCGGATCGTCGGAACGAAAGCCCGGCACCAGCGTCGCGAGCCGGTCGAGCATCAGCCGGCGAAAACCCTGATAGTCGCGAACGCGATAATCGAAGGAGGGATCCGCGGGCAGCGCATCGTCATCCTCGCCGCAATCGGGGGCACAATCATAATCGCTCGCGCAGCCGATCTTGAACGAGAAGTCGACTGCGGCGAGGCGCGGGTCGAAGAAGGTCGGCGGGGCGGCATTGTCGGCGCTTCGCACCACCGAAAGCCGGTAGTTGGAAAAATCGGTCAGCTGCCCGCTGGCGATCCGCAATGTGAAATGCCGATCATCGCCCACCAGCGTATCGAGCGCAAAATCCTGCGGCGCGGGATGGCGTATGCCGCCGCTCAACGCGAAGTTGGCGGTCGTCAAAGGCGGCGATCCGGCGGGCACAGCATTGACGAGCACAATGTCGATGAAAACCGGATCGAGCGTCGATTCCCCGGTGCGCACCTCGATATAATCGATCCCGGTAAAGGCCGCATCGGCGGGCGGTTTGGTCAGCAGCGTGCGGCGCTGGTCGTTGCAGCAGATATATCGATCAACCGTCATGTCAGCTCCTTCCGGATGCTGAACCGGTCGTCGGTCCGCGTAGAGTGGACCTCATAGGCCACCTGGATCTCGAGGATCGCTTCGGCGCCGTCGAAATCGACCGTCAATTCATGGAGGGTCAACATATCGCCGAGCCATTGATTGATTGTCGCCTGCAAGGCCGCTTCCAGCGCGATCGCCGTCGCACCCTCGCCCGCCCCGAACAACAGCTGGCGTACCGGGCTGCCGAGGTCGGGGCGCATCACCCGTTCGCCCGCCATCGTCAGGATCAGCAGTTCGAGCATCTGGCGCACATGCGCGCTGCCGCCGTAAGCGACGGTTGTCGCGCGCCCGTCGCGCGCCGGATCAAAGGGGAAGGCCAGCCGGCTCATGTCGCGACGACCCGCGTCTGCGAACTGGAAATGATCGGCGGGCCGCCGGGAATCTGTTCGGCGCTCTGGCAGATGGCAACGCAGGGATTGATCAGCAGCGGTTGGCCGTTCGCCGTCACGCGCGTCGCCCCGACCGTCCACTTGGTCGTCACGCAGGGTTGCGGCTTGGGGCCCGGAACGGTGAAGGCGCATCCCGCGACCATGCCTTGGTCGGTCAAGACGGCGACGGGCATTCCCGAAACCTTTACCCGCGGACTCGCGGCGACGATGTTCAACGCTCCCCCATGGGGGCAGGTGGCGGAAGCGCCCGTGTGCAGAACCGGTCCTGGCATCTTTGTCTCCTTCCCCTCCTCAAGTGATGATCAGGGCACCCTCGTTGATGATGACCGATTTCCCGGTCATTGCGATCGTCGCACCCTGCCCATTGGAAATGACGACGCCCGTCCCGCCGATGCTGATCATCGCCCCCGAAGCCGTCTTGATCTTCACCTGCTGCATCGGATTGTCCGACAGGGTGACCGTCGTTCCCAGGCTTGTCTGGAGGTGGATATTGGGATTGGCGGGCGTCGCGCCGACCAGCGCCTCCATCGGGAAACCCGATGGGTCGGGCCAGAAGCCGCCGCTCCAGATCGGGAAATCGGGATCGCCTGCCTCGAACTCGATCCAGACCATCGATCCGACCGCGGGCAAGGACACCATCGATGCCGACATCCGGCCGGCAAGCGGCAAGCACGGAAGCGCCCATGTCGAGGGAAAGGGACCGTAACGATCGCCGAGCTGGACCTGGATGCGTCCCTGGTTCTGGGCATCCAGATTGTTGAGCACCGTCGCGCGATACTTGCCAAAATAGCGGGGGCCGGCGTTCATGTCGGCACCACGGGCAAATTGCTGATCAAGCCATCGCGCGACATCTGGAACGATTGCTTCCAGCTTCCGCGGCCGAGCGTGTGCGTGACCGAGCGGACATAATAGAGTCCGTCGTGGGCGAGCCCCGCCCCGCGCACGCCGACAAGGCTGCGCGCGTCGAGCGGTTTGCCATAACGTGCAAGATCGAAACTGCCGCTTGCCGTGACCGGGTCGGTCGCCACACGCTGCGCGAGCAGCAGCGACATGACCTTGGGCATCTTGTGCCGTTCGGTATCGATCAACTTCGTCTTCGTCGGGATCAGCGGACGTGCAGCCAATGGAGGCGCGAGCAACGAAATGTTGGGAACCGGAACGGGGATCGAGAAGCCGCCCGCCTTGACGAAGCCATAGGGCAGGACCGCTGCGGCGCCGTCGGCACTGAACGACAGGCTGTCGATATTGCTGGCGTGATCCATGTCGACGGTCAGCGCCGGTTGCGGCAGGCCGATCCGCACCTGCGGCCCCCAATAGGCGGTGTTCGTCCCGGGCGCGGGGCCCGGCGTGATATAGAATTCATAGCCCGCCTCCGCCGCCATCTTGTTCAGATATTGATAGTCGGTGCCCTGCTGGTGCGGGATCGCTTCGGTCGGAAGCGATATCGAGGTGAAGATTTCGGGGATGGGCAGCGGGATGATGCCCAGCGGCGCATATTTGGCGATCAGCGCCGCGACGCGGGCGACGGTCGGCATCCCGGGAAAGGGAAAACCCGAAAAGTCGATCACGTCCATATAGCCGGAGACATCCTCGCCGGTGATCGTCAGCCGGTTTTCGCCCGGCTGCGACGATGCGACGACGTCCTGCCGCTTGATCGGGCCGTCGGCGAGCACCTTTGGCATCCCGTTGATCGTCGCGACGAGGATCACGCGGATCATCGGGTCGAAATAGCCCGCGGGGATCAGCGTCGTCGCGATCGGCGAGGTTTTCGAATAGGTGAAGCTGATCTGGAAACCCGAACGCTGCCCGACCGCCGATGTGACCTGCGCGCTTTCGAGCGCGTCGATGACCGCCACCGGCACCGGCGCGACGGCGATCGGCCCCATCAAGAGGGTGAGCTGGATTCCCCTAAGCGTCGCCATCGTCGGCAATCTCCAGCGGCAGGGGGATCACGATCAGGCGGCCTGCGGGCTTCGTCGCGGCGCCGGGATCGGCGTCGCCATTGGCATCGCAGATCCGCCAGTAAAGTTCGGGATCGCCAAAGGCTTCGGCCGCGACCATGTCGATGCGCTCGTCGCCGCTGGCGCGGTGGCGGGTGAGCGGGCGGTAACGCGACAGCGCGGGGATGATTCGCCGCCCGACGAACTCCACCGTCGTGCCGTCGCCCTTCGCCACGCTGCGAAAGGCCAGTCCGCGATAGCGGCTGTTGGGGGCGTAATAATCGGTCATGGTACCCCCGTCAGGCCCAGCGCCTGCATGTTCGGCGGGCGGCGTTTCGCCATCCGGTCGCGGCGCCGCGCCGCCACCATGAACAATTCGGCGCCCTTGCTGCCGAAGGCGAGATCGTCGATCGACAACGCCCGCATACCCAGCGACACGCGCGCACGGATCGGATTGAGCTGCGTATCGAACGCCTCTTCGACAATGCTGAATTCGGTGATCCGTACCGGGATCAGCCGGTTGCGCCCGAGCGCCAGCAGCACCAGCGGCGACGGCAGCGGCAGCACCTCCAGCGTCCCGCTGCGCGCCAGGCCGTCGGCGGCGGCGATATCGTCGGGCGCGGGCGATATGATCATCTCGAGCTCGGCGAGCTCGGCCGCGATGCCGTTCGCGACGGTATCGGCGTTCGAGCCGGGATGTTCCAGCCGGTCGGTCGCATCGATCTCGATCTCGATCTTGATCGTTTCGATCGGGGGGCCGACGAGCCGCAATCCTTCGAGCCGGTCGCCGGCGTCGATCTTGGCCCCCCGCGGGGTCAGCGTACGCGACAGGCTGTCGGGATTATACTGAAACGCCACCGTGCGCAGCACCGCCTTGCCGTCGGAGTCCATCAGCACAAAGCCGCCCTTCAGGGTGCGCGGGGATCCGGGGAAGCTGGTCATCGCGCGCACCTCATACCTTGTTGCCGATATGGTCCCGGGGCGGCCGGGCATTGGGATCGTAATTGGGATTCGCCGCGCTCTTGGCGTTCCGCCGCGCGAGGATGTCCTTGATCACGCCCATCGGGTCGACATCGGACAGCTTGGCCTTTTCGGTCGCGTCCGGCATTTCCTTGCCGCTTCCGAAACTCGTCGAAAACTCGCCGAAATTGACGGTCTTCTTGCCGAGATTGACTGTAAAACTGGCGATATCGAAATCCCAGGTGTGGCTGAGCAGGCCCCACAGCGCCGAGATGGTCACCGCGCCGCCGATGCCGAGCGACGCGTCGAGACTCATGCTGAACTCGGGCTTTATCCCGACGGTGAAATTGCCTTTCTCATAATGGCCCTTGGCTTCAACATCGGCTTTGGTGGTCGCCGTAATCCGGGGGATCACCTTGATCGTGCCATGGACATCGCCGGCGCCGAACAGGACGTCGACTCCAAGGATCGCTCCGAATTCGCCCTTCAGCCCGAATCCCGCTTCGCAGACGAAGCGCGCATTCAGGTCGGCAGTGATGTTGGGATTTTCCTCAAGCGGGTCGAACGAACCGCTGATCTTGACGCTTTCGACCATCCCGGGGCCGAAGAAAACGCTGTAGCCGACGCCCGCGTAAAATTTGACATAGGCCCGGACCGCCGGGATCGGCGTCGGGATCGAGAATCCGGGGGTCGTGATCTTGAACAGATCGCGCTCGCCCTTGCCGTCCTTCGGGTACCGGTCGAATATCTTGTACGGGCCGAGCGTCACCGCGCCCGTGATCCTGAGGTGGTTTTCCTTGCTGAGCTCGACGGTCAGCTTGGGCTGGATCGTCGGGGTGAGCTGATAGATTATCGTGCCGGTACCGAACAGCCGGCCGCGTTCGTCAATCCCGCCCTTGAGCGATCCCTTGCCCTTCTTGTCCTTCGTTTCGACATCGACATTCGCGACGCCCTCGACCTTGACGCCGCCGCCCGAGAAGCGCTCGTAAGTGAGCGTGATGTCGCCCTTCCACTGGTTGCGGAAGGTAAAGGCCCCGCCTCCGGTGACCTTCAGATAGCCATCGCGGTAGTAAAATTTCGCCTCGATCGCATCGACGATCTTGAAAGGTTTTTCCCAGCGCGCGGCACCGCGATAGGTGATACTGCCGTCGGCCCATTTGGCGGTCAGGTCGAACGTCTTGTTGTTGACGGTGACCTTGGCGCCGCCCTCCGCCTCGATGTCGAGCTTGTCGCCCTTTTGCGCCATCAGCACGCGCACATCGATCACCGTGTTCGGCACGGACGTGCTGTTGATCTTGAGCTCGCCCGACCAGCCCTGCTCGGAATGGAAGCGGACCTTGCCACTGGCTTCCTTGACGCCGGGAATCCCGACACCGGGGACGATCGTTCCTTCGGCCAAGAAAGCGCCACCAGCGATCTTTGCGGTCACGTCACCCAGAATGATCGGTTTGCCCTTCGGGCCGATTTCGAATTTCACCGTCCCGCTGGGAACGAAATTCGGCGACAGCTGGAGCGCGAAGGCGCCCTCGGTGAAACGCAGGCCGGGAATCGGCGACTTCAGTTTCGACGCCTGGATCGGAACGCGCGCTTCGAGGAGGTCGGGGCCGAAATTGATACCCACGTCGCCCAGCATCGGGATCGACGATTTGATCACCCCGGTGCCCCGGACGTTTCCGGCATCATCGATTTCGGGCTTGATCCAGCCGGGACTCAGATAGGGGTAGTGAAACTCGATCTTTTCATTCTGCTTCGTCTTGCGCAGCTTCACGACCCGCCGCTCGTTGGCCTCCTTGCCCTCTTCCGCACCATCGGATGGTTTGGCCGCGACGGCCGGCGTTTCTTTCTGAAGAATGGCGTCGAGCTGGACGAGTTCACTCGCCTTGCCGGTCGTCTTGACCAGCTTGCCGTCGAGTACCGCCTCGATGTCGTCGGGGACGCCCGCCCCCTTTTTCTTGGTACGGCTGTAGCTCGTCAGCCGCATTCCCGGAACGATGCGCTTGAAATTGAAATCGATGGGCGTTGGCCCCGTCGGCCGGATCTTCATGGTTTCGGGCGCCCCGCCTGCCGTCATCGTGACAGGATCGCCCTCGACATTGGCCGGGACCGCGTCGGTCCCGGTCACGATCTTGTTGCGCAGCGCTTCTTCGATAATCTGGCTGCCGTCGTTTGGATCGGTGTCGGGCTTGACGGAGATGCCATCGACGAAACGCAGCTGCAATTCGCGAACATGGCCATAATCCGTCCCCTTCAGCATGCCGACAAGACCGACCAGCTGCTGATAGGTTTCGCGCCCCGATGCCTGGTTCTTCGCCGAGCCCAGTAGTTGCAGATTGGCCGGCGAACTCGTTCCCTGGAGCTGCTTTTCGACGATATGGTCGATGTCGCATTTGGCGTCGGTCAAGCGTTCCTTGCCAAAGCCCCTGAGGATGCTCGCGACCTCCTTTTTTTCGATTTTCGTTTTCAGGTCGGCATTGTTTGCCGCCGCCGTCTTGAACCCCGCGGCAAGCGATTTCAGCGTCGTGAAGCCATATTTGTTCAGCCAGATCGTCTTATATTTCTCGCTTCCCTCCTTATAGGCCGCAACATTGTCATATGTGTCGACGGTGGCGCCCTTGCCCTTGAATATCGGGCTGAAAATCAGCCGGTCGGGCTTGTGCATGTCATAGACCTGCTGCACCCACGGGCCGCGCCCCTTCACTTCGGGGAGCGTGAAGCCCGATACCGCCACGACCAGCCGGTCGGTGCCCGGGTTGGCGGGCTTCGGCTCGATGATCGTCCAGCCGCTCGGCAAGCCCGCCGCCGGACCAGCGTCGGCACTGGCGGCCGATCCCGAGGGTGCGGGGTCGTCGGTTTTGGCCCGGAAAACGGCAGGCGTTCCGATCCGCGACAGCGCCGGAGCGGCGCGTCCCGCGGTGACCGCCGCTGCCGCGCGATCCGCCTGCGCCTCGAGTTCGGCGTCGGCGGCCGCGGGCATCGGACCGTCGGCCTTCATCTGTACCCCGCCCTGCTGGACGCTGTGCGCCAGTTCGTGCGCGATCAGGGCGCGGCCGCTGCTGTTTTCGGGGCGGTAGGCGCCCTCGCCAAAGACGATATGGTCGCCCGCGGCATAGGCGCGCGCGCCCAATGCGCGGGCATTGTCGTGCGCGCGTGCGTCATCGTGCACCCGGATATGCGAAAAATCCTGTCCGAAGCCGCTTTCCATGCCGCTCCGTGTTCCGTCATCAAGCGGACGCCCCGCATCAACGATCGGCGGGGCCGAGAGCGTCGATGCGCCCGAACCGAGGGTCGATTTCGCCTGCGCGAGCACCGCCCCCGGACGCGTGCGCTGCGGAACCGGCAGCGGCGCCGGGCGCATCACCAAGTCCTGCTGCGCCTGCGCCCTCATCGCTCACGCTCCAGTCGCGGCGCGATCGCGCGCAGGATTTCGGCGGCAACATGATCGACCGGCGCCGCGCGAAGCGATGTATCGGCCGCCCCGCCGCGTTCCCGTTCTACCGCGCGCGCGATCGCATCGGGAAGGGCGTCGGCCAGCCGCCGCGCCTCGATGCGCGATGCCGCGGTGATCGTCAGGCGCCCGATCGACAGGCTCGCGGGCACATCCCGGAAGCCACCGCCGGTCATTGCACCGTCCCCGGCCCGGCGGCGATCTGCCCCGCCCAGTCGATCGCAGGCATCGGCTGGTCCTGCTTGCGCATCTCCTCGGCCAGTTCGGCCTCGATCAGCGAGGCGTCGATCGCGGTGCCGCGCTCGGCCGCCAGGAAAGCGGCACCCAGCGCGATGCTGCGGATGCTGCCGCCCGACAGCGGCAAGTCCGCGAGCGCCCGCCAGTCGATCGCCTCGACCGGCGCCTCGCCCGGAAAGGCCCGCTGCCACAGGCGGACGCGCTCCGCGGCGGCGGGCATCGGGAAATCGATCGAAAAGCGGAAGCGGCGCAGGAAAGCGGGGTCGATCGCGTGCCGCATATTGGTGGTCACGATCGTGAAGCCCTCGAACGCCTCGATCCGCTGGAGCAGGTCGCCGACCTCGGCATTGACGTGGCGATCGGTCGCGTGGCCGACGCTGCCGCGCGCCCCCCAGACGGCGTCCCCCTCGTTCCATACCATCACCGCGCCCGACCGCTCGGCGGCGTCGAAGGCGGCGGCGATATTCTTCGGCGTTTCACCGACATATTTGCTGATGATCTGGCTGAAGTCGATCAGCATCATCCTAAGGTCGAGCGAGCTCGCGAGCACCTCTGCCGCCATCGTCTTGCCGGTGCCGCTGGGACCGGCGAACAGCGCGACCACCCCGCGCCCGCGCGCGCCCATCGCGCGCGAGAAACCCCATTGGTCGAACACTTGGGCGGCATGGCGGACATGGCTTTCGATCCGGCGCAGCGCCTGTTCAGCAGGCGGCGGCAGGATGATGTCGTCCCAGTCGTAAACCGGCTCGACGATCGTGACCCCGGGCACGGGTGTCGCCAGCCCGGCGCGACCGGCATGATGCCACAGGATGCGCATCGCCGCGTCCGCATCGGCGGCCGCGTCGATCAACGGCGCGGTGCGCGCGGCAACCGCGTCGATCTCCGCCGCCGAAAGCCGGAACTGCGCCGCGACGCGTGCAACGCCGGTACCCAGCCGCGCGGCACGCACGTCGCCGAGCGCATGCCGCCAGCGACCGAGCGCGGCGTCGCGCGGTGTTGCCGTCGTCGCGAGCGCCCGCTGCGCGCGGCGCATCGGCGGCAACGGTACCGATCCGGCGATCGCCACATGCCCCGCGACCGCTTCGGCGAAGGCGGCCGCATCGACGGCGTGCATTTCGTCGACCGACAGGATCAGCGCGGCGCCGTCGAGGGCGGCTTCGCGGCTCCACGCCTGTGCCAGCTGGTCGCGCGCCTCGGGATCGGCGGGAATGTCCGCCGCACGCAGGCGAAAGGGGCGCAAGCCCAATGCCGCGAAGCCGCCGGCGAGCACATCGCCATCGGACATCCCGACCAGAAGCGGCGACAGATTGTCGGGTCCGCGCGCGGCCAGCGCGTCGTGCATCGCTGCGAGCAACGCGGGCGGCGCCGCTTCGCGGCCGGGGACCATCTCTGCAAAGCGCGCCGCGATCGCTGCATCGCGCGGAGCACCGCCGGCCAGCCGGTCGATCACCGCCTGGTCGAGCCACATCCGGGCATCGATCGGCGGCGTATCGGCCTCGCGCCCGATAAAGCCGAAGCGCATCAGGGGAGCCGACGCCGTCATATGGTTAGGGCTGAGTGCGGGCAAAAGCCGTAGCGCCAGCCACAGCGGCATACCGCGCCGGTCGGTGCGCGCCGTCTCGTGCACCGCGGTCGCGACCGCCTCGGACTGGGCCGCCGCATAGAGCAGCATGATCAATTGCGCCTCGCCATCGTCAAGCGCGAAGCCATCGGCGATACGCAGCAGCGCATGGTCGGGCGATTGGAGGGCGAGCGCCGGCAGCAACGTCTCAAACCCATCCGCGTCCTCGCCCGCGAACGCCGCCAGCGCTGCTGCCTCGGCCAGCGCGAGCAAGGGCGCGTCGGCGCGCATCACGGCGTGTCGCTCACGACGATCACCGCGTCCTCGCCGTCATCCGACGCCGGGTTGGCGTTGGGGCGGCCCGCGATGACAACGTCGGATACTGCGCGACCGTCGATCTGGCTTTCGTCGGTTTCGAGGAAAGTGGTAGTGACGAGATAATAGGCGCTCGGGCGGATCGGCGATTGCAGCGCGGACCACAGCTTGGTCGACATGTCGATGTCGAGCGGATGCTGGCTGACCTTGATCTGTTCGGGATGATGCGCGGGGTTGGCGAGCGGCTCGCTGGTCAATCGCTCCATCAACTTCGTGGGACTGGGCGGGATCGTCACCGCACCGAGCAGGCTCGCGACCTTGGTCCGCTCGACGATGGCATGGCGATGCAGCGCCGCCATCCCGACCCCAAGCAGCGTCTCGCGCTCGAGATCAGCGCCCGTCGCGGCCAGCATATAGTGGAGGTCGAGCACGAGCGGCATTTTCACCGACAGCTCCCCGCTGTTCTCGACATAGGCGAGCGAGGCCGAACGATAGGCAGCGTTCGGCGTCACATGGTGCAGGAACAGATAGAGCATGGCCGCTTCGGGCTGAGCGCCAGCGCCGGCCGCCGCCGGGGCGGGCGTCGCCGAGGGACGCGGCGGCGGCGCAATCGAAACCTTGGGCGCCGCAAACCCCGCATAGGCAACCGCGAGGTCGGCATCGATCAATGCCTTCAACACGAAGCTGGTTGCCGGGATGGCAAAGCGCGCGCTCATTGGCCGCGCTCCGCCGGGCGCCGCAGGAAATCGTCGAGGGCGACAACGGGTGCCGCCGCGCGCCGGGGCGGATCAACGACCGGCGCGCCGGGGGCGACGTCCAGCCGGATATCGATCCGGCCGATATGGACGTGGATCGGCTGGATAGCGTCGTCCGTCATCGTGGTCGCGGGTTCGCCAAGCTGCAGGTCGCCAATTGCGGCGAACTGGACGACCGGCGTCGCGTCCACCGGATCGGCGACAGGAATATCGGCGTGGGCAGGTTCGGTGGCCGGCGCGCCAGCCACCGGCGCGCTATCGACCGGCGCCGCCGCGCCATCCGCGCTGCCGGTCGGCATCGTCACGGCGAGGGGTTCGGGCGATCCTTCAGAGGCGCGCGCCAAAAGGGGACCAGCCGACTCAACCACGAGGGGGATCATGGGCGCCGCCAGGGGCTGCGCAACATCGGCATCCGGCTGCGGGGCCGGGACGACAGGATGCGCTTGGGATAATTCCGGCGGCGCGTCGTCGACCGCTGTGCGCGAGACCGGCGCGGATGCCTCGTCCTTCTCAAAGGCCGGGGGCAGGACATTACCGTCCGCCTTCGACGGCGACGACTCCGGTTCGGCGGGAGCTGTTCGCGACGTTCGCCGAACCGTGGAGGGCGCAGGCGCGGCCTCTTCGATATCCAGCGCGCCCCAATCTTCGCCGTCATCGCCCGCATCGGGACCGAAGACCGGCGGCGCGGGCACCGGCGCGGCATCCGCCTGTCCGTCTGCTCCGCCGCGCGCTGCGGCCGCGATTGCGGACCAGTAACCGCTCATCCCAGCGCCACCCTTCGCGTCCGCTGCGCTTGTCCTGCACGGCGGTCGGCGATCATCGCGACATAGCGCGCGCGCCGGTCGGCAGGCAGCGCGACGATCGTCGCCTCGGTCCAGCCATAGGCCGACGCGATCGCATCGATATCACGGAACAGTGCGGCATGGATGCGGTCGATATCGGCGGCGACAAAGGCCGCCAGATCGACACGCGCGGCAATCGCAGCTCCGCAGTCCGAACAGGTGCTTTCGACGACGATGCTGGCGAGTGGATCGAGCCGGTCGAACTCCGCTTCGATCGCGTCGATCCTCGCCGCATCGAGCTGCGAGGCCGGTACAGCCTCGCGATCGAGCACACAGCGGTCGAGCATCGCCGCGCGCATCGCTGGCGTATCGCCACGACCCGCGACCGCTGCGATATCGGCCATCGTCGGCAGGCGAAAGCGTAGCAACCGCCCGCCATGTGCCACCGAAACGATCGCATCGGGCGGCGGCGGCGGCAGCGCGCGCATCGCCGCTTTGGGCACCGAAAAGCTGTTCGCGGTCGTGCAGGCTGTACAGGTGACGCGCGCCTCGATCTCGCCGCCAATCCAGTCGTCATGCAGCGCGATCAGCCGCCGGTTTCGCTCGCCCAGGCTTTCTGTCGCCAGCGCAGCTTCGTCCGCGCCGCGCGCAACCAGCAGCGCGGCCAGCCGGGCGTGAGCGGCCGGACCGGGCTCAACCGACCAATGATCGAGCAGCGTCAGGGGGTCGCGGGACTCCATGGTTCGCTCACGGTTCTACGAAGCTGGGTTCCTTGGGCTCGACGACCGCATAGTCGCGCTCCCATCCCTCGATCTCGAGCTTCAGCTTGGCGATCGCCACGGCGTTGGCGTTGGAATCGAGATCGGGCAGCGCCTGATATTCGGACACCCAGCAGCGATAGAGGTTATAGGCGATCACCGTCTGCCCCGCTTCGTTGAGCATTTCGATGATGATATCCTTGCGAAAATCGGCGAGCGACACTTCGCCCCCGGCAATCGAGCCATAGTTCCAGACCTTGTTGGCCCATTGTTCGAAATCGACGTCGTGGGTCACCCCGCGTTCGAGCGTCACCGCTTCATATTCGGTGCGGCCCGGCGATTTGGAACTGGTCGACGGATCGCCCCCCGAGCGATGCTTGATCATCTCGGTCGTGCGTTTCAGCATCGACACCTTGGAAATGCCCGCGACATAGCGGCCGTCCCATTTCACGCGGAATTTGAAGTTCTTGTAGGGATCGAACCGCTGCGCGTTGACTGAAAACTGTCCCATGTGACGCTCCCTTCCCTCAAACCAGCGGCTGGACGATTTGGCGCAGGCTGATGACGACGAATTCCGCCGGCTTCAGCGGCGCAAAGCCGACCAGAATATTGACGACGCCCTGATTGATATCGTCTGCGGTGGTGGTCGAGGCGTCGCACTGCACGAAATAGGCCTCGCGCGCCGACACGCCCTTGAACGCGCCCTGCCGGAACAGGCCGTGCATGAACGCCGTGCTGTTCAGCCGCAGCTGCGACCAGAGCTGGTCGCCATTGGGCTTGTGGACCGCCCAGCGCAGCCCTTCGCTCAGGCTGCGCAAAATATAGGACGCTGTCCGGCGAACCGGGACATATTTCCATTCGCTGGCGAGCGCGTTGGCGCCATCGACCGTTCGCGACCCGAAACTGACGGTGCCATAGACGGGGAATTTGCGAATGCAGTTGAGCCCGAGCGGATTGAGCACGCCATGATCGGCGTCCGACAAGTCGACCGACGGCGCATAGACTCCCGACAGGACCGCGTCGGTCCCGGCGGGCGCCTGCCACACGCCGAACTGGCCGTCGGTGCGCGCGAAGAGCCCTGCCATCGCGCCCGACGGCGGGTGGCTGCGGATCGCGCCCGCCTCCAGCGGATCGTCGACGCGGATATTCGGGAAGTAGGTTGCGGAATGGCTCGACGCGAAGCTGATGCCGCTGGTCTTGAACGCTTCGGCCGTCCCGACATCCTCGACATAGGGCGGCGGGTCGATCAGCAGGAACGCGTGCTTGAGTTTGCAGATGCGCGCCGCCTCGCCATAGATCGACATTGCGGTTTGATGGTGAAGCCCCTTGGGATTGCCAGCCGCCGGGCGGACGAGGTCGGGCAGGCAGAGCAGGTTGAAAAAGGGGTCACGACCTTCGAGCGCAAGCACGGCGTCCTGGAACGCCGTCGTTTGGGGCTGTCCCGCCGCCGCCGTATTGCCGTCGACACCCGTAATCAGGCTGGGCGGGCCAACGATCTGTTCGCTGGAGGCGGGCGTATAGGGCGCACCGAGTGCGTAGCGCGACACATTGGCGACCGCTGCGCTTCCTGCGATGAACTGGCTCGCAAAGGAGGTGCCGGTCCCGGGATTGGCGAGCGTCACCGTCGCGTCGAACAGGCGGCGGCCGAACTGGCCGGCGACGGGCGCGCTGGTACGCAGCCGCAGATATTTGCCGCCCTCGGCCAGCGAAACGATGACGCCGACCCCCTGCATTGCCTGGTCCGCGGCGGCGGTCTGGCGGATATGCAGGTTGATCGCGGCTTCCAGACGGGCTGCGGCTTCCTGCAAGCTGGCAGGCTTCGCCGCGCCGTTCGGGAATACCGCGACGTCGGTCAGGGTGAGCGACAGCGCATTGTCGACATCGCCCGCCGCGTCGCGCACGGCGATCCGTACATTGGTGTTGATCGGCGCGCCGAATGTCCCCGCCGCGGGCAGGTCGGCCAATTTATACGCTGTCCCTGTCGTGACCGGCCGCTCCGCGTCGATGCCGTTGACCTTGACCTTGACCAGCTTCGATCCCGTCGCGGGATCGTTGACCACCGCTTCGGCGAAGCGCGCGCTCGACGACGCCGTGGTCAGGCGCGGAAAACGCTCGACGCGCCCGGTCAGCCGGTCGGTAATCGTCAGCGTGAAGGCGCGCTTGTCCGTCGCCTCGGTGCTGAACGGCTTGCCGTCGATATCGAAGCTGTCGATCTCGAAATAAAGCTCGCTGCTGGCTTTGCCGGCCGACAGGGCGGTCACGGTCAACGAGGCGTTATTGCCCGCTGCGTCGCGCTTGACCGCCGATTGCGCCGCTGCGGCGCCCGCCACCGGGACGCGCCACACAAATGCTTCGGACCCGCCGTTGGCGAAGAAATGGAGCACCGAATAGGACAGGCTGCTCGTCTGCGTCAGCCCGCCGAACTGGCGTTCGAAATCGCCGAAATTCTGGATGCGGATCGCGCGGTTGTCGATGCCGGTCAGCGTCGGCCCGACGAACAGCGCGACCGATGTCGCCGCGCCGGAGATCGTGCGGACCCCGCTCGGCACTTCCTGTGTGTAGACACCCGGATGTTTATATTGAAGCATCGACCTGATCTCCCCAAAAGGGCGTCGATGCATCGTGAAACAGAGCGCACGGACCGACACCTGCGAGCTGCCGAAAACGGCGACCCAGCTTCAACGCGGTAGAGGTGCGACTTGTGTTTTTAGGCCCAGTCGGATGTTCCCGACTCGTGCGGTCCCATGGCCGGGGGCGAAGCTGCCACGCGTTCCGCGAACGAGTCAAGGCGCCTGACCGCAAGCCTGGAACATTTCGACCCGCGCAAATCGGACCGGGACTTTCGACCCTATTCTTGTCTCATTCATGGCCGGAAACGGCGCGAACGCGCCCGCCGATTGCCGGCTTTTCGCGCCTAGTCCCCGGGTTCCGGCGTTGGCCCCGATGCGCGAAGCTGCCGGCTATAGAGCCATCCAATCCCGATCAGGCTGAAGCCGAGCGCGACGAAAGAACCGATACGGAGCAGTCCTTCGAGACCCGATGCGTCGAAGACGAACACCTTGCCGACGGCGGCCAGCATGAGCACGAGCGACGCGATCCGCCAGTCGCGGCGATGGCCCCGGATTCCCCACAAGAGGAAACCGATCGCAAGCAGCAGGATGAGGAGCGAACGCAGGATATTCTCCGACGGCGCGACGCCGGGTTCGACGAGCAGGCTGCCGTGAAAAAGCTGGCGCAGGCTGGCCCAGGCAAAGGTCGCAACGAGCAGCATCGTCAGCAGCTGGACGCCGCGATCGAGCAGCGCTGGCGCGGGCGCGAAGACCATGCCCGTCAGCCGCAACCCGACCCACGGTAGCAGGAAGAGCGGTATGAGCAGGTTGGCGAGCGGCCAGCCGCCGACCGCCTGTTCCGCCCACAGCGGGTTGTGGAGGATGAGGCCATAGACGAGGGCATGCGCCGTCCCGGCAACGATCAGCACGCGCGCGCCGGTGACGATGCCTCGGCGCCAGAGCAGCCAGCCGAGCCCGATCAGCAGCATCTCCCAGACGAAGCGCTGCACAATTCCGGTCGTCACGAAATCGCCGCCGGCGAGCGCGGCAAAGCCGAGACGGTAGAGCGCGTGGACCGCGATCACCCCGATCGCCCCGGCGATCGTCATCCCGCCGACCAGAAGCCAGCGCGGCAAATTTCCGCGGAGCAGCCAGAGCGGCGCACCGCACAGCAGTGCGGGAAGCGCGAGGCGGCGGATCAATTCGCCCGCAGCGAGCGCTTCGCCGTCGATCGCCATCGGCACGCCGGCGAGCGACAGCATCGCCTTGCCCGCCCATATCGCGACGGGCATCGCCGCCCAGCCGAGCGCGATCGCCGCAAACATGCCCGCACCGGCACCGATCCGGCCGAGGCCGAAGCGCGGCGCCGCAAGCAACAGCGCCGCGACGCCAAGCGCGGGCACGAAGACGAGCAGCGAAGCCGGAAGCAGCTGCGCAGCGGCGCCATAGGCGAGCGCCGCGGCAAATCCCTGCCCCAGGCGAAGCACGACGGGTCGTTCGGCGCGGAGCGCGAAGACCAGCGCGCCCGCCGCGAGCGCTGCCCAGCGCAAGAAAGCTTCCGCAGCAGCGGCCTCCGTCCCCAAGGCGAGACGCGGCAATTCGTCGAGCGCGCGCGGCGTCGCGAGCAACGCGGCGAGCGCGACGCCAAAAAACCCTGCCGCGATCCATTCGATCCGGCGATCACCCGCGGCCTTGCCGAACGGCAACAGCGCCGCTGCGACGCCGGCAATGGCGACCGCCGCCAGCCAGAACGGCAGGAGCAGCGCGAGCGCAAGCGCGACAAGCGCCGCGACGGTTCCGGTCAGCCATGCGAAGCGGCGGTCGGCGGCGCGGCCTTCGATACGCCAGCCCCGCGCGAGTCCGGTCGCGGGGAGCGCCGCGCCCGCGAGCGCGACGAGGGCCAGCGCGCCATCGCCCATCGCGGGGACCTGCCACTTGGCGAGCAGTGGCAGCGCGATCGCGAGGAAACAGAGTTCGAGCGTGCGGCGCAGCTCGGCCGGCGGAGTCCACAGCCGCGCGAGCAACGGCAGCGCGTGGATCAGCACCAGCGCAATACCGATGAGGGTCAGCCAGAAGAGCGTCGGGTCGGGCCATAGCCCCATCAGGAGCGCGGACAGCGCGAGGCTGGTCGTCGGGACGATCGCCAGCTTCGCCTCGCGCCAGGCAAGCCACTGCCCGGCGGCGGCAAGCAGCGCGAACAGGCCCCAGTGGAGCGGCACAAAGCCCGCATAGGCCACGAGCAGTGCGAGTTGCAGCGCACCGACGATCGCCGCCGCCGCGCGCAGCAGCGCCGCGCGCGGGCCTTCATAGGCGAAAAGCGGAATCGCGATGGCGAGAAGCAGGACATAGCCGCCGATCGACAGCGAACCGAGCGTGTCGAGCGCACCGCCGACGAAGACCATCCACACGCTCCACCCCGCACCGCCCGCAAGCGCGGCAAGCGCGAGCCACGGCCAGCGGCGCATCCGCGCAACCCCGGTGAGCGCGCCGATAGTCAGCGCAAGATAGACGGCGATGAGCGGGACGTTCGGTTCGAGCGCCCCGACGAACGTCGGCGCGGCAAGGCCCCCTGCAAGCCCGAGGAGCGCGCTCGGCGGGCCGAAGCGGAGCGACAGCGCGAGCGCCGCGGCGGTGACCAGCGCCAGTCCGAAGAAGGCGGACAGCGGGCCGATCAACCCATAGACGTTCGCCGCGACCATGATCGCGGCATAAAGCGTCGCGATACCGGCGCCCGAGAGCGCCTGCGGCACGCGGAGGTCGCGGACCCGCGCTTCGTTGCGCCAGGCATATTCGGCGCCGCCGACAAGGCCGAGGCCGAAGAGGATGCCGGCAACCACCTGCACCCCCGGGGTGAAGACACGGGCGAAGAAGCCGAGATCGATCGCATAACGCACGATGAGAACCCCGGCGATCGCCAGCGTGATGCCGCCCGCCCAGATGGGCAGCGTCTTGCCGAACAGGTCCTCGAACCGCGCCGACAGATTGGCGGGGGCGGCGGGCTTCGCCGGAGCGGCGGGCGTTTTCGGCGCAGGCGCCGGTGGCGGCGATGGCCGGACTTCGATCCCGGCCGGTGCCGACGCCGTCTGGCCTTGCTTCTGCGTCATCGCGGGCAATGGTGCGCTGTCCCTGGCTGCCGCGCGCGCCGCATTCGGTGTCGTCGTTTCGCTTTGGGGTTCGACGACCGGCTTGGCCTTGGCAACCGGCGCTTTCGCTGTGCCTTGCGCCGCGCCGAGCTTCCCGGCGGCTTCGGCGAGGATCTTTTCGGCACGTTTCAGCCGGGTCCGCGTGTCCGACAACAGCACGCCGAGGATGACGATAGCGAGGAAAGCAAAAAGCTCGAACACCTATGCGGCTCCGGAACCCGACACGATCATCGGTCCCCAACTTGTCCCGAGCGGTGTGCTTTGCATTCCCATTCCCTCAAGGCCGAAGCAATCCTCAAATTAGCAGCCGAGCATATGCCCGAAGCCGCGCCGTGCAATAGCGCACGCCAAAAGCCGCTCGCAGACAGGGTCAAACGAGCGGCCTCGCGTTCGGTTGCGCATGCGCCCCTAGCGGGGGCACGGGGTGAACTCAGTATCGGCCCGAAAGCAGCGCGCCCGCGTCGGGGACTTCGGTCGAAAGTCCGAGCCGCGCCAGCATCTGGTGCGCGGTGCAGATCGCCGCCGACACGACCGGGATGCCGATCGCATCCTCAATCTTCTGCACCGACGGCAGCGACGGCATCTGGACGCACGCCGAGAGGACGAGCGCGTCGATGCCGGTCAGGTCGAGCCGCTTGTAATGGTCGAGGAGATTTGCGGGATCCTGTGCCGCGACCTCCAGATTGTCGGGAATTTCGAGGGCTAACCAGTCGCTTACCTCGACGCCTTCATTCTGAATATAGGACACGACCATCTGCGTCAGCGGCTTCATATAGGGTGCGACGAGCGCGATGCGCTTCGCCTCCAGCGTCTTCAGCCCCTCGACCAGTGCGCCCGCGCTGGTGACGACGGGTGCGGCGCGGCCATTCTCGACCGTGCGCTGGTGCAGGCGCGCCTCCGACACGCGGTGATAGCCTTCGCCCATGCTCATGATCGCGACGAGGCAGGCATAGCCGAGCACATCGACCGCGGCGTCCGACAGTTCGAGCGCGCAGCGATCGGAGTCGGCGTCCATCGCCGCGAGCTCTTCCTTCGTCACCTTCTTCATCCGCATCCGCGACGAGTGGAAGGTGAAGCGCTCGGGCGCGATGCTCTCCCGCGCGCGAAGCAGCGCGGGGATCTCGGTCTCCATCGTGACGTTCGAGCTGGGCACGATCTGCCCGATGCGGATGGGTCGCGTCATCGTATCAGACCGCGACGATCGGATTGCGGAGCGTGCCGATGCCCTCGACGGTGCATTCGACGACATCGCCCGGCCACATGAACTCCTGCGGCGTGCGTCCGGCGCCGACCCCCGCGGGGGTACCCGTCGCGATGATGTCGCCGGGTTCGAGCGTCATCACACTCGAGATGTCGGCGATGAGTTGCGGCACGTTGAACAGCATGAAGCGCGTGTTGCTGTTCTGCTTCTCGACGCCGTTCACATGCGTCAGGATATTGAGGTTGTGCGGATCGCCGATTTCGTCGGCGGTGACGATGCACGGTCCCATCGGCGCGAAGCTGTCCTGCCCCTTCGACACGATCCACTGCCCCGCGCGGCGGCAATCGCGCGCCGACACATCGTTGATGACGGTATAGCCGAACACATGATTCAGCGCATCGGCCTCGGCGACGTGCCGCGCGGTGCTGCCGATGATCACCGCCAGCTCGGTTTCCCAGTCGAGCTGTTGCGTCACCTTCGCATTGTGACGGATCGGGTCGTTCCACGCGACGACCGCGGTCGGCGGTTTCGAGAAGATAACCGGCTGCTGCGGCAGTTCGTTCGATGTGTCGAGCGAGCGCGCCGATTCAGCGACATGCTCGGTATAGTTGAGACCGATGCCGAAGATATTCTTGCGCGGGCGCGGGATCGGCGCGAGCAGGGTGACATTGCCGACGGGCAGCGAGGTGCCGATCAGGTCGGCGGAGGTCGCCGCCGCGACGGCTTCCTGGAGGAAGCGGAGCGCAATCGGCCCCAGATCGATGAAATCGAGCATCGTCGAGGGCAGATCCTGCCCGATCGCATCGCCGAAATATTCGACGTCGATCACGAGTCCGTCGTGGAGAAGGCCGAGCCGCGGTTCGGTCTCGACCGTGCGATAAGTCACGAAACGCATAAATTATCCTGTCTGCAAATCAGGCGGGCTGATGGCCGCCATTTTCGGAATAGGCTTCCTCGATCCGGACGCCGAGCGCCTCCATCACGGGGAAATCGTTGAACGAGAAGAGGAAGGCTTCTTCGGATGCGTCGAGATTGACATGCTCGTGCCAAACCCATGCGGGCACGCAGAAAATGTCGTGGGTGCCCCAGTCGAAGCGCTCGCCGCCGATGATCGAATAGCCGCGCCCGCCCGCGACATTATAGACGACATTGCCCGTGTGGCGGTGCGCCTTGCCGCGGAAACCGCCTTTAAGCATCTGCATATGCGCGCCCATCGTCTGGAGCGCCCAACCGCCGGTGAGCGGGTTCGAATAGCGCACCATATGCCCGTCGAACGGCGTGCCGTCGGAAACCTTGGCGAGGTTCCACAGCGCATCGCGCGTCGCTTCCCAGCGGTAGACCATCACCGGCGAATAGGGCTTCTCCCAAGCCGGCACGCCCTCGGGGCGCAGCGCCGCGCCACCATAGCTCAGCGGCAGGTCGTCGGCGGGAAAGGCCGCGGTCTGCGCGGGCTGGTCGTACACCGCGTAGAAATTGGTCTCGAGGCTGTTCATCAACGGGATGTCGAGCCCGTCCTGCCAGATCGACACTTCGCCCTCCGCGACAACGCCATGGTCGTGCCAGGCGCCGTTCGGGGTCAGCACATAGTCGTTCGCGCCCAGCGTGATGTGGTGCCCATCGACGACGGTATAGGCGCCCTTCCCCTCCATGATGAAGCGGTGCGCCGAGGCGGTATGCCGGTGTGCGGGTGTTATCTCGCCGGGGCGCATCGCCTGCATCCCGCTGAACAGCCAGCCGCAGACCGCAACATTCTCGCGTCCCGCATCGCTGTCGTTGAGCAGGGTCACGACGCGGCGCCCCGCTTCCTCGGGCTTCACCAGATCGAGCGCGCGCAGGCACATGTCGCGCATCTCGGCGTAGCGCCACAGCGTCGGGCGATAGCGCGTCTCGGGCTCCCACGGCTCGATCGCGTTCGCGCGCTTCCAGAAGGCGCCGGCGTTGCGTCCGGCGAGTTCCTCGTAGAACGCTTCGAGTTCGGGCGTATCGGTGACACGCGCCCGCCCGAGCACATCGTCGCGCGGATCGACAATCGTGCTGCTGCCTGCCATCATGACGTCTCCTCGTCGGGATCGACGGGCTGCGGCTCGTCGACAAACAGCGCCGACGCACGTGGCGTCCGGTCGACCGTCAGGTTGAAGATGTCGAAGCGGTTATAGCCGCCGATGATGTCGTGCATCAGCTTGGGCCGGATGCACTCGCCGAGGTCGATGTCGGCGTAAACGATGCCTTCCTTGTCGATCAGCGCGTCGCCGACCAGATTGCCGTGCGGGTCGATGACGCCCGAAAAGGCACTGTTCGGGCGCGACAGCAGGTCGCGGTTCTGCGGCCGGTCGGCGCTCATTGCATCGATGATTTCGAGGCTCACCGCCGAGCAGGCAACGATCGTGAACACCTTGCCCTCGAAGCTGTGCGCGGTGGCGCGGATCTTGATCGCTTCGGCCATATTGTACGACGCCGGCGCGACGGGCAGCGCGATATAATTGGCGATATGGACGAGCTCGCCCTGCGAGAGCAGCGCAAAGCGCGCGAGCGTATTGGTGTTCTCGCCGCACGCCAGCGTGCCGAGCGGCCCGACGGGCGTGTCATAGACGCGGATCGAACTGCCGTCGCCGCCCGCCCAGGTCAGCTTCTCGGCCCAGGTCGGCACCAGCTTGCGGTGGCGTCCGAGCAGGCTGCCGTCGGCGCCGATGATCAGATTCGTGTTGTAGAGCGTCCCGACGCTCACCGGGTCGCGCTCGTTGATCCCGATCACGACGGTGCAGCCATGGTCGCGCGCGGCGTCGCAGAGCGCAGCGACTTCGGGGCCATCAACCAGCACCGACGCGCGATACAGCCGCTCGTGCCACTCCGCACCCTCGATCGGCGTCATCAGCCAGTTCCAATACGGATAGGCCGAAACAAACACTTCAGGAAAAGCAACAAGCTGTGCGCCGTTACCCGCCGCCTCGGCGATCAGCGCACACGTCTTGTCGACGGTGCGCGCGGTATCGAGAAAGACCGGCGCGGCCTGCACAGCGGCAACGCGCGATCTGGGCAGGAAGGGAGCCGACACGTCGCTCATGTCACCGCCGCCCGCTGACGATATTGCGGCTTGTCCCACGCGCGCGTCGCGCAGACCTTTTCGAGCCGCCGGGCGGTTTCGACGATGTCCTGATAGCGCAGGTAAAGCGGCGTCAGCCCGAAGCGCAGGATGTCGGGCGCGCGGAAGTCGGCGATGACATCAAATTCCTTGAGCGCCTGCACGATCTCGTACCCCTGCGGATGCGCATAAGCCACCTGGCTGCCGCGTGTCGCATGGTCCTGCGTCGTCACGAGTTCGAAGCCATAGGCGTCGCACAGCGGCTGCATCTGCTCGATGAACAGGTCGCCGAGCGCGAGCGATTTGCGACGGATTTCCCCCATGTCGGCCTCGAGCATCAGGTCAACGCCGACTTCGAGTGCCGACAGGCCGAGCACCGGCGGAGTACCGCACTGGAAGCGTTCGATCCCGGCGGCGGGATCATAATCCTCTTCGAAAGCGAACGGCCGCGCGTGGCCAAACCAGCCCGACAGCACGGGGGTCGCGGCATGGTGCCGCGATGCTGCAAACAGATAGGCCGGCGCGCCGGGGCCGCCGTTGAGGAATTTATACCCGCAGCCGATCGCGAAATCGGCATTCGCACTATTGAGGTCGACCGGGATCGCGCCCGCGCTATGGCTCAAATCCCAGACGACGAGCGCGCCGACTTCGTGCGCGCGCTTCGTGATCGCCGCCATGTCGCGGACGCGGCCCGACTTATAGTGGACCTGTGTGAGTAGCAGCACCGCGACATCGTCGTTGAGCGCATCGACGACCGCGTCGGGCGCGACGGTGACCGCCTTCACGCGCCCGCCCGAAAAGGCCTCGATGCCCTGCATCATATAGACGTCGGTCGGGAAGTTCGTCGCTTCGGACAGGATCACCGTCCGTTCACGCCGCAACGAAAGTGCGGCGGTCAATGCCTTGAAAATATTTACCGACGTCGAGTCGGTCGCAACAATCTCGCCGGGGTTCGCGCCGATCAGCCGCCCAATCTTGTCGCCGATGCGTCGCGGCGCGGTCGACCATTCGGCGCCGAGCCAAGAGGTGATCAGCCCCTCGCCCCACTCGCTGCCCACAACCTCGGTGAGCCGGTCGCCCGTCGCCTTGGGCAGCGCGCCGAGTGAATTGCCGTCAAGATAGATCAGGCCTTCGCGAAGGTGGAACCGGTCGCGGAAAGGTGCCAGCGGGTCGGCGGCGTCGAGCGCCGAAACATCGGTGGCAAATATCGTATCGGTCATGCGATTTCCCTCAGGATGGCGCGCACCGGGCTGGCGTCGGCGCCGACGATGCGGAGTGGCAGTGCGACGAGTTCGTACCGTCCGGGCGGCACGTCATCGAGCACCAGTCCCTCCAATATCCGCATATCGGCGGCCTTCACCGCCTGATGCGCGTCGAGCGTCTTCGACTGTTCGGGGTCGAGCGATGCGGCATCGGTACCGATCAGCCGCACGCCCATAGTGCCAAGCCGCGTGATCACATCGCTGGCGATGGCGGTGAAATCGCTGTCCCAGGCCGCGTGCGGGAATTTCTCATAGGTCCGCAGCAGGACGCGCTCGGCACCCTCGATCGCGGTCCAGTCGATATCGGCAACCTCGACCCGCCCGCGCGCATGGCGCAGATCGAGCAGCACGCACGGCCCGATATAGGCATCGAGTTCGCAATCGGCCGACGACGCGCCGTCATTGGCATAGTGCAGCGGCGCATCGCCGTGCGTTCCCGCATGGAGGGGCGTGAACATGCCCCCCACATTGACCGGACAGCCGTCGCCGATCACCGCATGGCTGTGGAGCGCAAACGCCGGCTCGCCGGGCCACACCGGCACCGCGGCGTGCAGCGGCTGCGAGATGTCCCAGATCCGGCTCATGCGCCCTTCCCCTCGGCATAGTCGCCGCCCTCACGCGGCGCGGTCATCTCGGTGCGCATCGACCAGAGTTCGGGGAAAAAGCTGAGGCTCAGCGCCTTGACCAGATAATTGACCCCCGACGATCCGCCGGTCCCCGGCTTGTGCCCGATCACGCGCGCGACGGTCTTCATGTGCTTGAAGCGCCATTCCTGGAAATAATATTCGAGCGCAGTGATCTTCTCGGCGAGCGTGTAGAGATCCCAATGCCGGTCGGGGTCGGTGTAGATCGCGAGCCATGCCTTCTCGACCACTTCGGATGCCTCATAGGGCTTGGTCCAGTCACGCTCCAGATGATCGGCGGGAATATCGAAACCCCGTCGCGCGAGCAGCTTCAGCAGTTCGTCATAGAGCGAAGGCGCCTCGAACGCCGCGCGCAGCCGCGCGGTTGCTTGCGGGTCATCCTTATGGACGATCATCATATCGCCGCGCTTGTTGCCGAGCAGATATTCAAGCTCGCGATATTGCTGCGACTGGAAGCCCGACGCGCGGCGCAGGAAGCCGCGAAAGGTCAGGAAGTCGTGCGGGGTCAGCGTCGCAAGTACTTCCCAGCTATGGATCATGTGACGCTGAATCGTCGCGATGCGGTCGAGTCCCTTGCCCGCGATCTCCAGCCGGTCGGCCTTGATCGCCTCATAGACGATCCGCCCTTCGTGCAGCACCAGCTTGATCCACAACTCCATCGTCTGGTGCATGATGATGAACAGCATCTCGTCGGGCTTGTCCGACACCGGCACCTGCGCCGAGAGAAGCTGCGCGGTCTGCAAATGCCGCGCATAGGTCAGGCCATTGTCCCACTGGATCGTTTCGCCGTCGATCTCGGTCTCGAAAATGTCGGTGCCGCCGTCGCGCGTCTGCCTGGTCATCGTGCTGCCTCCCGGTTTGCCGGTCCCGGCCGCGCGGGTGGCAGGCGTCCTTCATAGGCGACATCGTCGCACCAGGCATCACCGGGTTCAAGCGCAGTGTCCCCCGCGATCTTCCGGTAGACGCTGGCGAAGTCGGTTTCCTCGGTCGCGCGCAGCAATTCCTCGAAACCCGCGACGACGAAATAGGTCTGCTGATACTGGTCGAAATGATATTTGGTCCGCATCACGCGTTCGATGTCGAGCCAGATGCGGCGCGGTTCGGGAGAGGTCAGTGCGCAGAGCGTTTCGGCGAAGCTCGACATGAGGCCGCCGCCGAATGCGCGCAGTTCGCCCTCCTCGACGACGAGGCCGAATTCGACGGTGTAGAGCCACAAGCGCCCCAGGAAATCCGAGGCCCCGAGCTTTTCGGCGCGCAACCCCGCCTGTCCATATGCCACCAGAAAGTCCGAAAAGGACGGATCGGTGAGCATCGGGATATGGCCGAATATGTCGTGAAACATATCGGGCTCTTCGCTGTACGCGACCTGCTCGGGCGGGCGGACGAAATTGGCGGCCGGAAAGCGCTTGTTCGCCAAATGCTCGAAAAAGGGTTGGTTCGGGATCCAGCCGGGAACGGCGACGACTTCCCACCCGGTCGCTGGCCCCAGCAATGCGTTAAGCTCTGCAAAATCGGGAACCCCGGGCTTCAGCTTGCGAAGGATATCGAGCCCGTCGAGAAAGGAGCGGCACGCATAATCCGTAATCGCCGCCGACTGCTGGTCGAACAGGGTTCGCCATGTCGCATGTTGTTCGGCGGTGAACGCGCCCCAGTTTTGCGGCATCGTCCAATCGGCCGCGACACCGTCGGGCGGTGAATCGAAAATATGTGTCGCCGCCACCGGTCTCTCTCTCCAAATCTCCGGCCACGAATGTAACGCGGGCGCGCGCAAACATTGTGCGGATTTCGCAGTAACAAGGAACAGATATCTCTACGTTGTCCTTCCAAATTACAGATTTGCAGGACAACGTTCTTCTGATTAGAATATGCTTCTCGTATTATCGCGAAAACCCGATTCAGGACGGAACGGATGGACAAGCTCGACTGGAAGATCGTCGCCGCACTCGAACGCGACGGGCGGCAATCCTACGCCGATCTCGGCGAACAGGTGGGCCTGTCCAAGTCGCCGTGCTGGTCGCGGGTAAAGAACCTCGAGGAAAGCGGCGTCATCGACGGCTATGCCGCGCGGATCGACCCGATCGCGGTCGGCCTTGCCGTGCAAAGCTTCGTCGAGGTCCAGATCCGCTTCGACGCGCATACCGAATTCGAAGCCGCGGTGCTTGCGCATCCCGCCGTCGTCGAATGCCACACAACCGCGGGCGAGAGCGACTATATGCTCAAGATTTTCGCGCGATCGGCCGACCATCTCGACGAGCTGCTTCGCCACAATCTGTCGAAACTGCCAGGCGTCCAGCGGCTGAAGACGGTGGTGTGCCTCAAGACGATCAAGCGGCATGGCCACCTCGCCGAATGGGCGCGCACGACCGACGGCCGCGCGCCGCCCTTGGCCTGAAGCCGCAGCGACGGCGCGGGCCGAACGGGAAGGGGTGCCCCGGACCCGAGTCCGGTCTGGCCCGAGGCACCCGCCGCGGTCAGAAGGCCGCGGTAACGCTCGCGACGACCGCGCCATCGGCGATCGACCCGCTGCCGTCGCCACCCTTGCTGAAATTGGGCTGGAGGCGGGCGACCTCGGCCTTGCCGATATCGGTATCGACGTAGGAGACGTTGAGCGTCAGATTGCGCCAGGTCGCATCCATGCCGACCGACCAGTCCCAATAGCGGCCGGTGGGCGCGACGCTCGTCCCGTTGGGCCCGAGGCCCGGGTTGCCGTCCGAATAGCCGATATGCGCCTTTGCGGTGAACGGCGTACCCCCGATCGCGAACGCGCCGTCGCCCCAGAGATAGAGATTGTCCTCGCTCTGCCCGCGGCTGTTCGGTGCCGCCGATACATTGGCGAGCGCATGCTGTTTGGGCGCATAGGCCACGCCGGCGGTCAGCGTCGCGGGTCCCGTCGTCCCCGTCAGCTTGGCGTAGGGCTCGGCAAAATCGGATTCATCGGCGCCGCTCGGATACATGTACCAGACGAGCCCCACGTCGAGGGTCGCATTGTCCGCGAGCGCCGCCTTGTAGCCGGCGATCAGGTCGAGTTCCATATTGGCGCCGCCAAAAGTGCCCCAACCCGCAAGGTTCGACGCCCACACCCCGGCATAGGCGCCGCTTTCATGGGTCGCCGTCAGGCCGCCCTGCACCGCCATGCCCTTGTCCGATTGCGACACCCCGCGAAAACGATAGTCCGAGGCGAGCGTCGCCGACCCCGACAGGGTGACCGCCGGCTTGCCGGCCTCTTCCTGCGCCGTTGCGGCGACGGGCAACAGTCCTGCCGCAAGCGCGGCGGCCGAGATGATGTTCTTCATATTATCCTCTTGAAACTGCCTCGCCGGGACGGCGGAGGCTCACGAGGCGGGTCAACTAGATCGGCAGCGCATTGGAAATCGAGAGGGGCGGCGGCGCGATCGCATAGTGTTTTCACTATGGCCGGCCGCCCTCTACCCACCCCATTCGCGCGACGTCCGCCATTCGCGGTCCTGCGCGGGCAGGCGCCGCCAGCGTTCCGAAACCTCGACCGTCTCCCACAGGCCCGGCCCGACGAACAGGAGCGCGCTCCCGGCGCTTCCGCAGAGGAAGGTCATCGCCGACAACAGCATCAGCAGCGACGTGGCGTCACGCGCCGTCGCACCGGGCGGCACCGGGTGAAGCCGGGCGGCGATCGACCAGCAGATAGCGAGAAGGACGAGGCCGCCGGCCCGCAGGCCGACGTTGGCGGCGGCCGTTTCATGCCATTTTTTCATCTCAAACCTCCATAGGAGGCCGTTCAACTATTCATGCGCGCATAGGAAATCGAGATCGGGAATGAGGGCGCTACGTTGAGATTGCATATGATCGCGACGGCGGAGCGGTGGTCAGCGCAGCGCGTCGGCGACGAACGCGATCAGCGCGACAGCGCCGCACATATAGATGGTGAGAGTCGAAGGCCCCTGCGTGCCTAGCCAGTCGACGATGCGGTCGCGCACGCGCGGCGACGCCGGTTGCTCGATATCCTTGTGAATCATGGCCGATATTTAGGCGAGCCAGCCATTTGAATTCGAGAGCGGCGCGCGCTCGTTCGCATAGGAATTGCATATGTTCGGGGCGATCGCCCCTCAATGCACCTCGCCGCTTTCGACGAGACTGTCGCCGCCGAGCCGCAATCGATAGCCGATGCCGAGCTCGTTGCAGATGATCCGCGGCTGCTGCGGGTCGGTTTCCAGCTTTTGGCGGAGCGTCCGGATCAGGACGCGCAGATATTCGACATGATGCTCATGTTCGTGCGGCCAGACTTCGCGCATGATCTGGTTGTGCGTGATAACGCGGCCGGGGAAACGCGCGAGTTGCGCGAGCACGGCATATTCCTTGGGGGTCAGGTGGACCTCCCTGCCCGCCTTGGTGACCGTCCGCGCGATCAGGTCCATCGTGACATCGCCGACCGACAGGCTGAGGTTGCCGCCGTCGCGGGTCAACCGATTGCGCAGCGCGACGCGGACGCGCGCCAGCAGCTCGTCGGTGTCGAAGGGCTTGGTCAGATAATCGTCGGCGCCGAGGTCGAGCGCCGCTACCTTCTCTTCGGTGGCGTCGCGCGCCGACACGACGATCAAGGTCGTATCGGACTGCTGCTTGAAGAGCGGAACGATTTCGAGTCCATCGCGGTCGGGAAGGCCGAGATCGAGCAAGGTGATATCGGGGCGCTCCTCGCGGAGCCGCTCGAGCGCCTCGCGGGCGTTTTCGGCTTCGACGATCGCATAATCGGCGCGCGCGAGGGCGGCGTGGATCAGTCGCCGGATGTGCAGCTCATCGTCGACGATCAGGACCTTATGACGCACTTTCATGGGATATCCTTGTCGATCGGGGTCGTGATGATCAGCGTTTCGGGGATCTTGATCGTGAAGCAGGCACCATGCGGATCGGCATTGTTGCCCGCCTCGACCGACAGCCCCATCGCCTCGGCAAAGCCCTTGACGATCGCGAGACCGAGGCCGGTACCATGTTTCGCCCGGTCGCTGCCTTCGAGGCGCGTGAAGGTTTCAAAGACGCGCTTCTCGTTTCCCGGCGCGATGCCCGGCCCCCGGTCGATCACCGACAGCCGGATCGCGTCGGCCGTGCGCCGCGCGCGAATGACGATCGGCGTATCGGGGTCGGCATAGCGCCCGGCATTGTCGAGCAGGTTGATCAGGCAGTGGTGGAGCAACACCGGATCGACACGAACGAGCGGGATGTTGGGCGAAATATCGACCTTCACCTCATGCCCCGCAAGCGACGCGCGCGTGTCGTGCGCGGCGCTGGCGGCAGCGTCGAACAGGTCGGTCGCCTCGACCTTCATCGGCAGCGCTCCCGCCTCGACACGCACCATGTCGAGCAGGTTCGAGACGAAACGGTTGAGACGCAGCGCTTCAGTCTCGATCGTCTCGGCCATCGCCGCCGAGGGGTGGCGGCGCATTTCCTGCGCGGCGGACAGGATCGTCGTGAGCGGCGTGCGAAGATCGTGGCTGACCGACGACAACAGCGCCGAGCGCAGCCGGTCGCGCTCGTCGACCTGCCGCGCGCGGAGCGAGGCCTCCTCAAGCTCCATCCGGTCGAGCGCGATCGACGCCTGGTCGAGCAGGCTCATCAGCAGCGGCACCTGATCCGATCGCACCGGCTCGCGCGCATCGTCACGCGTCAGGCCGAGCACGCCAAGCACGCCGCGCGTCGTACGAAGCGGATGGAACAGCCAGTCCGACGCCGTGAGGGTCGCCGAGCCGCGCCCCGCAGGCTGTTCATTGTCCATCGCCCATTGCGCGGCGGCGCGTTCGATCTGTTCGAGCCGATCCTCGGGCGGGACGGCAGCGCGCAGCATCGGCCCGTCGGCCGACGGCAGCAGGATGACGGTGCGGACGTCGAGCAGCCGGCCGACCTCCGCGCAGATCGCGTGCATCAACGCGTCCTGATCGGGTGCTGCGGTCAATTGCCGCGAAAAGCTGGCGAGCGCGGCATTCTGCCGCGCGCTCGTTTGCGCGAGATCGGCTTGAGCGCGCACGCGCGCCGCGAACTGGCTGGTGACCACCGCAACCCCGAGCAGCACCAATATGCTGACGACATTTTCGGGATTGTTGACGGTCAGCGTCCCCGTCGGCGGCAGGAAGAAGAAATTGTAGGCCAGGCTCGACGCGAGTCCGGCGAACAGGCCGGCGCGCAGGCCAAATGTTGCCGCGGCGAACATCACGGGCACGAGATAGAGCAGCGAAATATTACCGAGATCGATGACTTCGATAAGCAGCCGGCCGAGCGCGGTCATCAGGACGACCATCGCCAGCGACCAGATATAATCGCTGGATTTGCCCCACCTCCCGGGAACCGCGATCGCGCTCCGCCGGGCCGCCTGCGTATCGGGTTCGCCGGGCAGGACATGCACCGCGACATCGTCGATCGTCCGCACAAGCTGGTCGACGACCGACCCATGGCGCATCTCGAACCACCAGGGCCGCGCCGATTTGCCGATCACGATCTGCGTTGCGCGCGCGTCGCGTGCAAAAGCCTGCAGGCCTTCGACGACGCTCGCTGCCGGAACCGTCGCGGTCGAGGCGCCGAGGCGCGAGGCGAGCGCGAGCGTATCGGCGAGCTGTTTGCGGTCGTCGTCGGTCAGCGACTGGCTGCGCCGCGTCTCGATATAGACCGCGGTCCATGGCGCCTTCAGCGCATCGGCGAGCCTTTTGCCCGCACGGACGAGTTCGGCGGCGACCGGGAGTTCGCTGACCGCGACGACGATCCGCTCGCCGACCGCGAAGCTGCCCGCGAGCGCATGGCTCCGTACATGGTCGAGCATCTGCGCATCGACTGCGTCCGCCGCGCGGCGCAGCGCGAGTTCGCGCAACGCGGTCAGGTTCGATTTGGAAAAGAAATGCGTCAGCGCGCGCGTCGCTTCCTGCGGGATATAAACCTTGCCGTCGCGCAAGCGCTCGATCAGCTCGTCGGGCGGAATGTCGACCACCTCGATCTCGGCATTTTCGAGGATCGAGTCGGGAACGGTTTCGCGGACACGCACCCGCGTAAAAGAGGCGACGACATCGTTCAGGCTTTCGACGTGCTGGATGTTGATCGTCGAATAGACGTCGATCCCGGCACCGAGCAGTTCCTCGACATCCTGATAGCGCTTCGGGTGGCGGCTACCCGGCGCGTTGGTGTGCGCCAGCTCGTCGACGAGCACGAGTTGCGGCCGGCGTTCAAGGATGGCGTCGATATCCATTTCGCCAAGGCTGTGCCCCTGATGATCGACCGCGCGGCGCGCGATGATCTCATGCCCCTCGACGAGCGCCTCGGTCTCACGCCGCCCGTGCGTCTCGACAACGCCGACGACGACATCGACCCCCGCTTCGCGTCGTTGCCGGCCGTCGGTGAGCATCTCCCATGTCTTGCCGACGCCGGGCGCGGCGCCGAGAAACACCTTCAGACGGCCACGGCCTTCCTGCGCCGCCTGACGCAGGAAGGCTTCGGGGGATGGTCGATCCTTGTCTGTCACGCCGCGGGTTTAGCCCCAAAAGCATCGAGCCGTCGATTGAGCTTGAACACATTGACGCGCGGCTCGCCGAGGAAGCCCAGCAGTGGGCTTTCCACGCTCGCTTCGACCAGCCCGCGGACGGCTGCCGGATCAAGGCTGCGCGCCCTGGCGACGCGGTCGACCTGATAGAAGGCCGCCTCGGGGGTGATGTCGGGGTCGAGCCCCGAACCCGATGCCGTCACCATGTCGGCCGGCACGGCCTTGCCGGGCTGAGCGGCCTTCAGCTTCTCGACATCGCCCTTGACGCGGTCAGCGAGCACTTGCGATGTCGGCCCGAGGTTCGAGCCCGACGATGCAAGCCCGTCATAACCGTCACCCGCCGCCGACGGGCGCGTGTTGAAATAGCGTTCAGAGGTAAAGGCCTGGCCCACGACATTCGAGCCGACGATCTTGCCATTCTCGCGCACGAGGCTGCCGTTCGCCTGATCCGGGAAGAGCGCTTGTCCGATGCCGGTGAGTGCCAGCGGATAGGCGAGACCGAGCAGCGTAGCGAAGAGCAGCGTCATGACGAGCGCCGGACGCAATGCGCTGATGAGATCCTTGTTCATTTCATTATCCTCAGACCAGACCGAGGCCGCCAACGGCCAGGTCGATGAGTTTGATCCCGATGAAGGGTGCCACAAGGCCGCCGAGGCCATAGATGGCCAGGTTGCGCGCCAGCAGCGGCCCTGCCCCCATCGGGCGATAGGTTACACCCCGAAGTGCGAGTGGCACGAGCAGCGGAATGATCAGCGCGTTGAAAATGATCGCCGACAGGATCGCGCTCTCGGGGCTGGTCAGCCCCATGACGTTGAGCACGCCGAGTCCCGGGTAGAGCACGATGAACATCGCCGGGATGATCGCGAAATATTTGGCGACGTCGTTGGCGACCGAAAAGGTCGTCAGCGCCCCGCGCGTCATCAGCAATTGCTTGCCGAGGCCCACGATCTCGATCAGCTTGGTCGGATCGCTGTCGAGGTCGACCATATTGCCCGCCTCGCGCGCCGCCTGTGTGCCGGTGTTCATCGCGACGCCGACGTCGGCCTGCGCGAGCGCCGGGGCGTCGTTTGTGCCGTCGCCGCACATCGCGACGAGGCGGCCGCCCTGCTGTTCCTTGCGGATCAGCTCGAGCTTGTCCTCGGGCGTCGCCTGCGCGAGGAAATCGTCGACCCCGGCCTCGGCCGCAATCGCCGCGGCGGTGAGCGGATTGTCGCCGGTGATCATCACCGTGCGGATACCCATTGCGCGCAGTTCGCCGAAACGCTCGCGGATGCCCGCCTTGACGATATCCTTGAGGAAGATCGCGCCGAGGAGCTGGCCATCCTTCGCCACGGCGAGCGGGGTCCCGCCGGCGCGCGCGATCTCGTCGGTGATACGGCGCAGTTCGGTTGCGGCGGCGGTCGCCCCCGCGCCCGGATTGGCCTTCAGCACCGAATCCACAGCCCCCTTCTGGATCACATTGTCACCCAGTTTGATCCCCGAGATACGCGTCTGCGCCGTGAAGGGAATGATCTCTGCACCCCCCGGAAGTTCGGTCATCGTCTGGCCGAATTTCTCGCGCGCCAGCGCGACGATCGAGCGGCCTTCGGGCGTTTCGTCGGCGAGGCTCGCAAGCAGCGCCGCTTCCGCAAGGATGGACATCGACTGGCCGCCGACCGGACGGAACTCGGTCGCCTGCCGGTCGCCGACGGTGATCGTGCCGGTCTTGTCGAGCAGCAGCACATCGACGTCGCCTGCCGCCTCGACCGCGCGGCCCGACTTGGCGAGTACGTTGAAGCGCACGAGGCGATCCATACCCGCGATGCCGATCGCCGACAGCAAGGCGGCGATGGTCGTCGGAATGAGCGTGATCAGCAGCGCCGCGAGGATCGCGACGGGGATCGAGCCGCCTGCATAGGATGCAAAGCTGGGGATCGTGCCGACCGCGATCAGGAAGATGATCGTCAGGCCGACGAGCAGCAGGGTCAGCGCGATCTCGTTCGGCGTCTTCTGCCGCTCGGCGCCTTCGACGAGCGCGATCATGCGGTCGAGGAAGCCCTGCCCCGGATTCACCGTCACCTGCACACGGATTTCGTCGGAGATCACACGCGTCCCGGCAGTGACCGCCGAACGGTCACCGCCCGCCTCGCGGATCACCGGTGCGCTTTCGCCGGTGATCGCGGCCTCGTTGACCGACGCGACACCCGCGACGACTTCGCCGTCCGACGGGATCAGGTCGCCGGTCTCGACGAGCACAATGTCGCCAACCTTGAGTGCGCTTGCGGGAACGCTTTCATACGTCTTGCCGTCGCCCTTCAGCCGCTTGGCGGTGAGTTCGGCCTTGGCCGCGCGCAGCGAGGCCGCCTGGGCCTTGCCGCGCCCTTCGGCGAGCGCTTCGGCAAAGGTGCCGAAGAGCACGGTCAGCCAGAGCCAGATGACGAGTTGCAGCTTGAAGCCGGTCGCGAGGCTATCCTGGCCGACGACGAGCAACAGCGTCAGCAAGGTCGCGACGACCGCGGTGGTGAACATCACCGGGTTGCGGATCAGCGCTTTCGGGTTGAGTTTGCGAAAAGCGTCACCGATCGCCGGAACGATCAGGTCAGCCGTGAACAGGGACTTGGTTTGGGACCGAGCCATTTGCGTGATTCCTTAGAAAAGCTGGCCGTTGATCATCGCGAGATGATCGGCGATCGGACCGAGTGCGAGGCCGGGCAGGAAGGTCAGGCCGCCGACGATCAGCACGATGCCGATCAGGAGGCCGGTCCAGAGCGGGCCCGTGGTCGGGAAGCTGCCCGCCGTAGCCGGCGTATATTTCTTCGCCGCCAGCCCGCCCGCGATCGCCAGCATCGGAATGATGATGAAGAAACGGCCGATCCACATCGCGACGCCGAGCATGCCGTTGTAGAAGGGCGTGTTGGCGGTGAGCCCCGCAAAGGCCGACCCGTTGTTCGCGACCGCGCTGGTGAAGGCATAGAGGATTTCGGAAAAACCGTGCGGCCCCTTGTTGAGCGGCCCCGCCAGCCCTGCCTCGGTCACCGACGCGATGGCCGTAAAACCGAGGATGATCAGCGGCAGCACCGCGATCGCGAGCACCGCGAGCTTGACCTCGCGCGCCTCGATCTTCTTGCCGACATATTCGGGCGTACGCCCGACCATCAGCCCGGCGACGAAGATCGCGAGGATGGCGAAGAGCAGGAAGCCGTAAATGCCCGCGCCTACGCCGCCGATGACAACTTCGCCGAGTTGCATGTTGAACAGCGGGATCATCCCGCCAAGCGCAGTAAAACTGTCGTGCATGCCGTTGACTGCGCCGCACGACGCAGCAGTGGTGACCACCGCGAACAGCGCCGTTTGCGCGATGCCGAAGCGGACCTCCTTGCCCTCCATGTTTCCGCCCGCAGCGCCGAGCTGATGGAGGATCGGATTACCGGCAGCTTCCTGCCAGTAGGTGATTGCCGCGCCCGCGACGAACAAAGTCATCATCGCGGCGAGGATCGCCCAGCCCTGCCGCTGGTTGCCGACCGACCGCCCGAAGGTCCAGGTCAGCCCGACACCGATGGCAAAGATCGAGAGCATCTGGACGAGGTTGGTGAGCGCGGTCGGGTTCTCGAACGGGTGCGCCGAGTTGACGTTGAAGAAGCCGCCGCCGTTGGTGCCGAGCATCTTGATCGCTTCCTGGCTGGCGACGGGGCCGAGCGCAAGCGTCTGCCTGGCGCCTTCGAGCGTCGTCACGTCGACCGACCCCGCAAGCGTCTGCGGGACGCCGCTCGCGATATAGAAGATCGCGATGGCGACGCAGAGCGGCAGCAGCAGGTAGAGCGTCACGCGCGTCATATCGGCCCAGAAATTGCCGATCGTCTTCATCTCGCGCCGCGCAAAGCCGCGGAACAGTGCAAAGGCGAGCGCGATGCCCGTCGCTGCCGAAAGGAAGTTGTGGATCGTGAGCCCCAGCATCTGGCTGAGGTTCGACATCGTCGATTCACCGCCGTAGCTCTGCCAGTTGGTGTTCGCGGTGAAGCTGATCGCAGTATTGAACGCGAGATCCGCGCTGGTGCCGCCATAGCCGAGCGGATTGAGCGGCAGCATGCCTTGCAGGCGCAGGACCACGTAAGTGAACAGCAGCAACGCCACGTTGAAGATCAGCATATGGACCGCGTAGCGGCGCCACCCCTGTTCTTCGGCGGGGTCGATGCCCGATAGGCGGTAAAAACCCGTTTCGACCGGACCAAGCACCCGGTGGAGCGGCGTGTGGCGCCCTTCATAGAGCGCGAAGAGCCACCGGCCCATCGGCTTGCAGAGCAGGAGCAGGATACCGACGAATGCGACGATCAAAAGCCATCCCTGAAAGGTCATGCCACGCCTCCCTTAGAAGCGTTCGGGCCGTGCAAGCACGGCGACGAGATAGAAGAGAAGGCCGAGCGCGGTGAGGCCCGCGAGCCAGAGGTCGAGTGTCATTGCGATCGATCCTTACGCGTCGTCACACAGGCGCGCGTAGCCGAGGCTCGCGGCGAGGAGAGCGAGGATGATGCCGACCCAGATGAGATCCTGCATGGTTTTGCTCCAACAAGACGCTGCCCACGGGACGTGGGGCGAGTCGTCTGCGGACCGTCAAATAAGAGAGGCCGGCGTTTGAATTCGAGAGCCGGAAAAGCGCAGGCGCATAGTATTTGCGTATGAATTTCCCGATGCGATGCAGCGCATTCAGGAACGACCAGCCCGCTGCGAAACTCGATCGAAACATTCAAATTTCGATGCTCGATCGTCCAGAAATTGCCCGATGTGCGATCACGCTGGCAGATTCGAACGCAGCGCCCTAAGGCGCGGGCATGAGGATCGCGATCATCGACACCAGCACGACGCGCGCCGCCATCATCTCCGATGGCTTGCGCGACGCCGGGCTCGTCGATCTTGCCATCATCGATCCGTCCGGCCCCCTGATGGCGCAGGTCGAGGCCGCGCAGCCCGAGGTCGTGCTGATCAATCTCGAAAATCCGAGCCGCGACCAGCTCGAGGATTTCTTTGCGGTATCGCGCGCGCTCGCGCGGCCGATCGCGATGTTCGTCGACCAGAGCGATGCCGAGGCGACCGGCGCGGCGATCGATGCGGGCGTGTCGGCCTATGTCGTCGACGGCCTGTCGAAACAGCGGATCAAGCCGGTCGTCGACCTCGCGGTTCGCCGCTTCCAGGCCTTTTCGCGGCTCCAGCGCGAACTCGACGACGCAAAGACCGCGCTCGCCGAACGCGGTGCGATCGACCGGGCGAAGGCGATATTGATGAAGCGTCGCCAGATCGACGAACCCGCCGCCTATGCGCTGCTCCGCGGTCAGGCGATGCGGACCAACCGACGGATCGGCGAGATTGCCGAGGCGATCGTGACGAGCGAAGCGCTGATGGGAGACATGGAATGACCGCCGAGATCTTCCGCATCGGCTTCCTGCCGCTCGTCGATGCCGCGTTGCCGATTCTCGCGCACGAGCTGGGCTTTGCCGCGCGCGAAGGCATTGCGATCGAGCCTGTGCGCGACATGACGTGGGCGACCGTCCGCGACCGGCTGATCTTCGGGCAGACCGATGCGGCGCACATGATCGCGCCGCTCGCGATCGCCACCACGCTCGGCCGCGATCGTCCGGCCGTACCGCTCGCGGTTCCCTTCGTACTCGGGCTCAACGGCAATGCAGTGACTTTTTCGACCCGCCTCGCCAATGCTGTCGGGCTGACCGAGGAGCTGGGTGACCCGGCCCAGATTGGCGCGGCGCTGAAGCGCTTGGCCGACGCGCGCGCCGCTTCGGGCAAGCCGCTCCGCTTCGGCGTCGTCCATCGCTATTCGAGCCACAATTATATGCTGCGCTATTGGCTGGCGGGGGTCGGCATCCGGCCCGATCAGGATGTCGAGATCGTCGTCACCAGCCCACCCTTCGCCGCCGACGCGCTCGCGGCGGGCGACGTCGACGGTATCTGCGTCGGCGAGCCGTGGAATTCGATCGCGGTCGATCGCGGCGTCGGCCATATCGCGCTCGCGACCGCGCAAATCTGGCGGCGCGGCGTCGAGAAGGTGCTCGCGATGCGCGCGACGCTGCTCGACGAGCGGCGCGAGGCGGTCGAGGCGCTGGTGCGCGCGCTGCATGGTGCGGCCGAACATTTCGTCGCGCCGGGTGCCGCGGAGGAAAGCGCCGATATCCTCGCGCGCCCAGAATATCTCGATGCGCCGCGCGACGCCGTGCTGCGCGCGATCACCGACCGCATCCGGCTCGTCCCCGGCGGCGAACCGCTCCACTATCCCGACTTCATGTTCCAGTATCGCGAGGCTGCCAACTTCCCTTGGCGCAGCCAGGCCGCGTGGCTCTATTCGCAGATGGTCCGCTGGGACTATATGACCTTCGACGAGGGCGATGCGGCGGCGGCGAACAACACCTTCCGGCCGGACATCTATCGCGCCGCGCTCGCGGGTTCGAGCGCGCCGCTCCCCGGCGCGAGTTCGAAGCTGGAAGGCGGACTCGCCGAGCCGATCGGCGCGGGGTCGACGCAGGGCCGCCTGACGCTCGGCGCCGACCGCTTTTTCGACGGGCGCGCCTTCGATCCCGACGATATCGAGACCTATCTGGCTGAACTTCCCTGAATTTTTTGCCAATCAAATTTTATGCTGCACCTGCGAAATAGCGGCTTGCGGCGCTCCCCCGAATCAGGCAGGTTAAACGCACTCGGCAAGGCTGCCGGGGCAGGATAATGCGGCGACGGCTCCAACGAGGGGGCCGGTCCGCAGGCGGACAGGGAGCCTTTTCCCTGCATTCCCACAGGCAATGAAGCCGTCAGGATGCGCCCGCATGGCCGCCGTCCTGGCGGCTTTTTTATTGCCCGTCGCACAAGGGGACGGACGATGACCAATGCAATCGGAGGTGCCGGCAAGGCGCCCCAATCGAGTTTCTGGAAAAGCGGCCACTGGCCGACGCTCCTCGCCGCCTTTCTCTATTTCGACCTCGCCTTCATGGTGTGGGTCATCCTCGGCCCCCTCGCCCCTGCGATTTCGGAGGATCTGGGGCTGACTCCGGCGCAAAAGGGGCTGATGGTCGCGGTGCCGACCCTCGCGGGCGCCTTGCTCCGTATCACCAACGGCATCCTCGTCGACGACATTGGCCCCAAGCGCGCGGGCGCGATCAGCCAGATCGTCGTTATCGGCGGCCTTTTCTATGCCTGGTTCAACGGAGTTCACAGTTTCGAGGGGGTGCTCGGCCTCGGCGTCGTGCTCGGCTTTGCCGGGGCGAGCTTTGCGATCGCGCTGCCGCTCGCGGGCCGCTGGTATCCCCCCGAGCATCAAGGCAAGGCGATGGGGCTCGCGGGGATGGGCAACAGCGGCACCGTGCTCGCCGCGCTCCTTGCTCCTGCGCTCGCCAAGGCGTTCGGCTGGAATGCGGTCCTCGGCCTCGCGTGCATCCCGCTCGCGATCGTGTTCGTCATCTACATGATCATCGCGAAGGACGCGCCCTATGTGGCGACGCCCAGGACCGCCTCGCGCTATTTCGCACCGCTCAAGAGCGCCGACGCGTGGTGGTTGATGGCATTCTATGCCGTGACCTTCGGCGGCTTCGTCGGGCTCGCGGCATCGCTGCCGATCTATTTCACCGACCAGTTCCACCTGACCCCCGTGATGGCGGGCTATTGCACCGCGGGGTGCGTCTTTGCCGGATCGCTGGTCCGCCCGCTCGGCGGCGCGCTCGCCGACCGGATCGGCGGCGTCAAGGTGCTGATGATGGTGTTCGTCGTCGCCGCTATCGCCCTCGCCGGCGTCCCGCAGGCAGCGGGCCTGACCGCGGCGCTCGGGCTGTTCGTGATCGCGATGCTCGCGCTCGGCATCGGCAACGGGTCGGTGTTCCAGCTCGTGCCGCAGCGCTTTTCGGCCGAAATCGGCGTGATGACAGGGCTGGTCGGAATGGCGGGCGGCATCGGCGGTTTCTACCTCGCCTCCTCGCTCGGCTTCGCAAAGCAGTGGACGGGAAGCTTCGCCCCGGGTTTCTATATCTTCGCGGGACTCGCGTTGATCGCGCTGGCCGCGCTGATGTTCGTCAAAGGCCAGTGGCGCCGGACCTGGGCCGCGGCCGAAGGGGTAAGGATCTGACCCATGAAAGCCACGCTCGCCTTCTGTCTCGCGCTCGCACCGGCCGGTATCGCCCACGCCGAGGAGATCGTCCTCAAACCGCTCGGCGAAGCCCGCCTGCGCTATGAAAATGTCGATCAGGACGGGCTCGCCGAAGGGGCCGAGGCGCTGACGCTACGCGTCCGCGCGGGGGTCGAGGCGAAGGCGGGCCGCTGGTCGGCGCTGGTCGAGGGGCAAGGCAATCTCGCGATCGTCGACGATTATTTCGATGGACTGCACGGCGCCGCGACACGACCCTTGGTCGGCGATCCCGACAATATCGCCCTCTCCCGTGCGCAGCTGCGATATGCGTCGCCCGCCTTCGCACTCACCGCCGGGCGCCAGCGGCTCGGCTTCGACGACGAGCGCTTCGTCGGGAGCGTCGGCTTTCGCCAGAACGGCCAGAGCTTCGACGCGCTGCGCGCCGAGATCACGCCGATCAAGGGCATCAAGGCCGATGTCGCCTATGCGTGGAGCGTGCGCACCATCTGGGGCATCGACGGCACCGGCGCGCGCCAGCAGGCGGTGTCGGGCGACAACTTCTTTGGAAACCTGAGCGCGCAAACGCCGATCGGCAAATTGTCCGCCTTCGCCTATCTCGTCGACCAGGACGAGGCGGCGATGCAGGGCTTCCGCCTGTCGAGCCAGAGCTATGGTGTCCGGCTCGATGGAAGCCAGCCGCTCGGCAAGGCGAAGATCGCTTACCAGCTCAGCTATGCGCGCCAGTCCGACTGGCACCGCAACCCGAATGACTATTCGGCGGACTATTATCTCGCCGAGGTCGCGGTCGATTTTGGAGGCCCCCGGATCGGTGTCGGGTACGAGATACTCGGCGCCGGGTCTGGAAGAGACGGGGGCACCGCGCTCACCAGCTTCCAGACCCCGCTCGCGACAGGTTTCAAATTCCAGGGCTGGGCCGACAAATTCCTCACCACCCCGCCCGACGGCGTGCGCGATCTCTATGCAAGCGCGGGGTGGAGCTGGAAGGCGATCGGCCCCTTGAAGGCCGTGACGCTGCAGGCGGCCTACCACGATTATCGCAGCGACCGCGCCTCGCGCTCGTACGGCGACGAGCTCAATCTTCTTGCGAGCGCGAAGCTCGGCAAATTCACAGGCTCGGCGCGCTACGCGCGCTACCGCGCCGACACCCTCGCCACCGACACCGATAAATATTGGCTACAACTGGATTGGACGCTTTGATGGAACATTGCCCGCTCAAACCCGGGGGCGACACGCGCGACCATCTCGTCGTGATCGGCAACGGCATGGCCGGTTGCCGCGCGGTCGAGGAGCTGCTGGCGCGCGATCCGGCGCGCTACCGCGTGACGATCTTTGGCGCCGAGCCGCGGGTCAATTACAATCGCATCATGCTTTCCCCCGTGCTCGCGGGCGAAAAATGCTTTGACGATATCGTGATCAACGACGCGGACTGGTATGCGGCGAACGGCATCGCGCTGGTCGCTGGCGACCCGGTAGTCGCGATAGACCGTGCGGCAAAAACGGTGACGACGCGGGGTGGCATAACCGAGCGCTATGACCGGCTGCTGATCGCAACCGGCTCCGATCCCTTCATCATCCCTGTGCCCGGCAAGGACCTGCCCGGCGTGATCGCATTTCGCGACATGGACGATGTCGACACCATGCTCGCCGCCGCCGATGCGGGGGGCGATGCGGTAGTGATCGGCGGCGGGCTGCTCGGGCTCGAGGCCGCGCACGGGCTTTCGCTCCGCGGGATGAAGGTCACCGTCATCCACCTGATGCCCACCCTGATGGAACGCCAGCTCGACGAGGCCGCGGGCTGGCTGCTCAAGCAGGCATTGGAAGGCCGTGGCCAGACGATCCTGACCGGCGCCGACACCGCCGAGATTATCGGCGACGGCAAGGTCGAGGGGGTGAAGCTCAAGGACGGAACGCTGATCCCCGCCAGCCTCGTCGTCATGGCGGTCGGCATCCGCCCATCGGTCGCCCTCGCCCGCGACGCGGGCCTCGCGGTCGGGCGCGGCATCCAGGTCGACGACCATATGGTCACCAGCGACCCCGCGGTGCTCGCGGTCGGCGAATGCGTCGAGCATGACGGGCAGGTCTACGGCCTCGTCGCGCCGCTGTGGGACATGTGCCGCAGCCTCGCCGACGGGCTTGTCGAGCAGCCCACGGGCTATCGCGGCTCGGTCACCTCGACCAAGCTCAAGGTATCGGGGATCGACGTGTTTTCGGCGGGCGATTTCTCGGGCGGTGACGGCTGCGAGGATATCGTGCTGCGCGACGCCAGCCGCGGCGTCTACAAGCGCGTCATCGTCAAGGACGACCGGATCGTCGGCGCCGTCCTCTATGGCGATACCGCCGACGGCAATTGGTATTTCGACCTCTTGAAGAAGCAGGAGGATGTCTCCGACCTTCGCGACCTGCTGATCTTCGGCCAGGCCTTCGCCGCGGGAGGCGGCGCGGCGGACCCTAAGGCGGCCGTTGCGGCGCTCTCGGACGATGCCGAGATTTGCGGCTGCAACGGCGTCACCAAGGGCCAGGTCGTGTCGTGCATTGCCAAAGGTGCGCACAGCCTCGACGCGGTGCGCGGCACCTGCAAGGCGTCGGCGAGCTGCGGTTCGTGCACTGGCCTCGTCGAAAATCTGCTCGCGCTGACACTCGGCGACGATGTCCAGTCGGGTCCGAAGACGATGTGCAAATGCACGAGCTTCGGCCATGACGACGTCCGCCGCGAAATTGTCGCGCAGGCCATGCGCTCGATTCCCGAGGTGATGCAGAAATTGCACTGGACCACCCCCGACGGCTGTTCGTCGTGCCGACCTGCGCTCAACTACTACCTGCTCTGCGCGCTGCCCGGCGACTATATCGACGACCAGCAGAGCCGCTTCGTCAACGAGCGGATGCACGCCAATATCCAGAAGGACGGCACTTACTCGGTCGTCCCGCGCATGTGGGGCGGCCTGACTAGCCCGCGCGAGCTGCGCGCGATCGCCGATGTCGTCGAAAAGTATAACGCGCCGATGGTCAAGGTCACCGGCGGCCAGCGGCTCGACATCTTCGGCATCAAGAAGGAGGATCTGCCTGCGGTCTGGGCCGATCTCAATGCCGCGGGCATGGTCTCGGGCCACGCTTACGGCAAGGCGCTCCGCACCGTGAAGACCTGCGTGGGGTCCGAATGGTGCCGCTTCGGCACGCAGGATTCGACCGGGCTCGGCGTGAAGATCGAGCGGATGAGCTGGGGCAGCTGGATGCCGCACAAGTTCAAGATCGCGGTGTCGGGCTGTCCGCGCAACTGCGCCGAAGCGACGATCAAGGATTTCGGCATCGTCTGCGTCGACAGCGGCTATGAACTCCACGTCGGCGGCAATGGCGGCATCCATGTCCGCGCCACCGACCTGCTCTGCAAGGTCGCGACCGAACAGGAGGCGATGGATTATTGCGCCGCCTTCATCCAGCTCTACCGCGAGGAGGCGCGCTACCTTGAGCGCACCGCGCCGTGGATCGAGCGCGTCGGGCTGGCGCATATCGTCGCGTGGATCGTCGACGATGCGCCGGGTCGTGAGGCGCTGCGCGCGCGCTTCCTCTATTCGCAAAGCTTTTCGCAGGACGACCCGTGGGCGCAGCGCGCCCAAGGCGCAGAGGCCGAACATCATGCGCCGATGGCGCGCTTCATCCCGCAGGGAGAATACGCATGAGCACCGCCGAATGGCTCGACATCGGCTGGGTCGACCAGATCCCCGTGCGCGGCAGCCGCACGGTGCAGGTCGAGGGCGGCGACGACATTGCGGTGTTCCGCACCGCCGAGGGCAAGGTTTTCGCGCTGCTCGACCGCTGCCCGCACAAGCACGGCCGCCTTTCGCAGGGGATTGTCCACGGCGGCGCGGTGGCCTGCCCGCTCCACAATTGGCGGATTAGCCTGTCCACGGGCGAAGCGCTCGGCGAGGACAAGGGCTGTACCCCGACGGTTCCGGTCAAGATCGACGGCGGCCGCGTCCTCATCTGCCGCGCCAGCACCTTGAAGGCCGCCGCCTGATGGCGGAGGCGGTCCGCACCACCTGCGCCTATTGCGGCGTCGGCTGCGGCATCCGCGCAACGGTGACGGGCGAACGGACGGTCGAGATCGCGGGCGATCCCGATCATCCTGCCAATAGGGGCCGCTTGTGTTCGAAAGGCACGCATCTCGGCGAAACGGTGGGGCTCGAAGGGCGGCTCCTTCACCCGATGATTGGCAACAAGCGCGCTAGTTGGGACAAGGCACTCGACCTCGTCGCCAAGAAATTCCGCGAGACCATCGCGCGCCACGGTCCCGGCAGCGTCGCCTTCTATGTGTCGGGTCAGCTCCTCACCGAGGATTATTACGTCGCGAACAAGCTGATGAAGGGCTTCATCGGCACCGCGAACATCGACACCAATTCGCGCCTCTGCATGTCTAGCGCCGTTGCGGGTCATACGCGCGCGTTCGGCGAGGATGTCGTCCCCGCGACCTATGACGATCTCGACGCCGCCGACCTGATCGTCCTTGTCGGGTCGAACACCGCCTGGTGTCACCCGATCGTCTATCAGCGCATCCGTGCGCGCTGCGACGCCGGTGCGAAACTTGTCGTCATCGACCCGCGCCGCACCGAAACCGCCGAAGAGGCCGATCTGCATCTCGCGATCTGCCCCGGCAGCGACGTCGCGCTGATGAACGGCCTGCTCCAGCACTGCCGCGAGACGGGGATCGTCGACGAGGATTACCTCACCGCGCACGTCGCGGTACCCGAAGACTTTTGGAACCAACTTGCAGAGGGAAATGACCTGTGGTCGGTCGCGCAGACGTGCGACGTGCCCGCCGCCGACCTCAGGCAGTTCTACGAGCTGTTCGCCGCGACCCCGCGCACCGTCACCCTGTTCAGCCAGGGGATCAATCAGGCGACCGCCGGGACCGACCAGGTCAATGCAATCACCAACCTACACCTCGCCACGGGACGCATCGGCAAGCCCGGCGCCGCGCCCTTTTCGATCACCGGGCAGCCCAATGCGATGGGCGGCCGCGAGGTCGGCGGGCTCGCCTCGACGCTCGCCGCGCATATGGACTTCGCGCCCGAGAACCGCGACCGCGTCCAGCGCTTCTGGGCCGCGCCGGCGATGGCGGAGAAACCCGGCCTGAAGGCCGTCGACCTGTTCCGCGCGATCGGCGAGGGCCGCATCAAGGCGCTGTGGGTGATGGCGACCAATCCTGCTGTCTCGATGCCCGATGGCAACGCGGTACGCGAGGCGCTCGGCCAATGCCCCTTCGTTGTGGTCAGCGACGTGATCGAGACGACCGACACCGGCGCCTTTGCGCATGTCCGCCTGCCTGCCGCAGCTTGGGGCGAAAAGGACGGCACCGTCACCAACAGCGACCGGACGATCAGCCGTCAGCGCGCGCTATTCGCGCTTCCCGGCGAAGCGATGCCCGACTGGTGGATCGTCAAGGAAGTCGGACGGCGGATGGGGTGGAAAAACGCCTTCACCTACGATCGCGCCGCCGACATCTGGCGCGAACATTGCCGCCTCTCGACCTATGAGAATGACGGGGCGCGCCGCTTTGCGTTGCCCGGCGCCGCGCTGGGCGGCAATGCCGCTTATGACGCCATGACGCCCTTTCGCTGGGGCGGCGCTCACCCCTTCGCCGACGGCCGTTTTTCGACCGAGGATGGCCGCGCCCGGCTGGTTCCGGTCGCGCAAAAACCGCTGCCCGAACCGCTCGCCAAATGGCCGCTGACGCTCAATACCGGCCGCTATCGCGACCAGTGGCACACGATGACGCGCACGGGTCTTGCACCCAAGCTGGCGCGCCACCGCGAGGAACCGCTTGTCGAGGTGCATCCCGATGACGCAGCGCGGCTCGGCCTTACCGACGGTGGGCTCGCGCGGGTCGAGACGCCGCAGGGCGACAGCCTCTACCGCGTCGCCTTTCACGCCGGCCAGCGCCCCGGCGAACTGTTCGTGCCGATCCACTGGACCGACCGCACGGCGAGCGGCGGGCGCACCGGCCTGCTGCCGCGTCCGCTTGTCGACCCGGTTTCGGGCCAGCCGGGGTTCAAGCGCACCCCCGCGTCGATCGCCGCGGTGACGCCCAAATGGCGCGGCTTCCTGCTCCTCGCCCGCGAACTCGCCGACACCCCGCGCTGCCTGTGGGCGACGCGCGTCGCGGTGCCGTCGGGCGTGATGTGGGAACTCGCGGGCAATGGCGAGCTGAAAGCCATCGAAGCGTTGCTTCCCAAGGGCGAGCGCATCGAGGCGCAGGATGCCGCGCGCGGCACGCAGCGCATCGCGATCCTCGCGAACGGCCGCCTCGTCGGCGCGCTCTTTGTCACCGAAACGGGTGAGCTGCCGCCACGTGACTGGTTGATCGCCCAGCTTTCCGCGCCTCAAATCGCCCCCACCCTGCTCGCTGGCCGCGCGCCGGGCGTGCAGGCCGATCGCGGTCCCGTCATCTGCGTCTGCTTCGACGTCGGATTGAAGACGATCGTCGCCGCGATCCGCGACCGGCAGCTCGCCGACGTCGCCGCCATCGGCGGCGCGCTCGGCGCGGGGACCAACTGCGGCTCGTGCCGCCCCGCGCTCGCGCGCATCTTGACCGAGGAGACCAGCAATGCAGCCTGACGATTTCGCGCCCGGCAGCGTCTGGCTCGTCGGCGCCGGCCCCGGCGACCCCGAACTGCTGACGATGAAGGCAGTGCGCCTGATCGAGCGTGCCGATATCGTCTTTTACGACGCCTTGGTCGGCGACGACGTGCTGGCGTTGATCCCGCCGGCCGCCGAGCGCGTCGGCGTCGGCAAAAGGTCGGGGCGGCATTCGAAGGATCAGGGGACGATCGACGCGATGCTCGTTTCCGCGGCGCGCGCCGGCAAGCGCGTCGTTCGCCTGAAGGGCGGCGACCCCTCGCTGTTCGGCCGCGCGGCAGAAGAGATTGGCGCACTGCAGGACGCAGGCTTCCCCGTCCATATCTGCCCCGGCATCACCGCCGCGAGCGCCGCCGCCGCGTCGGCGGGCATCTCGCTGTCGCTGCGCGGCGTCGCGCGCGACGTCCGTTTCGTCACCGCGCACAGCCGTCGCGGCGCAGCGCTCGACATCGACTGGGCTTCGCTCGCCCGCGAGGGATCCACCCTCGCCTTCTACATGGGCCGCGATGCGGCGGGAGAGATCATGCGCGGCCTGACGGGCGCCGGGATGCAGGGGGACACGCCCGTCCTGATCGCCTGCGACATCAGCAGGCGCGAAGAGCGGCGGCTGGCTACCCGGCTCGATCTGCTCGAACTCGCGACGCGTGCCTTCTCGGCCGATTCACCGACGCTGATACTCGTCGGCGCTGCGATAGCGCCGGCAGCGGGTGTCCGCGCCACCTCAGGCGCCGTCGCAGCAGCACGGCTCCGATAACAACTTCGCTGATCGACCGCAGCGCGCGCGCCGAACCGAGTGCAGCGAGCGATGCTTTGCGGGTCCCAAGCGAAACTATGCTTGACGATTTCAACTCAACCAATAAAGTTGAATTACCGGCCTGATCCCGACCGGCTGTGATTTCGGGATCCGCGGCTTTTGACCGGGAAGCAGCTTGCTCCGCGTTACCAACGGCTAAAGCGCGCGATGCTCAGGCGACAGCGCCAGGTATCGTGTTCCCCTCTGCGAAGCATGAGGTGATACGATGCACATACCCCCGCCGCGATAAGGGCCTGCCCAGGAAACCGCCCGGCGTCGCCAATATGCGATCGTCCATATTTCGCGCCGTGCGCCGGCGCCTGCCTCCCGATGCGCCGTTGCGCGGTATCGGGAACGACAAGGCTATATTGCCATGACTTACCTTCGCCCGTCGCTGCGGGTTTTTGCCTTCGGTGCCCTTTTCTTCCTGACCGCCTGCGGCGGCGCGCGCGATAGCGGCCAGACGCTCAAGATCGGCGACCAGCTCCACGCGCTCAAATCCTCGCTCGACGTGTCGGGCGAAGGCCGGCCGGCCGACTACAAGATCGAATGGGCGAATTTCGTCGGCGGCCCGCCGATCATCGCGGCGCAGACGGGCGGCTCGCTCGATGTCGGCTGGATGGCCGAAACCCCGCTGATCTTTGCCCAGGCCGCGGGCAGCCCGGTGAAAATCGTCGCGGTGAGCAAGACGGTCGAGGGCGGCGGGTCGCCCTATGCGCTCGTCGTCAAGCCGGACTCCCCCATTCGCAGCATCGCCGACCTCAAGGGCAAATCGGTGTCGTTCATGAAGGGCACGGTGCTGCACTATTTCGTCTCGCGCCTGCTCGACAAGCAGGGGCTGTCGCTCAAGGACATCAAGACGGTTCAGGCGACGGGCTTCGGCACCGGGCTGCTCGACAAGGGGTCGGCCGATGCGATCACCATCGGCGAGCCCTGGCTGACGCAGGCGCTCGATGCCGGGAAGGTACGTGTCCTTGCCAGCGGTGCGCCGCCGAACACGCCCGGCTTCTTCTATCTGGTGGCATCGGACGCCGCGCTCGCCGACCCGGTGAAGGCGAAGGCGATCGGCGACCTCGTCGCACGCGCCGCGCGGGCGACGCGCTGGCAGCGCGAGAACCCCGCGAAGGCAGCGCCCGCGCTCGCCAAGCGCTATAATGTCGACGTCGCGATCGCGGAAAAGATCATTACGCGCGCACCCGCAAGCTACGCGCCGATCAGCGATACGATCATCGCGGCACATCAGGACGAAGCCGATCTGTTCTTCAAGGAAGGGCTGATCCGCAAGAAGCTCGACGCGTCGCAAATCTTTGACAAGCGCTACGACGACATCGTCGCGGCGCAGGAGGTGGCGAAGTGAACGCACCCACCTCCATCGCGCTCGCGGGCGATCCCGGGCGGCTCGTCCAGCCGGTCGTCCGCAAAACCGGCAATCGGCCCGAGCGTTTCTCTTTCGCACGCCGCGCGACGGGGCCGCTGATCATCGTCGCGCTGTGGGCGATCTCGACGAGTGCGGGGTGGATCGATCCTTCGATCCTCCCCTCGCCCGCCGGGCTCGTCGCGGGATGGCAGCAGCTCTGGACCGAACAGGCGCTCGCATCGCAGATTGCGACCTCGCTCACGCGCGCGCTTGTCGGCGGCGCCGTCGGCATCGTCTTCGGGCTGGTCCTCGGGACGATCGCGGGACTGTCAAAGCTGGGCGAGGAGCTGTTCGACGCGCTGCTTCAGATGCTGCGCACCATCCCCTTCCTCGCGCTCGTGCCGCTGTTCATCGTCTGGTTCGGGATCGGCGAGGCACCCAAGCTGCTCCTCATCGCGCTCGCGACAATGTTCCCCATGTATCTCAACACCTATGCCGGGGTGCGCAACGTCGACCGCAAGGTGATCGAGGCGATGCGCAGCTTTGGACTTAACGGGCGCCGCCTGATCCTCGAGGTCGTGCTGCCGCTCGCGCTGCCGCAGATCTTCACCGGGCTGCGCTTCGCGCTCGGCGTCTCGGTGCTCGTGCTGATCGCCGCCGAACAGATCAACGCCTCGGCGGGGCTCGGTTACCTGCTCAATAGCGCGCAAATGTACCAGCAGGTCGACGTCATCCTGATCTGTATCGCCATCTATGCTGTGCTCGGCCTCAGCGCCGACCTGATCGTCCGCTCGCTCGAACGGCTGTTCATGCCGTGGCGCGCGGGCATTGCCATCCGATAGGAGCACCCCGATGACCGCCGTCCTTTCAATCGATTTTGCCGCCGCCGCGCGCGTCTCCGAACCCGATTTCGCGCTCCATCCCGTCGCTGTCGAAGTCAGCGCAGTCAGCCGCACCTTTTCGGGCAACACCGTCCTCGACCGCCTCGATCTTACGATCCACAGCGGCGAGTTCGTCGCGCTGCTCGGCGCGTCAGGAAGCGGAAAGACCACCTTGCTGCGCATCCTCGCCGGGCTCGATGCCCCCGACGGCGGCGAAGCGTGGGTGCCCGAAGCACGCACGGTCGTCTTCCAGGAACCGCGCCTCGTCCAGTCGAAGAGCGTGTGGAAGAATGTCGTGATCGGCTTGTCGGGCGAGGATGCGTCGCGCGAGCGCGCCGTGGCGGCACTCGCCGAGGTCGGGCTCGATCATCGCACCGATGCCTGGCCCGCAACCCTGTCGGGCGGCGAGGCGCAGCGCGCGGCGCTCGCGCGAGCGCTGGTGCGCGAACCGCGGCTGCTGCTGCTCGACGAGCCTTTCGCGGCGCTCGACGCGCTGACGCGACTCAAGATGCAGCGGCTGATCGGCGAACTCTGTCAGGCCCACGGCCCCGCGACCCTGCTCGTCACGCACGACGTCGAGGAAGCGATCCTGCTCGCCGACCGCATCCTTGTGCTCAAGGAAGGCCGGATCGGGTACGACACGCGCGTTCGCCTGCCGCACCCGCGCCGTGCGGGCGGCGAGGAATTCGACGCGCTGCGCGCTACGCTGCTTGCCGAACTGGGCGTGCCGCAGGACGGGTAAAAGCGTCAGGCGGCCCGGTTCGCGACGAGATCGTCGACCACGGCTGGATCTGCCAGCGTCGATGTATCGCCGAGCGACGAGATATCGCCTTCGGCGATCTTGCGCAGAATGCGGCGCATGATCTTGCCCGAGCGGGTTTTCGGCAGCCCCGGTGCGAACTGCACCGCGTCGGGCGTCGCGATCGGACCGATCTCGCTCCGTACCCATTTCACCAGCTCGCCGCGCAGCGCGTCGTCCGCTGCGCAGCCGGCGTTGAGCGTGACATAGGCGTAGATGCCCTGCCCCTTCACCTCGTGCGGCATACCCACAACCGCGGCCTCGGCGACTTTCGGATGCAGCACCAGCGCGCTCTCGACCTCGGCGGTGCCCATGCGGTGCCCGCTTACGTTGATGACGTCATCGACACGGCCGGTGATCCAGTAATAGCCGTCCTCGTCGCGGCGGCAGCCGTCGCCGGTGAAATATTTGCCGGGATAGGTGGTGAAATAGGTCTGGAAGAAGCGCGCATGATCGCCCCACACGCTGCGCATCTGTCCCGGCCAGCTCCGCGCGATGACAAGATTTCCCTCGGCCGCGCCGTCAAGCACCGCCCCCTCGCCATCGACAAGCTGCGGCGCGACGCCGGGCAGCGGCCGTGTCGCGCTGCCGGGTTTGAGCGCGGTTGCGCCGGGCAAGGGCGCAATCATCGCGCCGCCGGTTTCGGTCTGCCACCAGGTATCGACGATCGGGCAGCGCCCCTCGCCGACGACATGATGATACCAGCGCCACGCCTCTGGGTTGATCGGTTCGCCGACCGTTCCCAGCAACTTCAGCGATTTGCGCGACGTGGCTGCGACGAAATCATCGCCATCCTTCATCAACGCACGAAGCGCGGTGGGGGCTGTGAAGAGGGTGTGGACATTGTGGCGGTCGACCACCTGCCAGATCCGGCTGGCGTCGGGCCAGTTGGGCAGGCCCTCGTACATCAAAGTCGTCGCGCCGTTGGCGAGCGGGCCATAGAGGATGTAGCTGTGCCCCGTCACCCAGCCGATATCGGCGGCGCACCACCACACGTCGCCCGGCTGATAGTCGAAGCAAAGCTCATGCGTCAGGCTCGCCCAGAGCAGGTAGCCGCCGCTGCTGTGCAGCACGCCCTTCGGCTTGCCGGTCGAACCTGACGTGTAGAGGATGAACAGCGGATCCTCGGCATTCATTTCCGCGGGCGGGCAATCGGCGGCGACGCCCGTCGCCGCGTCATGATACCAGATGTCGCGGCCTGCGGTCATCGCGACCGGGCCGCCGGTCGCACGAACGACGATCACCTTTTCGAGCGCGGGCGCGCGCTTCGCGGCCTCGTCGACATTGGCCTTCAGCGCGATGCGCTTGCCGCCGCGCCGCCCTTCGTCGGCGGTGACCACCACCCGGCTGTCGCAATCGGTGATGCGGCCCGCCAGCGCTTCGGGAGAGAAGCCGCCGAAGACCACCGAATGGATCGCGCCGATGCGCGCGCAGGCGAGTATCGCGAACGCCGCCTCGGGGATCATCGGCATATAGATGGTGACGCGGTCGCCCTTGCCCACGCCTTGCCCCTTCAGGACATTGGCGAAGCGGCAGACCTCGCGATGCAATTCGCGGAAGCTGATGCGACGCGGCTCTTCGGCCGGTTCGTCGGGTTCCCAGATGATCGCGACATCGTCAGCGCGGTCAGCAAGATGGCGATCGATGCAGTTCGCCGCGACGTTGAGCGTGCCGTCGGCAAACCATTCGATGCGAAAATCACCTTCGTCGAACGACCAGTCGCCCGCCGTGACCGGCGCCGTCATCCAGTCGAGCCGCAGCGCCTGCTCCAGCCAGAAAGTATCGGGCGCGGCGAGCGACATTTCGTATATCGCGGCACAGGCCGCTTCGCCGAGCGCCTGCCCTTTCCACTCCGCCGGAACCGGATATATATCGGGCATGCCGCGCTCCTCCGTCATTGGCCGCGGATCGGAAGCATGGGCGCTTTCGCCGCGGGGAGAGCGACCTTGAGCTCGCCGGCCAGCGTCGGCGCGATCTGCCGCATGTCGATCAGGCCCAGATTCTTGCCCGCGGCGATCCCCGGCCCTGTAATGAAGAAGGACGAGTGCATGTCGGGGCGCACGCTGCGCGTCGAAAAGGCGCCATGCGCGCCGCCCTTGGATTCCTTGACCAGCGGCCCCGCCATCGCATTGCCCATCCGGTACCCGGGCTTGAATGCCACGACATATTCGGCTGCGGGGGGAAGGCCGCGATTGGCATATTCGTCGCGCGCGTAGATGCGCTCGATCCCGTTCGCCGGATCGGCCGCCAACTTTTGCAGATATTCGGCGACGCGCGTCTTCGTCTTCTGGTCCTTGCGGTCCTGGAGCACGATCATCGCCGAGCCGCCGACGTACCAGACGAAGGCCTTCCACGAGGTGACCTCCTGCTCGTCGCCCTTGCCCGCCAGCTTGATGAAGCCCGCGTCGACGAAAGCCGCGTTCAGGTTCACCTGGTGCGTCACCTTGTCGAAACCGTGATCGGACACGACCGCAACGACGCCGCCGGGGTGCGTCTTCCGATAGGCGGTGACGACACGCCCGACGGCGGTGTCGATCCGTTCGAGCGCCGCGTTGCCTTCGGCGCTGAACGGACCATACTCATGCTGCTGATGGTCCAGCCACACGAAATGGACCGTCAGCAATTCGGGATTTTTCTGCTCGATCAGCGCGATCGCATCGTCGGCGATCTTCGCATCATCCTCGTCATCTCCCTCGACAAGGTTGAAATCGATGTCGGCGGCCTTCTTACTCACCGGCCAGAAGATGCTGCCGGTTTTCAGGCCGGCCGCCTTCGCCGCGCCCCACAGCGTCGTCGCCCGGATCTGGGCATAGCTGCCGTAGCTTTTGGGCAGCTTCGCGGTCGGTGCGAAGGGGCGGTTGTTGTAAATGCCATGCTCGGCGGGCAGCACACCCGTAACCAGGGTCGTGTGGTTCGGATTGGTCACCGTGGGATTCACGTTGATCACTCCTTGCGCATAGCTTCCTTCCTTCAGGAAGCTGCGCAGCACGGGAATCGTCAGCCCATATTTGTCGGCTTCGAGTACCGCGTCGGGCCGGAGACCGTCGATCGAGATCATCAGCACGGGGTGACGGCCGGACGCTTCGGCGGCGGCTGGGGCCGCCGGGTTCGTCTGGGCGCACACCGCGCTCACCGGCAGCCCCCCACCAGGACAAGTGCGATCGAAAACTGGATTGTCCGCCAAAATTTCATGACTGGCTCCACAAATACATGGTGGTGTTGGACGGGCTGCTACCGCGTCAGAACCGGTGCTCGAGCTTCAGCTTGAACTGGCGCCCGCGCGGATTGACCGTGCCCACGAAATAGCCCTCGTCCTCGTCGGCTACGGGCGGGTCGGCGTCGAAGACATTGTTGACGCCAAAGGTTACGCGCGTGTCGTCACCGGGCCCGAAGGCATAAGTGACGCGCGCGTTGTGCAGGATCGCCGGCTTCACGCGCAGGTAGAAGCGCTTGATGCCATTGTCGTCGAAGGTCATGATGCTCTTCGGCCGGCCGAGCGCCTCATAGATCGCCTCGGTGGTCGACGCCGATGTGTCGGCATAGGGCCCATAATAGCTGGTGAACCAGCCGAGCGACCAGCCGCCGCTCTTCCAGTTGACCGATGCAATGCCTTTCCATTTGGCGCGCTTGTTCTTGCCGAGTTCGTCGTTGACGATGCCATCGCCGGCCAGTTCCTCGTCGCGCTTCAGATAATGCGTCGCTTCGGCCTTCAGCGTGAATTGGCCGAGTCCGAAATCGGGCACGCGATACTGCAGCGCGATGTCGATCCCCGCGAGCTTGCGCGAGCCGAGGTTGATATAGTCGTTGATCAGGCTGGTGATTTCACCGACGACCGCGCGCTTGGTCGCATTGGTCGGCTGCGCGGCGTTGTAGGCGTTGAAGGTCGCGATATCGACCGCCGTCGGCGCGCGGCGGCTGACGCGGCTATTGCCCGCATAATTTGCCGTTCCCGACCCGAGGTCGACCTGGTCGATCGGCTTGCCCGAGGCGAGCGCGGCCTGCGTGGCGAGATCGAGCAACAGTTCGTCGGTCGCGAGCACCTCGGTGTTGCCGAGCGCGGTGATCGCATCGCGCTGGTTCAGGCGCCAATAGTCCACGGTGAACGACAGGCCGCGAACACCGGGCACTTCCATCGCGATGCCCGCGCCGAAATTCTTCGCCCTTTCGGGGTTGAGCCGGTCGTTGCCCTGGCGGAAGGTGCGGCGCGGCGCGCTGTCGTCCGCGGCCGAATTGGTGACGTCGCGGCGATAGGGATCGGCCGTATAGTTCACGCGCAGCAGCGGCGTGGTGTTCGTCTGCGCGAGGTTCGGCGCGCGGAACGATTCATTGTAGGATGCGCGCAGCTTCAACCAGCGCGCGGGCGCCCAGAGGACGCTGTATTTGGGCGTCGTGCTCGATCCGTGGATCGAGAAGCGCTCGTGGCGGATCGCGGCCCCCAGTTCGAGATGATTGAACAGGAAGAAACGGTTGTCCTCCGTCACCAGCGGCAGCGCGACCTCGGCATAGGCGGCCTGCACATTCTGCTTGGCGTCGATGTCCGAATTGGGGCTCATCGCGATGAAGTCGTTGTCATTTTCGCGCAGGTACGGGAAATCATTCCCCGATCCGGGCGGGTTGAGCCCCGCGAACGGCGCCTTCCACGCATGATAGCTTTCCCAGCGCGCCTCGGCACCCGCCGCGACCTGGATCGGCCCGCCGCCAAAGGGAAGCTTCCAGAGCTCGCCGCCGATCTTTGCATCCCACACGATGATCTGCGTTTTGCCGTAGCGATTGTCGGTATCGTACATCGGCTCGGTGACCGTCGTCGGGTTCACATAGGGCTGGTCGACAACGACGCGGTTGTTCACCACCTTGAAGGTCACGGGGAACGGATTGTAGGCGCTGGCATCGGTGCGCGCGAGCGCCCGGCGGAGCAGCGATTCACGGAAGATGTTCGACTCGGTTTCGTGGCTGTAGGCGCCCGACACGAGCAGGCCGCTTTCCCACGACCAGCTGTCGCCGAACTTGCCGCGCGCGCCCGCCATCGCACGATAGAAGGTCGAATCGACCTCGATATAGCGATCCTTGGTCCCCGGCGGGATCAGGCCCGACACGATGGTGACGTCGGCGGGCGTGCCGAGGATGCGCGCGGTGCCGTCGGCGTTCGGCAGGCCCTGCGGATGATAGAAGCGCGTGCCGAACGGGTTATAGGGGTTCGATGCCGGGACATAGAGGCCGGGTTCGTTGACATTCTGCATGTTCGCCGCTTCGCGCTGGCTGTTCGCGTGCGAGCCCGAGAAGAGGACGTCGCCGAAGACCGTGAAGCTGTCGTTGAACTCATGTTCGATGAACATCGCGAGGTTGAGGCGCTTCAGGCCGGGCACGAGGGTGCGGTGCGGCAGGCGGTTGTCATAATATTCGTCCTCGGGATTGCCGAGGTTGCGCGAGGGCGTGGTCTGCTTGAAATTCACCGCGCCATCGGCGCCAGGATAGAGGAAGAAGGTGCCATCGGCCGCGACCGTCGCAACGCCGCCCGTCGGCGAGGTCGAGGTCGAAATGCCGCGATTGCCGTCGGGGCGCCCGCCGTTGAAGGTCAGGAAGTCCGACTGGATGAAGCCGCGGCGGAACTGGCCATAATGGGTGATCGTGCTGCCGTTATCGAGGTCGTTGTCGAGCGAGAAGTTCGTACCCGTCGCCGGATTGACGATCGGCAGGCCATCCCACGGCGCAGGCAGCTTGCGCGTACGCCTGAGATCGGATTGCGAGCCCCATTTGCGGTCGCCGAAGAGCAGGTCGTTGCGCCGGAAATAGTCGGCCGAAATACCGATCGACGTCTGGCCGAACTGAAAGGTCTTCGCCGCGGTGACGCGGAATTCTTCGGCGCCGCCATGCTGCGTGATCGCGCTTTCCATCGAGATGCGCCCGCGGTCCTTGGTCGGCGAGATGATGTTGTTGATCACCCCCGCCGCGGCGTCGGCGCCGTAGATCGCCGACGCGCCGTCGCGCAGCACTTCGATGCGCGACACCAGCGCCGTCGGAACGACGTTGGCGTTCGGCGACAGCGAAGGCACGCCCTGGTCAGTACCCGAAATCGGGTGCGGCGCCATGCGGCGGCCGTTGATCAGCAGCAGGGTGCTGCCCGCGCCGATGCCGCGAAGGTCGGGCGAGGACACGTCGCCGCGCGCGCCCTGCGAGGCGATCGTGCCCTCGTTGATTTCGGGCGGCGATGCCGATGGCAGCGTTTCATAGAGGTCGGCGCCGGTCGATCCGCCGCGCAGGTCGATTTCCGACTGGTCGATGACCGTGACCGGCAGCGCAGTTTCGGCGCGCCGGATATTGGTGCCGGTCACGACGATTTCCTTCGTCGGCGCATCGGCTTCGGCGTCAGCTTCGGCGGGCGCCGCGTCGGCGGGCGGGGCCGCATCCTGCGCGCGGGCGCCCGCGGCCGTGGCAAGCGCGAACATCATCGCCGTGCCACATAGAATCGAATGACGAGCTTTCATGTTTCCCTCCGCATTAAGCAAAAATCGCAGTCTGGGTAGGCAGCGGCCGCCCATTGGCGCGGCAGCTTGATATCTGGGGGCGCGGACCTTTGCCGGACCGCGCCCGTCAGGCGCGCTTCATCGCCGGATGAACAACGCCACCGTTGCGCTGGCGGCACTCGCCCCCGCGACAATCAGGAACACCAGCGACGTGTCGTGATGCGTATCCATGAAGCCGCCGATCAGCGGCTCGCCGAGCCCGGCGAAGAGATAGGCGAAGAAGTTCATGATCCCGATCGCGGTCCCCGCCCTCTTGTGTCCGACGAGGTCGGGACACAGCGCCCAGAAGGAGGACTGGGGGCCGTAGACGAAGAAGCCGCACAGGAAGAGCGTGGCGAGGCCGAGATACACGTCGCTCGCCGGGATCGTGTACATGAACAGCGAGGTGACGGTGGCGAGCACCATATAGAGGACGATCGCGAGATAGCGTTTCGACCCGAAGATATTGTCCGACACCCAGCCGTTGGTCGCGGCGCCGATTGCCATCCCGACGGGCAGCGCGACGCTGATCCATTGCGGGTCGATGAAGCTGGTCGACGCAGCCCCGCCGTCGCCGGCGCCGCCAAGGAAATGGACGGGTACCCACACGAGCAAACCGTAGCGCGCCGAATTCTGGAAACCGATGGCGAGGCCGCCGAGCAGCAGGCGCCAGTTGGAGAGCACCGCCTTGTAGCGTGCCCACGAACTTTCGTCGTCGGCGACGTCGGGAGCCGCATCCTCGTCGGCGACATCATCGTGCGGCGACTGGAAGCCCAGGTCTTCGGGGCGTTCGCGGGCAATCAGGTAGAAGGCGATGCCCCCGACGAGCATCAGCAGCACGGGCAGGCGGAAAATCCAGCGCCAGTCGAGTTGCAGCGTATGCACGACGACGATCGACGTGACGAAGGAGAGCACCGACGCCATGCCGGCAGCAAACACATAGAAGCCGAACACCTTGCCGCGTTCGTGCTTGCCGAACCAGTTCGACAAGAGCCGGCTGCCGGGCGCCCAGCCCATCGCCTGGAAATAGCCGTTGAGGCCCCACAGCGCGCCGAGACTGAGCACGCCGGTTGCGAAGCTTGCGGCCCAGTTGGTTATGCACGAGAGGATCGCGCCCGCGCTCATCACGCGGCGGCCGCCGAACTTGTCGCCAATGTTGCCGTTGATCGCCTGCCCGATCGCGTAGCACCACAGCAGCGCCGCGCTGACCCAGCCGAGCGTTTCCTTCGACACGCCGAATTCCGCCTGAATGCCCGGAATGGCAAAGCCGAACGTCTGACGACCAGTATAAAAGAACAGATAGCAGAACATCGCCGCAAAAAGCATGCGATGCTGCGCTCTCCGAAATAGCATACTACTATCTGTTAAGTTACGGAGATCCGTAACACCTTTTTGAACCACGTTCATTTGCATCTGTCCCGTGAATAGGCACTTTATGTGCTCTCTATTTAGTGATTCTTGTGCAGTTTTTATGACATAATATTAAATGTTCCAGGGGAGCGACCATGTCCGGACGTTGGTAAAGCCCTTCATCGCCTCGACGACGCCTTCCTTGTCGCCCAGCCCCGAATCCTTGATCCCGCCAAAGGGCGACATTTCGATCCGGTAGCCAGGGACTTCCCAGACATTGACCGTCCCGACCTCGAGCTCGGCGACGAAGCGCGTGATATAATCGAGGCGGTTGGTGCAGACGCCCGACGACAGGCCATAGGCGGTCGAGTTCGATATCCGGATCACCTCCGAAATATCGTCGGGGCAGCGAACGATCGGGATCACCGGACCGAAGGTTTCCTCGAACACCAGTTCGCAATCGGCGGGCACATGATCGACGACGGTCGGCGCGAACAGCGCCCCGCGCCGCGGCGCGCCGTGCAGGATTTCTGCGCCGCGCTCGACCGCATCGTTGACGCGGTTTTCAAAGAGGATCGCCGACCGTTCATTGATGACCGTGCCGACATCGGTCGACGGATCCATCGGGTCGCCGCTCTTCAGCAGCTTCGCCTTTTCGGCGACGAGTTTCGCGAAATCGTCGGCAACGCTGTCGACCACCAGGATCCGCTTCACCGCGGTGCAGCGCTGCCCAGAATTCTTCGTCGCTCCGGCAACCGCAAGCTCGGCGGCCTTGTCGAGGTCGGCGTCCTCCATCACGATCAGCGGATCATTGCCGCCAAGCTCGAGCACCTTGCGCTTGTAGCCTGCGGTGTTCGCGATGTGCTTGCCGACGCGGACCGAACCGGTGAAGGTCACAAGGTCCGCGTCGGGATCGGTGATCATCGCGTCGCCCATTGTCGACGGATTGCCCGTGATCACCGACAGCATCTCAGGGGGCAGCCCCGCTTCGTACAGCACATCGGCGAGCGCGAGCGCGGTGAGCGGGGTCAGTTCGGTCGGCTTCAGCACGACGCGATTGTTCGTCGCGATCGCCGGCGCCAGCTTGTGACTGACCATGTTGAGTGGGTGGTTGAACGGCGTGATCGCCGACACGACGCCGAGCAGTGGCACGCGCGTCGTGAAAATCTTGCGCTCCTTGCCCATCGGCGAAATGTCGCAGGCGTAAATCTCGCCATCATCCTTGATGGTGAGCTGCGCCGCGAACGACCACACGTCATAGGCGCGGCTCGCTTCGTAGAGCCCGTCCTTCCAGCAGAGGCCCGTCTCGGCGACGATCAGCCGCGCGAACTTCTCCTTGCGGTCGCGCAGCAGTTCGGCAGTGCGCTGCAAGATCTGCTGGCGCTCGTAACGGCTCAGCGCCGGTTTGAATGCCTTCGCCGTACGGAACGCCTCGCGGACATGCTCGGCCCGCGCCGCAGGGACAGTGCCGGTCAGCGTGTTGTCATAGGGGTTGCGGACCTCGATGACCTCGTCGGTCTGGACGAGCTTGCCGGCGATGCGCATCGATTCGAGGCGGACGGGCTGGCTGGGGGTGGTGTGGATGTTCATCTCAGCGCACCAGGTTCAGTGCCATGTCGAACGCGTCGAAGTTGCGCAGGACGCGGTCGGACCGCACCTCGGTCGGGCGGTTCGAGATCAGCGGCACAGTCTGCTCGGTCAGCCCTCCGTGGCTGCGCAGCGGTTCGGTCAGGCCCGAAAAATCGTGCCGCGCGGCGGTGGTGCCAAGCACCTTGTGGCGATCGCAGATAACAACGACATCGCCGATACGATCGATGGGCAGCTCGAAGCGCTCGCCCGCCTCCGCGGCCGCAATCGCGACCGTCACACCGTCGATCGCGCCGGCGGCGTCGATCACCGACTGGACCTTGTCGGCATCGACATAGACCGTCGCGAACGACCCGAGCGCGCCGTGGTGTGCGACATAGGGGTCGGTGATCGGCAGGATCACACGCGCCGTCCCCGCCCCGAGTTCGGCGTCGAGCACGTCCTGGAGATAGATGACGTCGGGCTGCTGCGCGCTGTCATGCTTGTCATTCATGCCGTGGTCGGCAGTGATGACGATCGTGCAGCCAGCGGCGTCGAGCTGCCCCACATAGCGGTCGAACATCGCGTAGAAATCATTCGCGGCCTTCGCGCCCGGCGCCGCCTTGTGCTGCACATAGTCGGTGGTCGAAAGATACATGAGGTCGGGGCGGAAGCTGTCCAGCAGCTTGACGCCCGCAGCAAAGATGAACTCCGAAAGGTCGGCCGAATAGACATTCGGGAGCGGCAGGCCGACGAAATCGAGCACGTCCTCGATGCCGTTTTCGGCCTTCGTCGCCTGGTCGGCCTTTTCCGACGAAAAGGCGATCGCGGTCCCGCTCGCAAAGTCCAGCCCCTTGCCGAGAAGCGTGCGCAGCTTGTCCTTGGCGGTCACCACCGCGACCTTCATCCCGGCCTGTTGGGCGGTCGCGAAGATGGTCGGCACGCGCAGGAATTTCGCGTCGTTCATCATCACCTCGACGCCCGCCTCGCGGTCGTAGAAGAAATTGCCCGAAATGCCGTGCACCGCCGGCGGCCGGCCGGTGACGATCGACAGGTTGTTCGGATTGGTAAAGGTCGGGACCACCGACAGCGCGGTCCGGTTCGTCCCCGTCCTGAGGATGCGGTCGAGGTTCGGCGCAACCCCCGCCTCGATCGCGGCCTCGATATAGCCAGGCTCGGAACCGTCGAGACAGATGACGACGACGGGCCGGTCAGGGTGCGCATAGGCGCGGCCATTGACAACGAGGTCGGCGGGGTTGGCAGGCATGTTCACAAAGTTTCTCCTCAGGCCGCGCTGGATAGAAAGGCATCGCGGGTGCCGATAAAATTGCGCCCTCGTTCGCCGTCGAGGGCATCGTCGATCGCCGCGAGCCAATTCTCGCGCGTGACGCCGTAATCGGTCGCGTCGGTCGACACGCCGAGCTCGGTCAGGAAGCCATCGAGCCGGTCGGCGCCTGCAGCGAGATCCTCGCCGAATATCCGCGTCAGCGCCTGATCGCAGGCCGCGTTCTGCCCGATCACGCTGCGCATGACGGCGGGCAGCATGAACGAACAGGCGATCCCGTGGACCGTCCCATGGTGCAGCGTCAGATAATAGGAAAGCGAATGCGCGAGCGCGGTCTTGGTGTTCGAAAAGGCAAGTCCTGCAAACAGGCTGGCGCGCGCGACGCGGGTCCGCAGCTCGAGATTGCCGAGGTCGTCGACCAATCTGGGCAATGCGTCGATCGACTCGCTCGCGGCGAAAATCGCGTGGTTCGCCGACACGGGGTTGGCGTTGACGTTCCAGATGCTTTCGAGCGCGTGCGACAGCGTGTCGAGGCCCGTCGCCAGCGTCAGTCCGCGCGGCACGCCCAGCGAGGTCGAGGGATCGATGATCGCGTGCTCGGGATAGAGATCGGGCCGGTTCAGCGAATATTTCTTGCGCGCATCGGTATCCCAGATCGTTGCCCAAGAGGTAACCTCGCTGCCGGTACCGAAGGTCGTCGGCACCGCAATGATCGGCACCGCCTTCACTGCCTCGGCGCTCTTCCGGCCTTCCAGGAAATCCTGGACATTGGCGAAGTCGCCGTTCGAGACCGCGAGCGCCTTGGCCGAGTCGATCACCGATCCGCCGCCGAATGCGACGATGACTTCGGGGGCCGTCGCGGCAGCGCCGAAGGTACGGCACAGGCCGCGCAGCCCGTTGAAGCTGGGGTTGGGTTCGACCTCGCGCGCCACGACCGCAGGGGCGCCGACACGCGCCGAAATCGCCGCAACGACATCGTCGAAATAGGGATGGTCGTTATAGGTGACGAGGGCATAGCTGCGGCCCGCGACCTTCTCGGCGACCGCCGCAACGGCGTCCTCGCAAAATGTCACCTCGACGGGATTCCCATATTTCCACGAATTCGACATCGGCGCTTCCGCCCTCCCTTTGCTCTTGTTGGGAGCCTTGAAGCCGATGCGCGCTCAATTATCCAATTGATAGTTTTCGCTTCATCTATATAAAAAATCTATGAGATATACGCAGCTCCGATCCTTCCACGCGGTCGCCGAAACCGAGAGCGTCACCGCCGCGGCGAACCGGCTGAATATCACCCAGCCGACCCTGACCACACAAATCCGCCAGTTGGAGGAGGAATATGCGGTCGAGCTGTTCGTACGCACCGGGCGGCGGATGCGGCTGACCGATGCCGGGCGCGAGCTTCAGCAGATCACGCGGCGCATGATCGCGGACGAAGCCGACGCGCGGGCCTTCCTGACCGAAAGCCGCGAACTGCGCACCGGCCATCTTCGCGTTGGCGCGGTCGGTCCCTTTCATGTGACCGAAATGCTCGTCGCCTTCCACGCCCGCTATCCCGAGATCGAGATTTCGGTGTCGATCGGCAACTCGAACGTCGTGCTGCGCAACCTGCTCGAATTCGAATCGGACGTCGCGGTGCTGGCCTATGTCGAAAATGACGAGCGGCTATGGTTCTCGCAGTATAGCGAAAGCCCGATCGTCGCATTCGGGCGCCGCGACCATCCGCTTTTCGCGCCCGATCGCGACCATATCCGCATTGCCGAACTCGACGGCCAGCCGATGGTCGCGCGCGAGCATGGCTCGAACACCCGCCGCGCGAGCGACGAGGCGATGGCGAAAGCGAATGTGCGGCCGAAGATCGTAATGGAAATCGGCAGCCGCGAAGCAGTACGCGAGGCGGTCGCGAGCGGCGTCGGCTTCGGCTTCGTCTCCAGCGCCGAATATATCGCCGACGATCGCATCCGCAGCCTGCCCGTCGTCGACGCCGAAATCTTCAACTACGCCCACATCGTGTGCCGGCAGGACCGGCTGCAATCGCGCCTGATATCGGCTTTTCTTGAGGTTACGAGCGCCCTGCCCCCGGCGGCGCACTAATCTGTCTGCGTTACCCGTCGCGTTCCAGCCGGGCGTCGGCCAGCTCGGGAAAGACCTTGCTCACCTTGCCGATCAGGTAATCGCCATAGGAGCCGATGGACTTGTGGAAATCGACCCCGTCCCAACGCGCTTCGCCCGGCTCGCTGCCCGCGGTGTCGATCGGCAGCGGCTCGACATCGGCCGCGAAGTCTGGATCGAAAAAGAGCGGAAAGGAATAACGCGACACCCCCGCACGATTGACGACGCGGTGCGGCGCTGAGCGGAAGCGTCCGCGCGTCAGGCGCTCGAACATGTCGCCGACGTTGATCACCAGCGCGTCGCCGCGCGGCGGCACGTCGATCCAGCCCTGACGCGTGCGCACCTCCAGCCCGCCCTTGTCGTCCTGCCCCAACAAGGTGAGCAGCCCGTAATCGCTATGCTCGCCGACCCCGAACCCCTCCTCGGCCCCTGCCGCGCCCACCGTCGCGGGATAATGGAATATGCGGAAGAGCAGCGTCGGATGGTGTGTCAGCCCGCGCGCGAAATGATCGGCTTCGAACCCGAGCGCCAGCGCCATACCGCGCATCAGCGCCTCGCCCGCGCGCGTTGCAGCCGCCAGATAGGCTTCGACCGCCGGGCGCAGCGCGGGCACGGCTTCGGGCCAGAGGTTCGCGCCATGAAGCGGCAGCCGCGCCGCGACGCGGGGATCGCTCGCGCCCAGCTCTTCGCCGAGATACAGCCCTTCCTTGAGGTCGGGGATGCCCGACGTGAGTTCGCCCGCGACGGGAAACCAGCCGCGCCACGCGATGCCGCCCTTGTCCATCGCGATCGCCGCCTTGTCGCGCTCGGGAAGCGCGAAAAAGGCTTCGCTCGCCGCCAGCAGGTCCGCCACGATGGCGGGGCCGATCCCGTGCCCGGCGGCATAGAAAAAGCCGAATTCGCGGCACGCCGCATCGATCCTCGCCGCCGTATCGGCAATCATCGCCTTGTCCGACATCAGACGCAGCGGCTCGATATCGATCACGGGCAGAGTTTGAGTCATCGCATCGACCTAACGCAAAAGCCGCCGCCTCGCCATGCGGCGCGCATCAGGACAGTAGCAGCGCGCCGATCCGCTCGCTCACCAGTTCAGTCCGATGCGCGCGTAAAGGTAACGCCCATTAAAGCCGAACGGCGAATAATAGGGGAAGCCGACGACGCCCGTGGTGTTGAGCGCGGCAGGCGTCGCGTCGGGATAGACGTCGAACAAGTTGCTCGCCCCGATCGCGAATTGCGCGCCCTTGGCAGGGGCGTAGCGCAGCTCCAGGTCGGTGACGACATGCTTGCCGGTCAAGATGTCGGCCGAACCGTTCGCTGCCGTTCCCGGCTGGTTGACCTCGCCATAATAGGTCGCGCGCAAAGTCGCGCCGAGCGCGTCGCCCGACCAGTCGATCGCGCCCGTCACCTTCTCGCGCGGCGTGCCCTCTTCGATCGACGCGATGCGGTTGCGGCCGAGCAGCGGCGGCGCCGGATTGAGCACGGCGGTCGAGGTCGGGATGCGCAGCACGTCGACATCGTTGAAATTGGCGGCGATGGTAAAGTCGAACGTCCCCAGCGTATCGGTCCGTGCCTTGTAGTTGGCGACGACGTCGACGCCGCGGGTGCGGGTCTTGAGGCCGTTGATGAAGAAACGCGCGGCGGGCACGTTGAACGGCGCGAGGATCGCCGCGACCTGCGGGCTGAAGCTCGCCTGGATATTCTCCGACAGAGCGAGCTGGTCGCGGATCCTGATCTGATACGCATCGACGGTCAGGCTGAAACCGCCCGCGCGGATCACCGTGCCGACAGAAAAGTTGGTCGATTTCTCAGGTTCGAGCGGCAGCCCGCCGAGCGCGGCGGCGACGGGGTTGACCGAAGGGAACTGGCCGGTCAGGACCGGCGCGCCATTCTGCACCACCGAGGCAATCGAGGTGAAATATTGCTGCTGGAGCGACGGCGCGCGGAAGCCGGTCGACGCCGTTCCGCGCAGCGCCAGCCAGTCGGCCGCGTCGAAGCGCAGCGACACCTTGCCGTTCGCGGTCGATCCGAAGTCCGAATAATCCTCGACGCGCCCGGCGAGACCGAGCAGCAGCGACCGCGTCAGCTTCGCCTCGAGGTCGAGATAGGCGCTAGCGTTGCGGCGGCTTTTCTCGATCGCATTCAATGGCGAGAAGCCGCCAAAACCCTGCGCGCCGGGTGCCTGTCCGGGGATCGCGCCGGTCGGCGGATAATCATAGGAAGCGCGCTCGCCCGCGGTGATCTTGTACCCCTCGCGGCGCCCCTCGACCCCGAAGGCGACGTTCAGCTCTTCGAAGACGTCGAAGCGGCGCGACACGTCGAGCCCGAGGACCCACTGGTCATAGGCGACCGCACCGTCATAGAAATCGGTCGGCGACGAATTGCCATAGCTATAGTTCGCCGAATTGAGCGTCCGGAACTCGATGCGGTTTCGGCCATAGCTGAGGTTGAGGTCGACATTCCATTCGCCGAGGTCGCCGCGCAGCCCGACCGCGGAGTTGAGGTCGCGCGACTTGGTGTTGATCAGCGGCAGGAACCCGTCGGGCCAGATCAGCGACACGGCGGCGGCTGCGGCGGGGAGGCGCGGAAAGGCGGCGCTCCTGCTGTCGCGGTTCTGATAGCCCGCCCAGCCATAAAGTTCGATCCCCTCGGCGACCGGCGTCCCCGCGTTGACCCACAGCGAATATTGCTCGACCTCGGGATCGCCGAAGCGCCCGGTGATCCGCGAGGGCGTGACGCGCGGGTCGAAATCGGCGCGATTGGTCGGCTTGCGGTCGACATATTCACCCGAAATCGTGACATAGCCCTCGTCACCGAGCGCGATCCCCTGCCACCCCGACACGGTCAGGACGGGTTCGCCCGTCTTGCTGCGGCTGCCGCGCGCGGTGTCGATGTCGGTATTGTAAAAGCCGTAGGTGGCAGAGACGCCGCCGCCTTCGCGCGCTTCGCGCAGGCGGACGTTGACCACCCCCGCGATGGCGTCCGAACCATATTGCGCCGCGGCTCCATCGCGCAGCACCTCGATCCGGTCGAACGCAACCGTCGGGATGGTGTTGAGATCGACCGCCGCCGAGCCGCGGCCGACACTGCCGTTGACGTTGAGCAACGCCGAGGTGTGTCCCCGCGTGCCGTTGATCAGGACGAGGGTCTGGTCGGGCGCCAAGCCGCGCAAGGTCGCGGGGCGGATTGCATCGGTGCCGTCTACCGCCGACGGACGCTTGAAGTCGATCGACGGCGCAACCGTCGCGAGCGCCTGCCCCAATTCGGTCGAACCCTGGCGCCGCAGGGTCTCGCCGCCGAGCACATCGACCGGGGCCGGCGAATCGAGCCGAGAGCGCCCTGCGGCGCGCGTGCCGGTCACGATGATTTCATCACCCTGCGCGGCTTCGTCACCCGCCGGGATGTTCGTATCCTGCGCATAGGCCGGCGCCGCAGCGAAGGCGGCAATGGCAAGAAAGCTGGTGGCGACGATGGGGAAACGCTGCATTGGGGGAGTCCTTCCGGATTGTTGCTTGTTATCTTGTCGGGAATGCGCTCGACGCGTTCGGTTACAGGCCGAGCCGCTGCCAGAATTCCTGCGCGCTCACGCGCCGCAGCTCGCTCGGAAGCGGTGACCAGGACGGATGGGGAAGCCGCTGGGTGGCGGCTACATTGCGGTGGCGGGGGTTTTCCGGGCGCCGGACTCTCATATCGTATCTCCTTTCACAGAAGCACGAATCCGACACGCGTCAGGGCTTCGTGCGCTTTAGCCGTTGGTGACGCGGAGCAAGCTGACAGCCATCAAAAGCCGCGAGGTCCGAAGACCTGCAATTTCTCTACTTATTTGATTGATATATGTCGCGCCAAGCTTTCTTGGCATCGCGAAAGGAAATATTTGGGCCGGCCCGCCGGGTTCGCTAGCTCCCGGCTCCGGCCGCCAGCGCATCGCGGAACCGCGCCAGCCGCACGACCGCCTCGTCGAGCGTCGCATGATCCTTCGCAAAACAGAGCCGCAAAATATGCCGCGGCCCCTCGCCTTCGAACAAGGCCGACACGGGGATCGAGGCGACCCCTGCCTCGCGCACCGCGCGCTCGCTGAATGCCCGGTCATCGAGCGCAATGCCCGACGCCGCAAGGTCGATACACAGAAACCATGTCGCGTCGCCCGGCAGGACGACAAAGCCCGCGCCGGCCAGCCCGCGCGCCAGCCGTTCGCGCGCCGCCGCCCATGCCGTGCGCTGCGGCGCGAACCAGTTGTCGGGACGATCGAGCCCCTCGGCGACCGCCCATTGCAACGCCGGCGGCGTCGTGAAGGTCAGGAACTGGTGCGCGCGGCCGATCGTGCGCGCCACGTCAGGCGCCGCCAACAGCCAGCCGACCTTCCACCCGGTCAGGCCGAAAATCTTGCCCGCAGACCCGATCTTCACCACGCGCGCTTCCATCCCGGGCAGCGACCACAAAGATCGATGCGGCGCGCCGTCGAACCGCACATCTTCCCAAACCTCGTCACAGATCGCGACGAGGTCGTGCCGGCGACAGGCGTCGGCGATCAGCGCGAGTTCGGCGTCGCTCGCGACCTTGCCCGCGGGATTGAGCGGGTCGTTGAACATCAGGAGCCGCGTGCGCGGCGTGATCGCGCGTTCGAGCGCATCGGCCTCGTAACGCCAGTGCGGCGGATGCAACGCGACCGATACCGGGGTGCCGCCGGCGCGGCGGATCATTGGCGCATAGCTGTCATAGGCTGGCTGGAACAGGATAACCTCGTCGCCCGGCCGGATGAGCGCAAGCAGCGAGGCGGCGAGCGCCTCGGTCGCGCCCGACGTCACGATCACCCGTTCGCGCGCAACGGCGAGTCCCTGCCGCCGCGCATAAAAGCGGCCAATCGCGTCGCGCAGTTCGGCGAAGCCGAACGCAGGGGGATATTGGCTGGACTTGTCGCGCAGCGCGCGCGCAGCGGCGTCGATCATGTCCGGCGATGACGGCTCGTCGGGAAAGCCCTGCCCGAGGTTGATTGCACCCTGCGCCGCCGCCAGCCCCGACATATGCTCGAAGATCGTCGGCGCCATCGCATCATAGAGGGGGTGCACGCGGCTCATTCCAGTCTCCGGCAGATAGTTCGAACACACTTGTCGCCTATCGAAGCCGCCGCTGTAAAGCGCGCGCCGCGCGGCTTCCCTTCGGCGCCCTTGCTGCTATGCACCGACGATCACGCCGCCTGCCGAATTCAGGAGAACGCCTTGCGGCATCTCGCCCGCTTCGACCTCAACCTCCTCCGGATTTTCGACGCGATCTTCGCGAAGGGCGGGGTCTCGGCGGCGGCGCGGCACCTGAACCTGTCGCAGCCCGCGATCAGCCATGCGCTCGCCAAGCTGCGCGATATCTTCAGCGACCCGCTTTTCGTGCGGCAGGGTAATCGCCTCGTCCCGACCTCCGCGGCGCGTGCGATCGCGGGTCCGGTGCGCGAGGCGCTGCGCGGGCTCGATGTGGCGCTCGACGCCGCCACCGCCTTCGATCCCGCCGAGGCGACGCGCGAGTTCCGCATCGGCGTACGCCTGTCGGGCGAGATGCCGCGCTTCTCTTCGCTCGTGTCGCGGGTGCGCGCCGAAGCGCCGCATGTCGCGCTCGCCAGTGTGACCTTCCGCCGCCGCGATCTGGCCATCATGCTCGCGAACGGAGACCTCGACCTCGCGCTCGACGTCGCGCTGCCCGCCGACGACCGGCTCTGCCGCCACTATCTCGGGACCGAGCCGCTCGTCGTCGTCGCGCGGAAGGGGCATCCGCGCGTCGACGGCGCGATCGATCTCGATACCTATCTGGCGCTCGACCATATCATTGCAACGGCGCGGCCATACGGTCCCGGAATCGAGGATATGGCGCTCGACCAGATGGGCCTGACGCGGCGCGTCGCGGTGCGATGCCAGCATGCGATCACCGCGTGGCAGATCGTCGCGACCTCGGACATGCTCTTCGCGCTCCCCCGATCGCACGCGGCGGTGCTCGACGCGATGTGGCCGATGCAGCTCGTCGACCTGCCGCTACCGGTCGAACCCGGCGGCAGCTATCTTTACTGGCATCAGGCGGCGCAGGCCGATCCGGGCCTCGGCTGGCTGCGCGCGATCATCGTCGACGAACTAGCGGCAGCGGCCTAGCCATTCTCTAACCGAATACCGACTATTCGATCCTATCATTTTCTTAAATGACATGGTGCGCTTAGTGTCCGCAGTGAAAATCCACTGGAGACCTGCCCATGACCGAAATCGAACTTCAGGCCGAACTCAACGACCTCCGCATGTCGAAGGAGGCGCAACCGCTGTTCGACGCGGTGAAGCGCCACATCGCCGAAAATGTCGATCCAATCACCGAGGAGTTCTTCCGGCTCGGCGAAGGCCGCACCGATCGCTGGAGCTGGGCGCCCGGACAGCTTGAACTGCTCGAAGGCGCGAAGAACAAGGCGAAGGCCGCGGGCCTGTGGAACTTCTTCCTGCCGCACGGCGACACGGGCACGCCGCTTTCCAATCTCGACTATGCCTATATCGCTGCCGAACTCGGAAAATCGCCGCTCGCATCGGAATCACTCAATTGCTCGGCGCCCGACACGGGCAATATGGAAGTGCTCGAAATGGTGGGCACGCCCGAGCAGAAGGAGCGCTGGCTGAAGCCACTTTTGAACGGTGAAATCCGCTCGGCCTATGTGATGACCGAGCCCGGCGTCGCCTCGTCCGACGCGAGCAATCTCGAAACCAGCGCCGTGCTCGACGGCAACGAATGGGTGATCAACGGCGAGAAATATTTCATCAGCGGCGCCGGCGATCCGCGCTGCAAGATCCTGATCTGCATGCTGAAAACCAACCCCGAAGCGTCGCGCAAGGGACAGCATTCGCAAATCCTCGTGCCGATGGACACGCCGGGCGTGCAAGTGCTGGGGCCGATGCGCGTCTTCGGCGCCGACCATGCGCCGCAAGGCCACATGCATATGCGTTTCGACAATGTCCGCGTGCCGCGCGAGAATATCCTGCTCGGCGAGGGCCGCGGGTTCGAGATTTCGCAGATGCGCCTCGGGCCTGGCCGCATCCACCACTGCATGCGCACGATCGGCAAGGCCGAGGTCGCGCTCGACCTGATGGTGAAGCGCGGCAATTCGCGCACCGCCTTCGGCAAGCCGCTGTCGCAGCTCGGCAAGAATCTCGAGGTCATCGCGCGCGCGCGGGTCGAGATCGAGGCGATGCGGCTGATCGTTCTGAAAGCCGCAAAGGCGATGGACCTGCTCGGAAACCGTGAGGCACGCGTCTGGGTGAGTATGGCGAAGGCGATGGTTCCCGAACGCGCCTGCCAGATCATCGATCAGGCGATCCAGATCCACGGCGCAACCGGGATTTCGCACTGGACGCCGCTCGCCGAGCTATACGCAGACGTGCGTCACCTGCGCTTCGCCGACGGCCCCGACGAAGTCCATTATATGGTGGTTGGCCGCGACGAACTCGCCCGGCACTGATCAAACTGGCGGCGCCTTCGGGCGCCGCCCGCCAACACCCCTACAACCGCTCCATGCGGAGCCAGCGCGCATCGCCGATCCAGGCCTTCGATAGCGCCTTGTTCGCGGCGGCGGCTTCGAGCTTATGCCCCTGCGCGGCTTCGCTGCGGCCAAGCCCGTACAGCGCCCAGCCATTGTTCGGCGTTTGCGCGAGTGCCCCGCGAAAAGCGTCGCTCGCTTCGGCGTGGCGCCCCGCGCGAAACAGCGCCGCGCCGAGCGACTGTTTCACCGGATAATACCAGTAAGGCGGCTCCTGATAGGGAAGGCTTGCCTCGATTTCAGCCGCGCGGCGATAAAAGGCGATCGCTTCGTCGAGCCGACCCTGTGCAGACGCGAAGCGGCCGCGCGCAACGAGTTCGGCGAGCATCAGCAGATCGCCGGCGGGTACGCCCTGATCGATCATGCCCTTCAGCCCGCCCGATGTCCGGAGGCTTTCCATCGCGGCCATTTCCCGATCGAACCCGGCCCGGTCGCGAAGCGACGCATAGGCGACGCCGCGCGCATAGTGGCGTATCCCCGCCGCGTAAGGGAGCCGCGGGTCGGCCGCGGGCATCGCCAATATCGCCTTCGGCTCGGCGAACTGCGCCATCGCCATATAGGGCGCGGCATCGATCGCCTGGATCCACGCGAGCCGCGCCGAGGTTTCGGGATCGAGCACGGTCCGCAGCCGCTGCGCCTCGCGGACCGCGGTGCGCATGTCGCCCGCCATTTGGGCCGAGGTCACGATGAAATGGATATTGTGCGGATAATAGCCGTAGCGCACGAGGCCATTGTCGCCTGCGCTGCGGATATAGGCCTCGTCCGCGCGCGCCGCCGCAATATTGGCGCGGATGGAATCGGCGTGCCGACCACGCAGCTGGAAAATATGCCCCGGCATGTGGACGAGGTGTGCGGCGCTGGGAGCCAACGGGTTCGCGAGCCGGTCAGCCGCGGCCTCGGCGCGCTTGGGGTCGCTCGCCTCGAGCAGGTGGATATAGAGATGGTTTGCCTGCACATGGCCGGGATTGCGGCGCAGCACCGCTTCGACGAGGCGCACGGCTTCGCCGCTGCGGCCGACGGGCGTCTTCTTGTCGGCCTCCCAATAATTCCACGGGCTGGTATCCATCGCCGCCTCCGCCGCGAGCACCGCGACATCGTCGTCACCCGGAAAGCGGCGCGCGACGTCGAGCATTGCATCGGCATAAGCGCCGTCGAGCGCGGCGCGATCGGCCTTCGGGTCGCGCGAATAGCGCCGCGCGACGGCCTCAATCAGCGCGCGCTCCATCGGTGTCGCCGCGCTACGCAGCGCCATCGCGCGGTCCATCGCATCGAGCGCTGCATCATGGTCGCGATCGTCCATCGGCGCGTTGATGTTCGGGCCGAGCGCGACCGCCTCGCCCCACCAGCACATCGCGCAGTCGGGATCGAGACGTTGCGCCTCGCGAAACGAGCGCACCGCGCCAGCGTGGTTGAAGCCATAGGTCAGGATCAGCCCCTGGCTGAAATAGCGCCGCGCCTGCGGCGCACGCGTCGAAACCGGGAACGGCGACGCGGCGAGATCGGGATAGAGCGGGATCGTTTTACCCGCGCTGGCCGGCGCCGCGATGGCGGAGGCAATCAGCAGCTCGTTGGCGAGCGCCGATCCTGCGCGCCGCACACCGCACGAAAGCGAGGCCAGCCGGCTGGGGTCGAGCGCATCGAGCGCCGCTGCCGAAAAGCCCGGCGAGGGCGAAAAACTGGCGAGAGAAAAACCGGCGCCGACGATCGCGGCGAGCTTTAGCGGACGAAGCATCACAATTCCCCTCTTCCCGCGAAGGCGAACCAGAAACAAGCTTCTAACCTATCACAAAAGTAGATTACCCCCAAATTTGCGGGCCATTGTCATATTACTGAGTAGATTCCGAAAGATATACTGTGGCGTTGCAAGAATCTGCGGCATGCGCCTGTTTTTACCGTAACGACTTTCAGTGAACGCGCGCCTTCTCATCGGATCGCAAGGTCAGCACGCGCACGCCCTGGCGCGTCACGGCAACGGTGTGCTCGAACTGCGCCGACAGTTTCCCGTCTGCCGTCACGACGGTCCATCCGTCCGCCAGTGTCCGCACCGATCGCCGGCCTTGATTGAGCATCGGTTCGATCGTGAACACCATGCCCTCGCGCAGGACCAGTCCGGTCCCGGGCCGGCCATAATGGAGGATTTGCGGCTCTTCGTGCATCTCGCGCCCGATGCCATGCCCGCAATATTCGCGGACGATCGTATAGCCATGGCGTTTGGCGTGGCGTTCGATCGCGTGGCCGATGTCGCCGAGCCGCGCGCCCGGACGCACCGCCGCGATGCCTTGCCACATCGCATCATAGGTGACCGAGACCAGCCGCCGCGCCGCGGGGGCGACGTCGCCGACCAGGTAGGTCTTGCTGGAATCGGCGATATAGCCGCCCTTTTCCAGCGTGATGTCGAAATTGACGATATCACCGTCCTGCACGATGTCGGTTTCGGACGGCACGCCGTGGCAGACGACGTCGTTCCGCGAACAATTGAGGACATATTCATAGCCATATTGCCCCTTGCTCGCGGGGCGCGCGGACAGACGACGCACGATCAGGTCGTCGACCATGTCGTTCACCGCCATCGTCGACAGGCCGGCGAGCGCGACGGTGTCGAGATGTTCGAAGACCGAAGCGAGCAGGCGCCCGGCTTCCGCCATCAGCTCGATTTCGTGCGGGGACTTGGTCACGTCCCCGCCCGCACCTCGTCGGCGCGGATGGCTTCGCGCAGTTCGCGCGACGCGACCTCATAGAATGTCAGCCCCGGCTCCAGCTCGCAGAGCATGCCGATCCGGATCCAGAACGCCGCCTGCGCATTAATCGAACGCCCCGACGCCTTGCACGCCTTGCGAAGCTGGTCGTGCAGATCATCGTCGATATTCACGATTCCCATGGATTCATCCCGAATATATAAATCATATATGATTCATATATTCGGGATCATGAGGGTCGTCAATCGGCGGTCACCTCGATCTCGCGCACCTGCCGGATATCGGCCGAGGACGAGCCCACCATGATCCGGTAGCGGCCCGGCACCACGCGCCATGCGCCGCTGTCCACGTCGAACTGCGAAAAGGCGCGCGGGTCGAGCGCGACTGCAACAGTCTTGCGCGCCTTCGGCGCGAGGTCGACCTTGGCAAAGCCGCGCAGCGCGATCGGCGGGTCGCCCGCCGCCGGAGCAAGCGGCGCCACATAGAATTGCACGACTTCCTCGCCCGCGACCGCGCCGTCGTTGCGCAGCGTGACGCGCACCGGCACCGCCGCGCTGCCCTTTACGCGCGCCGGACCCGACAGTCCCGAGTAGGTGAAGCGCGTGTAGCTGAGCCCGTGACCAAAGGCGAAGAGCGGCTTCACGTCTTTTGCCACATAGCCGCGATAACCGACGAGCAAGCCTTCCGAATAGGGCGTCTTGGCGCCCTTGAGGTTGATATTGTCGTCCTCGGTCCGCACCGGGAAGGTGACGGGCAGCTTGCCCGAGGGATTGACCTTGCCGGTCAGGATATTCGCGAGCGCCGCAGCGCCGCCTTCGCCCGGCAGCCACATGTCGACGATTGCCGGCGCCTTGCCGGACCATGGCATCGTCATCGCAGCACCCGCGTTGACGACGACCGCGGTCTTCGGATTGGCTGCAATCACTGCTTCGACGAGCTTGTTCTGGTCGCCGGGCAGGTCGAGCGAGGTGCGGTCATACCCCTCGCCCTCGGTCGTCGACGACGAACCGACGAACACCACCGCGGCATCGGCATCGCGCGCCGCCGCCACCGCCTCGTCGAACGAGGGCAGCGGCTCGCGGATACCGAAGCTCAGATATTCGTACGGGGTCTGGCCGGTGACATAATCGATGCGGATCGGATAGCTGCGCCCCGCTTCGAGTTCGACCGCGACCGTTCGCCGCGGGATCGGAAAGCCAAGCACGTCGCGAATGTCGGGCTTCGACGCGCTTGCCTTGTTGAGCACGGCCTTGCCGTCGAGCGTGATCGTCGCATTGCCCGTGCCGCGGGTGCTGAATTCATAGGTGCCGCTCTTTTCGGGCCAGAACAGCCCCTCCCAGCGGAAGGCAGCATAGCCGGTGACCTGCGGCCCTGCGATGTTGCCGCTGATCCGTTTGAGGAAAGTCGTCGCGGTCTCGCGCTTCACGGGTTCGCCGCTCATATCGGCATTGGCATAATAGGTGGCGGCGAGGCCGGTGACGCTGCGGTCGGTGCCGGGGCTGAACAGTTTCGGATTGGCGCCCGGCGGCGTTTCCTCATTGTCGACGCCGCGCGCGAAGCTGATCTTCACGCCGGGCAGCGCCGCCTTGAGGGCGGCGAGCGGCGTGCTTGTCTCGAACGGCACGACCGCCGAACTGCCGCCGCCCTGGATGCGCACGACGTCGGCATTGGGGCCGATCACCGCGAGCGATTTGATCGACGACGGCAGCGGCAGGACGCCGCTGTTCTTGAGCAGGACGATTGCTTCCTCGGCCGCGCTCTGCGCGAGCGCGGCGTTGCGCGGCGTCGTTTCGGCGATTGGGCGCAAGGCGCCGCGTTCGATCGCGCCGCTGCGTACGATCAGGCGCACCATGCGGCGGGCGTTATCGTCGAGCTGCGCCACCGTCACCTTGCCCTCGTCGACCGCCTTCCTGAGCTTCGGCCCGAAATGGTTCGGCGGTCCGGGCATTTCGAGGTCCATGCCGGCGTTCACGGTGGTCGCGGTCGAATGGACCGCGCCCCAGTCGGACACGACGAACCCCTTGTAGCCCCATTCGCTCTTGAGCAGGTCGGTGAGCAGCCAGCGGTTCTCGGCCGCGTGGATCCCGTTGATCTTGTTGTACGACGCCATCACCGACCAGGGATCGCCCTCTTTGATCACCGTCTCGAACGCCGGGAGATAGATTTCGCGCAGCGTGCGCGGATCGACGACCGAGTCGACGATGAAGCGATTGGTTTCCTGATTGTTCGCGGCGAAATGCTTGAGCGAGACGCCGATGCCAGCGCCCTGCGCGCCCTTCACATAGCCAAGGCCGATCTGGCCGGCGAGATACGGGTCTTCGGAATAGGTTTCGAAGTTGCGGCCCCAGCGCGGCGTGCGCACGATGTTGACCGTCGGCGCGAGCAGCACGTCGGCGCCGTGCGCGAGCGTTTCCGTGCCGATCGCCGCACCGACCTTCGCCGCGAGGTCGGGGTTCCACGTCGCCGCCATCGCGACGCCGACAGGGAACACGGTCGCGGGCTTGCCGTCGGGCGAGCGCACCCCGGTGGGCCCGTCGGTCATGCGGATCGACGGGATGCCGAGCCGCGGAATTGGGTTCAGCGTCATCGAGCTCTCGCCCGCGAGCAGCAGGATCTTTTCGTCGAGCGTCAGCCGCCCCATCAGGTCGTCGACGCGCGCCTCAAGCGGCGCCGACTTGTCCCTGTAGATCATGTCCTGCGCCTGAGCGCCGGACAGCGCCACCGTGGAGGACAGCAAAGTTGCCGCCAGATAGGCTGTCCGGCTCTTCATTACTTGATCTCCGCCAGATCCTTGGCGGTCGCGGCGAGCATTTCGTCGGTGATCTTGCCGTTCGAATAGGGCTGGAGCTGCGTCAGGCTGATCGCCTTGAACATCTCATATTCGGGGAGTGCGATCATGCCGGGGAAATGCTTCTCGATCACCGCCTTGCCCTTTTCGTCGGCGACGATGTCCTGCAGCGGCGTGTCGAGATTATATTTGGCATCGGCGGCGGGTGCAGCCGGAGCCGGGGCGGGTGCTGCGGGAGCCGGTGCCGGCGCGGGAGTTCCTTGGGCGAAAGCGGGGGCGGCGGCCATCAGCGCCGCAACAAACATGGCAGTTCTCATTTTACTTCTTCCTTTTGAAGATCGGCGACCATCGCTTCTCTGATAAGATATTTTTGGACCTTTCCCGTCACCGTGGTGGGGAATTCACCGACGATACGCACGTAGCGCGGGACTTTATAGTGGGCGATCTGGCCGCGGCAGAATTCGCGCATGTCGTCGGCGCTGGCCTCCGTGCCGGGTTTCAAACGGACCCACGCGCACAATTCTTCGCCCATCCGCTCGTCGGGGATACCGACCACTGCGACATCCTCGACCGCAGGATGGCGATAGAGATAATCCTCGACCTCGCGCGGATAGATATTCTCGCCGCCGCGGATCACCATGTCCTTGAGGCGCCCGACGATATTGCCATAGCCTTCGGCGTCGATCGTCGCGAGGTCGCCCGAGTGCATCCAGCCATCCTCGTCGATCGAGTCCGCGGTGCGTTCGGGCTCGTCCCAATAGCCGATCATCACCGAATAGCCGCGTGTGCATAGTTCGCCGGGTTCGCCCGACGGAACGACATTGCCGTTCACGTCGACGATCTTGCATTCAAGATGCGGCTGGACGCGGCCGATCGAGCCGACGCGGCGCTCGAACGGGTCGTCGGGCGCGGTCTGGAAACTCACCGGGCTGGTTTCGGTCATGCCGTAGGCAATCGTCACGTCGCGCATGTTCAGCCGCTCGACGACCTGCCGCATCAACGGTTCGGGACAGATCGCGCCGGCCATGCAGCCAGTACGCAGCGAAGAGACGTCGAAGTCGTCGAAGCGCGGATGCGCGAGCACCGCGATGAACATCGTTGGCACGCCATAGAGCGACGTGCAGCGCTCGGACTCGACCGCGCGCAGCACCGCTTCGGGATCGAACCCTTCGGATGGATAGACCATCGTGGCGCCGTGGGTGATGCTGGCCAGATTGCCCATCACCATGCCGAAGCAATGATAGAGCGGCACCGGGATGCAGACGCGGTCTCCCTGCCCCAACCCCTGCGTGCGGCCGACGAAATAGCCGTTGTTGAGAATGTTGCGGTGGCTGAGCGTCGCGCCCTTGGGCGGGCCGGTGGTGCCGCTGGTGAACTGGATGTTGATTGCGTCATTCGGATCGAGCGTCGGGCCGATGGCGGCGAGCCGCTCGCGGTCGGCGTCGGTCGCAAGCGCCGCCGCGTCGGCGAAGCGCAGCCAGCCGGGGCGCGCCCGCTCGCCGATCAGGATCAGCGAGCGCAGTGTGGGCAGGCGGACGGCGCGGAGCGCGCCGGGCGTGCTCGCGGCGACTTCGGGCGCAAGTTCCTCGATCATCGCCGGATAGTCGCTCGTCTTGAAGCTGCTCGCGGCAACGAGCGCCGACAGGCCGACCTTGTTGATCGTATATTCGACCTCGGACAGGCGATAGGCAGGGTTGATCGTGACGAGAATCAGCCCCGCCCGCGCCGCGGCGAACTGGGTCAATGTCCATTCGACGCAATTCGGCGCCCAGATGCCGATCCGGTCGCCGGGATTGAGGCCGAGCGCGAGCAAGCCCGCGGCGAAAGCGTCCGACCGTTCGAGCAGTTCGGCGAACGTCCAGCTTATGCCCTGCCCGACCGAAACGAGCGCGTCGCTTTCCCCCCAGCGCTCCGCGGCCAGTGCAAGCGCTGTGCCGATCGTATGCTCGATCAACGGTGGTTCGATGGCTCCATGAACATGGCTCGTCATTTTCCGGGTGCCTCGCAGGTAAAGCTCGCCGCATCGTCGGTCGAACCCCTATTGTCCCATTTCGCGACCTTGGGAAATGCGCAGAGCGGCCGTGTCCGCCCGGCCTTTGCGGGGAGGCCGATATAGGCGAACAGATCGTTGTCGAATTTGGTCGCGATGATCCGTTCGGGCGCGGGGCTACCCTGCCGCCAGCCGTCGAGCGCCGTCAGCGGATCGAAATTGTTCGGCCCCGGTCCTGCGAGGCAGTGCGACATGCCCGGCACCATGAACAGGCGCACCGAGGTCGCTGCAGCCTTCGGGTTCGCCGCGACGAGCCGCCCATAATAATCGACCGTGTTCTGCGCCGGAATCCCGGCGTCGTTCCAGCCGTGATAGAGGATCAGCTTGCCGCCGCGTTTGTAGAAAGCACCAAGATCGGTGCTGTCGGCGTCGAGATCCCCGCCGACGCGCGCCTTTGCTAGCGCATAGTCGCGCTCGAGGTTAAAATCCGAAAGCTGCCAGTCGGGATTGGCGTGCACGAAATAGCGGAAGAAGGCGGTGCCGAATTTTACGTGCTGCGACGTCTTGCCGGTCAGCCATTGCGACCAGGTTCCCGCCTCAGCCTCGGCGCCCGGCGCGAAGCCGGGGTAGAAGCTCTTGCCGTCGGCGCCCTTCGGACCTTCGTAGAAAAGCTTCGCGGTGGCGACCTCGCCGGGCGTCAGGCAATCGGCGCCCTCGCCGCCCTTGCACGCGAGCTTCGCGGGATCGAAATGGCACGCGCGCGGATCGCCGATCACGCCGTCCTTGACGCCGTCGAGGCCGTCGCACTGGCCGAGCGATGCGGCCTGAAGCAATTTCAGTTTCGCCATCGGCAGGTCGCCGCCGGGCTTGTTCGCCGCAACCGCGTTGTTCGCAAAGGCGCTCGCCATGCGCGTCCACGGCATCGCAGGCGCGCCCGCGATGATCGCGTCATAATCTGCGGGGTAGCGCTGCGCGAGCGTCAACGCCTGCCGCCCGCCATCCGAACAGCCGTGAAAATAGCTCGCGGTGAGTGCGTTCTCGTAAAAGGCCGCGATCACCTGTTTCGCCGTCTCGGCGCCGACATGATTGGCGCGCCAGCCATAGTCGCGGATCTTTTCGGGCGCGTTCAGCGCCCAGCTGGCGTCGACATCGGCTTCGCTGAAATGCCCCATGTCGGTGCCGACCGCAGCATAGCCCTTTTGCACCGCGCCGCGCATCAAGAGCGACGGAAGCAGCATGTTTGCGCCGAAACCGCCGTTCCCCGCGCCGAGCAGCTTGCCGTTCCAGCCCGCACGTTCGGGCAGCCAGACCTCGACCTTGATCGACGATCCGGGCACCGGCGACAGCGTCGCCTGCACGCGGCAAAAGGCAGCGGGCGCCGGCAGACCGGGCTTGCCCGCCTCCAGATTGACCATCGCGCCGCCCGCAAGCGAGGTCGCGGTATCGACCTTGCCGTCCTTCAGCGCCATGCCGGTCAAGGCTTCGCAGTTCCCGGCCTTTTGTACGGCGGGCGTCGGCGCGGGTGCGGGTTCGTTGGCGGTGCAGCCCGTGAGCAGCGACCCGCCGGCGAGCAAGAGAAGCGATGCGGTCTTCATTTGCCGACCAGTCCCTGATCGCGCATCCACGCCGCCATCGCGTCGGTCCACGCGTCGCTCGGTTTGCCGCTTTTCTTCATGCCGAAACCATGGCCTCCGCTTTCATAGGTTACGATCGTGCTGCTTGCGCCAGCACCCTTCCACGCAGCCGCGAGGCGAACGCTGTCGTCATAGGCGAGCTTGTCGTCCTTTGCCGCCGCGACGAACAGCGGCGGCGCCTTCTTCGGCACCGCTATCGTATCGGGGAGCAGACCAGGATAGATGGCGATCGCGAAATCGGGGCGGCTCGCGGGCTTGTTGGCCGCCAGCGTCCACACCGTCACCGCGCCGCCCGCCGAAAAGCCCATCAGCCCGACGCGGTTCGATTTGATGCCATAGCGACCCGCATTCTTCCGCACCCACTTCACCGCATTCTCGCCGTCGGCGGTCGCCAGCGGACGCAGCGGCTCGACCGCAGTGCGCAAGGTCGGAAGATTGGCGAGATAGCGCATCATCTGAAGCGGGAAATCGGCGCCGGTTTCGAGCAGGCGATATTTGAGGACGAACGCCGTGACGCCCTGACTGTTCAGCCACTTCGCGACCGCCTCGCCCTCATTGTCGATCGACAGCATGTGAAAACCGCCGCCGGGCGCGACGATAACCGCGGTCCCGTTGGGCTTGTCGGCGACATAAGGGGTGAGCGTCGCGTCGGAGACGTTGCGCACGATGGTCCCGAAAGCTCCCGTCTCGCGCACCTCCCTCGAGGTCGCGGGCACAGGGTCCGACGACAGGCGGATCACCTCCCACGCACAGGCGGGGATCGCGACGATGGCGAGCGCACCGGCAACGACGGCAGAGAGGCGCATGGTCATGGCTTTCATTTCTTTTCGTTCCGTGCGGCGGCGATGGCGGTGAGCGCCGGCGTGGTTGCGGGTGCCATTGCGGTCGCGGCGATGCCCATCGACAATAGCTGCGGCGCCGCAGGGTCGAGCCGCGACCAGACGGGCAAGCCGCTGCCATTCGGATCGCCGGTCTTCGCGAAATTGGTCCAGTAATCGCCAAGCTGCTTCGCCGCAGCGCGATCGGCAGCAGTGGCATCGGCGGACAAATTGCCGAACTGGAAAGCGACGTCCGACGCATGGACCGCGCCCACGTCGGGTTTGCGCTGGCCTTCAGCGACATAGCCGAAGCGATAGAGCCAGGCCGGCCCCCCTGCGCGCGCCTGCAACAGGCCGAAGGCGAGCGCCGGTTCGGCGAACATCGCATCGCCGCCGAGCCGGCGGTTCGCTTCGTCTTCGCTTGCGTAGGCCGCCTTCACCATCCCGGCGGCGGCACCCAGCGACTTTTCGACCGGGCCATTGACCATCGCGCGGAACGGCGCGGGGATGAAGCCGAGTTCGTCGTCATTGCTGCCGATGATATAGGGAATGCGCGACTGCTTGCCCTCGGCAAAGATCGTCTCGGCGCCCGCGGGAACGATCGTCCCGTCGGTCATCGGCCCCGAATAGCGATCCTCTTCCTTGCTCATCAGCGCGACGCTGCCGAGGACCGTTTCGGCAGGCAGCGCACGCAGCGCCGCCACATCGGCGGCGCCTGCGCGGGTCGCAAAGACCTGCCCCTTCGCCTGCGCATCGGCCAGTGTCGGCCAGTTGTCGCGGCCGCCGCCCGAGGCAACGATCGCACGCGCGAATAGCCCCTTCGCCGCGGGCGATGCCATCAGGCGCGAGACTGACTCCCCGCCTGCGCTTTCGCCAAAGATCGTGACCTTCGCCGGATCGCCGCCGAAGGCTGCGATGTTGCGCTGAACCCATTTGAGCGCGGCAATCTGGTCCATCAGTCCCCAGTTGCCATCCTTGCCCAGCGCAGGGTGCGCAAAGAAACCGAAGCGGCCGAGGCGATAGTTGAAGCTGACGACCACGACATCGCGCCGCGCGAGCGCTGCGCCGTCGGTTTCGGGCAAGGTGCCCGATCCACCCACAAAACCGCCACCGTGGATCCAGACCATCACCGGCAGCTTCGCGCCCTTGGCGGGCTTCGGCGTCCAGACGTTGAGCGTCAGGCAGTCCTCGCTCATCGGTCGCGATCCGGGCTGGATGCCCGGCAGCGGGTTCTGCATGCAGTCGGGGCCATAAGTGGTAGCATCGCGCGGCGCGCGCCAAGGCTCGACGGGTGCAGGCGCGCTCCATCGCCCGGCGCCGACCGGCGCTGCGGCGAAGGGGATGCCCTTGAAAGAGGCGATGCTGTCGACGGTCGCGCCGGTAACGGCACCGCTATCGACCGTGACCTGCTGTGCCGCAGCGGGCGACACCAGTGCAGCGATGGCCCCCAAAACGAGTATCGCGCGGGTCATGGTGTGCCTCCGGTATTGAAGATGAAACGGCCGGGTCCGGTACGATAGACGGAATAACCCGCCTCTTGCCGAACGGCTTGAGCCCCCGACGGCGCAGCGATCCCTCCAAAACGTGTCGGCACCCAGATTTCACCGGTGGTGTTCGGCGGCACTTCGACCGTCAGCGTCAGTTTGCGGTGTGCAGCAAACTGCCACCCCGAAAAGGCGCGGCCGTGGACCGTCTCCATCGCCGCCTCGGCGCTCGCGAGCCCGTCGGGGATCGCCGGCCTGACGAGCACGACCTTGTACCCCGGCGCGCCCGGGCGCAGCCCGGCCAGGCGCTGGCGCATCCAGTCGGAAATCGAGGCGAAATAATGATGGTCGCGCGAACGGCTGTTCAGGCTCCACGTCTCGAACATCGTCGAGTGACCGTTCTTGATCCACCAACCCCAGCTCGGTTCGTCATTGCGCGTCGCGACGCGATACGCCAAGTCGGCGTAGCCATAGTCACTCAAAATTTCGAGCAGGTAACGCGCGCCATAGACGCCGGTGCGCAGCCCCTGTTTGTCGACGTCGCGCGCAATGGTTTCGGCGACGCCTTTCTCGCGCCCCGGCGGCACCATTCCGAACGCAAGCGGCAAGATATTCTGCACTTGCGTCGCTGGTCCTGCGACACCCTTGGCATCGACGGTCCGATACCAGCCGTTCGCTCCGTCCCAATAGCGCTCATTGTAAGCCGTGCGGATATCCTCCGCGAGCTTCGCGTAGCGCACCGCATCCCCTGCCTTGCCAACAATCGCCGACGATTTGGCGAGCAGGTCGGCCTGATGGAAAAAATAGGCCGTCGTCACCGCGTCGATACCGCCGCCGCGCGCATTGCTGTAGTCCATGCCGCCCGCCGATGCCCATTCGGACAGCCCCGCCGAACGCCGATAATCGGGCGCCTTGATGAAGGTCGCGGTGTAATCGACGAGCCTACGCTGCATGTCCTGATTGTCGGCGAGGATGCGCGTGTCGCCAGTGGTCGTGTAAAGCTCCCACGGCAGGATCATCGCCGCCGCATCCCACGGCGTCGTCGGGCCCCAGATCACGTTCCATCCCGGCGTATTCTCATAGCCATAGAAGGGCGTCGTCGGCGCGATTTCGGGCACCTCGCCCTTCTCCGATTGCGCATCGCGAAAATCGGCGAGCCATTTGGTCCATACGCGCGCAATGTCGAGGCTGCGCGCCGCGGCGCCCGCCGAAGCCTGCGCATCGCCGGTCCAGCCGTTCTTTTCATAGGTCGGCGTGTCGGTCTGGAAACCATGGAGATTGTTGAGGATCGACGCGATCGCGGCAAAATCGATCTGGTTCAGCAGCGGATCGGCGCTCGTGAAGCTGCCGGTGCGCGCGACCGCCGAATGGACGATGCGTGCTGTCAGAGCGCCTTCGCCGGGCGTGCCGGGAAAGCCATCGACCTGCACATAGCGAAAGCCGCGATAGCCGAAGCGCGGCTCCCATTGCTCGGCGCCCCTGCCCGCGAGCGTGTAGCGATCGGTCTGGAGCTGCGCGTCGATCAGCCCCGCGGCGGGCACGACCTTCCCGTCGTCGGCGACGCGCTCGCTCGCGACCATCGACACGGTGAGTCCCCGCGGCCCGCTGACCTTGAGCACCGGCCAGCCGGCAACGATGCGGCCGAAGTCATAGACATGAACACCAGGCGCGACCTCCTTGACCGCAACAGGCGCAATATCTTCGACGGGCTCGATCGCTTCCGAATTGGCCGCCACAATCTGCCCCGCCGGCCCCGCGACGACCGGAGCCGCCGACCATTTGCGGTCACGGAAACCCGCGCGATCCCAGCCCGCCGACACCAGTCGCGCGTCGAAGCGTTCGCCACGGTGCACAGAGTCATTGAGCGTCGGGCCGGCCATCGTGCGCCAATTGCCGTCGGTCGCGACCGTTTCGCGGGTGCCGTCGGCGTAGGTGACTTCGAGCTGCGCTTTCAGCGCGGGTTCGGCGCGCCAGGGCGCCGCGTGGAAATACCATTCATTCGGATCGGTCAGCCCGTACCATCCGCGTCCAAGTTCGGCGCCGATCACATTCTCGCCGCGGCGCAGCAGGCTGGTGACGTCGACAACATAGCCGAGCACGCGCTTGTCATAGGCGGTGAAACCCGCGCCGAGCGACGAGCCGACGACGGTACCATTGACCGAAAGGCGCGGCATTCCCGCGCCCGCATAATAAAGCCGCGCGCTTGCGATCGGCTTGGCGAGGCGGAAGGCATGGCGAACGAGCGGCGCGGGCGCCTCTATCGGCAGGACGATATCGACGCCCGGAACGCCGCTCGCGACGACGAGTCCGTCCTTCGCGACGCTGCCGCCGGTGAAGGGATTGTCGCCGCCCACGAAATCGAACGCGACGGCAGGGCTCTGCGCCCCCGTTACGCGGACGGAATGGACGATGGCGGCTGCGGCTTCCTTGCCCGCGAAGCCAATCGTCCCGTGCTTGTGCGCGTCATTGTCGAGCGTCGCAACGACTGCGCCGTCGATGCGCGTCACGATGCGCCCGCCCTTCGCCTCGATCGAGAGCTTGATGCGGCGCCCCTTCAGCGGCGTCGGCAATTTGACCTGCACCAGTCGCTCCATCTTGATCGCCGAACTGGTGCCGCCCGGATAGCGGCGGAGGGTCTGGATCAGCTCGGACCCGTTCTTGTCGTCGGCGAGCGTCCACACATAGGCATCGCCATAGGTCTTTCCGTTCGGCAACGCGCGAAACAGCACGTCGACACTCTTGCCCGTCAGCGTGAGGTCGGCGTCGAGCGTCAGGTCACCCCAGTCATGGTCGCGCCGTACAGGCCCCGAAATCCATTTCGCCTGCCAATCCTGAGCGTCAAGGAGTCCCATTTCCCACGAAGCAGGTGCGCTCCAGCCCGAGACATTTCCGCCGGAATCCCAGACCTGGACCTGCCACCAGTAGCGCTGGCGCGACACGAGCGCCGGCCCGGCATAAGCGATCTGGACATTGTCGGAGGAAACAACCTTGCCGCTGTCCCACAGCGGGGCGCGATCGAGGTCGGCTTCCGATGTCGCAACGCGGATGCGATATGCGCTTTGCCGCGCTACCGGCGAGCGCCACGCAAGCCGCGGCGCCGCCGTGTCGAGCCCCAGCGGCGCTGCGGCATATTCGGTCCGCAGCTCAGCCGGCGCCGCATCCGCAGCCTTCGCGGGGGCGGTTGTCATGCCAACGGCGGCGAGCGCACCCCAGAACAGGCCTCGCAAGCTTCCGATCAGCGGCAACCCAACCTCCCCGTCAGAATTTGGTGCGAATACCGAAGGATACCAGCCGGCCGAGCGTGCTGCCATTCGTATAGCCCGATGCACTGTTCAGGAATGGCGGGTCCTCGTCAAAGACATTGTCGACGTTCAGCGTCAGCAGCGTGTTCGCGAGCATGTCGCCGAGATCATAGCTGAAGAAGAGATCGACCGTGTCGAACGCCGCGATGCGCGTCTGCGGCGGTAGCCCGATGATCGGATAGCCGCTGCGGTGGTTGAGCGTCGCGCGCGCGGTGAAGTCGCCGACCGTCGCGCCGAGCCCCGCGGTGAAGAGGAAACGGCCCGTCCCGTTCTTGAGATCGTCGTTGACCGGACCGCCCTGCACCACCTGCGTCTCGCGATTGAGGAGGTAGCTGCCCGTGAAGTTGGCGTTGATCGAGCCAAAGCCGGTCGGGCGATTATAGGCGAGGTTGAAGTCGATCCCGTCGACTTTCACCGCGCCGAGGTTCGCACGCTGCGCGAGGAACAGCACATAGGGCGAGCTGATCGCGAACAAGGTCGCAAGGTTCGGTACGCCATCGACGCGGAGATTGCCTGCCGCCGCCTGCGCCTGCGCGAGCGTCGGGTTGAGGATATAGAAATCCGAATAGGCGGGCGTGGTGAACAAGAGCGGCGAGGTGAAGGGCGGGACCGCGATCGCATCCTTGAACTTCACGTTGAAATAGGTCGCGCTGGCGACGAGGCCTTCGATCGCCGCGGGCTTCAGGTCGAAACCGAGCGACCATGTATCGGCCTTTTCGGGCTTCAGATTGGCGTTACCGCCGGCGATCGCGATCGTCGGACGCAGTGCGTCGAAGGGCGAACTGTTCGGCGCGCGGAACGGACTGAACGGCAGAACCTGCACACGCGCGTCGACCGAATTGCCAAGGTCGGCGAGGCTCGGCGCGTGGAACGACGTGCCGTAATTGCCGCGGATCGTCAGCGCCTCGAACGGGCGCCAGGTCACTCCGACCTTCGGATTGGTCGTGCTGCCAACGTCACTGTAATCGTCGTAGCGAACCGATCCCGACAGTTCGAGGCTGTAGAAACCGGGCATGCGGTTGTCGGCGCCAAAGATCGGGACCAGCAATTCGCCGAACAGCGATTTCACATTACGCGCGGCATAGGCGTTCGAGCCGGTGACCGCCGCTTCGGGACCGCTACCGGTGAACGAACGGATATTCTCGTAATGATATTCGCCGCCGACCGCCAGGCGGATGTCGCCGCCGGGCAAGTTGGTCAGCGGGCCGTCGAGCACGAAGCGGCCCTCGGCAAGTTCCTGCGTCGCTTCGCCATAGTTGACGAAATCGTCGATCGCCGCGAGCACCGCGGGCGAGGTCGCCGAGAGGTTATAGGGGTTGAGCGCGGTCGCGGTCGAGGTTCCGGCGAGCGCAATCGTCGCGAGCGTCGAATTGAACGACCGCTCGGTCGATTCATTCTCGCTGCGCCCGAAGTTGGCCATTGTGCGCAGCTGCCAGCCGCCGCCGAGCTCGAAATCGAAGCTTGGCGTGATGCCGTAGGAGGTGAAGCTCGACGGGCTGTCGTTACTCGGCCCAAAGACATCGTCGAACGCGAAGGAAACGGTATGCGCCAGCTCGGTACCGATCGGGCGGAAGAAGGGATTTGCAGCGGTGATCGTCCCGCTTGCGCTGCTCTGTGCACTGCGATGCAGCGTGTCGCGCTTCGACCAATAGGCCGACAGCTTGAACGCAACCGAGTCGCTGAGGTCCTGCGTCAGGCCGGCGAAGACGCTGTGGCGCTCCTCGCGCGGATAGATGGCCGCATAGTCGGTCTGGTCGCAGCGATTGACCCCGGGCGTGCGGCCGGGAAGCGCATAGGTCGTCGTGCCGACGGTGATGTTGGCGAGCGCGCAGGCGGTGCTGCGGAAATCGCCGCCGCCGCGGTCAGTTTGGTTCGCCGTCGCATAGTCGCGGTCGAGCCCGATCAAATCGTCGTGCCAGGCATAGGCATAGGAGATGAAGACCGAGCCGGTGCCCCAATCCTTGCCCGCAATGACGCTGGCGTCGATCGTCTGATAATCCTTGGCAAAGCCATAACGCGCATTGACGCCGATGCCGTCGTAACGGTCACGCGTGATGAAGTTGATCACGCCGCCGATCGCGTCGGACCCATAGATCGACGAGCCGCCGTCGGGGATGACGTCGACGCGCTTGATGACGTCGGGCGGGATGACCGAGGGATCGAAGCTCGTCTGCAAGATGCCCGCGCCGACCATTCGATGGCCGTCGACGAGCACCAACGTCGTCGAACCGCCGCTCGCGCCGAGGTTGCGGATATTGGGGCGCACGATCGGATTGCCGAAATTGCCGAGCCCCGCCGGAATCGTGCCGAAATTGCCGACCTGCGGGATCGAGGCGAGCAGGTCGTTCGCCGACGCCGCACCCGAAGCGACGACATCGGCCTCGCTGACCGCAACGACATTGGTGCCGACCGGCGCAACGCCGCGCAGCAAGGTGCCGGTAACGACGATGTCCGCATCGCTCGGCGCTTCGGAGTCGGCGTCCTGCGCATAGGCGCTGCTTGCGCCAAGCAGCGCGCCCGCACATGCCAGCACCGAAATACCGCGTCGCCACGCGCCCCGCCGTGCAACCATATCCAGCCCTGCAGTCGTCATCGCCTTCATCGCATCCTCCCTGCGCTCGCCTGCGCGAGCTGTCCTTTTGACGGAGGTGCCTGTCCGGCAAATTTGTCCTCCGATGCCACGCCTCGTTGAGCGTTTCTGCATCAATGCTCATTATTTGTCTTTATCAATCACGTCAACGATCAAATTCAATCATTCCAGCCCGAACGGCACAGCCCCGCGCGGTTTTGGCGTGAAAGCTTTGGGAAATTCAGGCGATGATGACGCGGATACCGGCGGCTTCCATCATCGCGACATGGTGCGGTTCGATTCCGGCGTCGGTGACGACGACGTCGATTTCGTCGAGCGAGCAAACGACATTGCCCGAGGGACCCGAGAATTTCGAACTGTCGACGAGGACGATGATCTCGTCGGCGCGCTCGATCAGCCGCCGTTCGGCGGCGACGAGGATCACGTCGGCCTGCATCAGCCCTGCAGGACCCATCGACGCCGCGCCCATGAACAGTTTAGGCGCATGAAAGCGCGGCATCCCGTCATCGCCCGCCGCCGACAGCACGATATTCTGTTCGCGAAATACCTGCCCCGAGGGAATGAGGATGCGCGTCGTCGGCTGCGGCAACAATGCGCTGACGATATGGAGCGAGTTGGTCAGCACCTGCAGGCTCAGCCCGTCGAGGTGCGGACACATCTGCAGCGTCGTCGAGCCGCCGTCGATCATGACGCCTTCGCCCGGGATACAAAGACCCGCGGCCGCGCGCCCGATCGCTTCCTTCGCGGCGCGATTACGGCCGATATTCTCGTGGAACGGAACGCCCGATAGACCATCTTCGGACGCGGTCGACGCCCCGCCTCCCCCTCCAACGCGCTTCGCCCCGCCGCGCACGCGGGTAATGACGCCCGCGTCTTCCAGCCGGTCAAGATCACGGCGGATGGTAGCTGGCGATGCGGCAACGCGGCTTTCGAGGTCGCGGAACGAGACGAATCCGTTCTCGCCCAAGCTGTCGAGAATCATTTTTTCGCGTTCGGCTGCGTGCATATGGGTCCCTGTCTGATTGCGCCTATTTGACGGGAGCTGCGCCGAGTTGCAATCGAATGATTAGACAATCCCCGCCGTAGTCCCCGCCGCGCGCCGTTCCTGCGCCTTGCGCTCCCGCCAGCCGCTCGCGCGATAGGCGGCGATCGTGTCGATCGCCCCGCCCGCTTCAGCGCGCGCCGCGGCGAGGATCGGAGTGACGTCGGTGCGGTACGCCGCACGCAGCGCCTGAAACGCCATCATCGTATCGTTCGCTTCCTGCGCGGCAAGCAATGCCTCGCGGTCGACGAGCAACGCCTTGGCATAGGCCGCGACAATCGCCTCGGCCGACGAGAGCATCGACTCGATCGGGTCGGTCACATTGTGCGACTGGTCGATCATATAGGCGGGGCGGAAATCGCCGCGCGGGTTCAACTCGGCCTCGATCAATTCGTTGAAGACGAGGAACAGCTGGTGCGGGTTGATCGATCCGCTATCGAGGTCGTCGTCGCCATATTTGCTGTCGTTGAAGTGAAATCCACCAAGCTTTCCGAAGCGGTGGAGGCGTGCGACAATCTGTTCGATATTCACATTCGGCGCATGATGTCCAAGGTCGACGAGGCATTTCGCCTTGTCGCCCAATTCCTGCGCAACGAGGATCGAGCTGCCCCAGTCCGAAATCACGGTCGAATAAAAGGCCGGCTCGAACATCTTGTGCTCGATCAGCATTCGCCAGTCGCCGGGCAGCGCCGCATAAACCTGCGACGCCGCATCGAGATAGCGGTCGAGGCTGCGGCCGAGATCCTGCTGCCCTGGGAAGTTGGTGCCATCACCGACCCAGACGGTCAGGTCGGTGACGCCAAGCTGTTTCCCGATCTCGATGCATTCGATGTTGTGCGCTACCGCCTGCTCGCGCACCTCGGCGCGGGTCGAGGAGAGCGAGCCCGTGGTATAGCTCACCGCCTGTCCCGGCTGGTCCTGGAAGGTGTTGCTGTTCACCGCGTCGAAGCCGAGCCCGAGCGCCGCCGCTTCCTCACGCAAACCGCGATAGTCGCTGACCTTGTCCCACGGGAAATGTGGACTGACGCGCGGGGTCGCGCGGCCGAGCTGCTGGATGACTGCACAGTCCTCCAGCTTTTCATGGATGCTCGTCGGCTCGCCCGCGATCGGGAATTTGGCGAAACGCGTGCCGCCGCGCCCTGCACCCCAGCTCGGGACGGCGACCGAGAAACCCGCGACCTTCGCCTTTACGCCATCGATGTCGATCCCGCGCCGGCCTAGCTGGCGGCCGAGGCTGCCATAATCATCGTCGAGCGCGTCGGTCAGACCGGCGTTCAGCCGCTCAATATCATCCTGTGCGAGCGGCAGGTCGCCAGCCATAAAACTCTCCGTACCTTAGCGTGTGAATGCCTGCGCGTTGCCCGCGTCGACGTTGATCATATTGCCGGTCGACTTTGCCGACATATCGCAGCTGAGAAAATAGACTGCTTCGGCAACATCCTCGGGCAGCACGTCGCGCTTGAGCATCGAGCGATTCCGATAATGCTCCTCGAGCTCGCTACCCGAATCGATGCCATGCGCGCCCGCACGCTCGCGGCGCCAGTCGCCGTCCCATATGCGCGATCCCTTGATCACCGCATCGGGGTTGACCGTGTTGACGCGGATGCCGAAAGGCGCGCCTTCGAGCGCGAGGCAACGCGCGAGATGCAGCGCCGCCGCCTTCGCCGACGCATAGGCCGAGGCATTGGTCGCGGCGGCGATGCCGTTCTTCGACCCGATGAAGACAATCGAACCGCCGCCTTGCGCCTTCATCAGCGGGAAGGCCGCGCGCGCGGTGAGGAAATAGCCTTGAGCGAGCACGTCATAATTGCGCTGCCACAGCTCGAGCGTCGTGTCCTCGATCGGTGCCGACGAAGCAATGCCCGCGTTGGCGACGAGGATGTCGAGGCCGCCGAATTCGCGCGCGCACGCCGCAAAAGCCGCGGTGACCTGCGCCTCGTCGGTGACGTCGCACACCGCCGAACGGATGCGGTCGCGGCCGAAACGGCCTTCGAGTTCGTCCGCAGCTTTGAAGAGCGCATCGGCGTCGCGGTCGACAAGCAGCACGCACGCGTCGTCTGCGGCGAGACGCTCGGCTGTCGCGGCGCCGATCCCGCCCGCTCCGCCGGTAACGAGCGCGATGCGCCCTGCGAGCGGTTTGGGTTTCGGCATCCGCTGGAGCTTCGCTTCCTCAAGCAGCCAATATTCGATGTCGAACGCTTCCTGTTCGTCGAGCCCGACATAGTCGCCGATCGCCTCGGCACCGCGCATCACATTGATCGCATTGGCGTAGAATTCGCCTGCCAGCCGTGCAGTCGCCTTGTCGCCGGCAAAGGTCATGCGGCCGATGCCGGGGACGAGCACGACGACCGGATTGGGATCGCGCATCGCGGGCGAGTTCGCGCGCGCGCAGCGCTGGTAATATGCGGCATAGTCGGCGCGGTACGCCTCGATCCGCTCTGCGAGATAGGCGGTGTCGTCGATCCGTACGGGGTCGAGCACGAGCGGCGCGATCTTGGTGCGCAGGAAATGGTCGGGGCATGAGGTGCCGATCGCAGCGAGCTTCGCGAAATCGCGGCTGCCGGTGAATTCAAGCGTTTCGGCATCGTCGGCGAAGTGCCCAACGCGCCGCCCGCCCATCAGTCCGCGGAGCAGCGGCATCAGTTTGGCCGCGAGGGCATTTCGTTCGGCGGCGGGCCGCGGCGCGACGATCTCGCCGCCAAACGCCGGCCCCTCGGCCAGCTTCGCATTCAGATAATTTGCCGCGTCGGTGATTAGCGCTATCGTATTGTCGTAGCAGCCCTTGGCACTGTCGCCCCAGCAGATGATCCCGTGCCCCGCGAGCATGACCCCGCGAAGGTCCGGACGCGCGGCAACATAGTCACGCAGCTTCAGCCCGAGGTCGAAACCCGGACGCTGCCAGGGCAGCCAGCCGACGGCTCCGCCCCAAATCGCCTGCGTCGCCGCCTCGCCCTCGCTCGACGCGGCGAGCGCGATGATCGCGTCGGGGTGGACATGGTCGATATGCGCGAAGGGCAGATAGCTATGGAGTGGCGTATCGATCGACGCCGCGCGCGGATTGAGCGCGAAGGTGCAGTGCGGCAGATAGCCGACCATCTCGTCCTCATGCTCGAGCCCGCGATAGAGTTTTTCGAGACCGAGCAACTTGTCCTGATAGAGCGTCGAAAACCCGTCGAGCTTCATCGAACCGATATCGCCGCCCGACCCCTTGACCCACAGGACGGGAACGCTTTCTCCGGTCAGAGGATCGCGCGCATCGAGCTTGGCCGAGGTGTTGCCTCCGCCGAAGTTGGTGACGGTCAGATCGGAACCGAGGCGGTTCGAGCGATAGAGGAGCAAATCTTCGGGGGCCTTACCCTGCACCTCCTCATCCGACCAGCGATTCGCCGGAATGGCAAAAAGCAGCGCGGCCGGGGAACGGGATTCGGGCGTGGTATCCAGAAGATCGGGCATGAAGGAAACTCGTTGTTTCGACTATGCGAGGCTATCTATCGAAATCGCTGGCGCTCTGCAATCAGTTTCGATAAAGTTCGATCAAATTCGGTCTTAACGAAGCAAGAGGGAGAGAGATGAAGGGTCGCGCAACCGTAGTCCTCGACGTGGGAAAAACCTTGGCAAAGCTCAGCCTTTGGTCACCCGGGGGTGAATTGATCGAACGGCGCGTGCGACCCAACGAGCGCATCAAGGCCGGAACCTTTGTCGCGCTCGATACGGCGGGTATCGAGGGCTGGGCGGTCGAAGTGCTACGTTATTTTGCGACGCTCGCCGACGTCGGTGCGATCGTGCCGGTCGGCCATGGCGCCGGAGCCGCGATCATCCGTGACGACCGCCTCGCCTGCCCGCCGCTCGACTATGAAGAGGCGATACCCCCCGCCCTCCGGGCGGCCTATGACGCCGAACGCGACCCGTTCGCGCGCACCGGCTCGCCGGCGCTACCCGACGGCCTCAATCTCGGCGCACAGCTATTCCGCCTCGACGCGCTGGAACCGGCGCTGACCAAAGGCACACAGATAGTGCCGTGGACGCAATATTGGAGCTGGCTGCTGAGCGGGGTCGCAGCTTCGGAGGTAACAAGCCTCGGCTGCCATACCGACCTGTGGAACCCGCTCGCGGGAACACCCTCGGAACTCGCCGAACGGCGCGGATGGGCAAGGCGGCTCGCGCCTGTCCGCGCCGCGAGCGACATATTGGGCACGCTCCGGCCCGAATGGGTATTTCGCACCGGCCTGCCCGCCGACACCGAAGTGCACTGCGGTCTGCACGATTCGAATGCAGCCTTGCTCGCAGCGCGCGGCTTTGCCGAAATCGCCGACCATGAATCGACCGTTCTGTCGACCGGGACCTGGTTTGTCGCGATGCGTTCGCCCAAGGATGCCGCATCTGTCGACACGCGCGGCCTCGACGAAACACGCGACTGCCTGATCAACGTCGATGCCTATGGAAAGCCGATCCCGTCGGCGCGTTTCATGGGCGGGCGCGAGATCGAGACGCTGATCGGCCTCGATACACGGCAAAGCGACATCGCGCCCGACCAGCCCGCGCTGCTCGCGGCACTTCCCGAAGCGCTCACCGGTGGCGCGATGGCGCTGCCCAGCTTTGCACCGGGCTTTGGCCCCTTCCCCCGCGGTCGCGGGCGCTGGATCGCCGAACCCGCGAACCACGCGATACGCCGCGCCGCGGTCTCGCTCTATGCCGCGCTTGTCACCAACGCATCGCTGGAGCTGATCGGGACGCGCCAACGGCTGCTGATCGAAGGGCGCTTTGCCGAGGGCCAGGTCTTCGTGCGCGCGCTCGCGGCGCTGCGCCCCGACCTGCACGTCTATGTCGGCAAGGCGCACAACGACGTGTCCTATGGCGCCCTGCGCCTGATCGATGCCGCCCTGCCCGCCGCCGAACCGCTCGAACTCGTCGAGCCGCTAGGCGCCGACCTTGCGCCCTATCGGGACCGTTGGCGGAGCGAAGCCGAACGGGTGGAAGAAACCGCGTGAGAGCAGCATCGATCGGCGATTATCGCGAGGCCGCGCGGCGTCGCCTGCCCCACTTCCTCTTCGAATATTTCGACGGCGGCTCCTACGCCGAGCAGACGCTACGCGCCAACATCGCCGACCTGCAGGAGGTTTCGCTGCGCCAGCGCGTGCTGAACGATGTGTCGGCGATCGACCTGTCGACCAGCCTGTTCGGCCAGTCGCTGTCGATGCCCATTGCGCTCGGCCCGATCGGGCTTGCCGGCATGGCCGCGCGGCGCGGCGAGGTGCAGGCGGCACGCGCCGCTGCGGCGAAGGGTGTGCCCTTCACGCTTTCGACGGTGTCGGCCTGCTCGCTCGCCGAGGTCGCGCGGGGTTCTCCAACGCCCTTCTGGTTCCAGCTTTATATGGTGCGCGACCGCGGCTTCATGCGCGCGCTGCTCGACGAGGCCAGCGCCTCCCATTGTCCGGTGCTGGTGTTCACCGTCGACATGCCGCTGCCCGGCGCGCGTTATCGCGATGTGCGCTCGGGATTGTCGGGCGCCCCCGGCCTTCGCGGACAGGCACGCCGCGTCGGCCAGGCTATGATGCGCCCCGGCTGGGCATGGGACGTCGGCCTCCACGGCCGGCCGCACCAGCTCGGCAACGTCGCGCCTTTGCTCGGGGCCAAATCGGGGCTCGAGGATTTCCTCGGCTGGATGAAGAATAATTTCGATCCAAGCGTGACCTGGGCCGATCTCGACTTCGTGCGCGCACACTGGACGGGGCCGATCGTCATCAAGGGCATATTGGACGCCGACGACGCCCACCGCGCCGCCGAAGCGGGCGTCGACGGCATCATCGTGTCAAACCACGGCGGACGCCAGCTCGACGGCGTGCCGTCGGTCGCGCGCGCGCTGCCCGCGATCGCCGATGCGGTGGGCGACCGGCTCACCATCCTCGCCGACGGCGGGGTGCGGTCGGGGCTCGACGTCATACGAATGCTCGCACTGGGCGCCAGAGGCGTGCTGCTCGGCCGCGCATGGGCGTTCGCGCTGGCTGCGGACGGCGAACGCGGCGTGCGCCATATGCTCAACCTGATCGAGGCCGAAATGCGCGTCGCGATGGCGCTGACCGGGGTGACCGGGGTGGACAAGATCGGGCCGGAGATACTAGCCGCCTGACGAATGAGGGGAGAAGAAGGATGGATGCCAACCCGCTGCTTGGCGTGTTCTTTCACTGGCTGGGCGGGCTTTCGTCGGCGAGCTTCTATGTGCCGTACAAGCGCATCCGCGCTTGGTCGTGGGAGATTTTCTGGATCACCGGCGGTGTGTTTTCGTGGCTCCTCGCCCCGTGGCTCTTCGCCTCGATCCAGACGCATGACCTGATCAGCGTGCTGAGCCGCACGCCAAGTGATATCTGGTTCTGGTGCTGGTTTTGGGGCGCGATGTGGGGGCTTGGCGGGCTGACCTTCGGGCTCACGATGCGCTACCTCGGGCTGTCGCTCGGCATGGCGGTCGCGCTCGGGCTGACGACCGTCATCGGGACCATGGGGCCGCCGATCTTTCGCGGCACCTTGGGCGAGCTGTTCGCAACGACGAGCGGGCAGACGGTGTTCCTCGGCATCGCGATCACGCTCGCCGGGATCGTCGTCGTCGCACAGGCGGGGCGACGCAAGGAACGCGAGATGGGCGACGCTATCGCCGAGGCCGACAAGTCCGAATTCAATCTGCGTAAGGGGCTCGCGATCGCGGTCTTTTCGGGCATCATGTCGGGCTGCTTTGCATGGGGCCTCGACGCCGGCGCGCCGATCCGCGCATTGACGCTGGCCGCCGGGACCGACCCGCTGTGGCAAGGGCTGCCGGTGCTCTGCGTCGTGCTGCTCGGCGGCCTCACGACCAACCTCATCTGGTGCGGCATCCTCATCGCGCGCAACCGCAGCATCCGCCAGTTCGTCGGCGAAGCCGCGCCCGGCGCGACCGAAAGGCCGGCGCTGGCGCTCAACTATGGCCTCGCAGCGCTCGGCGGGACGCTCTGGTATTTCCAGTTCTTCTTCTACACGATGGGCGAAAGCCAGATGGGGCGCTTCGGCTTTTCGAGCTGGACGCTCCATATGGCGAGCATCATCCTCTTCTCGACGCTCTGGGGCTTCGCGCTCAAGGAATGGGCGCCCGCAGGCAAGCGCACGCGCGCGCTCGTCTGGCTCGGGATCGCGGTACTGATGGCATCGACCGTCGTGATCGGGCTCGGCAACAGCCTCGCCTGACCCTTCCTCAGGCAGGCGTGGCGGCGAGTTCGCCGCGCGCCTGCCGGAACACTTCGAAGCTGCCCCAAATTGCGAGTGCCGCCATGATCGCAGCGACCGCGAGGTCGGGCCAGCTCCGCCCGGTGCCGAACACGCCGAGCGCCGCGCCCATCACCGCGATATTGCCGATCGCGTCGTTACGCGAGCAGATCCACACCGAGCGCATGTTGGCGTCGCCCGTGCGATAACGAAAGAGCATCAGCGCGACTGCGACATTGGCGGCGAGCGCGAGCGCGCCGATCAGCCCCATCGTTTCGGCATGCGGCGCCGATCCGGCGAAGAAGCCCCATACCGCCGAGCCGAAGACCCAGAGGCCGAAGGCCAGCATCGTCGCGGCCTTCAGCAAGGCGGCGCGCGCACGCCATGCGAGCGCCATGCCCGCGACGCCGAGGCTGATCGCATAATTGGCGCTGTCGCCAAGAAAATCGAGCGCATCAGCCTGAAGCGCGCGCGAATCCGCCGCAACCCCGGCAACGATCTCGACGCCGAACATCGCCGCGTTGATGATGAGCGCGATCCACAGGATCCGCCGCCACTTGGGGTCATTGAGCGCGGTCTTGCCGCTTTTGCCGGCACAGCATTGATCGGCCATCGCCGAATTCTCCTGTTATCTTCGAGTCGGCGTCCTATATGCACCCTGTAGCAACTACAGGGTCAAGCAATGAAAATCGGCGAACTGTCGCGGGCAACCGGGACCAATATCGAAACCATCCGCTATTATGAGCGCATCGGCCTGCTGCCTGCCCCCGATCGCACCGCGGCGAACTACCGCAGTTATGGCGATGCGCACCGATCGCGGCTCAGCTTCGTCCGCCATTCGCGCGACCTGGGGTTCACGATCGAGGAAATCCGCTCGCTGCTCGACCTGTCGGACGACCCCGCGCGCGATTGCGGCGAGGCCGACCGCATCGCCACCGCGCATCTCGAACAGGTCGAGGCAAAGATCGCGCAGCTCACCCTGCTCCGCGACGAGCTGGAGCGCATCGTCGGGCGCTGCCGCGGCGGGATCGCCGCCGATTGCCGGGTAATCGAGGCGCTTGGCGATCATCGCCACTGCGAAAACCCGCACTGACGCATACTATGGCCTTGGCGCTTGATGCGCTCCGGCTGCGAAGTCATTTGATTGGCGCGCTAAAAAAGAAGGGCGCATTTTGCCTTCATGACCGTTTTAGGTAGGAAACGGATCAGGAGGAGCGGGGTGGCAGCAGAATCTGTCTCCGAACTGGAACGGCTTACCCGGAAATTCCGGCCGCCGCTGATCGCCTTTTTTTCGCGTCGGGTCGCCGGCCTCGCCGAGGCTGAAGACATGACCCAGGAGGTTTTCGTACGGCTGATGCGAACGCAAGCGAATATCGAAGAGACGAGTGCCGCCTATATTTTCCGGATCGCCGCGAACCTCGTCACCGACTGGGCGCGCCACGACCTCGTACGCCGGCATTTCGCCGACGCCGTGCGCAGCGACGGCAACGCGGGAATCGACCCCCTCGATCCCTTCCGGATCGCATCGGCGCGCGAGAGCATTTCGGTCCTCTGGGCCGCGATCCAGGCGCTGCCCGAACCGACACAACAGATATTCATTTTGTACCGCGTCGAGAATATTCCGAAACAGACGATCGCCGACAATTTCGGGTTTCACCTGCGGACGGTCGACAAGCATATCTCGCGCGCACTGGTTTTCCTCGCTCGTCGCATGAGGCAGCAGGCATGATCCCGCAGAACGACAACGACGGCTTCGCCGATCAGGAGGAACGGGCCGCCGCCTGGTGCCTGCGGATTGCCGAGCGTCCGCTGACCACCGCCGAGCAGGCCGATTTCGACACATGGCTCGCCGCCGACGAGCGTCATGCCCAATATTTCGAACAGATGGTGGCGGCATGGCAATGCACCGATGCGATCGCGGAACTGCCGGGCTTCCTGTCGCTCCGCGCCAAGGCGCTGACGACGATGGAAAACGCCCGGAGCCACAATGAACGATCTTCGCGAAGCCTGACCCGCCGCCATGCTTTTGGAGCGCTGACCGCGTTTGCGCTGACCGCGGGGGCCGGCGCCTGGTATTGGGCCGAAAGCCCCGACGTTTATGATACCGCCGTCGGGGAACGGCGGATCGTCAGGCTCGACGACGGGTCCAGCGTCTCGCTCGATGCCGCGAGCCGGATGCTGGTGTCCTTCACCGACGAACGGCGTTCGGTCACCCTCGAGCGCGGCCGGGCCAAGTTCGACGTCGCGAAAGATCCGTTGCGGCCGTTTACCGTAACCGCCGGTTCGCAGTCGGTGGTCGCCGTCGGTACGAGCTTCAGCGTCGAGCTGTTGAAAGACCAGCTGAGGGTATTGCTGTTCGAGGGGCAGGTTGCGGTCGTGCCGCGCGCCGCGGCGGCCGGCGCGATCAAGGCCGGACGGCCGGTTACGCATACGAAGCAGCTGTTGCCTGGACAGGAACTGGTGGCCGATCTCTCGTCGGGCGCGGCAGAAGTCCTGCCCGTCGAGACCGAGCGCTCGCTGGCGTGGGAAGGCGGCCGGGTCGATTTCATCGACATGCCGCTCGCCGATGCGGTCGAACGGATCAATCGTTATGCGGCGTCGCCGATCATCATCGGCGACGCGGCGGCGGGCCGTCATCTCGTCAACGGCGTGTTCGACGCGGGCGACACCGACAGCTTCGTCAAGGGCGTGACGTCGCTCTATCCGCTGGCCGCGCATGAAGAGGGCGGCCAAATCACTATCAAAACTGTAAATTCCGGCATCGCCGAAGAAAAAGATCGGCCCTAGACAAAATCAGGGGCGTAAATCGGCGGCTGGTTCGTCTTTATGACAGAGGGGCAATAATATCGACCCCTCGCATAGAGGGAGAGGGTATGTCCAAACGTCGTCATTTGTTGTCGAGTCTTGCGCTCGGCGCGCTGGTTGCCATGTCGGCGCCGGCACACGCCGAAGCGCGCCAGGTCCAGCAGTTCGATATTCCGGCCCAGGATCTGGGCGGTGCGCTGCGCGCCTTCGCGCGCGCATCGGGGGTGCAGGTGATTTTCGACGGCAAGGCGGTACGCGGCAAGCGTAGTGAGGCGCTGCGGTATCGCGCGGGCGCCGAGGATGCGCTCCGCGAGCTGCTCCGCGGGACGGGGCTGACCTATCGTCGCGATGGAAAGATTTTCGTTATTAGTCCGGCGCGAAGGATCGCGCAGGCCGACATGGCGAGCGCCGTCGCGACAGCCGCCGTTCCGGCGCCGCCGGCGCAGGAGATCAGCGACGCCAGCGAAATCATCGTGACGGCGCAGAAGAAAGAAGAAAAGATCATCGATGTGCCGATCGCGATGACCGCGCTGTCGGGCGAAGCGCTGGGCGATCAGAAGATCGAGGGCGGGTCGGAGTTGCTTCGCGCCGTTCCGAACGTGAATTTCTCGAAAAGCAATTTTTCGATGTATAATTTTTCGATCCGCGGGATCGGAACGAAAGCGATTTCGGCTTCCAGCGATCCAGCCGTCGCGGTGAGCTTCAACAATACGCCGCTGGCACGCAACCGTCTGTTCGAGTCGGAATTTTTCGACATGCAACGGATCGAGGTGCTGCGAGGGCCGCAAGGTACGCTTTATGGTCGCAACGCCACCGCAGGCGTCGTGAATCTCATCACCGCCCTCCCCGAAGCCGATTTTGGCGGAGAGGTAAAGGGCGAAGTCGGCAGCTTCAAGACGCGTCGCCTGAGCGGAATGCTCAACGTGCCGATCACCGATACGCTGGGTGTCCGGGTCGCCGGCGCGTGGACCAAACGCGACGGGTTCGATTACAACAGTTTCACCCAGAAGCGCGTGAACGATCGCGATCTCTGGTCGACCCGGGCCACCGTGGAGTGGAAACCCACCGACAATTTCAGCGCCAACATGATCTGGCAGCGATTTGAAGAGGATGACAATCGCTCGCGGACTGGCAAGCAACTGTGCACGCGCGACCCCGGTCCGGAACGCATCGGCAATATTGCCATCACCAATCTCGATGTGCGCGGCCGCCTGAGTCAGGGGTGCTTGCCGGGATCGCTGTACAAGGATGAGGCATATGGGACGCCCAACGGGCGCTCTCTGGCCTATATGATCGCAGCCAACAGCTTCGTATATCTGGGCCTGAAGCCGCGGACGTTCGAATTTGTTCCCGTCGTCAAGACTCTCGACCCCTTTCAGAACGTCCAGCAGTCCCGGAACCTGAGAGAAATATCCACGTCTTATGACCCGATATTTCGGGCCAAGAATGACGTTCTTCAGCTCAATATGAAATTCTCTAACGATAGCGGATTGGAATTTCACTCTCAAACCGCTTACAGCAAAGACAATTATTTCTCTACTCAGGACTATAACAGAACCGTATCGGCTCCCGCTTTTAACGACTCCCTCGCTCCCCTGAGCGATTTTCTGGGTTCATTTGCCGGCCGTCTTATCGATACGACCCTCTATCCGGGACCGACCCCTGGCGGCATTCTTTGCGACCCGCAAATCGGCTGCTCCGATCGGGTGATGTCGGTCGACCTGAGCAGGTCGAAAAACAGGCAATGGTATCAGGAATTCCGGGTTCAATCCGATTTTGACGGTCGCTTCAATTTCAATATCGGCGCGAACTATCTGGATTTCAAAACTGAAGATAAATATTACGTATTCAACAACGTTTTTACTCTTCTCGCAAAATATATGTACGGGGATCCGGCCCCTACCTCTCCCCCGTTAAGCGGACCTACGCCCTTGAAGTCCTGTCCCGCCGGATATGAAGCCAAGGAATGCGTGTATGTCGAAACCAATTCGATAGATGATATTCAAGATATCGGTCATAATTACTTCCTGAGCAACAATATGGTAAGAACGAAATCACTAGCCATATATTCCGAGGCCTATCTGGAACTGAACGATGACTTGAAGTTTACCGCGGGATTGCGGTACACGCGAGACAGGAAGACATCGTCGCAAATTCCCAGCCAGCTTTTGCTCGGCGGTGGCGCGGAAACACCCGTTTTCAACAGGGGCGGCGCGACCGGCGGCAAGGTCAATTCGGGCTATCCCGCGCTGGACGATATCAGGCAAAGCTGGGGCGCCCTCACCGGCCGGGCCGTACTCGACTGGAAGCCCGATCTCGGCTTTACCGACGATACCCTGATCTATTTGAGCTATGCCCGCGGATATAAGGGCGGCGGCACCAATCCGCCCCGCGTGGATTTGAATCCGGCGGTGGTTCAGTACCTTCCGCTGGAAGAAGAATTCAAGCCGGAATATCTCAATGCCTTTGAAATAGGCACAAAGAACTCGTTTGCGAACGGAAAATTCCAGCTCAACGCAACCGCTTTCTTCTACGACTACAAAAACTACCAGATCTCGCAAATCATCGACCGGATTTCGTTCAACGAGAATTTCGGTGCGACGAGTCACGGGCTCGAACTCGAAGCGGCGTGGAAGCCATCGAGATCGTTCAGGATGAACGCAAATCTTGGCTATCTGAAAACAAGACTGAAGGATGGGAGCGAGTCCATCGATGTCATGGACAGAACGCTCGGGAATCCGGACTGGGTGTTGCTGCGACCCTGGCTGCAAGCCCCATCCAATTGCATCGCTCCACGCGTGTTTGTGGAAAAAATCCTGCAAAGAAATCCGGCGAATGTGAACATCCTGGCCCTTTCCGCCCTGTGCGCGGGATCGACCAGATTCGGAAGCTTCAATCCGGCATTTCCCGGGCAGGTCGCCTACAACCAGCAATATGGATTCACCTGGGATCCGCTGGCTCCGTACAATCCCGATACGGTTGGCCTCAACATTGCCAATGGAGGAAGCGGCGCACCCAATGGCGGGCGCGGATTTTCCAAGGACGTTTCCGGTAACGAACTACCCAACGCGCCGCGCTTCACTTTTAATGTGGGTGCAGAATATACTTTCTTCATCGAGGGAGGCGATTGGGAGCTGACCTTGCGCGGCGATTACTATCGCCAGTCGAAGAGCTTCGCGCGCATCTACAACACGACTTACGATCGGCTCAAGGCGTGGGACAACAGCAACCTGGCGATCACGCTTACCCGTCCGGACGACGGCTTCGCCATGCAACTGTACGTCAAAAACCTGTTCAACAAGACTCCGATAACCGACTTTTTCACAAACTCGGATGACACCGGGCTTAGCTCCAACGTCTTTACGCTGGACCCCCGGATATTCGGATTTTCTGTTTCGAAGAAATGGTAGAAAGGAGAATGAAAAGTACAGCATTATTCAAATAATATTCAAGAACTTCTCTAATCTTAAACAAATTTTGGGAGAGTTGTTATGAAACGCTATATTTCTGGTATTTTGGCAAGCGCGGCGCTGGTCGTTTCGGGCACGGCACATGCTGAAACATATACGTCCACTGCAACCCATTCCTGGTCGGGTGTGGTTCTTGTTCAGAAGACTCCGTCCCCCGCATTTCCGTGCACGGCGACGGTGAGCGGGACCCCGGCGACGACGAGCGGCCCGCTGACCAATCTGACGATCAACTTCGTGCAGTTCGGCCCCACTCCTCCCGGACTGTGCGAATCGATCACGGTACTGGATGGGCCTTCCGGCTCGCCTGATCTGTCGAGCCTCTATGTCTGGAATACGGGCCCGACCCAGCTCGCCATCAATGGCGTGTACGTCCACACCCCGACCCCCGGCGACTGTTCGGGTAATATCGTTGCTGCCTACGACAGTAGCGGCAACCTGAACGTCAATTCCTCGCTTCCGGGCGGCAGCGGAACCGATCCGTGCACCTTCGCTGGAACGCTGACGCAAACGTCCGGTGGTCTCGTTACGAATCCCTGATTATTCCTATTTCTTGCTTCTCTCAGCCACCGTGTGCTTTTCGGCGGTGGCTATCCTAACTTGGGGCGCCTGGCCGGGTGCCCCTTTTTAGGCCCGTTCTCGAGCTTCCCGTATATCCCTGCATCGTACAGTTTTACGGTTCTGGAATATATTGGATGCGAAATGCCCGTGCAAGGTCATGATTCAGGCGTGGCATAGCATATCGATTCCACTCGCTCTGCTTGTCGGGCCGCCCGCGCTCGCGCACGCCGAAACGGATAAGGGCGACGCTACGGCAGGGACGATCCCGGGAGGGATTTCCCTGCCCGGCGTTACCGCCCCGGCGGCCGATCCGGACGAGATCGTGGTTACGGCCGAGCGCCGTGGCGAGGCAAAGGTCGCGGCCGAAAGCGAATTCGGCGAGGATGAGATCGCGGCGCAGGGCGTCGACAGCATCGGGGACCTGTTGATCCGCCTTGCCCCATTTATCAGCGACGATGGCGAAGAACCCGTCATCCTGATCAACGGCAAGCCCGCGGGGTTCGACCGCTCGATCCTTTCCTACCCTCCTGAAGCGCTCGACCGGCTCGCGGTGCTGAAACCCGAGGCAGCGGCGCAATATGGCGAGCCGGCAGGCAAGCGCGTCGTCAATCTGGTACTCAAGAAGAATTTTGCGATGCTCAACGCCGACGCCGGCTTCGATTTCGCAACCGGCGGTGGCCAATATGGCGGCACCCTGTCGATCAGGCGCACGGCGATCAGCGGCGATACGCGCTGGAACGTGCAGGCGCGGGTGGGTGCGGACAGCGCCTTTCGCAAAGCCGCCCGGAACATCCCGCCACGCGAGGGCATATTCGACAGCGTCGGCTTCATTTCTGCGCCGGGCGGCGGAGAGATCGATCCCGCGCTCAGTCTGGCGGCGGGGCAAGTTGTGACGGTCGCAGCCATCCCGCCGAACGCGCTGACGGATGTCCCGGGCCTCGACGCCTTCGCTGCAACCGCCGGAGTGCTCCATCCCGTCGATCCCAACGGCTACGAAACGCTGCAATCGTCCCGGCGCAACGCCGGGCTCAACATCGGGGTGACGCGGCCGATCGGCAATTTCTCCGCCTCGCTCAACCTCAATGCGAACCGGAGCAGTAGCGACGGGGAGCGGGGCCTGCCGATGGCGTCGGTACTGCTTCCGGCGGGTCATCCCTCGTCACCCTTTACCGGGGATGTTGTCCTGACGCGGCCTTTCGCAGGCGAACGCGCGCTCCGCATCGACAATGGCTCGACCGCGCTCAGCGCGACGCTGACGCTGAACGGCAGCATCGGAGGGTGGCAGACCAGCCTTGCCGCGAGCTATTCGCGCAACCAGGCGGACAATTTCGTAGAAAACGGCATCGACATCGCGCGCGTCCAGCAGTTGATCGACACCGCCAACCCGGACTTCAATCCCTATGGCGTGTGGAACGAAAGCTTGATGATCGCGACCCGCAGCCGGACGAAGGGCGAAAACCTCAGCGCCCGGTTCAACGTGCGCACGACAATCCTCGACCTTCCCGCCGGACCACTCGCCTGGAATCTGACCGCCAACACCGGCCGCAACAGCACGCAAAGCCGACAGTTCGACGCGTCGGGGAGTCTGATCGGGGCAAACAGCCTGACGCGCACCCAGTCGAGCGGCCAGATGTCGGTCAGCGTGCCAATTTCGGGCAATGGTAGGGCCGGGGCGGGCTGGCTCGGCGATCTGACAGTCGACCTGTCCGCCAACGCACAGACCATGGCGAACAGCCGGCCCCAAAAGGGGTTCGGCGGCAATGTCAGCTGGTCGCCATGGCCGCTCGTCCAGCTTCGCGGGACGATCGACTTTACCGAAAACGCACCCTCGTTCGACCAGCTCGATGCGCCGATCGTAACCACCGTGAACCGCGTCTTCGACTATCAGCGCCAGGAGATAGCCGAGCCGATCTGGACCACCGGCGGCAATCCCGACCTCGAACGCGGCCGCCGGCAAAGCCTGACGCTCTCTGCAGCAGTTCGCCCACTGGGTAACCAAGTGCTGACGATCAACCTCGGCTATCGCCAGTCGGTCGCGAAGGGCGGCGTGACCGGATTTCCCGAACTGACACCCGCCATCGAGGCCGCCTTTCCAGAACGGGTTACGCGCGATCCGGGCGGGCGGCTTGTCGCGGTCGACGCCCGTGCGATCAACCTTGCGCGCGAAACCGACAGCGCGCTGTCGACCGGCATCGCGCTTCGCCTTCCCGGGACGCGCCCGACAGGCAGTACGACGGCCGCCGACCCGCTGCAATTCTCCCTCTCGCTCAATCACAACATGCGATTGAAAAACGAGCTACTGACCCGTCCCGGCCTGCCCGCGATCGACCAGCTTCGCGCCGGCGGACAATCGCGACACAACCTGTCGTTTCAGGCATCGATCGGCAAGAGGGGGTTCGGGGCGAATCTGGGCGGCAATTGGAGCAGCCCGGGCCGGCTGCGGGGAGAGGACGAAGTCTTCATCTCCAAACCCCCGGTGACGCTAAACGTTTCGGCCTTCATCGAATTCGACCATCTGTTCGAAATCCCCGGCAGAAGGGGCATATTGAATGACCTCAGAATGTCGGTGGATATCGACGACCTGCTCGACGGATATCGCCGCGTGACACGCGAGGATGGGACGGTGCCTGCGGGATATACCCGCCACGAAATCGACCCGCTCGGACGCAAGGTCCGGCTGACGCTGCGCAAGAAATTCTGACGCAGCACGCGTGCCTTCGCGCGAAGCACCGGGTTCCGGAAAAGGGGAAAGGTGGGACGATTCTGTTGCCCGGCTCGTCCCCAGCCGCTGGTATCCGATTCTGTTGCCCGGTTCGGTCCGAACCGCGTTCTATTTGAATAACCTTAGGCCGTGAGGCTTATCGGTTACGCAGCCAGAGCGAGTGCTTCGTTATCGTTAGCACTTATAGTTTTGAGCCTTGAACGGGTTACTCAGCCCGGAAGAAAACATCGCCTTTGAACACACGTCGATCCTGGTTCGGCCCCGTCAGAAACCCGCGCGCCCATCGAAGAAACCCGGGTTCGTGGTGGAGCCGCCGGGTACTGCCCCCGGGTCCGCTGTGTCTATTCCACGACACCATTTATCCTCATAGCCGGCCGAAACCGGCATGACCGATATAGGGGGGCCGCCCGCCGATGAAAAGGGCGGGCGTGCATTTCATCGCGGATAGATCACGGGCGCTTTTTCAGTTCGTCACGGATTTCGGTGAGGATATCGACCTCGGTCGGCCCCGCTTCAGCGGGCTTGATGAACTTGCTCGCCTGCCGCACCAGCAGGAATACGACGAACGCGAGCAGGACAAAGTTGATCACGGCGGTGACGAAGCTGCCCAGCGCCATCACATTTGCACCGGTCGCCTTTGCCGCCGCCAGCGTCATGCCCGCGGTTACCTTGTCGCCGCCCGACAGCACCAGATACTGGTTGGTGAAATCGACCCCGCCGCCGGTGACGAAGCCGATGAAGGGCATCAGCACATCGTCGGTGAGCGATTTGACGATCGTCCCGAAAGCCGCACCGATGATGACACCGACGGCGAGCCCCATCACATTGCCCTGGTTCAGGAATGCCTTGAAATCTTTGAACATGTACCAACCCCTTTGGTCACTGCGCCTGCCGTGCCAACGTGCCTTACGTGATTATCGGCGTCAATGATTGCGGCGGACGGGGCGTCTTACTATATTAAGGCAGTTGGCGCGGCACCGGGCCGCGCGGAGGGAGTTCGAAGACCATGACCATGCGTTCCGCCCGTTGGTTGATCGTACCCGTCGCCGCGATGAGCCTGTCCGCCTGCGGCATCAACAGCGTCCCCACCAAGGAAGAGGCCGCGAAGGCCAAATGGGCGAATGTCGAGAACGAATATCAACGCCGCGTCGACCTTTACCCGAACATCGAGGCGCTTGTGAAAGGGGCCATGAATCAAGAGAAATCGGTATTCGTCGGCGTTGCCGAGGCGCGATCGAAAGCATCGTCAATCCAACTGACTGGTGACGATCTGAAAAACCCTGCCAAGGTGGAACAATATCAACAGGCCCAAGACCAATATGGTAGCGCGCTTAGCCGCCTGCTCGTAACGGTAGAACAATATCCGAACCTCGTCTCGCCGAAGAACGTCGAGACGGCGCAGATCCAGATCGAAGGGACGGAAAATCGCGTTTCGCGTGCTCGCGAGGAGTATAATGGAGCGGTCCAAGACTATAATACCACGATCCGCACCTTTCCCGATATCATTGGCGCGAAGATCGTTCACGGCGCACAACCGATGGTTCCGTTCAAGGCCGTGACCAAAGGCGCCGATGAGGCTCCGAAGATGAACCTCGGCCAATAATCGTGCGCGCGAGCGCCGCGGCGATGATCGGACGGCTTTTCTTCTTGCTGGCGGCGCTGGCCGCATTCGCATTGTCGCCTGCGGGTGCGCAAACGATTCCCAAGTTGACGGGACCCGTCATGGATCTCGCAGACCAATTGGATCCGGCACAGGAAGCGGCGCTCGACGCCAAGCTCCGTGCCTTTCAATCGTCGACGCAGCAACAGTTCGTTGTCGTCACCCTGCCCGGCCTTGACGGCTATGATATCTCCGACTGGGGCTATCGCATGGGCAATGAATGGAAACTCGGCAACGCAGAGCGAGACGACGGGCTGATCCTTATCGTCGCCCCTAAAGAAAGGAGGCTGCGGTTCGAGGTCGGAGACGGAATCGAGGGTACTTTCCCCGATGCCATCGCCTGGATAATCATCCGCGACGATATTACACCGCTCTTCAAAGCCGGCGACATCCCGGCCGGCATCAATGCCGGGGTGGATGCCGCCATCAAACAATTGCAGCTCCCCCCCGAAGAAGCCGCCGCGCGCGCCGCCGCTGCCGACAAGGCCGAGCGTGACCGCTCCGACGACGGCGACTGGCGCGGGCTGTTCTTCATCGGCTTCATCGTCTTTTTCTTCTTTATCCTGCCGATGCTCACCAGCCTCGGGCGGCGCGGCAAGAAGCGGCGCAAGCACAGCCCGTGGGGCGCCCCGATCATTATCTGGGGCGACGACGACTGGGGCAGCGGCAGCGGCGGGTCGTCATGGGGCGGTGGCGGATCGAGCTGGGGCGGCGGCGGCGGCGGCTTCGGCGGCTTTTCGGGCGGCGGCGGTTCCTTCGGGGGCGGCGGCGCCTCGGGCGGCTGGTAGGGGGATGCGGCCATGAAAGTCAGTCACGTCAGCGACGCCGACCATGATATCGTTACCGCAGCGATCGCCGCTGCCGAGGCGCATACCAGCGGCGAGATCGTCACCGTCGTCGCGGCGAAGTCGAACGACTATGACGATGTCGCGCTCGTCTGGGCGAGCATCATCGCCTTCCTCGCCATGTCGGTGATCGCGCTGTTCCCCGAATTTTACCGCGGGCTTTACGACCGGCTGACTGGCGGCTGGGGGCACGAACTCACCGCTAATCAATGGCTTGGGACGGTGATAGCGATCGGCGTGCTCAAGTGGATCGGCATGTGGCTGATCCTGCTGTGGCGCCCACTGCGGATGGCGCTCACCCCGCGCGCGATCAAGGCGCAACGCGTGCGCGCGCGCGCGGTCGACCTGTTCAAGGTTGGGACCGAGGGGAAGACCACGGGTCGCACCGGCGTGCTGTTGTACCTCAGCCTGAAGGAGCATCGCGCCGACATCGTCGCCGACGAGGCGATCGCCGCGAAGGTCACACCCGAGGTATGGGGCGATGCAATGGCGGCGCTGATCGAACGCGTGCGCGCGGGGCAGCCCGGCGAAGGCATGGCCGAAGCGGTGCGCCAGATGGGCCTCGTGCTCGCCGAACATTTCCCGCGCGGCAGCGAAAATCCGAACGAACTCCCCGACCGCCTGATCGAGCTTTAAAAGGACAAGACATGAGCCGCCCCGGCCCCGACACCCCTATCGAGACGCGGTGGGAAGGCCGCTTCATCACGGTCAGGCAGCAGGGCAATTGGGAATATGTCTCGCGATCGCGCGGTATCCACGCCGCGGTGATCCTCGCGATCGACGAGGCCGCCGATGGCCGCCACGTCATCCTTGTCGAACAATATCGCGTGCCGCTGAAGGTCCGGTGCATCGAGCTGCCTGCGGGACTCGTCGGCGACGATACCGCGGGCGAAGCGTCCGAAATCGCGGCGCAGCGCGAGCTCGAGGAAGAAACGGGTTATCGCGCCGACCATTGGCGCACCGTCGGCGAATTCTACAGCTCGCCGGGGATGGTCAGCGAAAGCTTCACGCTGCTGGTGGCGAGCGGATTGACGAAGGTGGGCGACGGCGGCGGGGTCGATGGCGAGGATATCGTCGTCCACCGCGTCCCGCTGGACGACATCGCCGATTTCGTCGCGGCGAAACGCGCCGAAGGCTGCGGGATCGATGTCCGCGTCGCGATGCTGCTAGCGGGCGGGTTGCTCGCCGGGAGCTGACCTACCGCGCGCCGAAGCGCCAGCGAAGCAGCGGGCGCGTCAGGAGCAAGCCCCCAAGGAAACCGCCGATATGCGCCCAAATGCCCGGGCTGACGTGGGGATTAGAGGGCGCCACATTGCTCGCAAAGCCGATCAGCAACTGCAATCCGATCCACGCGGCCGAGAGCCATAGCGCCCGTACCCAGACGCCGGGGATCGGCCCGATCGCGCGCACCTGCTGCTGATTAAAAATCAGCGCGTAGCACGCGATCAGTGCCGAAACGACGCCGCTGGCGCCGATGCCGACCGCGGTCGAGTCCGGATTTGCGATCCACGAAACCGCTGCCGCGGCATAGGCTCCTCCAACCATCAATACGATCGTGGCCTTCGGTCCCAGCGGCAATTCGACCTGTCGCCCGATGAAGATCAGGAACATCATGTTGAAGAGCAGGTGCACCGTATCGAGGTGCAGGAAGGCCGACGTCAACGGCGTCAGTATCGCGGGAACAGCCGCACCGTCGAGCGCGAAGGGATTAGCGCCGAACCGCGCGGACATCATCCCGGCGGCCTCGGCTACCGGCTCGAACAGTCCCGTCACCGACAGGAAGACGAACAGGATGACGCACGTCAGCGCAAAGCCGATCGTTACCGGTGCATCGATCGGCTTCATCGCCATTCGCCTCAGATGAATTCGATTTTGGTCACCAGATAATATTTGTCGCCCGCGGGCACGGTGACTTCGACCTCGTCGTCGACGCGGCGGCCGATCAGCGCGCGGCCGAGCGGCGAGTTGTAGCTGATCTTGCCGTCCTTGGCGTCGGCCTCGGCCTGTCCGACAATCTGATAGCGCACCGGCTTGTCGTCTTCGTCAGCGAGGGTGACGGTCGCGCCGAACACGATGCGGTCGCCCGACAGCGTCGTCGGGTCGATCACCTGGGCGCGCGAGAGCTTGTCTTCGAGGTCGCCGATCGTCGCTTCGACCTGGCCCTGGCGCTCTTTTGCAGCGTGATACTCGGCATTTTCCGAAAGGTCGCCATGCGCGCGCGCTTCCTCGATCGCATCCACGATCAGCGGTCGCTCGGCTTTGAGGGTCGCGAGTTGCGCGTTCAGCTTCTCATAGCCTTCTGCCAGCATCGGCACCTTTTCAACGCTTGCCATTATCCTGTTGTCCTTCGTCAATAATCCAGCGCCGGCGAAACTTCGCCGGGCGGCTGCGCCGCTGTTTCCGTCAATGTCGGGGGGTGGAGCGGTCCTTTAATAATAGTCCTGAAGCGGCTTCACTTCAAGAGAGTGCGCACGGAGCGCCCCGATCGCCTGCGTCGCCGCCTCGCTTGCCGCAGCGGTCGTATAATAGGCGATATCGGCCGCCAGCGCCGACGCGCGGATCGACTGTGAATCCTGCAACGACTGCCATCCCTCGGTCGTGTTGAAGATCAACTGGACATCGCCGTCCTTGATCCGGTCGACGATATGCGGGCGGCCTTCAGCAACCTTGTTGACGCGTTCGACCTCGATCCCCTGCCCCGCCAGATAGTCGGCGGTGCCGCCGGTCGCGATCACCTTCCAGCCCCATGCCGTGAGCTGTCGTACAGCGTCGAGGATACGCGGTTTGTCACTGTCCTTGACCGACACGAAGACGCGGCCGTCGGTGGGCAGGCGGTCACCTGCGCCGAGCTGGGCCTTGGCAAAGGCAAGGTTGAAGTTGCGATCGATTCCCATCACTTCGCCCGTGGACTTCATCTCCGGCGACAGCACCGGGTCGGTGCCGGGGAAGCGCGCGAAGGGGAAAACCGCTTCCTTGACCGCGACGTGGGTGATTTCTCGATTGATCTTCGGCAGGTCGGCGAGTTTCTCCCCCGCCATCACGCGCGCCGCGATCTTGGCGATCGGCGAACCCACCGCCTTCGCCACGAAGGGCACGGTGCGGCTGGCGCGCGGGTTGACCTCGATCAGGTAAACCTCGCCATCCTTGACCGCGAACTGGATGTTCATGAGGCCGCGAACCTCGAGCGCGCGGGCAAGCGCCTCGGTCTGGCGTTCGATTTCGGCGACGATGTCGGCCGACAGGCTGTACGGCGGGATCGAGCAGGCGCTGTCGCCCGAATGGACCCCCGCTTCCTCGATATGCTGGAGCACACCCGCGACGACGACGTCGGTGCCGTCGCACAGCGCATCGACGTCGACCTCGATCGCATCGCGCAAGTAGCGGTCGATCAGCACCGGGCTGTCCCCCGACACCTGCACCGCGGTCTCGATGTAATTTTCGAGCTGTGCCTGATCGTCGACGATTTCCATCGCGCGGCCGCCGAGCACATAGGAGGGACGCGTGAGCACCGGGTAACCGATGCGTGCCGCGACCGCGACGGCTTCCTCGCGGCTGCGCGCGATGCCGTTCTCGGGCTGTTTCAGGCCGAGCTTGTTGACGAGCGCCGCGAAACGCTCGCGGTCTTCGGCAAGGTCGATCGCGTCGGGCGAGGTGCCGAGGATCGGGATACCCGCTTCGGCCAGCGCCTGCGCGAGCTTCAGCGGCGTCTGCCCGCCGAACTGGACGATCACGCCGACGAGTTCGCCCTTCGACATTTCGACGTGCAGGATTTCGAGCACATCCTCGGCCGTGAGTGGCTCGAAATAGAGGCGGTCCGACGTGTCGTAATCGGTCGACACCGTCTCCGGGTTGCAGTTGATCATGATCGTTTCATAACCCGCGTCTTCGAGCGCGAAACAAGCGTGGCAACAGCAATAGTCGAACTCGATCCCCTGCCCGATCCGGTTCGGACCACCGCCGAGGATGACAACCTTTTTTCGGTCGCTCGGGTTGGCCTCATTCTCGGGATCGCCGAAGGTCGGCGCTTCATAGGTCGAATAAAGATATGGCGTCTGCGCCTGGAATTCGGCGGCGCAGGTGTCGATCGTCTTGAAGACCGGCCGCACGCCGAGCTTGTGGCGCAGCGCGCGCACCTCGGCCTCGGTCACGCCGCCGGTCATTGCTTTCACCGCTTCGTGGATCAGGCCCGAACCGCGCGCGGTCGCGCGGCGCGTGCCGGGGTGAAGGTTCGCCGACTGGAGCGCGAGATAGGCGAGCCTTTTGTCGGAGAAGCCCATGGCTTTCAGCTTGCGCAGCCCTTCGGCATCGCGCGGCAGGCCGTTTTCGCAGACATCCTGCTCGGCGGCGACGATCTCGGCGATGCGTTCGAGGAACCACATGTCATAACCCGCGACGCGGTTGATGTCGGCGAGCGGCAGGCCTTCGCGGATCGCCTGCGCGGTGTTGAGCAGGCGGTCGGGGGTGCGCTGCGCCAGCTCGTTGCGCAGCTGGTCGTGCGTCGCGCCCTTGAGGCGGTCGACGAAGTTGAAGCCCGAGAGGCCAGTTTCAAGTCCGCGGAGCGCCTTCTGCAAGCTCTCGTGGATGGTACGCCCGATCGCCATCACCTCGCCGACCGACTTCATCGCGGTCGACAGCGTCGCCTCGGCACCCTTGAACTTTTCGAAAGCGAAGCGCGGGATCTTGGTGACGACATAATCGATCGTCGGCTCGAACGACGCCGGGGTCACCCCGGTGATGTCGTTCATGATTTCGTCGAGCGTGTAGCCGACCGCGAGCTTCGCCGCGACCTTGGCGATCGGGAAGCCCGTCGCCTTCGACGCGAGCGCCGACGAACGCGACACGCGCGGGTTCATCTCGATCACGATCAGGCGGCCGTCCCTGGGATTGACCGCGAACTGCACGTTCGACCCGCCCGTTTCGACCCCGATCTCGCGCAGCACCGCGATGCTCGCGTTGCGCATGATCTGATATTCCTTGTCGGTCAGCGTCAGCGCGGGGGCGACGGTGATGCTGTCGCCGGTATGCACGCCCATCGGATCGACATTCTCGATCGAGCAGATGATGATGCAATTGTCCTTGCGGTCGCGCACCACCTCCATCTCATATTCTTTCCAGCCGAGGAGCGATTCCTCGATCAGAACTTCGGTGGTCGGCGAGGCGATCAGGCCGCCGCGGACGATATGCTCGAACTCCTCGCGGTTGTACGCGATGCCGCCGCCGGTGCCGCCAAGCGTGAAGGACGGACGGATGATCGAGGGCAGCCCCGTGCGTTCGAGCACCGCGAACGCCTCGTCGAGCGTGTGCGCGACGCCGCTGCGCGCGCTTTCGAGCCCGATCTTGTCCATCGCGTCGCGGAACTTCTGCCGGTCCTCGGCCTTGTCGATCGCCTCGGCATCGGCGCCGATCATCTCGACGCCATATTTGGCGAGCGTGCCGTCCTGCGCGAGCGCGAGCGCGGTATTGAGCGCGGTCTGTCCGCCCATCGTCGGCAGCACCGCATCGGGGCGCTCCTTCGCGATGATCTTCGCGACGATCTCGGGCGTGATCGGCTCGACATAGGTCGCGTCGGCGAGGTCGGGATCGGTCATGATCGTCGCCGGGTTGGAGTTGACGAGGACGATGCGATAGCCCTCCTCCTTCAACGCCTTGATCGCCTGCGTCCCCGAATAGTCGAACTCGCACGCCTGACCGATAACGATCGGGCCGGCGCCGATGACGAGGATGGATTGGATGTCGGTTCTTTTGGGCATTTCAGCTATCTTTGAATAGAGCGATTACACTAACGACAAATGCCAGAATTGCGATCCAGTCGCTTCTAGGCACCGATCTTACTCGATCGAAAAAAGAAACGGGCTTACGCGTCTGCCTGACCTCGGCAGCTCGGGCTAGCCCGCCTCCATTTATGAGGAAGCGATGCTCCTCAAGGTCAGAATCCGCCTTGCCCCAGCCCAGAGACTGCATGTCGTGGCCTACTGTCGAGATCCAAGTTTCGTGAGCGAATATCCCATGGCGCTTGCACAGATCTTCAATGTCCAAATAACCAAGCCCCGGCGGCTCTTGGTCATCCGCCAACGCAACGATCACGGAGTCACGAAAAGTAATATAGTCGGCGTTCTCGATACTCACTTCAGCCCGCCCACAAACTTCTCGAACAGATAGAAGCTGTCCTGCGGCCCCGGGCTCGCTTCGGGGTGGTACTGCACGCTGAACGCATTTTTGCCCGTGATCGCGATGCCGCAGTTCGATCCGTCGAACAGGCTCTTGTGCGTTTCGACCACGCCCGCGGGCAAGGTCGATGCGTCGACCGCAAAGCCGTGGTTCATGCTGGTGATCTCGACCACGCCGTCTTCGGCGCGCTGCACCGGATGGTTCGCGCCGCGGTGGCCCTGATGCATCTTCACCGTCTTCGCGCCCGCCGCGATGCCGAGCATCTGGTGGCCGAGGCAGATGCCGAAGATCGGGACGTCGCGTTCGAGCAGCCCCTGGATCACCGGCACCGCATAATCGCCCGTCGCCGCGGGGTCGCCGGGCCCGTTCGAGAGGAACACGCCCGCGGGCTGGTGGCTCAGCACTTCGTCGAGGCTCGCGGTCGCGGGCACCACGGTGACGCGCGCGCCGGCCTTCACGAGGTTGCGGAAGATATTGTCCTTCGCGCCATAGTCGATCGCGACGACATGCGGCCGCTCGCCGCCCTCTTCGCTCGCATAGCCATGCCCCAGCGTCCACGCGCCGCCGGTCCAGTCGCCCGTGTCAGTGCGGCTGACCGCCTTCGCAAGGTCCATACCCTCGAGCCCCGCCCAGCCGCGCGCCATGGCGAGTAGCTCGTCGATGTCGAACTTGCCGTCGGGGCTGTGCGCGATCACGCCGTTCGGCGCGCCCGCATCGCGGATGCGGCGCGTCAGCGCGCGCGTGTCGATGCCCGCGAGCCCGATCACGCCCTGTTCGGTCATCCATTCGGGGAGCGTCTGCACGCTGCGGAAGTTGCTCGGCTGCGTCGGCAGCTCGCGCGTGATCGCGCCGAGCGCACCATGGACGCCGCGTTCCATGTCTTCGGGGTTCGCGCCAACATTGCCGATATGCGGGAAGGTGAAGGTGACGACCTGTCCCGCGTAAGACGGATCGGTCAGGATTTCCTGATAGCCCGTCATCGACGTATTGAAACAAATCTCGCCTACCGCAGCGCCGGCGGCGCCATAACCCACGCCCCACAGGATCGTGCCATCGGCGAGGACGAGGACGCCGGTGGCGCCCGAAGGCTGGGCCGCAGGCGCGGCAGAGGGGTTGGCAGGTGCCATTCAACATGCTCCGGACGGGGGGCTAAACGGCCGACCAAGTAGGCGCCAAAAAAGTGATTCACAAGCTATCGGATTTGGAATCTTCCCGCTAGGGAGGGTCTTTCCGAAATTTGCAGCGCATGGGGACACGCATGATTCGTGACGACATCAAGGCTGCGCAGGTCGCCGCGATGAAAGCCGGCGACAAGGCGCGTCTGGGCACCATCCGGCTGATGCTGGCCAAGATCAAGGACAAGGACATCGAGCTCCGCACCGGCACCGCGCCGGCCGACGACGATGTGCTCGTCACCGACGTGCTCCAGAAAATGGTCAAGCAGCGCCGCGAATCGATCACCATGTACGAACAGGGCGGCCGCCAGGAGCTCGCCGATATCGAGGCGGCCGAGGTTGTCGTGATCGAGGACTTCCTGCCCGCGCAGCTCTCCGACGACGAAGCGACCGCAGCGATCAAGGCGATCGTCGTCGAACTGGGCGCGACGAGCCTCAAGGACATGGGCAAGGTGATGGCCGCGGTGAAAGACCGGCTCGGCTCGCAGCTCGACATGAGCAAGGCGAGCGGGTGGGTTAAGGCGGCGCTGAGCTAAATCCGCTAGCGGCGCTGGCCCACCCGTAGCCCCTCCCGCAAGCGGGAGGGGAACCGGAGGTCGCGATCTTGCTTCTCCCCTCCCGCTTGCGGGAGGGGTCGGGGGTGGGCATACCGGCCTATGATGGACGGACAGTTTCAGCCCCGCGACACGCCGCGCGCGAAGGAGTTGCGCAATGCTGCGTCTCCCGCCGAGCGGGCTCTATGGCGCTGCTTGTCCGGTCGAAAAATCGGCGGCTGGAAATTCAGTCGACAGATGCCTGTCGGCCCCTATTTCGCCGACTTTCTTTGCCGCGAAGCGCAACTGATAGTAGAACTCGATGGATACTCGCACGACATGCGCCAAGCCTATGATCGCCGCCGAGATCAATGGCTGTCTGAGAACGGCTACCGCGTCGTTCGCTTCACCAATGACGAGGTCATAGGCAACATCGAAGGGGTAGTGAACGAAATCGAAAGGCGACTTGTCCATCTGCCCACCCCTAACCCCTCCCGCAAGCGGGAGGGGAACAAGTGAAATCGAGCGCAATTCTTCTCCCGTCCCGCTTGCGGGAGGGGTCGGGGGTGGGCATGGCGCCACGATGACCCTCACCCCGCAATGGCTGGACGAACTGCGATCGCGGATCACGCTGTCGACGCTCATCGGGCGGACGGTGAAGATCACGCGCGCGGGGCGCGAGTATAAAGCGTGCTGCCCCTTCCATAACGAGAAGACGCCCAGCTTCACGATCAACGACGAAAAGGGCTTCTACCACTGCTTCGGCTGTAGCGCGCATGGCGATGCGATCCGCTGGATGACCGACCAGCGCGGGCTGAGCTTCATGGACGCGGTGAAGGAGCTCGCCGCCGAGGCCGGCATGGAGGTCCCTGCCGCCGACCCGCGCGCCGCGAAGAAGGCCGAGGAGCAGGCGAGCCTCCGCGACGTGACACAGGCGGCCGCCGAGTGGTTCACGCAGCAACTTGGCAGCAGCAACGGCGCCCCGGCGCGCGAATATCTGGCGAAACGCGGCATTTCGGAGGCAACGCGCAAGGCCTTCGGGTTCGGCCTCGCGCCCGAGAGCCGCAGCGCGCTGAAAGAAGCGCTCAAGAAATTCCCGACAGCGATGCTCGTCGAATCGGGCATGCTGATCGCGGTCGAGAACAAGGAACCATACGACCGCTTCCGCGGCCGGCTGATGATCCCGATCCGCGACGCACGCGGGCGGGTGATCGCCTTCGGCGGACGCATCCTCGGCGACGGCGAGCCGAAATATCTGAACTCGCCCGACACGCCGCTCTTCGACAAGGGTCGCGTCCTCTATAATCTCGACAAGGCGAGCCCCGCATCGCGGCAGACGAACCGGATCATCGTCGTCGAAGGCTATATGGATGTGATCGCGCTCGCCGAGGCGGGGATCGCCGACGCCGTCGCGCCGCTCGGCACCGCGCTGACCGAGGCGCAGCTTGGGCTGATCTGGCGGATGGTGCCCGTGCCGGTGCTCTGCTTCGACGGCGATGCGGCGGGGCAGAAAGCCGCGATGCGCGCCGCGATGCGCGCGCTTCCCCTGCTCCGCCCCGGCTTCAGCCTGGCGTTCGCGACCTTGCCTGCGGGACAGGATCCCGACGACATCGTCCGCGCGCGCGGTGCCGAAGGGTTCAATGCGATCCTCGACGAGACCCAGCCGCTCGTCGAGCGCCTGTGGGCGCATGAGGTCGCGGCGGGACCGCTCGCGACCCCGGAAGAGCGCGCCGCACTCAAGACACGCCTGCTCGCGCACGCCGATGCGATCGAGGATGCCGATGTTCGCCACCATTATCGCGAGGCGTTCCGCGAGCGGCTCGACTCGCTGTTCGCGCGCAAACAGCCCGAGCGCGCGCAGCGCCAGCCGTGGACCCCGAACCCGCCGCGCGGAAACGGTCCTCGCCGCTTCGGCCCCGACCCGCGATTGCAACCTCCGGCCGATGAAACGCGTTCCATCGGGCAGGCCGGGATTTCCGCGCCTTATGTCGCGGCGCTGATCGGCGGGTTGCTGCGTTTTCCCGAAGCGCTCCGGCGCAACGAGGAGGCGCTGACGCGGCTGCCGGTGAGCGATTCCAGCGACGCCGAACTGCTCGGCGTAATGCTTGACAGCGCGATGCGTCAGGAAGGGCTTGATTGCGAGGGGTTGCTTGCCATATTGGAGCCAATGAAAGTGTATAATAGGGCGACGACATTGCTCAGAGCCGACGGAATGCACTTCTCGTTCAATCGCAGGCTTGAAGGCGAAGAGGTTGATGCAGCGCGCGAAATCGCACTGCGCGACCTTGACGAATATATCGGCGTGCTGGTCACCCAGCCCGAAATCCGCACCCGGCTTGCCGAAGCCACCGCGGATTTCCAGCGCACGATGGACGACGAAGGCCTGGCGCGTCAGCAAAAGCTGCGCGCGATGGACGAGGAACTGACCCGCCGACTGGCCGCGCTGTCCGAGAGCAGCAGCCAGTGAAGACAACTTATTGCCCCTAGGCAGGAACAAATATGGCCACCAAAAGCACCGCCGCCGATACCGATACCGACGCCCCGCTGATCGACCTCAACGAGGCCGACGTCAAAAAGCTGATCGCGCGCGGCAAGAAGCGCGGTTACCTGACCTATGACGAGCTGAATGCGGCGCTGCCGCAGGACGAGATGTCGTCGGAGCAGATCGAGGACATCATGTCGGCGATCTCCGACATGGGCATCAATATCGTCGAAAGCGACGAGGATGTGCAGGAAGAGGCCGACCAGGAAGCCGACGATGACGTCGACGTCAGCGCCGGCACGGGTTCGGTGTCGAACCCCGCGATCGAAAAGAAGAAGGAAACGGTCGATCGCACCGACGATCCCGTTCGCATGTACCTGCGCGAAATGGGCGCGGTCGAGCTGCTCAGCCGCGAGGGCGAAATCGCGATCGCGAAGCGCATCGAGGCGGGCCGCGACACGATGATCCTCGGGCTTTGCGAAAGCCCGCTGACCTTCAACGCGATCATCGACTGGTCGACCGCGCTCAACAACGGCGACATGCAGCTGCGCGAGATCGTCGATCTCGAAGCGATGCTGTCGAAGGATCCCGCGCCCGAGAATATGGACGAAGAGGGCGCCGAGGACGACGGCGAGATCAGCGAGAAGACCGCCGGCGTCTCATTCAAGGACGAGGACGAGGTCGAGGAAGAACCTTCCGCCGACGGCGACGACGAGGACGGCGAAGGCTCGTCGGGCAAGCGCGAGAATTTTGAGGAAGACGAGGAAGACAACACCCTCAGCCTCGCCGCGATGGAAGAGCTGCTGAAGCCCGACGCGCTCGAAAAATTCGCGAACATCACCAAGAGCTTCAAGGCCTTCTCGAAGCTACAGGAAGCACGCCTCGAATCGCTCTCGGGCGGCGAGGAATTCCCCGCGGCGTCGGAAAAGAAGTACCACAAGCTGCGCGAGGAACTCACCGCGCAGGTCGAAAGCGTGCAGTTCCACGGCACCAAGATCGAATATCTTGTCGACCAGCTCTACAGCTACAATCGCCGCCTGACCGCACTCGGCGGCCAGATGCTGCGCCTTGCCGAGCGCCACAAGGTGCCGCGCAAGTCGTTCCTCGACAATTATGTCGGGCGCGAGCTGGAAGAGAATTGGCTCGACGAAGTTTCGGGTCTCGACAAGAAATGGGCCGCCTTTGCCGAGAATGAAGCCGGCGCGGTCGACCGCATCCGCATCGAGATCAGCGAAATCGCGCAAGCGGCGGGCATGAGCCTCGTCGAATTCCGCCGCGTCGTGAACATGGTCCAGAAAGGCGAGCGCGAAGCGCGCATTGCCAAGAAGGAAATGGTCGAGGCGAACCTCCGCCTCGTGATCTCGATCGCCAAGAAATATACGAACCGCGGCCTGCAGGTCCTCGACCTGATCCAGGAAGGCAATATCGGCCTGATGAAGGCGGTCGACAAGTTCGAGTATCGCCGCGGGTACAAGTTCAGCACCTATGCGACCTGGTGGATCCGGCAGGCGATCACCCGCTCGATCGCCGATCAGGCGCGCACGATCCGCATCCCGGTCCATATGATCGAGACGATCAACAAGCTCGTCCGCTGCAGCCGTCAGTTCCTCCACGAAAGCGGCCGCGAACCGACACCCGAGGAAATGGCCGAGCGTCTGTCGATGCCGCTCGAAAAGGTCCGCAAGGTGATGAAGATCGCCAAGGAGCCGATCTCCCTCGAAACGCCGATCGGCGACGAGGAAGACAGCCACCTCGGCGATTTCATCGAGGACAAGAATGCCGTCATCCCGGTCGACGCCGCGGTGCAGTCGAACCTCAAGGAAACGGTGACGCGCGTTCTGGCGTCGCTCACCCCGCGCGAGGAGCGCGTGCTGCGCATGCGCTTCGGCATCGGGATGAACACCGACCACACCCTCGAAGAGGTGGGCCAGCAGTTCAGCGTGACGCGCGAGCGTATTCGCCAGATCGAAGCGAAGGCGCTCCGCAAGCTGAAGCACCCGTCGCGCAGCCGCAAGATGCGCAGCTTCCTCGACCAGTAAGCCCTTCGGGTCTTTCGGACATCAGACACCCCGCCCTCACCGGCGGGGTGTTTTGTTTTGCACTTTGGATCAAGGCGTTGCCCCAATGCTGCGCCGCACAATTTTTTTGTCCGGGCTTCTTTAAATCTTCATATCCCTGTCCCAGATAGCCCCCGTCATCGATGCGGCGGGCTTCATGACCGGTTCAGGCACCACCCGCCAAATGGCAAATATTCCCACTCAATGGGAAACAACACAGGGCAAAAGGCGGGCCGCAAGGCATGACCCGCACGAAAAAAGCCCGAAAATTGGCGGGACTGCAAAAATTGGCACGGCCTTTGCGATGTATCCGGCATCGGCGCGGGGCAGTGCTCGCAGCCCAAGGGAAAGACAAAAAAATGGACAATGAAACCACCAACCTCTTCCGCCGCCGCGACACCTTTTTCGGTATCTGCGAGGCCGTGGGCCAGGATTTCGGCTTCAACCCGCTCTATCTCCGCCTGGCATTCATCGCCCCGCTCTTCTTCTTCCCGGCCCAGACCTTCGCCGGCTATTTCGGCCTCGGGATCGTGGTGCTCGCATCGCGCCTGATCTTCCCGGCAAAGAGCGCAGCAGCCGTCCAGCCCGTGCTCAGCGTGACCGAAGGTTCCGAGCCGCAGGCCGACAGGGCCGAGGATCTCGCACTGGCTGCATAAACAGAGCCGGCAGGACCTCTCCCCAAAGTCCTGCACGTCCACCCTTTTTGGCGCCCCGGCGCCAGGGAAGGGGCCGGCAAGCTCTCCCCGGTGCTTGCCGGCCCCTTATCCTTCGCGCCGCCCCCTTCCTAACCATTGTCCCTTACTGGAACAGCTTGCGGAGCAAATCGGCCGCCGCTTATAAACGCGACGTTTACGACGTTGTCCTATGACTGATCGCTGCAATTCCATCGGCTTGGGTCGCGCACGGCCCGCCGCAGCGAGGATCAAGCGTTGAGCCCATCGACCCAGCCCAAGACGCAGACGCGCGGCGCCGCCGAACTGCTCGACTCGCTGGTTGCCAACGACGGCACCGGCGCGCACCCGCACGTCCGTTCGGGCGCGCTGTCGAGCGGACCGGAGGCAATGCGCAACCTTGCCGACGCCGTCCATTTTCTTTGCCTGCTCCACGGGCGCTATCCGGGCGTGATCGACAGCGCCGCGCGAAAGGCGATCGATCCCGCTTCGCGCCAGTGGATGGCCGAAGCCGCCGACGCCTTCGCCGAGGAACGAGCTTTTCTGTCGAAGATCGCTTCGGCGGTCGGCCCGGTCCCGAGCACCCAGGGCCAGGCGCAATGCGAGGCCGCGGTCGCCGCGCAGCGCAAGGCGATCGACATGCTCGCTGAATCGGACCGCCACGGCTGCGCCGTGGGCGCCGCGATCGCGCTGACGCTCGACTGGCGGACGATCCGCGTGCTGCTCGACATCAGCGCCCAGCGACTCGACCTGACGCCGCCGACCTGCACCCTGCCCGACCTGCGCGAAACGGCCCGGCTGGCCGCAACCGTTGCGGATACGCCCGCGGTAGAACGCGCGATGGTATTCGGCGCACAGCAGCTGATCATGCAGCACAGCGGCCTGTGGGACCTGATGGCGGCACGCGCCGCCAGCCGCGCGCATCCCTGATTTCCCGCCGGCCCGACGGGCATCTCTCCCTTCGGCTTGCACCCTTCCCCCGCTATCGCTATGCCCGCTTGACGTTCACGTTAAGGGAAAGAGCCGATGCGTTTCGAAGGCACCAGCGCCTATATCGCCACCGACGACCTGAAGGTCGCGGTCAACGCCGCAACGCTGCTGCGCCGCCCCTTGCTCGTGAAGGGCGAACCGGGCACCGGCAAGACCGTGCTGGCCGAAGAAATCGCCAAGGCGTTCGACGCGCCGCTGATCACCTGGAACATCAAGTCGACGACGAAGGCGCAACAGGGCCTCTACGAATATGACGCGGTCGCGCGCCTGCGCGACGGCCAGCTTGGCGAAGAGCGCGTCCACGACATCCGCAACTATATCCGCAAGGGCAAATTGTGGGAGGCATTCACCTCACCCAAGCTCCCCGTGCTGCTGATCGACGAGATCGACAAGGCCGATATCGAATTCCCGAACGACCTGCTCCAGGAACTCGATCGCATGGCCTTCCATGTCTATGAAACCGACGAGACGATCGTCGCGAAGGAACGCCCGATCGTCGTCATCACCTCAAACAATGAAAAGGAACTGCCCGACGCGTTCCTGCGCCGCTGTTTCTTCCATTACATCAAATTCCCCGACCGCGACACGATGGCCGAAATCGTCGAGGTCCATTTCCCCGGTATCCAGAAGACGCTGGTCAGCCGCGCGATGGATATCTTCTACGAAGTGCGCGAGGTGCCGGGGCTCAAGAAGAAACCGTCGACGAGCGAACTGATCGACTGGCTGAAGCTGCTGCTCAACGAGGACATGCCGCTCGAAGTCCTGCAGAACCGCGACGTCGGCAAGGCGATCCCGCTTCACGGCGCCCTGCTCAAGAACGAGCAGGATGTGATGCTGTTCGAAAAGCTCGCCTTCATGGCGCGGCGCCAGGGCAGCTAAGCCGCCCGTCAGAGCTGGTACGCCACCTCGACGTCGCCCCAGCGGCGGCCGTTGATGATCGCGGGCATATAGACGTTGCGTACGGTCACATAATTGATGCCGTCGCCTTCTTGCCGATAGACCGTCATGAAGAAGGGCGCGGTGCTGCGTTTCGCCGCAGCGTCGGTCGCGTCATAGAGGATGCGGCCGTTGCGGCAGTGCGCGGTGTCATGTTCGAGATCGCCGGTCGGGGCGCGCGAGCAATCGGTGATGTGCGTCGGCAGGAAGCCGTTCATGTCGCCCGCCGAGGACATCTTGATCTCCGGATGCTGGGCAACGATGCGATCGAACAGCGGGCGCCAGTGCGTGTCGGCCCAGTCGCACAATGTGGTGCGGAAGCGTTCGGGATTCGAACCCGGCACGCGGACATAGTCCGTATCGAAAATCTGCTCCATCGACAGCTCGCCGTGCGCGACGGCGCGTTCGGCCAGCCCGACAAATTCGTCGCGTACCCGCGCGGCCAGTTCGACGATCGCCGAATCCTGGGGGCTGACCCCCGCCGAAATGACCGCGTTGAACATGCGGTTCGACACATGCTCCATCGACAGGATCGAATCGCGCGTGCCGACGAGGGTCGAACTATTGTCGCGTACCGAGGTGACGACGCTGTCGAGCGCCTCGCGCACCTTGGCGCCGTTCGCATGGACCATCGCGCTCGATTGCGCGATGCGGTCGCTCTGGTCATCGAGCAGCGCGACAAGATGCGTCGCGTCGTGGAGCGCATCGGTGATCGTTTCGAACTGCGCCTCGGCGCGGCTCGACTGTTCGACCCCCGACTGGATTTCGGCAACCAGCCCGCTCGCCTCGGTCGCAAGGCTGCCGATGCTTCGACGGATCTCGTCGGTCGCGCCGCGGGTGTTCTGCGCGAGCTTCTTCACTTCGGCGGCAACGACGGCAAAGGTACGGCCGGCGTCGCCCGCGCGCTCGGCCTCGATCGCGGCATTTAGGGCGAGCATGTTGGTCGTCTTGGCGATCGATTCGATCGATTGGCTGACCTGCTGCACCTGCTCCATCACCGCGGCAAAATTGGTGACGTGCGTGCCGAGCCGCGCGATCAGGTCGATCACCGATCGGAACTCGCTGACCGCAGCGTTGACGCGCTCGGCACCGCTGTCGAGCTGTTCGCACGCGCGCGCCGAGAGCAATTTGGCCTCGTCGGTCGAATCGGCGATCTGGCGCTGGTCGGCCTCGAGGCTGACGACATATTCCTCAAGCCGGCCGAGTTCGCCGATCTGCCGGTCCATCTGGTCGGTCGCGCGCTTGATCCGCCCCGCGGCATCGCTGCACCCCACCGCCAACTCGCCGCAGTCGCTTGCGACCGACTGGTCGAGGATCGGCGCCGCTGGATTGATCGGATCATATTTCATTGGTTTGCCCGCGTCCCTGAATGATCGAGGAGATATGCCGGACATTGGTTAACGGCGCGTCAATTCGGCAGCCCGGTCGGGGGGATCGAAGCCGCATTGCACGCCCGCGGCCAACGCGTTACGCCTCCGGACAGACGATCGATGTAGGGGGAGATATCATGCGTCCTTGGCCGGTTCTGGCGGCGGTCGCCGCTATATTCGCACTGCCCGCAGGGGCGCAGGAAATGGTCGGCGGACATCGCATCATCCGCACCGCGGACCCCGCGATCTGGTCAGGCCGCGACACGAGCGGCCCGATCACCCATATCGCGACCGGCACCGTCTTTCCCGAAAGCATCGGCGGCTTTCAGCGCACCAGCCTGATGGCGGTCGACAATGGCAATGACGTCATGCTGCATTATCGGCTGAAGCGCGATCCGGCGTCGATCGAGGTTTCGACGTTTCTGTTCCAGCCCGGCGCGCTTGCCGAACATCGGCTGAAGGGAGCGATCACCTCGCTGGGCTATGGGCGCAAGGACATGACTTTCCTGTGGGCCGACGGCCCCTTCGACATCGAGGCGCCGCAAAAGCTGCGCGGTTTCAAGGCCACCTATAAGGTGGGCATCGGTGGGGACACCGCACTCGAATATCTCTATTTCATCGAACTGGGGAAATGGACCGCGAAGGTTCGCGCGACGCTGCCCGAGTCGAAAGAACCCGCCGAGGAGGGCCAGATCGACGCATTCGTCCGAGCGCTCCCCTGGGCATCGATCCTTGCCGCGAACGGCGCGTGCAGCGGGCCGGCCTGCGACGGCACGCGAGCGATGCCCTTCAACAACCATATGGCCGAGATGTTCCTGACGAAAATCGTCGCGAGCGGTCAGGGCAAGGCACTCTTGGGCGACGCCGCAGAGCCCGTTTATGCGCGGGAAGCGGGCGGCAAACGCTGGACGCTCTATCCACTCGACGAAAAGATTGTACCCTTGTTTACCGACGTGTTCGGCCGGATTTCCGCGCGCGCGCCGCTATACAGCCTGTCGTGGTCGGCGAAGAAGGAAAACGGCGTCGTCCGGTTCTTTGTCGGGAAACCGAGCGAAGAGGCATTTACAGCCACGGTCGACGGCCTCGTCGCGCATCCCGAAACATCGGCGTTCATTGTGCCGGCCGATGCAGCCGCCTACGCATCCGATTGACGTCCGGATCGATAGTCATCGGCGGAGCCAGCTTTACGTTCACGTAAAGTGATTGCACGCGCGGTGCGAACGCGATACGCCTGCCCCATGTTTTTCGGCTTCCTCGACGAGCTTCGCGCCGCGGGCATTCCCGCCAGCCTGAAAGAGCATCTGATGCTGCTGGAGGCGCTCGACCGCGAGGTGATCGACCGCAGCCCCGAGCAATTCTATTACCTGTCCCGCGCGATTTACGTGAAGGACGAGGGCCTGCTCGACCGCTTCGACCAGGTGTTCAACAAGGTCTTCAAGGGCATCATTTCGGACTACGGCCAGAACCCCGTCGACGTCCCCGCCGACTGGCTGAAGGCGGTCGCCGAAAAATTCCTGACGCCCGAGGAAATGGCCGCGATCGAGTCGCTCGGCGACTGGGACAAGATCATGGAGACGCTGAAAGAGCGGCTCGAGGAACAGCAGAAGCGCCACGAGGGCGGCAGCAAGTGGATCGGCACCGGCGGCACCTCGCCCTTCGGCAATTCGGGCTATAATCCCGAGGGCGTGCGCATCGGCGGCGAGAGCAAGCACAAGCGCGCGCTGAAGGTCTGGGAAAAACGCGAGTTCCAGAATCTCGACAACACCAAGGAACTCGGCACGCGCAACATCAAGATCGCGCTCCGCCGCCTGCGCAAGTTCGCGCGCGAGGGCGCCGCCGACGAGCTCGACATCCCGGGCACGATCGACGGCACCGCACGGCAGGGCTGGCTCGACATCAAGATGCGCCCCGAACGGCGCAACGCGGTCAAGCTGCTGCTGTTCCTCGACGTCGGCGGATCGATGGATCCGTTCATCAAGCTCTGCGAGGAACTCTTCAGCGCCGCGACGACCGAGTTCAAGAATCTCGAATTCTTCTACTTCCACAATTGCCCGTACGAAGGCGTGTGGAAGGACAATAAGCGCCGCTGGTCCGAACGCCACCAGATGTGGGATATCCTCCACAAATATGGCCATGATTATAAAGTGATCTTCGTCGGCGACGCGTCGATGAGCGCCTATGAAATCACCCATCCAGGCGGCAGCGTCGAGCATTTCAACGAAGAGTCCGGCGCGGTCTGGCTCCAGCGCATCACGCACGTCTATCCCGCCGCGGTGTGGCTGAACCCGGTACCCGAGGCGCATTGGGGCTACACCCAGTCGGTGAAGCTGATCAAACAGCTGATGAACGATCGCATGTATCCGCTGACGCTCGCCGGGCTGGACGACGCGATGCGCGAGCTGACGCGCAAGCATTGATCCACAGTTTCATTTAATCGTCATTGCGAGGGCCGAAGGCCCGTGGCAATCCAGAGCGCGCAAACCGCTCTGGATTGCTTCCCCTAGCTTTCGCCGGGGTCGCAATGACGAGAAATTAGGCCCCAAATGATCGACCTCCCCCTCGTCACCATCCTGCTGCTCACCGGTTTCATCAACCTGATCGGCGCGCTCGCCTATGCCGCGCGCATCGCCGGGGTCCGCACGCGGCGCATCGCGATGTCGTTCGCGCTGTTCAATATCCTCGTGCTTTTTTCGCGCACCTCGAACAGCTTTCTCGGCCCCTTCCTCGCAAAGCGGATCGAAACACGCATTCACGACGGCAGCGGCGCGTCGCTGTTCATCGACATGCAGCTCGTGCTCGCTGCGGCGAGCGTCGCGACGCTGATCGGGATCCTGCTCGTCCCCACCGGACAGCGGATGTTTGCAGTGGCGATCGGCTGGTACCAGAACAATCGCTCGACGACGAAGCTCGCATTGAAGGCTGCAAGCCCCAGCGGCCTGCGCACATTGGGCCGTTCGCTGACCGTCCCGAGCCTGTCGCATATCAAAAGCTGGAAGATGCCGAAGGGGATCGGCTGGGGCGTGTTGATCGCCAATTGCCTTGCGCAATCGCTGCTCGCGGTCGGCGTCGTCGCGTCGCTCTATGCGGGGTATCTCGCCCCCGAATTCCGTGTCACCGCGTCGCAGCTCTCGGCGCTGATCAACGGCTTCGCCACGATCCTGCTTTTCGCCTTCATCGACCCGCAGCTGTCGGTGATGACCGACGACGCGGTCGAGGGCAAAGTCGACGAGGCCGATTTCCGCCGCGCGATCACCTTCATCTCGCTGAGCCGTCTCGCCGGCACCGTCCTCGCGCAGGCGCTGTTGCTGCCCGCCGCCGCGCTGATCGCCTACGTCGCCGTCTATGTCTGAGACCGGCGGCGGTCACAGCCGCTTCCACGCCGTCCGCGCGCGGCTGGAGGCGATGGCGATCACACCGGGCCCGCGCGGCTGGTTTCTCGAATTTCTCGTCTTCGGCTTCAAGCAGGGCTGGGCGTGCCTGTTCGGCGGCCTGATGCTCGCACTCTTGCTCGGCACGCATCTCTTCTGGCCCGACGATGCGCCGCTCCACCGCTATCACGCGATTACGATCGGTGCGGTGCTGATCCAGCTCGGCATGCTCGCCTTCCGCCTTGAGACGCCGAAAGAAGCGCTCGTCATCCTGATCTTCCATATCGTCGGCACAGCGATGGAATTGTTCAAGACCGCCGCGGGGTCGTGGCAATATCCCGAGGCGAGCCTGCTCCACATCGGCGCCGTGCCCCTCTTCTCGGGCTTCATGTACGCCGCAGTCGGCAGCTACATCGCCCGCGTGTGGCGCATCTTCGACTTCCGCTATTCGGGCTATCCCCCTGCGTGGGCGACCTACGCACTCGCCGCGGCGATCTACGTCAATTTCTTCGCGCACCATTGGGTCACCGATATCCGCTGGCTCCTCTTCGCCGCGACCGCGCTGCTGTTCTGGCGCTGTCAGGTGTGGTTCCGCCCGCTCCACATCCACCGCCGCATGCCGCTGCTCGTCGGCTGGGGACTCGTCGCTTTGTTCATCTGGTTCGCCGAGAATATCGGCACCTTCGCGCGCGCATGGACCTATCCCAGCCAGAACGACGGCTGGCATATGGTCGGGCTCGAAAAGCTCGGCAGCTGGTATCTGCTGATGATCATTTCGTTCGTGCTGGTCAGCCTCGTCCAGCGGCCGAAGGCGGCATTGCCGATGGAGGATGGAAGTCGATGAAGCCCTTCGCCGAACCTGCCGGCATCGCGCAATATACGGGACAGGTGGCTGTCCTGATGCACCGCCTCAAAGGCGGCCGGGGATGAGCAGTGGAATGATGCTCGGTCGGCGGACCTTGCTGGCTGGATCGGCTGCGCTGATCGCTGCTGGGCCGGCGTCGGCTCGTTCCCGCACGGAAGCACGATATTCGAAGGACAATCCCACCTGGATTCCGTCCGGCGAACTGGTTCGCGATCTTCCGCGCCTGATGCGGATCGCCGGGGTCCCCGGCGCCGCCATCGCGGTGGTGGATCGCGGGACGCTCTCCTGGAGCGGGAGCTTCGGCGTGAAGAACATCCTCACCCGCGACCCGGTGCGAGAGGATACGTTGTTCGAGGCCGCGTCGATGACCAAGCCTGTCTTCGCCTATGTCGTGATGCAGCTGGTCGACGAGAAGCGCCTCGACCTCGACAGGCCGCTCGTCCTGTATCGCCGGCCGGCGAATTTGGGCACTGACCCGAATCTGGAGCGCATCACGGCCCGGCATGTGCTGGAACATTCGACGGGCTTGCCCAACTGGGCCTCCGGGCCGCTCGTCACGACCAGCGCGCCCGGATCGCGTTACACCTATTCCGGCGAAGCCTTCATCTGGCTCCAGCTGGTGGTCGAGACAATCATGGGAATGGGCCTCGGCAGCGCGATGCAGGCAAAGCTGTTCGGCCCGGCCGGAATGACGCACAGCAGCTTCGGGTGGGACGAAGAGATCGCAAGGTCGGCGGTCTTCGGCCATTCCGAACCGCCGGAAGGCGAACAGACGCTCCCTCCCCAGCCGACGCGCGAGCTCGGCGACCGGCTGCTTCGGGTCGCCACGAAGCGGCGCAAACCGATCGCGTCCTGGACCTACGAAGATTCGGTCGAAGCGATGCGAGAGACCGATCCGGCGACGCCGCCATCGACCCACGACCTCCTCGTCAATTCGGCGGGAGGATTGCTGATGACCGCATCCGACTATGCGAAGTTCATGGCACTCATGATGGACCGGCCAGAGAGAGCGGCGTGGGAGATCAGCGATGCGGCCCGGCAGGCTATGCTCACCCCCCGGCTGGAGATACGCGGGCGCGACATCTCGCGAGGGCTGGGATGGGAAATGGAGCAGTCCCCGGCAGGCCCGCTGTTCCAGCACAGCGGCAGCAATTACGGGATTTTCAAGACGCTGGGGGTCGGCGATGCCCGGCACGGACGGGCGATCGTCGTCTTCACCAATGGCGCGAACGGAAATGCGCTCGCGGCGTGGATCGTTCGGCAGGCGACCGGAATCGACCGGTTGAAGTCGCTGGTCTGACCATCGCCACAAGCGGATCGAGCAAAACCTAAGCGAACGGCCGGTCGATCGACGGCGGCGGCTCGCTGAACCATTTCGGGCCGCTGTCGGTCAGGTAGAAACAATCCTCGAGCCTGATGCCGAATTCGCCGGGAATATAGATGCCGGGTTCGTTCGAGAAGCACATGCCGGGTGCCAGCTTCGTCGTTTCGCCGCGGACGAGGTTGACCGGCTCGTGGCCGTCGAGCCCGATGCCATGGCCGGTCCGGTGCGAGGTGCCGGGAAGCTTGTATCCGGGGCCCCAGCCGAGGCTCTCGTAATAGGCGCGCACAGCATCGTCGACCTTGCCCGCCGGCGTGCCAAGCTTGGCCGCGGCGAACGCGACGTCCTGTCCCTTGCGCATCTGGTCCCAGACCTGCCGCTGGCGCGCGCTCGCCTTGCCGTAAACGAAGGTCCGCGAAATGTCGGATTGATAACCATGCACCGTCGCGCCGCAATCCATCAGCACGACCTCGCCGTCCTTCACCGCCTGCGGCTTGCCCGACCCATGCGGATATGCGCTCGCCTCGCCGAGCAGGATCAGTTCGAACTCGCTGCGCCCGCCGAGCGCAACGGTCGCCGCCTTCATGATCGCTCCGATATCGGCGGGTGTCATCCCTGCCTCGACCCGCGGCGCGGTGTGGCGATAGGCGGCGAGCGTGATGTCGGCGGCGATCTGCATCAACGCGATTTCGGCGGGTGATTTGTGCATCCGGCAACCGCGCACGACGGGCGCGCCGTTGACCACCGTCGCCTGCGGCATCGCTTTCTCAAGGCCGTCGACGGCGAAATAGCGCACCGTTTCTTCAACCCCGATCTTTCCTTTCAAGAGTCCGCGCTTGCCAAGCCATGCAGCGACGGCTGCGAGCGGGTTCTCGTCCTCGTTCCACGTCAGCACCTCGGCCTCGATACCAAGGCTTTCGCGCACCGATGGTTCTTCGAAGAAGGGCGTGACGATCGCGACCTCGCCCTCGCGCGTCAGTACCGCGGCGGTCAGCCGTTCGCTCCGCGACCAGCGCACCCCGGTGAAATAGATAAGGCTCGATCCTGGTTCGATCAGCAGTGCACCGATATCGTTCGCGCGCATCAACTCCTTCGCTTGGGCGATGCGTGCCATGCGTTCGGCCTTGCTGATCGGGACAGCTTTGGCGGCGAGGTTCGGGAGGCCAGAGGTTTCCGCGGCCAGCACCGGCACAGGCAAGGCCGCGGCGAGGCCAGCGATAGTCGCAGTGCCGAGAAATTGCCTCCGGTGCATCATCGTCCCCTTTGTCAGTAAATGAGCAGATCCGCGATTTCCTCGCGCCACCCCGCCTCGTCGGGTATCGCCAGCGCATCGAGATCGCCCGCCGCCGCACCCGCATCGTCGACCCACTCGCGCAGGCCCGGACCGCCGTTGATCACGTCGATCGCGAGCACATCGTCGGTGTACTCATATTTGAAATCCTTGCCGCGCCAGATCGAATAGTCCGGGTAGAGGCTGCGGATCGCCTTGAACCCCAGCGCCTGCACGCGCCACGGCTGGAACGCATCGTCGTCGTACCACGGCCCGTCGGCATGGATATGCACGCCGCTGTTGAGCCGGCCCACGTGCTTATGGAAGGTCGGCTGGAACCAGATATCGCGCAGCTTACACCCGCCAAGCCATTGCGGCGCGAGACGCTGCATCTCGGCGATCACAGCCTTGGCGTCGATATCGGGTGCACCGAACAGCTCAAGCGGGCGCGTCGTGCCCCTGCCCTCGCTCAAGGTCGCGCCCTCGACCATCACGGTGCCGGCATAGGCGCGCGCCATATTGACGTTGGCGGCATTAGGGCTGGGGTTGATCCACACGCGATCCGTGGGCCAGCCGAAGCCCGGACCTTTCGGGTCCCAGCCCTCCATCCCGATCACGCGATAATCGACGTCGAGGCCGAAGTGACGGATGAACCAGTGCCCCATCTCGCCCATCGTGAGGCCATGGCGCATCACCATCGGCCCCGCGCCGACGAAGCTTTCCCAGCCGGGCAGAAGCCGCGTGCCCTCGACCGGGCGGCCCGCAGGGTTCGGCCGGTCGAGTACCCACACCGCCTTGCCATGCTGCGCCGCGGCCTCGAGGATATACAGAAGCGTCGTCACATAGGTGTAGATCCGGCAGCCAAGGTCCTGCAGGTCGACGAGCATCACATCGAACGTGTGCATCGACTGGCCCGAAGGCCGCCGCACCTCACCATAGAGGCTGAACACCGGCATGCCATAGGTCGGATCGGTGAAGTCGGGCGACTCCATCATATTATCCTGAAGGTCTCCGCGCACGCCATGCTGCGGTCCAAACACCGCGGTGATGTCGAGCCCCGCCGCGACGAGCGCGTCGAGGCTGTGCGTCAGGTCGGCGGTGACCGAAGCGGGGTGCGCGAGCAGCGCGACGCGCTTGCCTTCGAGCGGTTTGCGAAGCGCCGGGTCGGCGAGCAGGCGGTCGATGCCGAAGTGAACAGTCATGCCGCGTCGGGTGCCCCAAGCGTGAGCGCAAAGCAATCGGGATGATGGAAGTCGGGCTTGCCCGGCGGATGCGCGAGCGCCCAATAGCTTTTGGTGCCGCCCTCCTCCTCGATCACCGCCGACAGCGCGAGTTTTGCGCCATTGTCGGGAAAGATACCGGGCTCGACGCGCAGCGCATAGCTTTGGTCGCCCTTCTCCGCCGCCATTTCCCACGGCGCGAGGTCGTCGGTGCGCAGCAGCGAGCGATAATCGTCGAACTGGTAACAGGCCCAGCGGCCGTCGGGCGAATAGTTGAACTCGGTGTAATCGGGCTCGCCCTCTTCGGTCAGGAAGGCCTCGAAGCAGGTGCTTTCCCACAGGCCATCGGTCGCGCTGTCGGCGATGACGAGTTCGCCCTGCCCGTCGGGCAGCACCAGCGCGGAGATCGCGCCGTCGACGATGAAGCGCAGCGCAAAGCCATCCTCGAACGAGAGACTAACCTCGACGGCGACCGCGCGCACGGCCTTGCCCGGCGTCGCCGGATGACAGATCAGCTCTTTGCGCATGCTATCCAAATATCAAACCCCATGCTAAGCGCCCGCCCGCTATGACCAGTTACAAATCCGACCTGCTGCGCCTGCTCGACGAGCGAGGCTATATCCATCAGACGACCGACGCGGAAGGGCTCGATGCGCTCGCGGCGAAACAGGTCGTCCCCGGATATATCGGTTTCGACGCAACCGCACCCAGCCTGCACGTCGGCAGCCTCGTCCAGATCATGATGCTGCGCCGCTTGCAACAGACGGGACACAAGCCCGTCGTGCTGATGGGCGGCGGGACGACGCGGATCGGCGACCCCACCGGACGCGACGAGAGCCGCAAGATGCTGTCGGACGAGACGATCGCGGCGAACATCGCGTCGATCTTCAGCATCTTCCAGCAGTTCCTGTCTTTCGGCGACGGCCCGACCGATGCGGTGATGGTCGACAATCAGGACTGGCTCGGGCAGCTCGGCTATATCGAACTGCTGCAGGAAGTCGGCACGCACTTCACGATCAACCGCATGATGACCTTCGATTCGGTCAAGCTGCGCCTCGAACGCGAGCAGCCGATGACCTTCCTCGAATTCAACTATATGATCCTGCAAGGCTATGACTTCCGCCATCTGTCGAAAGAGCGCGGCGTGCGGCTTCAGATGGGCGGATCGGATCAGTGGGGCAATATCGTCAACGGCATGGAACTCGGCCGCCGGATGGACGGCGCGGACCTCTTTGGCCTTACGACTCCGCTGCTGACCACCGCCGCGGGCGCCAAAATGGGCAAAACCGCCGCCGGCGCTGTCTGGCTTAATCCCGAACAACTGTCCCATTTTGACTATTGGCAATATTGGCGCAACTGCGACGACCGCGACGTCGGCAAGTTCCTGAAGCTGTTCACCGACCTGCCGCTGGACGAGATCGCGCGGCTCGAAGCGCTTGAAGGCGCAGAGATCAACGAAGCGAAGAAAATCCTCGCGAACGAAGCGACGGCGATGTGCCGTGGCGCGGACGCCGCACGCATCGCTTCAGAGACCGCCGCGCAAACCTTTGAAAAGGGACAGATTGGCGGAGACCTTCCGCAGGCGATCGCCCCCGCCGAAGGGATCAGCGTCGTCGATGCGCTGCGCGAACTCGGCTTCGCCACGTCGAACAAGGAAGCACGCCGCAAGCTCGACGAAGGCGCGGTGAAGGTCGACGGCGTCGTCGTTCGCGATCCGCAGCACCAGATCCAGCCCGGCGAAAACCCCGTTCCGCTGAGCCTCGGGTCAAAAAAGCATGGCCTTGTGACCCGCTAGGGCGCAGACGAGCGTTTACGACTTCTTCAGCAATCGGGTGGATCGTCATGGCAAAATCAACAAGGTCCACGAACATGCGCAAGATCGACACCAGCAAGGCCCATTATGTCGGCCTCGACCAGCGGATCGCTCCGCGTAGCGACGTCTATTGCCGCCTGCCCTTCGTCATGCCCGACGGACGGCAGGAAATGTGCACCTGCGTCAACATCAGCGCCGACGGCATGCTGATGCGCTTCGAGCGCGGACTGGAAATCGGCGACCTCGTTGTGCTGCGAATGCCGATCATCGGCCGTACCTCGGCGAAGGTCATCTGGTCGCTCGGCGGCAAGACCGGTCTGCAGTTCGAAAAATCGATCTCGGTCGAAGATTATCTGCCGATGATCCGCGCCATGGGTGCGCGCGGGGATGTGAACTAACCACTCCGCAGCAGCGGCACCGCCGCATCGCGCTCGAACAGATAGAGGCAGAGGCGCACCGCCTCTGCGCGCGCGCCGTCCATCCCGCCATCGCGTTCGACGAACAGCCGCGCGTCGTCATGCGCGACCGGCAACAGCCGCACGAGCTGTTCGGGGGTCGCGAGCCGGTAGTCGGCATCGCCCGATTGCTTGAGTCCAAGCAACTCGCCGCCGCCGCGCAGCTCGAGATCCTTCTCGGCGATCACGAAACCGTCGTTGGTATCGCGCATCAGCGCGAGCCGCTCGCGCGCGGTTTCGGAGAGGCCTTGCGAACGGAGCAGCAGGCAGACCGACTTCGCGGCGCCGCGACCGACGCGGCCGCGCAGCTGGTGAAGCTGGGCGAGCCCGAAATTCTCGGCATGCTCGATGACCATGAGGCTGGCGGCGGGAACATCGACCCCGACCTCGATCACCGTGGTCGCAACGAGAACGCCGATCTCGCCCGCCTGGAAGCGCGCCATGACGTCATCCTTTTCGGGTCCTTTCATCCGCCCGTGCACCAGACCGACACGGTTTTCGCCCAGCCGCGCGCGAAGCAAGGCCGCGCGATCTTCGGCAGCCGCCAGCTCGCTTCCTTCGGTTTCGGCAACGAGCGGGCACACCCAATAGGCCTGCGCCCCCGTCGCAAGGTGCCGGTCGAGCGAGTCCACGACATCGTCGAGCCGGTCGAGCGAGATCACGCGCGTATCGACCGGGGTGCGCCCCGGCGGCATCTCGTCGATCTGCGACACGTCCATCTCGCCATGGTTGGCGAGTTGCAGCGTGCGCGGAATCGGGGTCGCAGTCATTACCAGCAGGTGCGGCGGACGCGCCGCCTTCTGCGTGAGCATCAAACGCTGCGCGACGCCGAAACGATGCTGTTCGTCGACGACGACGAGCGCGAGGTCCCGATAATTGACCGCCTGCTGGAAGATCGCATGCGTGCCGACGAGGATATCGATGCTGCCGTCGGCGAGTCCCATCAGCGTCGATTCGCGCGCCTTGCCCTTGTCGCGCCCGGTGAGGATCGCAAGGTTGACGGGCAAGCCGCCGAGCATGCGTTGCAGCGTCGCATAATGTTGCCGGGCAAGAATTTCGGTCGGCGCCAGCAGCGCCGCCTGGGTTCCCGCCTCGACCGCCGCCAGCATCGCGCGCAACGCGACGAGCGTCTTGCCCGACCCGACGTCGCCCTGGAGCATCCGCAGCATCGGGGTGTCCTGCGCCATGTCGCCCGCGATCTCGCGCCCGACACGTTCCTGCGCGCCGGTCAGCCCGAAGGGCAGCTTGAGCGCATCGGTGAGCCGGCCATCGCCGACGATCGGTCGGCCCTTGCGCGTGCGGAGTCCCTGCCGGATCAGCATCAGCGCGACCTGGCTTGCGAAAATCTCGTCATAGGCGAGCCGGTCGCGCGCCGCCTCGTCGCGCGGGCTCGCGTGCGCACGCGCCATCGCCTCGTTCCAGGCGGGCCAATTCCGGTTCGCGAGCAGCGGCGCGTCGATCCACTCGGCAAGCTCGGGACGCCGTTCGAGCGCAACCTGCCCCAATTGCGACAGCCGCGCGTTGGTAAGTCCTTCGGTGAGCGGATAGACGGGTTCATGTTCGGCGATCCCGCCCTCGTCGCCCGGCTCGGCAACATGGTCGGGATGCACGATCTGCCGCATGTCGCCATAAAGATCGAGCCGACCCGATACGCGGCGTTTCTCACCCAAGGGAAACAGCTTGCGCGCGAGCCCCGACGTGCGGCCGAAATAGACGAGCCGGACATGATCGCCCGCATCGTCGAACGCCTCGACCCCGAAGGGCGCGCGCGGACTGCGGCCCGGCCGATAATCCTGCGCGGTCAGCTCGACGATGATCGTCTGTCCGGCTTGTGCCTGATCGAGCCGGTCGACCGGAAAGCGCGAGATGAGGCCCGTCGGCAAATGGAACAGCACATCGACGACGCGCTCAAGGCCCAGCCGCGTCAGCGGCTTGGCAAGCTGCGGCCCGACACCCTTGAGGTCGGTCAGCGCGGCAAAGAGCGGATTGAGTATCTCGGGTCGCATGACTATCTGGGCTGACTATAGAGATTGTTCCCCGTGCGCCACACCCAGCCGCATGGGCTGTCAGGATTCTTCCCGTGCCGCACACCGACCGCCTCAAACGCCTGAAATTTCGCGCCTGGCACCGCGGCACGCGCGAAGCCGATTATATGATCGGTGGATTCTTCGATCGCTATTCGGCGAGCTGGAACGAAGAAGAGATCGCCTGGTACGAGATTGTCGTCGAAGAGGATGACGTCGATATCATGGCGTGGGCGCTCGGCACTGGAAATCCGCCCGCGCATCTCGACCGTCCCGACATGATCGCCGCGATGCGCCGGCTGGACTATATCCCGCTGCCATGACCCGAAGCGCCGCCGACATTTTTGCCGCCATCGGATCGGCGTCGGCGCCGCTGACGCTGGCGCGCGCCGCCGACGGCTTCCTGCCGCTGCTGCTCGCCGACCTTGCGCGAGCGAGCGACAAGCGCCTCGTCTATGTCGCCACCGACGATACCGCGATGCAGGCGATCGCCGACGCGGCTCCCTTCTTTGCGCCCGACCTGATCGTCCATCGCTTCCCGGCGTGGGACTGCCTGCCTTACGACCGCGCCGGGCCGTCGATGCGCGTCAGCGCCGATCGGCTTGCGACGCTGTCGGCATTGCAACTTCCCGCCAAGCGTGGCGAGCTGATCCTGACCACCGTCGCCGCGATCACGCAGCGCACGCTCACCCCCTTCCGCATCCGCCAGCTCGCGACGACGCTCGCTCCGGGCCAGCGAATCGACCGCGACGCGCTCGCCGAACTGCTCGTCGCGAACGGGTTCAGCCGCGTCGATACAGTCGCCGATCAGGGTGAGTTTGCGGTGCGCGGCGGCATCCTCGACCTCTTCCCCGCGGGCGAGGAAAATGGCCTGCGCGTCGATTTCTTCGGCGACGAGATCGAGAGCATCCGCCGCTTCGACCCCGCCGACCAGCGCAGCCTTGGCCCCGCCAAGGCGCTGCAACTGCTTCCGGCATCCGAAACCTTGCTCGACGAAGCGACGATCAAACGTTTCCGCTCGGCGTATCGCGATCTGTTCGGCGGCCAGTCGACCGGCGATCCGCTCTATCAGGCGGTCAGCGACGGACGGCGGCAGGCGGGCATGGACCATTGGTTGCCGCTGTTCGAGGAACGGCTCGCGACGCTGTTCGACCATATCGACCCCGCGACCCCGGTGCTGCGCGGCCACCGCACCGAAGCGACCGCCGAGACGCGCTTCGCCGCGATCGCCGATTACCATGCGAACCGCGTCGCCGCCGAACGCGAGTCGCCCGGCAGCTATCGTCCGCTCGCGCCCGAAACGCTCTATCTGACCGAAGAAGAATGGGCGGGAGCGACCAAAACGCGCCCGATCCATATCGTCACCCCGTTCGATGTCCCGCCCGCCGCGACGGTCGTCGATCTCGAAACCTTCGCCGCGCGCGACTTCACCCCAGAACGCACCGCCGACCTCAACGTATACGACAAGGTCGCCGACCACCTGAGCGATGAGCGGCGCAAGGGACGGCGCACGATCATCGCCAGCTATTCGGGCGGCGCGCGCGATCGCCTGTCGGGACTGCTGCGCGACCATGGGGTAACCTCGCTTGCCCCCGCCGACAGCTGGCAGGATGCGCTCGGCACCGCATCGGCCGAAAGCGGCGGCGCGACCGCGATGGTCGTCCTCCCGCTCGATCATGGCTTCGCGAGCGACGCGATCAGCCTGCTCACCGAACAGGACATCCTCGGCGAGCGCCTCGTCCGGCGCCAGAAGCGCCGCAAGAGCGCCGACGCCTTCCTCGCCGAACTCGCGACGCTCAGCGTCGGCGACCTCGTCGTCCATCTCGACCACGGCATCGGCCGTTACGAGGGGCTGACCCAGATCCCGGTCGGGAGCAGCCCGCACGATTGCGTCGCGCTCACCTATTCGGGCGGCGACAAGCTCTATGTCCCCGTCGAGAATCTCGACGTCCTCTCGCGCTACGGCGGCGAAAGCGAGGGCGTCGGCCTCGACAAGCTCGGCGGCGAAGCCTGGCAGCGCCGCAAGGCGCGGATGAAGGAGCGTATCCGCGAGATCGCGGGCGAACTGCTCGCGACCGCGGCGCAGCGCGCGCTGCGCTCGGGCGAGTTGCTGGCGCAGGACGCCGCCTACCCCGCCTTCGCCGACCGCTTCCCCTATCAGGAAACCGACGACCAGGATCGCGCGATCGGCGATGTGCTCGCCGACCTCGCCTCGGGCCGCCCGATGGACCGGCTGGTGTGCGGCGACGTGGGTTTCGGGAAGACCGAGGTCGCGCTGCGCGCCGCCTTTGTCGCGGCGATGGCGGGGGTGCAGGTCGCGGTGGTGGTGCCGACGACGCTGCTCGCGCGCCAGCATTACACCAACTTTGTCGAGCGCTTCAAAGGCTTCCCGATCAACATCGGCCGCCTGTCGCGGCTCGTCCCCGCGAGCGAGGCGCAAAAGACGCGCGACGGCCTGTCGAACGGGCAGATCGACATTGTCGTCGGCACCCATGCGGTGATCGCCAAATCGGTCGAGTTCAAGAATCTCGGCCTCGTCATCGTCGACGAGGAGCAGCGCTTCGGCGTCGTCCACAAGGAACGGTTGAAGCAGCTCAAGACCGACGTTCACGTCCTGACCCTGACCGCCACCCCGATCCCCCGCACACTGCAGATGGCGATGTCGGGCCTCCGCGAACTCAGCGTGATCCAGACGCCGCCGGTCGACCGCCTCGCGGTGCGGACTTACGTGGCGCCGTGGGATCCGGTTGTCATCCGCGAGGCGCTGCTGCGCGAGCATGACCGCGGCGGGCAGAGCTTCTTCGTCACGCCGCGGATCAAGGACCTTCCCGATATCGAGGAATTCCTGCGCACGCGCGTGCCCGAAATCAAATATGTCGTCGCGCACGGCCAGATGGCGCCGGGTGAGGTCGAGGAGCGGATGAGCGCCTTCTATGACCGCAAATATGACGTCCTCGTCTCGACCACCATCGTCGAAAGCGGGCTCGATATCCCGAACGCGAACACGCTGATCGTCCACCGCGCCGACCGCTTCGGCCTTGCGCAGCTCTACCAGCTACGCGGTCGCGTCGGCCGGTCGAAGACGCGCGCTTATGCCTATCTTACCACGCTCGAGGGCGGCGCGATTACCGACACGGCGGAGAAGCGGCTCAAGCTGCTCGGTGATCTCGATACGCTGGGTGCCGGCTTCCAGCTCGCGAGCCACGACCTCGACATTCGCGGCGCGGGCAATCTCGTCGGCGACGAGCAGTCGGGGCATATCCGCGAGGTCGGCTTCGAACTTTACCAGTCGATGCTCGAAGAGGCGATCCTCGTCGCCAAGGCCGAAGGCGCCGGAAAGCTGCCGCCGCGCGAAGCCTTGTCGCCGGTGATCACCGTCGACGCGCCGATCCTGATCCCCGAGGATTATGTCCCCGACCTGCCGCTGCGCATGGCGCTCTACCGCCGCCTCAACGATGCGCAGGATCGCCCGGCGCTCGACGCCTTCGCCGCCGAGATGATCGACCGTTTCGGCCCGCTGCCGCCCGAGACGGCCAACCTCGTCCAGCTGATGGAGATCAAGGCGAATGCCAAGCTCGCGGGCATTGCGAAGCTCGACGTCGGCACCAAGGGCGCGCTTGTCAGCTTCCACGGCGACCAGTTCGCGAACGTCCCCGGCCTGATCGCCTATGTCGAACGGCTGAAAGGCCGCGCGCGCATCCGTCCCGACAACAAGCTGTCGATCAGCGGCGACTGGATGAGCACCGGCGCGCGCCTCAACGGTGCGCTGCAATTGTCGAAGGGATTGGGCAAACTGGCGAAGCAGGCCGGCTAGCTGCCGCGCTCTCCACGTCCTGCGCGCGGCGGACCTCCGAGACTTGCCCCATCCCCTCCCCGTCCCTAAATCCCCTTGTATGACCACCCCGCCGATCACCGAACTCACCACGCGCGCGCGCGATGTGTTCCGGCTGGTCGTCGACGCCTATCTCGAGACCGGACAGCCGGTGGGTTCGCGCACGCTGTCGAAGCTCGCGGCGCTCAACCTCTCACCCGCGTCGATCCGCAACGTGATGCAGGACCTTGAGGAATATGGCCTGCTGGCGAGCCCGCACACCAGCGCAGGGCGGCTGCCGACCGAACAGGGGCTCCGCCTCTTCGTCGATGGCATGATGCAGGTTGCCGAACCTTCGGCCGAGGACCGTGCGCAGATCGAGGCGAGCCTATCCGACGCCGGGCCGATCGAAAGCGCGCTCGCGCAGGCGACCTCGGCGCTGTCGGGGCTGTCGGCATGCGCAGGCCTGGTCCTCGTCCCCAAGCATGAGCGCGTATTAAAGCAGCTCGCTTTCGTCCCGCTGTCGGCGAACCAGTCGCTCGTCGTGCTCGTCGCGGGCGACGGCGCGGTCGAGAATCGCGTCATCGACATTCCGCCGGGGCTCAACCCTTCGGCGCTCGTCGAGGCGGGCAATTACATCAGCGCGACGCTCAGCGGCCTGACGTTGACCGAAGCGATGGCGCGCGTGCGGCGCGAGATCGAGGCCGAGCGCATCGCGATCGACCGCGCCGCGCAGGATCTGGTGTCGCGCGGGCTCGCCATCTGGTCGTCGGACGGCGCCGACCGCCCGGTGCTGATCGTGCGCGGTCAGGCGAACCTGCTCGACGAGAGCGCGGTCGGCGATCTCGACCGCGTGCGGCAATTGCTCGACGAACTCGAAACCAAACAGGAAATTGCCGGGCTGCTCGACAGCGCGCGCGAGGGCGCCGCGACGCGGATTTTCATCGGGTCGGAGAATAAATTATTCTCGCTTTCGGGCTCGTCCGTGATAGCGGCTCCGTATCGCGGATCGGACGGGCGCGTGGTGGGCGTGGTCGGGGTCATCGGCCCCACACGCTTGAACTATGCCCGCATCGTTCCCATGGTGGATTTCACCGCACAATCGCTCTCCAGACTGATACGATAGGTTTATGACGAACATTGAAAACGACACGCCGGTCGACGACGGCGCGAACCCCGAAGTTGAAGCCGCCGAGGCCGCAGCACTCGGCGAGAATGAAGAGCTGGCACAGCTCGCCGAACAGGTCGCCGCGCTCCAGCAGGATCTTCTCTATGCGCGCGCCGAGACGCAGAATGTCACGCGCCGCAAGGACAAGGAAATCGCCGACGCGCACGCCTATGCCGCGACCAAGTTCGCGCGGGACATCTTGTCGGTCGCCGACAACCTTGGCCGGGCGCTCGCCGCACTCAGCGACGAACAGCGCGCCGACGAAGGCATCAAGCCGCTGATCACCGGCCTCGAGGCGACCGAACGCGAATTGCTCAGCGTTTTCGAACGCAACGGCATCACGCGCATCGCCGCAATCGGCCTGCCGCTTGACCCGAACCAGCATCAGGCGATGCTCGAAATCCCGAGCGACAAGACGCCGGGCACGATCGTGCAGGAAATGCAGGCGGGCTATATGCTCAAGGACCGGCTGCTGCGCCCCGCGATGGTGGGCGTCGCCAAGGCGGGGTAACCGCCGCAGCGATATCGCAGACAAAAAGAAACCCCGGTGAAAGCCGGGGTTTCTTTTGTCGCTTGTCCGTCGGTCAGGCCGCCTTGCGCAGCTTTGCGAGCTTCTTCAGCACCATCTCGCGCTTCAGCCGCGACAGATGGTCGATGAAGAGGATGCCCTCCAGATGGTCGTGCTCGTGCTGGATGCACGTCGCCATCAGCCCGGTCATGCGTTCCTGATGATGCTTGCCGTCCTCGTCCTGCCAGTCGACGGTGACCTCGGCGGGGCGCGTCACATCGGCATATTGTTCGGGGACCGACAGGCAGCCTTCCTGATAGACGCTATGCTCCTCGCTCTCGTCCGAGAAGACGGGGTTGATGAAGACGCGAGGCTCGCGGATCACCTTCTTGCCCTCTTCGTCGTCGGGATCGGGTTCCTGCAGGTCGATGACGAGGATGCGCTTCGGCACGCCGACCTGGATCGCCGCCAGCCCGATACCGGGAGCGTCATACATCGTCTCGAACATGTCGGCGACCAGCGTCTTGAGCTCGGCGTCGAACTTTTCGACGGGCTTCGAAATCACGCGCAGCCGGGGGTCCGGGGTCTCTATGATAGGGAGTAAGGCCATGGCGTGCAGGTATGAACTCGAATGCCCGACGTCAACCCACCGGTCGCCGTGCCCGCAGCGCCTGCGCCAGCGTCCCTTCGTCGAGATAATCGAGCTCGCCGCCGACGGGCAGGCCATGCGCCAGCTGAGTCAGCCGCACCGGATAGCTCTCCAGCCGCTCGGCCAGATAATGCGCGGTCGTCTGCCCTTCGAGGGTCGCGTTCATCGCGAGCACGACCTCGTCGATCCCGCCCGCAGCGACACGCGCCACGAGGGCCTCGATGCTGAGATCCTGCGGGCGAATTCCTTCAAGCGCCGACAGCCGCCCGCCGAGCACATGATATTTTCCCGGAAACAGTCGCGACTTGTCGAGCGCCCAGAGGTCGGACACCTCCTCGACGACGCACAGGCTCCGCGCGTCGCGGCGCGGGTCGGCGCAGATCGCGCACGGATCCTGCGTGTCGACATTGCCGCAGATGCTGCAGGTGACCAGCCGTTCGGACACGGTCTGAAGCGCCGCAAGCAAGGGCGCAAAGCTGCTCTCGCGCTTCTTCATCAGGTGCAGCACAGCGCGCCGTGCCGAGCGCGGGCCGAGGCCCGGCAGGCGGGCGAGTTGCTGGACGAGCGCTTCAATCTCTTGCGATGCCATGACGGATCGTCTTAAGCGGCGCGCGAGAAATGACAATGCGCATCGCCTTTATGGGAACGCCGCCCTTTGCGGTACCGACGCTCGCCGCGCTCCACGCGGCGGGGCACGAAATCGTGGCCGTCTATACGCAGCCGCCGCGCCCGGCGCAGCGCGGCAAGAAATTGCAGAAGAGCCCGGTACAGGTATGGGCCGAGGAACATGGCCTTCCCGTGCGCACGCCGAAGAGCCTGCGGAACGAAGAGGCGCAGGCCGAGTTCGCGGCGCTCGACGTCGATATCGCGGTGGTCGCGGCCTATGGCCTGATCCTGCCGCAAGCGATCCTCGATGCCCCCCGCGAAGGATGCCTCAACGTCCATGGCTCGATTCTGCCGCGCTGGCGCGGCGCCGCGCCGGTGCAGCGCGCGATCCTCGCGGGCGATGGCGAAACGGGCGTGACGATCATGCAGATGGACGCGGGGCTCGATACCGGCGCGATGCGGCTAATCGAAACGACGCCCGCCGCGCGCAAGAGTGCGGGCGTGCTGACCCACGAACTCGCCGAAATGGGCGCATTAATGATGCGGCGCGTGCTGAGCGACCTCCACGCCTTTCCGCCCATGCCGCAGCCCGATGAAGGCGTCACCTATGCCGCCAAGATCGACAAGAGCGAAGCGCGGCTCGACTTCCTGACCAGCGCGGTGCAGGTCGAGCGGCAAATACGCGCGTTCAACCCGGTGCCGGGCGCCTTCTTCGAACTCGAAGGCGAGCGTTACAAGATCCTCGCCGCCGACGTCGTCCATCCGTCGGATACGGTCGCGGGCGCCGCGCCGGGTGTCACGCTCGACGATAGCTTGGCGATCGCCTGCAACCCCGCTGCGATCCGCGCAACGCGCGTCCAGCGAGCCGGGAAGCCGCCGATGGACGCCGCCGAACTCCTCCGCGGGCGGGCGATTCCGGCGGGCACGCGGCTCGCATGACCCGTTTCGCGCTCACGATCGAATATGACGGCCGCCCGTTCATGGGCTGGCAGCGGCAGGCGCACGGCCCCAGCGTCCAGCAGGCGATCGAGGAAGCGATCCATCGTTTCACCGCCGAGGAAGTGCAGGTATTCAGCGCCGGACGCACCGACGCGGGCGTTCATGCGATCGCGATGCGCGCGCATGTCGATATCGAAAAGCCGCTGACCCCGTTCAAGCTGACCGAGGCGCTCAACGCCCAGCTTCGTCCCGCGCCGGTCGCGGTGGTCGCGTGCGAGATCGTCCCCGACGACTGGCATGCGCGTTTTGCCTGTATCGGCCGGTCGTACGAATATCGCATCGTCAACCGCCGCGCGCCGCTGACGTGGGATAAGGGCCTGTCCTGGCAGGTCGCCCGCCCGCTCGATGCCGATGCGATGCATGCAGCGGCGCAGCAGTTGATCGGGCTGCACGATTTCACAACCTTCCGCTCGGCGCATTGCCAGTCGCAAAGCCCGGTGAAGACACTCGATAAATTGTCAGTCAGCCGCCACGGCGAGGAGTTAATCGTCGAAGCCGCGGCGCGCAGTTTCCTCCACCATCAGGTGCGCTCGATGGTCGGCTGTCTCGCGCTGGTGGGTTATGGCAAATGGTCGGCGCGCGACCTAAAGGCTGCGCTCGATGCCGCCGACCGCAATGCGCTGGGGCTGAACGCACCGCCCGACGGGCTCTATTTCGTGAGCGCGACCTATCCCTGAATCGAAAAGGGCGGCCCTACCAGACCGCCCTTTCCTTCATCGCAGTGGACGCGATTACACCTTTTCGGCGTAGTAAAGCGGCGCATGCTCGTTGAGGATCTGGAGGATCTTCGCTTGCGCCGTCTTTTCGTCGCTTTCTTCCATCGCGCCGAGTTCGCGCGCGAGGCGGCTCGACGCCGCTTCGAAGATCTGGCGCTCCGAATAGCTCTGCTCGGGCTGGTCGTCGGCGCGGAACAGGTCGCGGGTCACTTCGGCGATCGACACGAGGTCACCCGAGTTGATCTTCGCTTCATATTCCTGCGCGCGGCGCGACCACATGGTGCGCTTCACTTTGGGCTTGGTGGTCAGGACCTGCAGCGCTTCCTTCAGCGTCTTGTCCGACGACAGCTTGCGCATGCCCACGCCTTCGGCCTTGTTCGTCGGCACGCGAAGCGTCATTTTTTCCTTTTCGAAGCGCAGGACATACAGTTCGAGCTGCATTCCGGCGATCTCCGACCGCTGCAACTCGATGACGCGCCCCACGCCATGTTTGGGATAAACGACATAATCACCGACTTCGAACAAGAGCGTGTTCACGGACATGCAAATTCCTTTTCTTGTGCCTTGACCCCGATCTGAAAGTGCGACAACACCGGCGCATCCCGCCCTCTCGCGGAGGGGGATTTGCATTCGGGCGGCGCTAGCCAGTCAGAGTGACAAGGGATATGGCTCCATCGGAACGCCGGAAAGCGCCCCAGCCCAGTGACGGGAAGAGGCAGAGTGTCGGCGCGTTGATATTTATTATAACAGATTCGCAACAAAATTGCCACCCCTGCGCGGAAATCCGCGGCTGGGCGCCTTGACGCGTTCCAAACGACGTTTCACGCTGGGACAAAAGCAAGATGGGGATGACGATATGAAGGATCAAGTCTGGTGGATTACCGGAGCTTCGTCGGGAATCGGCGCGGCATTGGCGCGGGCGCTGGCCGCACGCGGGGCGAAGCTGGTCCTCTCGGGCCGCAACGTCGCGGCGCTCGAAGCCGTCGCAGCCGACTGCGCCACCGAGACGCTTATCCTGCCGTTCGAGGCGACCGATTATGATGCCCTCCCCGCGATTGCCGATCGGGCATGGGGCTGGCAGGGGCGTATCGACGGGCTCGTCAACAACGCCGGCATCTCGCAGCGCAGCCTTGCGATCGAAACCGATTTCGCAGTTTATCAACAAATCATCGCGGTAGACCTGCTCGCCCCGATCGCGCTTACACAGGCGTTGCTGCCGCGCATGGTAGGTGCGGGCGGCGGCCAGATTATCGCCATATCGAGCGTTGCGGGCATCGCCGGCGTGCCGCTGCGCAGCGCCTATTCGGCGGCGAAGCACGGCATCATCGGCTATCACGACGCGGTGCGCGCCGAAAATGAGCATCTCGGACTGAAAGTGCTCGTCGTCGCGCCCGGATCGGTGCGCACCAATGTCAGCCGCAACGCGCTGAACGCCGACGGCAGCGTGCGCGGGGAAAGCGACGCTGCGATCGACAATGGCCTGTCGCCCGACGACGCGGCGGCGCAGATGCTCGCCGCGGTCGATGCCGGGACACGCGAACTCGTGGTCGCAGAGGGTGCCGAAGCGGCGATCGCCACGCTACGCCGCAACGACCCCGACGCCCTGTTCGACCGGATGAGCGCGATGGTGCAGGCAGGCTATGCACAGCAGATGAAGGTGTCGGCGGCATGACCTGACCCCGTCGGTCTGCGCTATTTCACCTCCGCAGTCACCACGACCGGCAGCGCCTTGTCGGGATCGCTCGCGATGTAGGCAGGGTTGAAGCGCTCGAGCCATTTCTCGGACTCGACCAGCCACTCGATGTGCAATTCCTCGTACGGCAGGTTGTGCGTCCCCTTGGGCTGTTCGACGTAACGGAAGTCGGTCCCTTCCTTCTTGCCAGCGCCCTTCAGCCGCGACACCAGCGCCCGTGACTGTTCGATCGGAATACGCTCGTCTCGCACCCCCGCAACGATCAGGATCGGCGACCATGGGGTATCGGTATGGCGCGCCGAGGATATTGCCGATAGGTCGTCGGCAGTCGCCTGGTAACTGGCGCCGAAACTGCCGAAGGTGCTGATGTCGAACTGCTTCATCATCGGAAAATCATAGACCCCGGCCCCGGCGATGGCGCATTTCCACACCCCGGGATCGCGCTGCGCCCCGCGCGCGCTGGCATAGCCGCCATAGGACCACCCCATGACGCAGGCGCGATTCTTGTCGACCAGCCCCTGCCCCGCAAACCAGCTCACCGCGTCGTTCAGATCGGCCTGCATCCGATTGCCATAGCCGTTGGGTTTGCGCCCTTCGAGGACAAAATCCTTTCCATATCCGCCCGAGCCGCGATAATTGGGCTGGATCACGACATAGCCCAGCTCGGCGATCGCCTGATGCCAGGGAAAAACGCCGAACTCCTCCTGATCGCGGACACCGAAGGGGCCGCCATGCGGCATGACAACGACGGGAAGTCCGGCGCGATGCTTGCGGTGGCGTGGATAGGTGACCACGGCAGGGATTTCCATGCCGTCGGACGCCTTGTAGCGGATCGTTTCGGTCGGATTCAGTTCAGCGTCGTGCAGGACGGGGTGAAACCAGCCGAGCAACCGCAAGCTCCCCGTCTCGGTATCGTACAGATAATAGCCACCGGGTGCGTTGGGCTTCGCGATGAACAGGATCAGCCGGGTGTAATCCTTGTTCGCGGAGCGAATCCGGCTGTTGCCCTCGCCGAAGTCTTCATCGAAGAATTTCTGTATCTCTGCCAGCCGGGGATCGAGCCATTTCACCCGCTCGCGCGTGTCGGTGTAATTGACGCCCAGCAGGGCATCGCCGCTCCAATTCTCGATCGGCCCATCGACATCGTGGCCCGGCACTTCGAAGATCGGTTTCCCCGCGATCTCCATCGTCTGCATATTGACCTTGTAGATTTTGCGGAACCCGTCCTTGTTGCTGCTGACGACCGCCATGTCGGGTTCTTTGAGGAAGATGTCGGGGACTATCTGGCTGCCGGTGAAGGTCGGGTCCTTTTCGTTCACGACGGTCTTCAGCGTCGCGCGGTCGTCCGGCCGGTACATGACGCGCAGCTTGCCATTGTCATCATCGCCGGTGGTGGCACGGATCGTCCCCGCCCCATCGGCAATCCATTGGCTGACAAAGACATTGGGACGCATCACCGATTTGAACTCGCCGGTACGAACCATGACATTGATGACCTCGGGCCGGAATTCGCGCTGCTGGTTCCGAAAGGCGCCGCGCTGGATCATCACCGTCTCCGCCGCATGATCGACATGCACGATGTTGCCGCCATCGACGGTCGTGCCCTCCCACGCCAGGGGCGTCAACTTGCCGCTTTCCAGATCATAGGCCACCAGGCGTCGCAACTCGGCGCGCTGTCCGAAGATATTCTCGCGCGACAGCACGGTGAACACGACGGTCCGGTTCCCCACCCAGCGCCAGCTGCCGACGGTGCGATCGCCCGTTTCCCGATACTCCTCGGCCCGGACAAAGAATGTCGGTTTGGTCCCCGGCGTACCGAGGTCGATGACGCCCAGATTGTCGACACCGTTAACGCTCATCATCACGGCAATTTTGCTGCCGTCGGGCGAGAGCTGCGGATCGCGCATGAAGGGGCGTTTACCAAAGGCTGCAGTCGCAACGCGGCCCTTCTGTACCGCCGCGACGACCTCCCCCGGTGCCGCCTGAGCCGGCGCCGAAACCAGCAGAACGCCGGACAAAATTCCACAAACCATCCAATTTCGGATCATCATCGCCTCCCCCAATCCGACGCGCCGACAAGGCGCCGAAAATGTCCCCGGTCAGGCCGATGCCTACCCGATGGACAGCCTATGGCTGCGGCAGGGCGATAGCAATATCGCGTATCCGAGGTTCGCGACGGACGGCGTCGGGACACGAAAAAGCCCCGCCGGATCGTTCCGGCGGGGCTTTCTTTCGCCCGCAGGCGGTGCGGCCTAAGCCGCGCCGTGCGCCAGAGCCGCGAGGAGCAGGATCGCCACGATGTTGGTGATCTTGATCATCGGGTTGACCGCCGGACCCGCGGTGTCCTTGTACGGGTCGCCGACGGTGTCGCCGGTCACCGCGGCCTTGTGAGCCTCGCTGCCCTTGCCGCCGTGGTTGCCGTCTTCGATATACTTCTTCGCATTGTCCCATGCGCCGCCGCCCGAGGTCATCGAGATGGCGACGAACAGCCCGCCGACGATCACGCCGAGCAGGAGCGCACCGAGCGCCTCCAACGCCGCAGCCGGACCCGCGACACCGCGGATCACGAAATAGACGACGATCGGCGCGAGCACCGGCAGCAGCGAGGGAATGATCATTTCCTTGATCGCCGCCTTGGTCACCAGATCGACCGTGCGCGCGTAATCGGGCTTCGATTCATGCGTCATGATGCCCGGGTTGTTCTTGAACTGGTCGCGAACATCCTTGACCACCTCGCCCGCCGCGCGGCCAACGGCGGTCATGCCCATCGCACCGAAAAGGTACGGCAAGAGCGCGCCGAGCAGGAGCCCGACGATGACGTAGGGCGACGACAGCGAGAAGGTCAGCGGCGCGTCGATACCGAGCTTCGCCGAATATTCGGCAATGTCGGCGGTGTAGGTGCCGAACAGCACCAGCGCTGCGAGACCCGCCGAACCGATGGCATAGCCCTTGGTCACCGCCTTGGTCGTGTTGCCCACCGCGTCGAGCAGGTCGGTCTTTTCACGAACCGAATCGTCGAGACCCGCCATTTCGGCAATGCCGCCGGCATTGTCGGTGACCGGGCCATAAGCGTCGAGCGCGACGACCATGCCCGCGAGCGCGAGCATCGCGGTGGCGCCGAATGCGATGCCGATGATGCCGGCAGTCTGGTAGGCAACGATGATGCCGACGCAGATGACGAGCGTTGGCAGTGCGGTCGATTCAAGACTGATGGCGAGGCCCTGGATCACGTTGGTGCCATGGCCCGTTTCCGATGCCTTGGCGATGCTGCGCACCGGGCGATAGTTGGTACCGGTGTAATATTCGGTGATCCAGATGATCAGCCCGGTGATGACGAGGCCGAGCAGCGAGCAGAAGAACAGGTCTTCGCCGTTGAACTCGGTACCGGTGATATTCGTGCTCATGTCGCCGAGCGCATATTGGGTCGAGAACCAGATCGCCGGGATCGAGAGGACCGCGGTGACGAGGAAGCCCTTGTACATCGCGCCCATGACATTCTTCGACGAGCCGAGGCGCACGAAATAGGTGCCGATGATCGAGGTGACGATGCACACGCCGCCCATCAGCAGCGGCAGCGTCATCAGCGGCACGAGCTGGTCGCCCGCGCCCTTGAGCAGCAGCGCGATCAGCACCATCGTGGCACCGACGGTGACGACATAGGTTTCGAACAGGTCGGCGGCCATGCCGGCGCAATCGCCGACATTATCACCGACGTTATCGGCGATAACCGCGGGGTTGCGCGGATCGTCCTCGGGGATTCCGGCCTCAACCTTACCGACAAGGTCGGCGCCCACGTCGGCGGCCTTGGTGAAGATACCGCCGCCAAGGCGCGCGAAGATCGAGATCAGCGAGGCGCCGAAGGCGAGCGCGACAAGCGCATCGACGACCGTGCGGTCCTCACCGCCGACGGTGTAGCCGCCGGGTCCGACAAGGTACCAGAAGAAGACCGAGATCGCGAGCAAAGCGAGGCCCGCCACCAGCATGCCGGTGATCGCGCCGGCGCGAAACGCCATGGTCAGGCCCGACTGCAGCCCGGTCTGCGCCGCCGCCGCGGTGCGGACGTTGGCTTTCACAGAGATGTTCATGCCGACGAATCCGGCGACGCCCGACAGGACAGCGCCGATGACGAAGCCCGTCGCCGAGATCGGGCCGAGGAACAGGCCGACAAGAATGGCGACGACGACGCCGACGATGGCAATGGTGCGATATTGGCGGCCGAGATAGGCCTTGGCGCCTTCCTGGATGGCGGCGGCAATTTCCTGCATCTTTTCGTTACCCGCCGATGCGCTGAGCACCTGCCGCGAGGTAATAAATCCATAGAGTACGGCCACCAGGCCGCACGCTATCGCGATCAAAACCGGATTCATGCGTGTTGCTTCCTTCCCCATGAGAAGGGCGACGCAGAAGATAGCAGTCGAGCACGTCCGACTTATTGATGCCGGTTCGCTCTCTCCCCTGATGCGACCGCCCCAAATTTGGACGCCGAGTTATGGGAAGAAAGAAAGCCAAGGGCAACCCCGGTTATTCGGCACTTTTCCGTGATTTCAGCGCAGCGCCGGCCGCGCCGGTTCCGGTGTCCGTGCCGCGCGCCGCCTCCAGCGCCTTTCGCGCCTCGTCGGCGGATTCGGTGTCGGGATCAAGTTCGAGGGTGCGCTCGAGCAGTTCGACGGCGCGCGCGATATCGCGGTCGATGCCCTTGCCGGTCTGATAGGCGCGTGCCAGCGAAAAGCAGCTTTCGGGCTCCCCCATCGTGCAGGCCCGGTCGAACAATTCCAGCGCCCGGCCGCGATCGCGGCGGGCGCCACGCCCGTCGTTCACCATCAGCGCAAGATTGCCGCACGCCGACTTGTCATCGGCCCGGCAACTTTGCTCGAACAGCGCAATCGCCCTTTTATAGTCGCGCGGCATGCCAAGTCCGTCGCGGTGCAGGACACCCAGATTGTAACAGGCATGTTCGTCTCCGGCTTTGCAGGACCGCTCGAACAGTTTGGCAGCGCGGCGCTGGCTCGGCGCGCGCCCCTTTCCGAGCGAATAGGATGCGCCGAGGTTCGAGCATCCCGAGACATCGCCCATATCGCAAGCCTGCCGGAACAACATGGCGGCGCGTTTGGAATCCTTGGGAACGCCCTCGCCGCCGATATGGGCAAGACCGAGGTTCGAGCAGGACGTTGCCTCGCCGCCGTGGCAGGCAAAGGCATAATAGGCAGCCGCGCGTTCGTGCGAGAGGATAACGCCGCTCCCCCGGCTATAGGCATAGCCGGTCATGGCGCACCCGGTCATATCGCCCAGCTGGCAAGCGCGCGCGAAATACGGCGTGGCAAGCGCATCGTCGCGGGGAACGCCATCGCCTTCGTGATGGAAATAGGCGAGCCGGGTACAGGCTTCCGCATTGCCCGCCTCGCAATCGGCAGCGGCAACCGCGCGATCGTCGGACGCATCATCTTCGTCGGACGCTGCGGGCGGCGCTTCGTCCGGATCGACCGTCTGCGTGCGTGCGGGCTCTACCGGCGGCCCCGGCTCCGCCCGCGCGGGACTAGCCAGACCGGCAAGTACGGCAAGGCAGATCACCACCATCGTTCGGGGAACATAGCGCCGGATCATTCGGTCGATCATCGCCGCATCTGTGCCTGCCATCCAGCAGAATATAAAGAGAATTTTCTGCCGCGCCGCCTCCGTCGGATCGGCGGAGAAAACGCCACCGCCGCAAATCTGCGATCAGTGCATGAAGCCGAGACTGGCTGGCAGCGCGATCCGCTGCGCGCGATGCGTCAACATGATCCCCTCGCCCACACCGGCATGTCCGAGCGGGGTGACGGCGATATTCAGCCCAGTCGCAATCTCGCGGATCGCCCCGGCTTTGCCCGGATCGGCGGCGAACAGCAGTTGGTAATCGTCGCCCGCAGTCGCCGCCGCGAGCCGCGTGTCGAGCACGTCGGGGCGCACCGCGAGCAACGCCGCCGACAGCGGGATCGCCTCCAGCATGATGCCCAGCTCGCACCCGCTGGCCTCCGCCATGCGCTGCGCGTCGATCAGCAGGCCGTCGGATACATCCATCATCGCATGGACATGCGGCGCGACCGCCTGGCCAAAGGTCAGCTGCGGCTGCGGCCGCTTGTAGGCGGAAAGGCAGGTCTCGTTCGGATCGACCTGTCCCAATCGCATCGCAAGACCCAGCCCCGCATTGCCGATCGTGCCCGTGACCCATAGCTGGTCGCCCGGCCGTGCGCCGCTACGCGTCGGCGCCCCGCCCGGTGGCGCGCGGCCGATCGCGGTCAGCCCGAAGCTGCGCGGCGCCCCCGCGGGCGCACGCACCGTATCGCCGCCGAGCAGGATGACGCCGAACCGCCGCAGCACAAGGTCGAGTCCCTCGGCAAAGGCGGCGTCCCATTGTTCGTCGCCGAGGCTGTAGCCGACGAGTACGCCGACCGGCGCCGCTCCCTTCGCCGCGAGGTCGGACAGGTTCACCGCGACGAGTTTCCACGCGACATCCTGCGGCGTGTCATCGGGAAGGAAATGAATGCCCTCGACGATCATGTCGTGGGTAAGGACCAGCCCCTCCCACTCCGCCGCATCGTCGGCAAGCCCGCGCGCGGCGGGGTCGGTCGCAATGCTGCGCAGACGGGCGATGAAATCGGCTTCGCTCATACGCAAATCGTAGCGAATACCGTTACGGTATAAAAGATACCGAACCGGGCGCCCCTATAATGGTGGGGGGCCAGAGCGCATTTGCGCAACGGTTGGACCTACTTCCGCACGTCCTTGCCGATCGCGTCGAGCAGGCCATTCGCGAACCCGGCCTCGCGCGCATCGAAAAACGCCTTGGCGACATCGACATATTCGCTGACCACCGCGCCAATGGGCACGTCACTGCGCGCCATCAGTTCGTAAGAACCGGCGCGCAGGATCGCCTTCATCGTGCGGTCGAGCCGGTCCATCGACCAGCCGCTCGCGAGCCGCGCGACGATCGCCGCGTCGATCTCTTCCGCGCGCGCGAGCGTGCCCTTTACAATGTCGTCGAAGAAGGCGGTGTCGGCGTCGGCATATTCCGCATCCTCGATCGTCGCGCCGATACGGTGCTGATGGAATTCGTGGATCAGCTTGGCGACGGGCGTCGCCTCCATCTCGTGCTGATAAAGCGCCTGGACGGCGGCGAGGCGGGCGGCGGAGCGGGACTGGGTGCGTTTGTTCATGACGTTTCTACTTTAGACGGTTCTGGACGCTGAGCGCGTGCGCGGGAAGCCCCTCGGCGCCGGCGAGCGCTACCGCCGCCGGACCGATGGCGGCAAGGCTCGCTTCATCGAGTGCAAGGAAGCTGGTGCGCTTCATGAAGTCGGTGACCGACAGCCCGCTCGAAAAGCGCGCGCGGCGCCCGGTGGGGAGGACGTGGTTCGGACCCGCGACATAATCGCCTATGGCTTCAGGCGTCTGGCGGCCGAGGAAAACCGAACCCGCGTGGCGCACCTTGGCGAACAGCGCGTCGGCTTCGGCCGGATCGACGGCGAGTTCGAGATGTTCGGGCGCGAGCCGGTCGCACAAGGGGATCGCGGTGGCCAGCGTCGGCACGACGATCACTGCGCCATTGTCGGCCCAGCTCGCCTGCATCGTCGGCGCGGTGCTCAGCGTCGGGATGACATGCGCCACCGCGGCGGCAACCGCATCGGCGAAATCGCCGTCGTCGGTGAACAGGATCGACTGGCTGGTCGGGTCATGTTCGGCCTGGCTCAGGAGGTCTGCGGCGATGACGTGCGGTTCGTTCTGCGCATCGGCGACGACGACGATCTCGCTCGGCCCCGCCACCATGTCGATGCCGACGACACCGTAAAGCTGGCGCTTCGCTTCGGCGACCCACGCATTGCCCGGACCGGTGACGACATCGACCGGTGCGATCCTGTCCGTACCATAGGCCAGCGCCGCGACCGCCTGCGCGCCGCCGACGCGCCAGATTTCGTCGACCCCACCGATATGCGCCGCGGCCATCACGACCGGGTTGGTCTCACCCCCCGGCGTCGGGGTCATCATCACGATGCGCTCGACCCCCGCGACCTTCGCGGGAAGGATGTTCATCAGCACGGACGAAGGATAGGCTGCGCGCCCGCCCGGCACATACACGCCCGCCGCATCGACCGCGCTCCAACGCGCCCCAAGCCGCGCGCCGGTGGCGTCGCGATAATCGCGGTTCTCGGGAAGCTGCGCCGCATGATAGGCTCGGATACGATCGGCGGCGAGGTTCAGCGCATCGCGCAGATCGGGCGCCAGCGCTTCATAGGCCGCCGCGCATTCTTCCTTCGAAATGCTCCAGCCGCTCGCGTCCAAATCGAAGCGGTCGAACTTCGCGGTATAGTCGGCGAGCGCGGCGTCGCCCTCGGCCTTCACCCGCGCGATGATCGCCGCGACGTCGGCCGATACGTCGGACGCGCTCTCGCGCCGATCATTGACCAGCGCGTCGAACTCGGCCGCAAAGCCGGGTTCGGAAGCATCAAGCCGCCGCATCGCCCACCGCCTGCCGGAATTTTTCCACGAGCGCCGGCACCTCGGCCGAGCGCAGCTTGAACGCGGCGCGGTTGACGATCAGCCGCGCCGACACCTCGCTGATGATGGTCTGCTCGGCGAGCGCATTTTCGACGAGCGTGCGCCCCGTCGAGACAAGGTCGACGATGTGCGAGGCGAGCCCGAGCTTCGGCGCAATCTCCATCGCGCCGTTGAGCTTGATGCACTCGGCCTGGATACCCTGCGCCTCGAACCAGCGGCGCGTGGTTCCGGGATATTTGGTTGCGACGCGAATGTGGCTTTCGCCGAGTCCCGGTGGCGCGCTGCCCTCCGGCCCCGCGAGCGACAGGCGGCAATGGCCGATACCGAGGTCGACGGGCGCATAAAGCTCCGAATAATCGAACTCGTCGACGACGTCCGAACCGACGATGCCGAGCTGCGCCGCGCCATGCGCGACAAAGGTCGCGACGTCGAAGGCGCGGACGCGGATCAGCGAGATATGCGGCTGATTTGTCCCAAAAACTAACGCCCTGCTTTTCTTGTCGAAAAACTCGTCGGACGGCTCTATCCCGACGCGCGCAAGCAAGGGCAGCGCCTCGTCGAGGATGCGCCCTTTCGGGATGGCAAAGATGATCGGTTCGGGCATAAGCTTGCGCGCCCATAAGCGGCGAGAGGAAAAAGGGCAATGAGCGAGCGCTACGAGTTCGTCGACATGGCCGAAACGGGTCCAAAGGCCGTTCGCACCGCCTTTGCCAATCAGGTCGCCTATTGCCGCCATAATGATGCGCGGGTCACCGCGCGCGTCGTCGCCGCACTCGCCACGCTGCTCGACAAGCCCGCAAGCGAATTTGCGCGCCGCATCGCCGCATGGGCAGGGCCCCCGCTCGCCGATGCGCTGCCGCTGCGCGCCGCCGGCGGCATCCATGCGCTGCACCTGTCGGGCGCCGCCGACGAACTTGCGCCGATCTATGCCGACGCCGAGGATATCAACGACACCGCGATCGTTGCGGGTGCTGTCCATCGCCACGAGGCGGCGCTCCTCCCTTGGCTCGACGGGCCGCCGCAGACCAACGAGGCGGGGCGCTCATCGAACTTCATCGCGGCGATGCTCTGGCTCGCCGACCAGGGTCTGCCGCCGCATTTCGATTGCCTCGAGATCGGTTCGAGCGCGGGGATCAACCTGATGATCGACCGCTATCATTATGACCTTGGCGGCGTGCATGTCGGCCCGCAGCCGGGCGCGATGGCCTTCGCGCCCGAATGGCGCGGTGACCATCCACCCATACACGATATTGGCTTTACCGGGTTGAAGGGGTGCGACGTCGCGCCCGTCGACCTGACCGACCCGGCGCAGGCGCTGCGGCTGAAAGCCTATATCTGGCCCGAACATCATATCCGCTTTGCGCGCATGGAAGCGGCGATCGCCGCGGCGACCGAGGAACCGCCGCAACTTATCCGCGCCAACGCCGCCGATTTCGTCGAGGCCGAACTTGCGCGGCCGCAGGCGGATGGGACGACGCGGGTGCTGATGCACTCGATCGTCTGGCAATATGTCCCCGCCGACCAGCAGGCGCGGGTCACCGCAGCGATGGAAGCCGCGGGCGCGCGCGCGACTGCCGAAAAACCGCTCGCATGGATCGCGCTCGAAGCCAATCGCACCGTGCACCATCACGAGCTGGTCGTGCGTTACTGGCCGGACGGCGATGCGCCGCGGATGCTGGGCCGCGCCCATGCCCATGGCGCGTGGGTCGAATGGCTGGGTTCTCAACCACAATGACGCCCGTTCGCCCAACCGGAGATCGATCGATGCGCCCCCCCATCGCCCTTTACGCAATCGCCGCATTTCTTTGCTCATCGCAGCAGGCTTCGGCGGCGCCGACCGCGCCCGACGTGCCGTGGAGCGCTCCAGCAACAACCGTCGTCATGGCCGAGGAGCGCCGGTTCACCAGTGGCGGCGCCGAGCTTTCGGGAACGCTTTACCTGCCGCGCAGCAGCAAGCCGGTGGCCGCGATCGTGGTCACGCACAGCGCATCCTCGCCGCTCGGCAGCGCGTCGCTCTACGATCATCTGAAAACGGTGCTGCCCGCGTTGGGGATTGCCGTTTTCACCTATGACCGGCGCGGCTCGGGACGGTCGGGGACAAAAGACGCGGGGGGAAATTTCACGATCCTCGCCGACGACGCGATCGCCGCGGTCCAAAGCCTGAAGGCGGATCGCCGCATCGACCCCAAGCGCATCGGCACATGGGGATTGAGCCAGGGTGGATGGATTTCGCCGCTCGCCGCGTCGCGCAGCGCCGATATCGCGTTCGTGATTTCGGTATCCGCGCCCGTCGTCACCGCCGACGTCCAGATGATCTTCTCATCGACCAATCATCTGCGGGCCAATGGCTATTCGCAGGCCGATATCGACCAGATGGTCGCAACGCGGAAGGCGGTCGACGACTATATGCGAGGCACGGCGGGCAAGGACGCGGCCCAGCGGATGATCGACGGCGCCAAGACCAAGCCCTGGTTCAAATATCTCTATATGGGCGAGACGGTGCGCGACCGGGAGGTTTCGGGATGGCGTAAGGAGATCGAGAATGATCCGCTGACCAACCTCACGGCGGTCACCGTACCGATGCTCGTCCTCTACGGTACGAACGACGCGGTCGTTCCCGTCACCAGTTCGGTCGAGCGCCTGAAAACCGTGGCCGCGCGGATGCCCAGGCTGAAGGTCCATGTCGTTACGGGCGCCGATCACGCGATGCAGATATCGGCCGACGAAAAGGTTGCGCTCGACCCGAAATATGACGGGACCGAGCAGGCCGACTCACCTGAATATCTGGCCGTACTTGCAAGCTGGCTCGGCGCCCGGGGACTGGTGACGGACTGACCGGTCCGCAGGCCGGCCGAGCGATTACAGCCGTGCCTCCAGCCGCGCGAGAAGCTGCTGCACGGGGGTGACGGCGGGCGCTTCCCACCCCGCTTCGATCTTCGCGATGCGTTCGAACAAGCGTTCGCTGGCGGCGACGATACGGCGAACCGACTCTTCGAAACCCGCGCATACATCCCAGTCAGCGGCAACCGGTGCACCGATCCGCGCCGCGCTGTCGTTCGGCCCCGCGCCGGGGTCGCCCGCGAACATCGCGCGGCGGTGGAGCAGCCAGGCGATGATGTGCATCAGCCGCGTCGTCGTCTTCAGCGATTCGCACGCGAGGCCGATCTGCGACAGCGCATCGCCGGCAAGCGCGCCGAGATCGCGCTGCGCGGCAAAGGCTGCGTGCGCCTCGTCGGCGAGCAGCATTGCCTCGACATAGAGATTTTCGACCTGTGCCCGCTGCACGGGGATGTCGATTGCCGCCATGTTTGTTCGCCCACCGACCATGAAGACGGGGATGCCATGTCCCGGGCCAGCTCGGCAATGGCAGTAACCATGAAATCTGCGGGTCTGGTCGTCCCGTTTTGATTCAGGCGCATAGCGAGGGGAAGCGGGCCGGTGCGGCCGACTTGGTCGCGTCAGGCGATGATGTCAGGGAGCAGCTGGTCCTCGCACCAGGCAATCTCGTCGCGCAGGCGCAGCTTGCGCTTTTTGAGCCGCGCGAGCTGCAGCTGGTCGGGAACCGCCGCCGTGCCAAGCGCGATGATCGCCGCGTCGAGATCGCGGTGCTCGACGCGAAGCAGTTCCAGGCGCTGGGTAATTTCCTCCGGGTTCACACGGCCTCCCTGCCACGTTCACCACTGGTCCGCAACGGGGACCGCTTGGCCGAATCGCCACGACATTGCGGCCGTTTCATGATTTACTTCGTCCTGCCCATCGAGTCGAAAAGGAGAATGCCAATGAGCACGTCGCACCTTTCCACCCTGAAGTCCCGCCACGCGGACCTCGATGTGAAAATTGCGAATGAAGAGCGTCGCCCCGCCCCCGATACCGGTGTGCTTGCCCAGCTCAAAAAGCAGAAACTGAAACTCAAGGAAGAGATGCTCGCGATCGCCTGATCGCCAGCGCTATCGCCCCGCTGATGCCACCCTGTTCAAGGACGCATCAGCGCCGGCGATAGAAGGGGCCTTTTTCGAGGCCCGTGCGCCGCAGATGCGGCGGCAAATCGGAAGGCGAAACCACCTGACGGCGAACGGCCTGCGGATCGACCGGACGGTCGAACGCGATCCCGAACTTGCCCTCGCCCGCCCAGATAACGCGGCCTGCAACCGGGCCGACATTGCGCAGGTCGATTTGGACCGCTTCGCCCTGTGCGACATTTACGCTCGCTTCGGCAAGCATCCCGCCGGGCGACAGGTTGCGCACGCGCACCGTGACCGGGTTCGCGCCGGGCAGGATCAGGCTGGCCTGCAGGAACAGGCTGTCGCGATCGGCACCGCGTGACAGTGCCGCGACTTCCTCGTCCACCGATGCCGGTCGTTGCGAATCCATTTGCGCCCCATTCCTCAAGTCATTGAGGCGGCGAATCTAGGACCCGGTCGTTGCGGAATCGTAAATAGGGCGCCGCGGCGCCACACGATCAATCTTCGCGCGAAATCCGTTCGTTGCGCTCATGACGCTCCTGCGCTTCCAGCGTCATCGTCGCGATCGGGCGCGCCTGCAGGCGTGCGAGCGAAATCGGCTCACCGGTCACCGCGCAATAGCCATATTCGCCCTCGTCGATGCGGCGGATCGCCGAATCGATCTTGGCGATCAACTTGCGCTGGCGATCGCGGGTGCGAAGTTCGATGGCCCAGTCGGTTTCACTCGACGCGCGGTCGGCGAGGTCGGGTTCGCGCAGCGGGCCGTCCTGAAGATGCGCCAGCGTCGATTCAGATTCGGAGAGGATCGATTTTTTCCAGGCGAGGAGCAGACCGCGGAAATAATCCTGCTGCCGCTCGTTCATAAACTCTTCGTCGTCGCTGGGGACGTAATCCGAATCGAGATTGGATTTGGCTTCGCGAAGCGCGTCAGCGCCAACGTCGGCAATCTTGGTCGGCATGAGGGGCTCTCGCGTCCTTTCCTGTCACCCCGCGAACCGCCATGCGGTGCGGGGAGAGGCGCGCCTATAACCAGCCGCTCGCGACGATACAAGCGCCGAAGCAGCGGATAACGACGACCCGTGAAGCGGGGATGAACCGGCGCGACCGCAAGCGCGATTCTGCAACCCGATCGCGATCGGGCGACGCGCCTCGCGGTGCGGCGATTTAGGTCCGAAGGTTAACCAATCGCATAGAATTGTTGCAGAATCCGTTCTGTTTTGGGACAGATACTGTGATTTTTGTTGATTCCGCGTCCCATTTCCCGCTCTCGGACAGGCAAACGCGGTTAACGCAATTGCCGCGTTCACAAAGCTTTGGCCTTTTCGGTTATAGCGAAGGTGAAATCGGGTGTCGGTCGGTGGCGCTTTGCACCTGCAACGGGAAAGAAAGAGAAACCTATGTCTATCCGAATGGCCCTTGCCAAGCTTTGCGCCTGCACCTGCGGCGGCGCAATCATCGGTAGCGGCGCGATGCAGATCGCCGACGTTCCGAAGGCGCGCGCGCAGACAGTCCAATCGTGCAAGCCCTGCGTCGGCAAGAAGGTCGTGCGCAAGCGCCATGCGGCGCGCAAGCCGGTCAAGCGCGTGCGCCGCGTCGTCACGACGAAGCGCGTGATTCGCACTGCGACCCCGCAGCAGCAGGTCGTCACGCAGACGATCCCCCTGCCCCCGATCCCCTACGCACCTTTCCCGCAGACGGGTTTTCAGGGCGGCAGCAGCGGCGGCGGCGTGACCGTCGTCGGCGGCGGCTTTGGCGGCGGTTTCGGCGGCGGCTTTTTTGGCGGCTTCTTTGGCGGCAGCAGCAGCGGCGGCGGTAGCGGCGGTGTCGTGATCACGACCACCACGACGACGAGCGGCGGCAGCAGCGACGGCTTCCCGCCCGCCCCGCCCACCTCGAGCGGCGACCCCGAACCCCCGGATCCGCCGCCGCCGTCGTCGAGCGGCAGCACGACGACGACCACGACCACGACATCGACGTCGTCGGGCAACGTCTCGACCACCAGTACCAGTTCGGGCAACGTCAGCACGACCTCGTCGGGCAATGTGTCGACGACCTCGACCAGCTCGGGCAATGTGAGCACCACGACCTCGACCACCAGTTCGTCGTCGAGCAGCAGCTCGTCGTCGAGCTCCTCGTCGTCCTCGTCTTCGTCGAGCTCGTCGTCGTCGGGCGGCAGCTCATCGAAGGGCAGCTCGGGATGGGGCAGCTCGTCGAAGGGCAGTTCGGGCTGGGGTGGCTCGTCGCGCGGCGGCAGTTCGAGCAGTTCGTCCTCGTCGTCGAGTTCCTCGTCTTCGTCGAGCAGCTCTTCGAGTGGCGGTACCTCGTCGGGCGCGACCGGTAGCACCAGCAGCTTCGGTTCGACCGGCAGCTCCAGCTCCTCATCCTCGTCGAGCAGCTCGTCGTCGAGTTCGTCGTCGTCATCGAGCTCGGGCGGCAGCACGAGCAGCTCATCGGGCGATCCGACCCCTGTTCCGGCACCGCCGATGATGCTATTGTTCGGCGCAGCAGCAGCCGCGCTCGTCGCGCGCCGCCGCGCGGCGAACCGCAACGACGACGACGCCAACGCGGCCTAACAGAGATCCACTGGCGGTTTGGGGGGCTAACCCGGACCACCGAACTAAGGGCCGCCTTTCGGGGCGGCCCTTTTTTACGCCGGAAGGACACGCCGAGCGCGCCAACCGGACTCTGTCGCAATGGCCAAAGCGGCACGACGGACTTGCGCGGCGCGGGCGGCAACGCCATAGCGCCGCCATGCACGATATCCGCCTGATCCGGGAAAATCCCGAAGCGTTCGACGCCGGCCTCGCGCGCCGCGGCCTCGACCCCCTGTCCGCCCGGATCGTGGCGGCCGATGCGTCGCTGCGCGCATTGCAGACCGAGATCCAGGGGTCGCTCGCGCGCCGCAACGAGGCATCGAAGCTGATCGGCCAGGCAATGGCGCAGGGCGACAAGGACAAGGCCGAGGCGCTGAAGGCCGAGGTCGCCGAGCTCAAGACCGCGCTTCCCGCCAAGGAAGACGCCGAACGCGAACAGCTTGCCGCGCTGCAAGACCTGCTTTCCGCGCTACCGAATATCCCTGCCACCGATGTTCCGGAGGGCGAGGATGAAGAGGGCAATGTCGAAATTTCACGCTGGGGCACGCCGCGCAGCTTCGACTTCGCGCCGCAGGAACATGCCGACTTCGCCCCCGCGCTCGGCCTCGATTTCGAGACCGCGGCCAAGATGTCGGGCGCGCGCTTCGCCTTCCTGAAGGGACAGATGGCGCGGCTCGAACGTGCACTCGGCCAGTTCATGATCGACAGGCAGACGATCGACGCGGGCTATACCGAGTGCGCGACGCCGCTGATGGTGCGCGACGAGGCGGCTTACGGAACGACGCAGCTCCCGAAATTCCGCGAGGATTTGTTCCAGACCACCGACGGCCGCTGGCTGATCTCGACCTCCGAGATGAGCCTGACCAACGCGGTGCGCGAGGAAATCCTGCCCGAGGCAGACCTCCCGATCCGCATGACCGCGCTCACTCCCTGCTTCCGCTCCGAAGCCGGGTCGGCGGGGCGCGACACGCGTGGCTATATCCGCCAGCACCAGTTCTGGAAGGTCGAGCTCGTCTCGATCGTCCGCCCCGAAGACAGCGACGCGGAGCTCGAAAGAAAGACGCGCGCGGCCGAAACAATCCTCGAAGCGCTCGAACTGCCGTATCGCAAGATGCTGCTGTGCAGCGGCGACATGGGCTTTGCGGCGCGCAAGACCTATGACCTCGAAGTCTGGCTGCCGGGACAAAATGCCTATCGCGAGATTTCGAGCTGTTCGAACTGCGGCGATTTCCAGGCGCGACGCATGAACACCCGCTTCCGCCGCGAGGATGTGAAGGGCAACGAGTTCGTCCACACGCTCAACGGCTCGGGCCTTGCGGTCGGGCGCACGCTCGTCGCGATCCTCGAAAATTACCAGCAGGCCGACGGCAGCGTAGATATTCCCGCGGTGCTTCTGCCCTATATGGGCGGGATCACGAAACTGGAGCCGATCGCCTGATGCGCATCCTCCTCACCAACGACGACGGCTATCACGCACCCGGCATGGCGGTGCTCGAAGCGATCGCGCGCCAGCTTTCGGACGATATCTGGGTCTGTGCGCCCGCCGAGGAGCAGTCGGGCGCCGGCCACTCACTCACCCTGTCGCGCCCGGTACGTATCCGCCAGCACGAGGAACGGCGCTGGTCGTGCAGCGGCACGCCGACCGATTCGGTGATGATGGCGATCGGCAAGCTGATGCCCGAAAAACCCGACCTGATCCTGTCGGGCGTCAACCGCGGCGCCAACCTCGGCGACGACATCACCTATTCGGGCACCGTCTCGGCGGCGATCGAGGGCGCGTTGGCCGGCATCCCCGCGATCGCACTGAGCCAAGTTTACGCCAAGGAAGGCATGGGCGACAGCGTACCGTTCGAGGCGGCCGAAGTCTGGGGCGCCAAGGTACTGCGCCCGCTGCTCGACATGGAGATGGCGCCGCGCACGCTGATCAACATCAACTTCCCCGCGATCCCCGCGGCCGAAGTCCGCGGCATCCGCGTCACCCGCCAGGGCTTCCACGATTATGGCCGCGGCTCGATCGTCGAGGGCACCGACCCGCGCGGTTACCGCTATTACTGGTTCGGCCTCCACGGCATCGAACACAGCCTCGCGCACGACAGCGACCTCGAGGCGATCGACGACAATTATATCTCGGTCACCCCGCTCCAGCTCGACCTGACCCACGACGCCTCGCTCGCCGCGCTACGCGGCGCCTATGGCGGCTAGCGTTCCGCGCGCGGCTTTGGCACAAGGGCCGCGATGAGCAAGCGGCCGAACCCCAAGCTCCATATCCAGAGCGGCTTCCACCTGCTGAAGCGCGCGAGCAAATGGCCGATCTGGGCCGACGTCATCACGCGGCTCAGCGTCGCCTTCTTCCTGATCGCGATCGTCGTGCTCGTTCACTGGATCGACCGCGCGGGGCTGAAGGACAGCCACGACGGCCACATCAGCTTCCTCGACGTCGTCTATTTCACGATGATCTCGGTCACCACGACCGGCTTTGGCGACATCGCGCCGGTGTCCGACCGCTCGCGATTGATCGAGGCGGTAATCGTCACCCCGATCCGCATCATGGTGCTCTTCATCTTTGTCGGCACCGCCTATAATTTCGTCCTCAAGCGCACATGGGAAAAATGGCGTATGGCCCGTATCCAGGCAAAGCTCACCAACCATATCGTCGTGCTCGGCTATGGCATCAGCGGCAGCGAGGCGGTCAAGGAGCTGATAGCGCGGGGCACCGACCCCTCGTGCATCGTCGTGATCGATCAGGCACGGAACCGTATCAACGCCGCTGAGGCGGCGGGTTGTAACGTTCTCGAAGGCGATGCGTCGAACGACGATACGCTGGTCGACGTCCGCATTGCCGAGGCGCAATCGGTGCTGGTCTCGGCGGGCCGCGACGATACCTCTATCCTCATGGTACTCACCGTCCGCCACCTCGCTCCGCACGTCCCGATCAGCGTCGTCATCCGTGCAAAGGACAATGAGTTGCTCGCACGGCAAGCCGGCGCCAGCAATGTCATTAACCCGGTCAGCTTCACCGGCCTGCTGCTCGCGGGGTCGGCGCAAGGCGCGCATGTCGCCGACTACATGGCCGATCTCGCCGCGGTCGGCGGCAAGGTGCAGCTACGCGAGCGTCCGGTCAGCGGCGAGGAAATCGGCAGCAGCCTCGACCGGCTGGCCAGCGGCGGGCGCGGACTGCGTATCTATCGCGGCGGCAAGCCCTACGGCTTTTGGGAGGCCGAAACGAACAAGCTCGAACCCGGCGACATGATCGTCGAGGTTATCCAGTGCGAGGCGTGCGAAGCCGACTAGCCGCGCCAGTAGAGCCAGCCGGCCCACAGCCAGCCGACGATCAATAGCATGCCGCCGATCGGCGTCACTGCGCCCAGCCAGCGCGGCCCCCCGAGCGCCATCGCATAGAGGGTAACCGCGAACAGCGCTGCGCCGGCCAGCAGCATGATCGCCGGCCCGCGGGCCGAGCCCATGATGGCGAAAGCCGCGACCGCATGAACAAGCTGGTACAGCCCGCCGGTGCGAAGCCATTCGGCCTCTTGCGGCCCCGACGCGCCATGCGCCCCGAACGCGCCCGCCGCCACCGCCATCGCCGCCGAAACCGCTGCAAACGCCCCGATCGCCATCACCTTTGTCCTTTCGTCCGAACCGCGCGCTCCATGCCCGCACGCGCCGCGCGTGACAAGCGCCGCGAAATCGACTATGGGCGCCGCCAATCATGACAGTCAAAACGCTCCCCACCCAGCCGAAGGTCGGCATGGTCTCGCTCGGCTGCCCCAAGGCGCTCGTCGATAGCGAACGGATTCTGACCAAGCTTCGTGCCGACGGCTATGGCCTGTCGCCCGACTATGCGGGCGCCGATGTCGTGCTCGTCAACACCTGCGGCTTCCTCGACTCGGCGAAGGAAGAAAGCCTCGAGGCGATCGGCGAGGCGATGGCCGAGAACGGCCGCGTGATCGTCACCGGCTGCATGGGCAACGAGGCCGAAGTCATCCGCGCGCGCTTCCCCAACGTGCTCGCAGTCACCGGTGCGCATCAGTACGAACAGGTCGTCGACGCCGTCCACGACGCCGCGCCGCCGACGCAGGGTCCGTTCATCGACCTCGTTCCCGAGGGCGGGCTGAAGCTGACGCCGCGCCACTACAGCTATCTCAAGATTTCCGAGGGTTGCAACCACAGCTGCTCCTTCTGCATCATCCCCGATCTGCGTGGTAAACTCGTCAGCCGCCGCATCGACGCAGTGCTGCGCGAGGCTGAAAAGCTTGTTGCCGCGGGCACCAAGGAACTGCTGGTGATCAGCCAGGACACCTCGGCGTACGGCGTCGATATCCGGCACGACCCGCGCCAGTGGCACGGCCGCGAGGTGCGCGCGCATATGACCGACCTCGCGCGCGAACTCGGCCAACTCCGCACCAGCGAAGGCCGCGCCCCGTGGACCCGCCTCCACTATGTCTACCCCTATCCGCACGTCGATGCGGTGATCCCGCTGATGGCCGAAGGCCTGCTGACGCCTTACCTCGACATTCCCTTCCAGCACGCGAGCCCGAGCGTCCTCAAGCGCATGAAGCGTCCCGCGAATGAAGCGAAGGTGCTCGAACGGCTGAAGAGCTGGCGCGCTATCGCCCCCGACATCTCGATCCGCTCGAGCTTCGTCGTCGGCTTCCCCGGCGAGACCGAAGAGGATTTCCAGTATCTGCTCGACTGGCTCGACGAAGCACAGCTCGACCGCGTCGGCGCCTTCCGCTTCGAACCCGTCGCGGGCGCGCAGGCGAATGCGCTCGACAATCCGGTGCCCGAAGAGGTCAAGGAAGAGCGCTACCAGCGCATCATGGACAAGACCGCCGCGATCAGCGCAGCGAAGCTGGAGGCCAAGATCGGCCGTACGCTCCCCGTCATCATCGACGAGGTCGGCGAAGCGGACGAGGACGGCAGCATCGGTGCGACCGGTCGTTCACAGGCCGACGCGCCCGAAATCGACGGCCATGTCTACCTTCGCGACGTCGCGGCGAACCTCAAAGCCGGCGATATCGTCGATGTCGCGATCGAGGACGCCGACGAGCATGACCTGTTCGGGGTGGTTGCGAGCTAAGGCATAATATTGGAACGGTATTTACTGTTCGATGTTAGGTAAAAGACATCGAACAGGGGCTGTACCATGCGCGCCAAGGCATTTGCTGCACTGCTATTGACGGGGTCGCTCGCCGCCTGCGACCGCCAGACCGACGTCGAACCGCCGCCGCGCGCGACCGACGAAGCGCCTTCGCCGACGCAGAAATCGCTGATCGCGGTTCCGATCAACGCCAACACCGCCTCGCTCAAGCAGGCGCTCGAACGCGCGGTTCCGAAAACGCTGTGGACAATCAACCGCCACGAGCGCGCGTGCGTGAAGCCGCAGCAGGTCAAAGTCTTCGGCAAGAAGGTCAAGGTCACGCCGCCGATTGCCTGCACGATCGTCGGACAGGTCACGCGCGGGCCGCTGCGGCTGCGCGGCGAAGGCGCCGAAATCGTCGTCGATGTCCCGCTGAACGCTCGGATCGCCGCGCGCGACGTCGGCGGGGTGCTGAAAGGCGAAACCGCGACCGGCGCCGCAATGGCGCACGCCCGCATCCGCATCGAACTCACGCCCGACTGGCACACGCGAGGGAAGGCGCGCATCACCTACGGCTGGACCAACGCGCCGGGGATCGACTTCCTCGGCAAACGGATCACCTTCACCGACGAGGCCGATGCGAAGCTGAAACCCATGATCGCGGGCGTCGAGCGTGAGGTGACGCGCGAGATCGCGAAACTCGACATACGAAAGCAGGCCGCCGATGTCTGGCGGCAAAGCTTTACCTCGCTCGAACTCAATCGCGAAAACCCGCCCGTATGGATGCGCGTCACGCCGCAGCGTATCCTCTATGGCGGCTATCGGATCGACGGCCAGCGGATGAACCTGAACCTCGGGCTGGAGGCAGTCACCGAAACCTTCGTTTCGGGGCGCCCGACCGATCCCGCGCCGACCCCGTTGCCGCGCCTCGTCCGGGAAATCCCCAAACCGCATCTCGACGTCCGCGTGCCGGTGATCGCCGATTATGCGCAGCTTCAGCCCGTCGTCGATCGTGCGCTTGTCAAACGGTCGAAGCGGCCGTTTGTATTGCCGAAACTCGGTCCAATGATGGTGACCTTCGGCAAATCGACCATTTATGGCGCCGAGGGCGGCCGGATCGCGATCGGGGTCGACGTCGATGCGAAGCTGGAAATGCGATCGGGCGAACCCACGCACGGCCGCATCTGGATGACCGCAATCCCTGCGAACAAGCCCGGATCGGCCGAAGTCCATTTCACCGACCTCATCATCAATGGCGATACCGACGGCGTGGGCGGTGATTTGCTCATCCTGCTAGGCCGCAGCGAAGGATTCGCCCCGCTAATCGCCGACGCGCTGACGCAGAATTTCACGAAGGATCTGGACGAACTGCAAGGCAAGATACGCCGCGCGGTCGACCAGCGGCGCGAGGGCGCCTTCGTGATCCGCACCCGTGTCGACAGTTTCGAAACGGGCGAGATCAAGGCCTATGGCAACGGCCTCTATCTCCCCGTGCGATTGGTCGGCGGAGCGAGCGTCGACTATCGGCCGGCGAAATGATCAGAACAGGCGCGTAATCCCGTAGAAAGCCGCCGCGACGACCGCGCTCGCCGGGATGGTGATGAACCACGCTGCAACGACATTGCCCGCGACGCCCCAGCGTACCGCGCTCGCGCGGCGGGCGACACCCGCGCCGATAATGCTGCCCGTGATCGTGTGCGTCGTCGACACCGGGATGCCGAGCAGGCTGGCAGTGAAGACCATGATCGAGCCGCCCGTCGAGGCCGCAAAGCCCTGGTGATGCGACAGCTTGGTGATGCGGCCGCCCATCGTCTCGATGATCTTCCACCCGCCCGACAGCGTACCAAGCGCGATGGCGACATAGCAGCTGAACGCGACCCAGTGCGGGATATGGAATTCGCCGCCGAGATAGCCGGTCGAATAGAGGAGGACGGTGATGATCCCCATCGTCTTTTGCGCATCATTCAGCCCGTGGCTGATCGAATAGGCGGCCGACGACAGGAGATGGAGGCGGCGGAAGGTCGTTTCGGCAAATTTCGCCGTCGCGCGGCGGAGCGCCCAGCTGCTGAGCAGCATCACGAGCATCGCGAGCATCATGCCGAGCAAGGGCGACAGGAAGATCGCGATGACGGTCTTGTTGAGCCCCGTCCATTCGATCCCCTCGAACCCGGCGTGCGCAACCCCCGCGCCCACGATCCCGCCGACGAGCGCATGGCTCGACGAGGAGGGAATGCCCTTCAGCCAAGTCACGACATTCCAGAACATCGCACCTACGAGTGCGCCGAACACCACCGCAGGGGTCACGAGGTCCTTGTCGATGATCCCCTTGCCGATCGTCTCCGCAACCTTGTGCAGTTCGGGAAAGATGATCGACAGGAAATAGGCCGCGAAGTTGAAGAAGGCGGCGAACAGGACTGCCTGCACCGGCCGCAGCAGCCGCGTCGCGACGACGGTCGCGATGCTGTTCGCGGCATCGTGCAGGCCGTTGAGGAAGTCGAACGCCAGCGCGAGGAGGACGAGGCCGACGAGGAGAGGGAATGCGAGTTCGTGCATGGTGGACGCCCCCGCTTATGCGTGGTCGATGACCAGGCCGTCGATTTCGTTCGCGACATCCTCGAAGCTGTCGGTGACGCGTTCGAGATGGCGGAAGAGTTCGCGCGTGATCAGGAAGCGGGTCGGGTTCGATTCGCCATGCTCGCGGAACAGACGCTTCAGGCCGGCGGCGTGGATCTCGTCGGCATGGCCCTCCATCCGCACCAGCCGCTCGGTCAGCTCGTGGAGCCGCGGGCCGTTGGCGCCGATGTTGCGGAGCAGCGGCAGCGCCTCTGCCGTCAGTCGCGCGGCGTCGACGATGATGCCGGCGATGTCGCGCATTTCGGGTTCGAATTCGGTGACATCGTACAGGTCGACCGCGCCCGCGGTCTTCTGCATCTCGTCGATCGCATCGTCCATCGAGGCGATCAGGTCGGTGATCGCGCTGCGGTCGAACGGGGTCAGGAAGGTGCGGCGGACGGTCTGGAGGACTTCGCGGGTGATCGCATCGGCGTCATGCTCGCGCTCGATGATTTCCTGGACATGGTCGGCCATGCCCTCGCCGCCCTGCAACATGCGCGACAAGGCGTTCGCCCCGGCGACGAGCGTCGCGGCGTGGCTTTCGAACAATTCAAAGAAATTTCCCTGTCGCGGCAGCAAACGCTGAAACCATGCGAACATCCAGCTAACCCCTGTCTTGTCTGCTACATTTTCGACGACCCCGCGCGGCTGGGCGACGGCGCGGAAACCGCCATCGCCGAACGAGCGGATCAACGCCTGCAAATCGGGTTCCTCGACCGCCGACGCAGCGTCGCGGAACGAGAACCATTTGCGGTCGCGTTCGTCCATTTCCTTCCAGTCTTCGAGCTCGTTCGTCACCGCGAGCGGGAAGACTTCGACATTATACATGATCGACGCGCCGTTAGCGCGGCGCTTGCGATATTCATAGCTGCCGATCGGCGTCGGGCAGACTGCACCGATCACGCCCGCCTCTTCCTCGGCTTCGACCGCGGCGGCGGCGTGGCGCGTCATGCCGGTCAACGGATTGCCCTTTGGCACTACCCAGCGCTTCGTCTCGCGCGATGTGATCAGCAGGATTTCGGTCGGCCCGTCCTGCGCGGGACCACCGAATCGATAGGGAAGGACGGCGATCTGACGCATGAGGCTTTCATCCTTTCCGCTGGATTCCGGGCGCGCGAGCCCATGGGTGACAAAGTGGTTACGCCCCTATGACAATAATGTGACAGCGACAAGGACGCTTCATCGCCGCCGCACTTTCCGTAAACGTCAATTCGATTGCAAAATGAAACGCGGTGCGTAATCTACCCATCAAACATAGTCGGGAGACAGGATGATGGCAGGCACGGCGACGATGGAACGCCCCGCAGATACGAAAGCTGCACCGGTCGATCAGGATGTGCTGATCGTCGGCGCGGGCATTTCCGGAATCGGCATGGCGGTGCATCTCCAGATGAATTGCCCCGACCGTAGCTTCGCGCTCGTCGAGCGTCGCGAACAGCTTGGCGGCACGTGGGACCTCTTCCGCTATCCCGGTATCCGGTCGGACAGCGACATGCACACGCTGGGGTTCGTGTTCGAGCCGTGGAAGCATGAAAAGTCGATCGCGGACGGGCCGTCGATCCTCGAATATCTCAACCGCATCGTCGACGAACGCCATATCCGCGAGCGCATCCGTCTCGACAGCAAGGTCGTCGGTGCCGATTGGGACAGCGCCGCTGCGCGCTGGACGGTGACGATGGAGGACAGCAAGGGCGCGACCTCGACCACGACCGCGCGCTGGCTCTATCTCGGCTCGGGCTATTATGATTACGACGAGCCCTTCGACGCGCAGTTTTCAGGTCGCGAGGATTTCCAGGGCCAGATCATCCATCCGCAATTCTGGCCGAAGGATCTCGACTACAAGGACAAGAAGGTCGTCGTGATCGGATCGGGCGCAACTGCGGTGACGATCGTCCCGTCGATGAAGGAAGCCGCGCACGTCACGATGCTGCAGCGCACGCCGACCTGGTATTTCATCCGTCCGGCGAAGGATGGCTTCGCGAATTTCCTGCGCAAATTCCTGCCCGAAGAGCTTGCTTACAAGATTACGCGCTTCAAGAATGTCCGGCTGCAGGACCTCGCCTTCCGCCGTGCACGCGAGAAGCCCGAGAAGGTCAAGGAATTCCTGACCAAGAAGCTGCAGGCGAGCCTTGGCGACCGCTACGACGCCGAAGCCTTCACCCCGCCCTATAATCCGTGGGATCAGCGCCTGTGCCTCGTCCCCGACGCCGATTTTTTCGAAGCGATGAAGGCCGACAAGGCGGCGGTGGTGACCGATCATATCGAGAAGTTCGACGCGACGGGCATCCAGCTCAAATCGGGCAAGCACCTCGACGCCGACATCATCGTCACCGCAACGGGCCTGAAGCTCGCGGTCGCGGGCAAGATCCCGGTGCGCGTCGACGGCGCGCCCGTCGATTGGCACGATCATTTCTATTACAAGGCGTGCATGTTCTCGAACGTGCCGAACTTCTCGGCGGTGTTCGGTTATCTCAACGCGAGCTGGACGCTGCGCGCCGACATCGTGTCCGAATATGTCTGCCGCGTGCTGAACCATATGCGCGATAGCGGAACGACGGTCGCCACCCCCGTTCTCGCCGATCCGTCGAGCCTCGAAGAGGAAAATGTCTTCGACTTCTCGTCGGGTTATATCCAGCGTTCGCTGCACATCATGCCGAAGAGCACGGTCGCGCTGCCCTGGCGGCTCAGCCAGAATTATGTCCAGGACCGGGTCGACATGCGCACCGGCGCGATCGCCGACGGGGTGCTGACCTTTACCAATGCGCAAGCGAAAGCGGCAGCGGCTCCGGCGGAGCTCGAAGCCGCGGAGTAAACCTCAATCAACGTGTTCGGGCTTGCCCTTGGTCGAGCCCTTGGCGAAATCTTCGAGCTGCTTTTCGGTCATGCTCTCGGCCATCTCTTTCGATGCGCCTTTGAGTTTCGACTTGGGCGTATCGCCGCGCTTGGCGCTGAGTGCGGCGCCGGCGGCTTTCTGCTGGGCTTTCGATTTGGCTGGCATGGCGTTTCTCCTTGCCCGCCCCGCTAGCCATTAACGATCGTACCGCCGTTGGGATGCAGCACCTGACCCGACATATAGCTGCTATCGTCGCACGCGAGGAACAGGAAGCAGGGCGCGACCTCATTGGGTTCGCCCGGCCGCTTCATCGGGGTGCTTTCGCCGAAGGTCGCGACCTTTTTCGCCGGTGCACCGCCGCGCGGATTGAGCGGGGTCCAGATCGGCCCCGGCGCCACCGCGTTCACGCGGACGCCCTTGCTCACCAGATTTTCGCTGAGCGAGCGAGTGAATGCCGTGATCGCGCCCTTGGTGGCGCTGTAATCGAGCAGGCCCTTTGACCCCTGATACATGGTGACGCTGGTGCAATTGACGATCGCCGCGCCCTTTTTCAGATGCGGCAGCGCCGCCTGAACCAGGTAGAACATGCCGAAAATGTTGGTCGCGAAAGTCTGCTGCAGCTGTTCTGCGCTGATATCGCGAATATCCTCCGCCGGATGTTGTTCGCCGGCATTGTTCACGAGGATGTCGAGGCGGCCAAACTTTCCGACGGTTTGCGCAACGATCTTTTCCCCCGCCTTCGCCTTGCCGACATCGGCCTTGATCGCGATCGCACGCCGTCCCTCGGCCTCGACGATCGCGGCGGTTTCGACGGCGTCGGCGCGGTTCTCGAGATAGACGATCGCGATATCGGCGCCTTCGCGCGCGAACAGCGCGCACACCGCACGGCCGATCCCGCTGTCGCCGCCGGTGACGATCGCAACCTTGCCGTCGAGGCGTCCCGACCCCGGATAATGCGGCTGCCATTTGGGGGCGCGGTCGAGATCGGCTTCGCAGTCGGATGGCGGATCCGCGATCGTCTTGCTCGACCCCACGGCGCGGCGGAGCTTCGCCGCAGCGTTCCGCTTGCCCTTCTTTTCCTTCGCGGTTTCGCCGACCTTGCCGGCTTTAGGCTGCTTCGCCATGACCTTATCCTTGCGCTTAGTTGATCGGGAGGAAGTCGCGCGCATATTCGTCCTTCAATGCGCGGACGAGCGCGCCGGTCACGGGCACGTTGATCTTGTAGCTGCCCTCGGCAAAGGCGCCGACTTCATAAGGCGCGATCGCAATCGTCATCCGATCGAGATAGCGCCCGTCGGTGGACCCGAGCCAAACCGTCTGCGCCGAAGCGGGCGGGCATTTGGCGAAGACACTGTCGGACGCCTCGTCGGCGACGATGCCTTTGGCCGCCTTTGCGCGCTTGATGCCGGCGCAGAAGTTATCCTTGATCGCGGCGTCGAACGCCTCCCCGCTCGTGAACAGGTCGAGCGGTTTGAGCTGCTTGCGCCGGTTGCGATCCCATAGCAGCGTGTCGAAGGTCGTCATGCCGTGCGCGCCGCCCGTATAGGTTCCGATCTCCGCCGACAGGCTGAGAAAGCGCGGTGTACTCGTCACCCGTTGCCACGCCTGCAAATGGCTATGCGCACGATAGGGAAATCCGCCCTTCTCTGCCGCCGCCTTGTCGCGCTGCGCCGCGGCGATCAGCGCGTCGCGTTTCGTCGCGCGATCGCCGTCGAGCCATGCCGCCAGTTCGGGAATCGCCGCCGCGTCGCGCGGATAGGAGTAGGCGAACTCGATCAGCTCATTGCTTTCCTTGACGTTGGAAGCGGGAGCATTTTTCGAGGCGATGTCGGCGGGTCCGTCCGGCGGTGCGCCCGGGACGGCGGCCGCTGCGGCTTTCTCCGCCGGCGTCGGCTTGTCTTCGGAACAGCCCGCCAACAGCAAGGCGGCGGCAAAGATCGGAATGGCGGTGCGCCGGGAATTTGAAGTCGTCATGCAGGCATAACGCCGGGAATCGACAAAATATCCCAAGCGGCCTAGCACGGCCGCATGACCGACTATTCCGACCTGATCCAGCCCGACAAGGGACAGGATGCGCGCACGATCCATCTCGTCGACAAGCAGGGCTATGACGCTTGGCTGAAGGGCCGCAGCGCACGCGAACGCGCGCACCTCGCCGCGGTCGGCTTCAAACCCGATGCGTTCGTCCACGCGATCCTGCCCGGCGACGATCCCGAAAAATGGGCCGTCGTCACGACGGTCGCCAAGGTTGACAGCCTGTCGGCCTGGTGCCTCGCCAAGCTGGGCCAGATCCTGCCCGAAGGCCGCTACCGCCTCGAAGGCCAGCAGCCCGGCAAGGCATTGTTCGGCTGGATGAGCGCGCAATATCGTTTCGACACCTATAAATCGAACCCGCCGACCAAAGGCCCGCGCGTCCTCTTGACCAGCGACGTCGGCGCGATCGCGCCATTGGTCGCCGAAATGCGTGCGGTCGCGCTCGTCCGCGACCTCGTCAACACGCCCGCCGCCGACATGGGACCTGCAGCGATCGAGAAAGCTGCCGAACGCATCGCCAAGGCGCATGGCGGCAAGCTCACCGTTACCAAGGGCGAGGCGCTCGAACAGGGCTATCCGATGATCCACGCCGTCGGCCGCGCCGCCGCGAAGCATCATGCGCCGCGCCTGATCGAGATCGAGTGGGGCAAGGATGACCACCCCCGCGTCGCGCTGGTCGGCAAGGGGATCAGCTTCGACAGCGGCGGGCTCGACATCAAGCCCGCGGCGGGCATGCGGCTGATGAAGAAGGATATGGGCGGCGCCGCACATGTCCTCGCGCTCGCCGAACTGGTGATGGCGAGCGGGCTGCCCGTCCGCCTCCACTGCCTCGTCGCCGCGGCCGAAAACGCCATCTCGGCCGACGCCTTCCGCCCCGGCGACGTGCTCAAAAGCCGCCTGGGCCTGACGGTCGAGATCGGCAACACCGACGCCGAGGGGCGGCTGGTGCTCGGCGACGCGTTCGCAAAAGCCGGCGAAGACAAGCCCGAACTCATCGTCGATTTCGCGACACTGACGGGCGCCGCGCGCGTCGCGCTCGGTCCCGACCTGCCGCCGCTCTTTGCCAACGACGACGCGCTCGCCGACGCGATGCTGGCGGGCGGGATCGATCGCGACGACCCGCTGTGGCGAATGCCGCTGTGGGATGGTTATGCCGACCTGCTCGAAACCGACATCGCCGACTTGGGCAATGCGGGCAGTTCGCCCTTCGCGGGGACGATCACCGCGGCGCTGTTCCTGAAGCGTTTCGTACCCGAGGGCACCTCATGGGCGCATGTCGACACCTTCGCATGGCGCCCCGCGGCCAAGCACGGACGTCCGAAAGGCGGTGCCGCATTGGGATTGCGCGCGGCATGGGCGATGCTCCAGTCGCGCTACGACCGGCGCGGGAAAAACTGAACATTCTTGATAAAGCGGGGCCTGCTGGTCTAATGGCGCGCGATTGTCCGCGGCGCGCGGATGTCGGGTTTACACAGGACGGCAAGTGACAGCAAAAAGCGGTGAAAATTCAGGGGCCAATCGCGTGCGCATGGGGCGTCCCGGCGTCGTCGGCGCGGGCCGCGATCGCTTTGGCCTGACGGGTACGTCGCAGGCGTTCGACCCGCGCGTCGTCGCGATCCGCCCCGACCTTGCCGATATCGCCGTCGCCGGAACACATTTCGCACCGCATTATGCCGCACCGATGATGCGCAGCGGCGTGCTGCCCGCCGCATCGCTGCGCGCATCGCCGTCGGTCGACGCTGACCAGACGAGCGAATTGCTGTTCGGCGAAGGCTTTGCGCTGCTCGACCTCACCGGCGGCTGGGCGTGGGGTTATTGCCTCGCCGACCATTATGTCGGCTATCTCGCCGCCGAGGCGCTCGCCGCGCCGATCGCCCCGACCCACCGCGTCGCGATGATCGAAGCGATGCTCCACAGCGCGCCCGACGCCGCGAGCGGCGGCCCTGCCGTCCTGCCGCGTGGTGCGCTGGTGATGGGCGAACCTGAGGGCGAATGGCTCGCGACCTCGCACGGCTATCTTCCGCTCGCCGCGCTGACCGAAGTCGGGACAGAAGGTGACGATCCCGCAGCGCTTGCCGAGGAGATGATTGGAACGCCCTATGCGTGGGGCGGCCGCACCGCGAAAGGCATCGATTGTTCGGGCCTCGTCCAGCTTGCCTGGGCCGGGGCCGGCATCCAGCTGCCGCGCGACAGCGACCTTCAGCTTGCGTCGCTCGGTGCCGACAAGGATGTCGATCCGGCAGCGCTCGCGCGCGGCGACCTCGTCTTCTTCCCCGGCCATGTCGGCATCATGGCCGACGACCGCAACATCATCCATGCCAGCCGACGATGGATGGCGGTGAAGGCCGAGCCGCTGGCCGACGTCATCGCGCGTTCGGCTGCAAAGGATCATGATCCGCCGGTGAGCGGATATAAAAGACTGCGATAAGATATGACAAAGACGGTTTTCATCGACGGCGCGGCGGGTACGACGGGCCTCGAAATCGCCGAGCGCCTTGCGGGGCGGAACGAATTCACGCTGGTCACGCTCGACGATGCGCGCCGCAAGGACGCTGCGGCGCGGCGCGAAGCGTTGAACGATGCCGATTTCGTGATCCTATGCCTGCCCGACGATGCGGCGCGCGAAGCGGTCGCGATGATCGGCAACGAACGCACGCGCGTCATCGACGCATCGACCGCGCATCGCGTCGCGCCGGGCTGGGTCTATGGCTTCCCCGAAGTCAGCGGGCACGATGCCGTTGCCGCCGCCTCGCGCGTGTCGAACCCCGGCTGCTATTCGACGGGCTTTATCGCGCTGCTCGCGCCGCTCGTGCAGGCGGGCCTGCTTCCTGCCGATTGGCCCTATATCTGCCACGCGGTCAGCGGCTATTCGGGCGGCGGCAAGGCGCTGATCGAACGCTTCGAAGCGGATACCGACATCGCATGGCGCGGCTATGCGCTCGCGCTCGGCCACAAGCATGTGCCCGAGATGCAGGCGCGGTGCGGCCTGTCGATCGGCCCGCTCTTTTCGCCCGCAGTGATCGCCGCACACCGCGGGATGGTGGTCGAGGTTCCGTTGCCGCTGAATGCCATGCCCACCGCCGCATCGCCCGACGCGCTGCGCGCGGCGCTCGCCGATTTTTACGCTGCGAGTCCGATCGTGGTCATGGGTGAGGCACCGGCGGACGGCGAAATGCTGCTGCGCGCGTCGGATACGGGCGACGATCGGATCGAACTCTTCGTCTTTGCCAATGGCGATGCCAGCCAGGCGCGCCTCGTCGCGCGGCTCGACAATCTGGGCAAGGGCGCCAGCGGCGCCTGCGTCCAGAACCTCAACATCATGGCGGGGTTGCCCGAAACGGCGGGATTGCGGCTGTAACGCCTAGTGCACCGTGTCGAGGACGTCTTCGACCGCCAGATAGGTGATCAGCCGTTCGATCTGGCGCCAGCGGGCGAAATGGACGTGATTGCCGAGCACGCGATATTGCTCGGCGCGCGCAGCAGCCGCGAAACCCGCTTCCTCGCCATGCATGTTGATCAGCGCATGGGCATCCTCGACCGCAGCGCGATCGGTCAGAAAAGGGGCTGGCAGGTGCATCGAATTCCTGGTCCGTTATGTGGACGGTCGTCTTACGCCCCGCCCCTCACCGCGCCGTTCCCAACCGTAATGAACAACCGGGTAAGGTTAATCGGAATGCGTCCGCGGTTAACCTTGTCGCGCGCGTGCAACCCCCTTTGACGCCGCGCTTGGCCCGTGTAGACAGGGTGCCATGCGCAAGATCCTGAAATATGCCCTGCTCGCCCTGCTGCTGCTGCTGATCGCCGGCGGCATCACCTTCTACATCATGTCGCGCCCCGACGTAGCGCGCTTCTCGACCGCCGAACTCAGCGGCCGGGTACCCGTCATGGCTTCGCAGCGCACCGAGAACTTCCCGACGGTCAACGTGCCCGAAGCGACGAACTGGCCCGCCGGACAGGCGCCGCGTGCCGCGCAGGGCCTCGCCGTCGCACGGTTCGCCGAAGGGCTCGACCACCCGCGCACCATCCTCGTCCTGCCGAACGGCGACGTACTGGTCGCGGAATCGCAGAGCCCGCCGCGCAAGGACGGCGGCGTGCAGGGCGCGGTGATGAAGAATCTGATGGGCAAGGGCGGCGCGGGCCGCAAGCCGTCGGCGAACCGTATCACGCTGCTTCGCGACGCTGATGGCGACGGCAAGGCCGAGGTGAAGACCGCCTATATCAGGGGGCTCAATTCGCCCTATGGCATGGCGCTGGTCGGCTCGACGCTCTATGTCGCCAACACCGACGCATTGCTCGCTTTCCCCTATGTGGCGGGAGAGACGAAGATGACCGGCAAGGGCGCGAAGATCGTCGACCTGCCGGCGAAGGGAACCAACCGCCACTGGACCAAGAGCCTCGCCGCCGCACCCAATGGCTGGCTCTATATCGGCGTCGGCGCCGATTCCAATATCGGCGAAGCGGGGATGAACCGCGAATTCCGCCGAGCCAGCGTGCTCGAGGTGCGGCCCGAGAATAAATATATGCGCACCTTTGCCGCCGGAATCCGCAACCCCGTCGGGCTCGGCTTCTACCCCGGCACCGACCGGCTGTGGACCGTGGTGAATGAGCGCGACATGCTCGGCAGCGACCTCGTCCCCGACTATCTGACCGACATCACCGAAGGCGATTTCTACGGCTGGCCCTGGTATTATTGGGGTGGCTACATCGACCCGCGCGTCGAACCCGAGGCCGAGGATCGACGGCAATATGTCAAGCGCCCCGAATATGGACTCGGCGCCCACACCGCGCCGCTCGGCATGACCTTCACGCAGGGCCTCGACCTCGGCGAGCGCTTCGCCAACGGCGTGCTCGTCGCGCGCCACGGGTCGTGGAACCGCGAACCCGTCACCGGCTATGACGTGGTGTTCGTCAAGTTCGGCGCGAACGGCAAGCCCGCCGACGCGCTGCCGGTCACTGTGCTCGACCAGTTCCTCGGCAAGGACGGCAAGACCACCCGCGGCCGCCCGGCCGATGTGAAAGTTGCAAAGGATGGCAGCGCGCTGGTTGCCGACGACACCGGCGGGGTGATCTGGCGGGTCGCGAAGGCCGGATAAGAAAAGGCCCCGCAATCGCGGGGCCTTTTTCGTTTCAGGCTTGAGCGGTCGTCAGACCCGCATCGGCATAAGCACATAGAGCGCCGGACTCTTTTCGCTTTCGCGGATCAGCGTCGGCGCGTTCGCGTCGGCGAGGTGGAGTTCGACGCTGTCGCCGTCGACCTGGCCGAGGATATCACTGAGATAGCGGGCGTTGAACCCGATCTCCATCGTGTCGCTGTCATAGGCGGCGGCGACCTCTTCGGCGGCGGTGCCGTTTTCGGGGCTGGTGACCGACAGCGTGATGCGGTCCTTGTCGAGCCCGACCTTGACCGCGCGGGTCTTTTCGCTGGCGATCGTCGAGACGCGGTCGACGCCCTGATAGAGGCTCTTCGGATCGACCTTGAGCAGCTTGTCGTTCGCGGTCGGGATGACGCGGCTGTAGTCGGGGAAGGTGCCGTCGATCAGCTTCGAAGTCAGGATCGCATTGCCGAGCTGGAAGCGGACCTTCGACGCCGACAGGCTGATTTCGACATTGCCTTCGGCCTCGTCGAGCAGCTTGCGGATTTCGGTGACGCATTTGCGCGGCACGATGACGTCGGGCATCGACGACGCGCCATCGGGGCGCGTGACGGTGTAGCGCGCAAGGCGGTGGCCGTCGGTCGCCGCAGCCTTGAGCACCGGACCCGACGCATCCTCGGCGACATGCAGGAAGATGCCGTTGAGATAATAGCGCGTTTCCTCGGTCGAGATCGCGAAGCGCGTCTTGTCGATGATCTGGATCAGCTCGGCGACGGGCAGTTCGAAATTGGTCGGCAGGTCACCTTCGGCGATCACCGGGAAATCGTCGCGCGGCAGCGTCGGCAGGTTGAAGTTCGAGCGGCCGGCCTTGACCTGCATCTTGCCTTCGGCGGCGGCGAGGCTGACTTCGGATCCCTCGGGCAACTTGCGCGCGATTTCGAACAAAGTGTGCGCCGACACGGTGGTGGTGCCCGGCGTCTCGACCTTGGCCGCGATCGTTTCGACGACCTGCAAGTCGAGGTCGGTCGCCATCAGCTTGAGCTGGCCCGACGCATCGGCTTCGATCAGCACGTTCGAGAGGATCGGGATGGTATTGCGCCGTTCGACCACCGACTGGACGTGGCCGAGGCTCTTCAACAACACTGCGCGTTCGATCGTCGCTTTCATTCTAATCCGCCATCCTGCGTGCTTCTCGGGAAAAGTCCCTGAGGGACAGACCATCGGAGGCGATTCGCGCCCCGATTCTGGCCCCTGAAAATGTCCACCTTCCTTAACGCACGGGACGATGCGTGCAAGCCATGCTTGCAAAGCATCCCCAATCGCGCAAACGAGGGCCGATGCGGCGCTGGGCCTCCCTTTTCCTGATAGCGGCGGCGATGCCCGTCACGGTGCTGGCCGCCGGCCCGACCGCGCTCGGCATTTTCGACGGCTGGGGTGCGTTCCGCGATCCCGCAAGCCCGCGTTGCTACGCCCTCGCCGCGCCGTCGGCGACGATCGGCACGCCGCAGGTCAAAGCCTATGCCAGCATCGGATATTGGCCCAAGTCGCGCATACGCGGGCAATTCTATGTCCGCCTGTCGAAAGCGCGCGCACCCGATCGTGAGCTGCGCCTGACGATCGGCAGCCGCCGTTTCATCCTGACCGGCAATGGCGCACACGGCTGGGCCAGTGGCCCGCGGATGGATGCTGCGATCGTCGCCGCAATGCGGTCGGCGCCGAGCATGAGCGTCGAAAGCGGTACCACCGCTGGCGGCGCGATCGCCGACACCTATCGCCTGCGCGGCGCCGCGACCGCGATCGACGCGGCGGCGCTGGGGTGCGCGAAGCTGCGGTGAGGCCGTTTTGGGACACGGCGGAAAACTGCGCAACTTCATTCGCAAATCGCATTCCGCCGCGCGCGTTGCGGGGCGCGGAAGAGCGTCTGTAGCGGTCAGGAGGAAAGCTGTGTCGCACATCATCGCCCGGCAGGCTAGACCGGCGCCATATTGTAGGACAGCCATTTCGGAACGGACGGACGCATGAAGACAATCGGCCTGATCGGCGGTTTGAGCTGGGAAAGCTCGGCGCAATATTACCGGCTGCTCAACGAAGGCGTGCGCGCGCGGCTGGGTGGGCTGCATTCGGCGCGCGTCTTGTTGTTGTCGCTCGATTTCGCACCCATCGCCGAATTGCAGGCGAGCGGCGACTGGGACGTGCTCGACGGACAGATGGCGGATGCCGCGCGATCGCTGACGGCGGGCGGCGCCGACCTGCTCCTGATCTGCGCGAATACGATGCACCTCTGCGCCGAGGCGGTAGAGGACGCGACGCCGGTGCCGCTGCTCCACATCGCCGACCCCGCCATCGCCGCGGTCAAGGCCGCGGGCTTTTCGCGCGTCGGGCTGCTCGGCACCGCCTTCACGATGGAAAAGCCCTTCTATACCGAGCGCATGGCCGCGGCGGGAATCGAGGCCCGAATCCCCGGCGACGCCGATCGCGCGATCGTCCACAGGATCATCTACGACGAGCTGGTGCAGGGCGTGATCCGCGACGCGTCGCGCGCCGAATATCGGCGGATCATCGCCGCGCTGGTCGCCGACGGCGCCGAGGCCATCGTCCTCGGCTGCACCGAAATCATGCTGCTCGTCGGCGAAGCCGATAGCGCGGTGCCGCTGTTCGACACGCTGGCGTTGCACGTCGAGGCGGCGGTCGAGGCCGCGCTCGCCTAGCCGCGGGCGAGCTTCGTCAGTTCGGCCGCGAGGAAATCGAGGACGAGGCGCACACGCGGGACGTGGCGCAGGCGTTCGTGGGTGAGCAGCCAGAGTCCCGTCGTGTCCTCGGTCTTGGGCGGGATGCAGCGGATCAGGTCGGGTTCGCGGTCGGCGATGAAGGCGGGCAGGATGGTGAGGCCCATGCCCGAACGCACCCCCGCGAGCAGCCCCGAGCCCGAGTCATATTGCATCACAACAGATTCCTCGAGCCCGTGCTGGCGCAGCCATGCCTGATAGGGTTCCCAGACGCCGCCGCCACCGCCGATGAAGGGATGCGTCGCAAGCTCGGCGCGGCCGTGCGGGATGCCGTGGAGATCGGCATAGGCGCGGCTGCAATAGACGGTCCAAGGATTGTCGGCGATGCGCCGCCCGACGAGACCCGCGCCCGCGGGCTGCTTGCTGCTGCGGATTGCGATGTCCGCGGCGCCGGCGGCGAGATCGCGCGGCTCGTCCGACGTGTCGAGATGGATATGGATTCCGGGATGCGCGGCGCGCAGGTCGCGCAGGATCGGCGGCAGGACGGTAACCGCGAAGATTTCCATCGTCGTCAGGCTGACCGTGCCACCCGCATCGCGCGACCGCGCGCCCGCCGCGTCGCCGAAGCGGTCGGCGGCATCGCGCACCGCAACCGCGCTCGCCACCATCGCCTCGCCCACCGGGGTCAGCGCATAACCCGCCTGCCGCCGCTCGAACAGGTTGAGGCCGGTCGCCTCCTCGAGCGCGGCGATGCGCCGCGCGACGGTCGTCTGGCTGACGCGCATCGCCTGCGCCGCCGACAGCGTGCTGCCGGTCTCGGCAACGGCCAGAAAGGCCTTCAGGTCGTTCCAATCATACATGCGGTCTTGTGCGACATAATCGCCCCGTCCTCATTCTGCAATTTTGCAGAATGGCCGCGCAACATCGTTGCTCCTTTCGCTCCCGGCGATCGATTAACTCTGTCCTACCGGCTTCCTCCCCTCCTCCCCAGCCGGCCGATGGAGACTCAAGATGCAAAAGCTTCTGATCCTCGCCGCCCTCGCTGCCGTATCGATCGGCCAGCCCGTATCGGCGCAAACCGCCCCCGCGAACCCGAGCGTCGCGGTGGCGCACAAAGACCTCGACCTGCGGACCGCGGCCGGCACCAAGGCGCTCGACCGCCGCATCTGGCGCGCCGTCGTCGAGGTATGCGGCACCGCGCCCGATTTCGACATCGCGGGCAAGAATGACGTGCGGCAATGCCGCCGCGACACAAAGCGCGTCGCCTCCGCACAAGCCGATGTCGTCGTCGCCGATGCGACGCGTGACGCGCCGATCCGGGTCAGCTCGATCCGCAACTGACCGGCGGACCCAAGTTGCAGGGCCCGTCAAAGCCGGGGCCATGATTCGGGCACGATCATGGTCCCGGCTTTTCTTGTGGATTATGTGCCGTCCCACGCCCCTCCCCGGTGGCGTCGAGCCGGACTTCCGCGGCTTTGGTGTGGGAAGCTGCCACACCCAATATTCGTCATCCCCGCGAAAGCGGGGACCCAGAGCGTGCGTAAGCTGATCCCACACTGGGTTCCCGCTTTCGCGGGAATGACGAAGTTATAAGAACCGAAACGTCCGCTTCCGGTCGACAGCTGCCCATAAGATGCCCACGCTACCCCCGCGCGTCGAACGCCATCCGCGCCCTCGCGACCTTTTCCAGATTGGCCTCCGCCCACACCCACACGCCGCAAAAGGCCTCGCCGAGGCTGTGGCCGAGGTCGGTCAGGCAATATTCGACCTTCGGCGGCACCACGGGGTGCACCGTCCGCACGAGCAGCCCGTCGCGCTCCATCTGACGCAGCGTCTGCGTCAGCATTTTCTGGCTGATGCCGGGAACGCGCCGTCCCAATTCGGTGAATCGGCAGGTGCCGTGATCCTCCAGCTCTTCGAGAACGAGCAGCGTCCATTTGTCGGCGACTCGGCCGATCAGTTCGTTGACGAGCGTTTCGACGCGCGGATCGACCGGCGCATTCGGATCATAGGATATTTTTTCGGGCGTGGGCATGGCGGAAAATCCAAATCTCTCTTTCCGGTAACTATGGCACTTTTGGGTGCCTACTTCCTTTTGGAGAGTATAGGGATATTCAGGCCTCCTCACCACCCCGAAGGAGGCCATCCATGAAAACCACAGGCAACACCATCCTCGTCACCGGCGGCGGTTCGGGCATCGGACTCGCGCTCGCACAGCGGTGGCACGACGCGGACAACACGGTGATCATAACCGGGCGCAATGCCGACAAACTGGCGGCCGCCACCATCGGCCGCGCGAACATGCACGCGGTGTCGCTCGACGTCACCGACCCCGACGCGATCGCGGCCTTTGCCGTCGCGGTCGTCGCGCGCTTTCCTTCGCTCAATGTCCTCGTCAACAACGCCGGCATCATGAATGCCGAGGATGCGAGCACCAAGCGCGACCTGACGCAGGCGGAAGCGACTGTTGTCACCAACATCCTCGGCCCGATCCGACTGACCGACGCGCTGGTCGACCATCTGGCGGCGCAGGCGGACAGCGCGATCGTCAACGTCACGTCGGGGCTCGCCTTCGTGCCTTTCCCCAAGGCACCGACCTACTCGGCGACCAAGGCCGCGATGCACAGCTATTCGGTCGCGCTGCGCATCCAGCTCGAAGGCAAGGTCGAGGTTATCGAGTTGGCGCCGCCCGCGGTGCGTACCGACCTGACCCCCGGCCAGTCGACGCGCGAGGGCTATATGCCGCTCGACGAGTTCGCCGACGAGGTAATGGCGCTGTTCGCGGTGGAGCCGACGCCCGAGGAGATCCTGGTGCAGAACGTCATGCCGCTGCGCAATGCCGAGGCGAACGGGACGGTGCCACAGGTGCTGGCGATGCTGAAGTCGCTGTAACGGGCAGGAAAGGGCCGTTTGCCGCCGGGGCTGGCGCAAACGGCGCTTTGCCACTATATGGCCGCGCATCATGCAGATTCCCGGCCATATCGACCCCGTCACGACGGGCACCGTTCCCTTGCGCGGCGGCAACCGCATCGACCTTGTCGGGCTGACGCGCGACGCGATCGGCGGCGTGCTGGTCGAGGCGGGTCTCGACGCCAAGGGCGCGAAGCTGCGTGCCAAGCAAATCTGGCACTGGATCTATCACCGCGGGGTCACCGATTTCGAGGCGATGACCGACATCGCCAAGACGATGCGTCCCTGGCTGACCGACCGTTTCATCATCGGTCGCCCGACGGTGCGCGAGGCGCAGGTGTCGAACGACGGCACGCGCAAATGGCTGCTCGCCGCCGCAGACGGCCAGGAATATGAGATGGTCTTCATCCCCGACGCCGATCGGGGAACCTTGTGCGTGTCGAGCCAGGTCGGCTGCACATTGAACTGCCGTTTCTGCCACACCGGCACGATGCGCCTCGTCCGCAATCTCGGCGCGGGCGAGATCGTCGGGCAGGTGCTGCTCGCGCGTGACGCGCTCGGCGAATGGCCCAAGGGAACCATGGCGGGCTTCGGCGCCGATCCGGAGGACGAAGATTATGACGACGAGGCGGGACACTATACCGCCGACGGCCGGATGCTCACCAACATCGTGATGATGGGCATGGGCGAACCGCTGTATAATTTCGACGAGGTCAAGGGCGCGCTCAAGATCGTGATGGACGGCGACGGGCTCGCACTGTCGAAGCGCCGGATTACGCTGTCGACGAGCGGCGTCGTCCCGATGATGGCGCGCGCCGGCGAAGAGATCGGCGTCAACCTCGCGGTGTCGCTGCACGCGGTTTCGAAGGAAATCCGCGACGAGATCGTGCCGCTCAACCGCAAATATGGCATCGAGGAACTGCTGCAGGCGTGCGCCGACTATCCGGGCGCGAACAATGCGCGGCGCATCACCTTCGAATATGTGATGCTCAAGGACAAGAATGACAGCGATGAGGATGCGCGCGAGCTCGTCCGGCTGATCAAGCAATACAAACTGCCCGCGAAGGTCAATCTGATCCCCTTCAACCCCTGGCCCGGCGCACCTTATGAATGCTCGTCGCCCGAGCGCGTGCGCGCATTCAGCAGCCTGATCTTCAAGGCGGGGATTTCGGCGCCGGTGCGTACGCCGCGCGGGCGCGACATCATGGCCGCGTGCGGGCAGCTCAAGAGCGCAGCGACCAAGCCGACTCGCGCCGAACTCGACCGGATCGCCGAAGAAAAACAGGCCGCGCTGGGATAAGCCCGCTGCGCTGCAAGGCGTCGATCCGGCGCGTGATCATCCGATCATATCGTCGATTTTCCGCCAATGTCGCGGAATTGCGAACGCATACCTATTCTATACTGTGTGGTAAAAATAACACAGGTAAGAAAATTGTCACATTCTGAACGATCCATTCATTGCAGCGACAGGCGCGAACCCCATTTACGAGGCGGGCCGCGACCCAAAGGGCACGGTTCCGGATTAAGCAGAAGGAAAAGAACATGAAGAAATTCGCAGTTGCAGCCGCTCTCCTGACGGCCATCGTTGCAACCCCCGCCATGGCACAGGGCGAAGGCCGCGTCGAAGTTCGCGGCGGCTATGTCACGGGCAGCGGCCTCGACGACGCCACGCTTGGCGCCGCGGCCGGCTATGATTTCGACCTCGGCTCGACGGCATTCGCTGGCGCCGAAATCGCAGGCGACAAGGTGCTGATCGACGGCGCCAAGGTCCAGTTCTCGTCGGGTGCCCGCCTCGGTGCCAAGGTCGGCGCCAACGGCAAGGCCTATGTCAACGGCGGCTACACCTTCGGCCAGATCGACGATCCCTATGTCGGTGCCGGTTACCAGCACAAGCTGGGCCAGAACCTGTACGCCAAGGCCGAATATCGCCACCAGTTCATCGAGAACTTCAGCGACTTCGACACCTTCGCAGTCGGCGTCGGCTTCGCTTTCTGATTTTTCGGACAGCGATGAAACAGGAAGGGGCGGCCTCGCGGTCGCCCCTTTTCTTTTGTGCGCGATCCGGCCACGGTAAGCCGATGACGGCATGGGCTTATATCGGCGCGGCGCTCGCCGAAATCGCAGGCTGCTTCGCTTTCTGGGCGTGGCTGCGCATGGACAAGCCGGTGTGGTGGCTCGCCCCCGGAATGGCGTCGCTGGCGCTGTTCGCTTACCTGCTCACGCTCGTCGACGCCGAACATGCCGGGCGCACATATGCGGCCTATGGCGGCGTTTATATCGTGGCGGCGCTGGTGTGGCTGTGGGCGGTCGAGGGTATCAAGCCCGACCGCTGGGACCTGATCGGCGCAGCCGTGTGCCTCGGCGGTGCGGCGATCATATTGTTCGGGCCGCGCGCGAGCTAGCCCGTATTCGGCAACGCCTGCTCGACCAGCGGCGCCAGCCCCTCGGCGACGACCTTCACCCCCTTGGCGTTGGGATGGAGATTATCGGCGAGCATCAGCGCCTTGTCGGTGACGACATTGTCGAGGATGAACGGATAGAAGCTCGCCTCATATTTCGACGCGAGTTCGGGATAGATGGGGTTGAACTTGCCCGCATAGTCGCTGCCGAGATTGGGCGCCGCCATCATGCCCGTGAGCAATACCGGGATTTCGCGTTTTTTGAGTTCGGCAAGCATCGCATCGAGATTGGCGCGCGTCTGGTCGGGACCGATACCGCGTAACATGTCGTTGCCGCCGAGCCCGAGCACGACGAGCGCGGGCTTCGCCTTTGCGTTGTCGAGCACATAGGTCAGCCGCTGGCGCCCCGCGGCGGTCGTGTCGCCCGAAACGCCCGCATTCTGGACGCGCGCAACGACACCGTCGTCGGCGAGCGCGGCCTGCAGTTGCGGCGCAAGCCCTTCCTTCGGTCCAAGCTGGTAGCCGGCATAGAGGCTGTCACCGAACGCAATGACGAGCGGCGCATCGGCGGGGACCGCGGGCGCCGCCTTCGCCGCGACCTTGTCGTTGGTCGAAGCCGGCGGGTTTTCCGCCGATCCGCATGCGGCGAGCGGTTGGCAAAGCGCGATTGCGCAACCATATATCAGGAAAGAGCGCCATCCGGCCGTTCTCATTTCAAAGGGTCCTCTCCTTGCCCGACGCCCAACGACAATCGCCGAACGTGGCGATCGCCGCCCATAATGTGACGCTCACGCTTGGAAGCGACAAGGCCCCGGTTGAAATTTTACGCGGCGTCGATCTCGAGGTCGAAGCCGGCACATCGGTCGCGCTGCTCGGCCCGTCGGGGTCGGGCAAAAGTTCGCTGATGGCGGTGCTAGCGGGGCTCGAGCGCGCCAATGGCGGCAGCATCAACGTCGCGGGGCTCAATTTTGCGACGCTGGACGAGGACGACCTCGCCCGCGCGCGCCGCGGCCGGATCGGCATCGTGCTCCAGGCCTTCCACCTGCTCCCGACGATGACCGCGCTCGAAAATGTCGCGGTGCCGCTCGAACTCGCCGGCCTCGCCGACCCCTTCGGCCGCGCCGCCGCCGAGCTCGAAGCCGTCGGCCTCGGCCACCGCCTCACCCATTATCCCGCACAGCTTTCGGGCGGCGAGCAGCAGCGCGTCGCGATCGCGCGCGCGATGGCAAGTTCGCCCGCGATCATCTTTGCCGACGAACCGACCGGCAACCTCGACACCGCGACCGGCCACGCGATCATCGACCTGATCTTTGCGCGCCGCGCCGCCCTCGGCGCGACGCTGCTGATCATCACGCACGATCCCGAACTCGCCGAGCATTGCGACCGCGTCGTCGTGATGCACGACGGCAAGATCGAAGAGCGGGTCGCTTAAATGCTGCCCCTCGCCACGCTCTGGCGGATCGCGCGACGCGACCTCGCGACGCGCATCCGCGGCCTGCGCCTGCTCGCGGTCTGCCTGTTCCTCGGCGTCGCGACGCTCGCGGCGATCGGCAGCCTGACAAGCGGCATCACCTCCGAACTCGAAGTGCGCGGGCAGACGATCCTTGGCGGCGACGTCGAATTCGGCCTGCCACAGCGTCAGGCAAGCGCCGACGAAATGGCGGGCTTCCGCCGCGTCGGCACACCATCGGCGACGATACGGATGCGCGCGATGGCCAATGCGCCGGGCGGCGACGCGCTGCTTTCCGAATTGAAGGCGGTCGACGCCGCCTACCCGCTCTATGGCACGATGCGGCTGGAAAGCGGCGCGCGCAAAGGCCCGCCGCCGCCGGGCGGCATCTGGATTGGCAAGGATCTGGCGTCGCGCCTCGACCTCAAGGTCGGCGGCGAGGTCAAGTTCGGCGACAAGATGTTCCGCATCGACGGCGTGATCGCCGAAGAACCCGACCGGCTCGGCGAAGGCTTCACCCTCGGCCCCGTCGCGATCATCGGTCTCGCCGACCTGCCCGCGACGCAGCTCGTCCAGCCGGGTAGCCTGTACGAAAGCAAATATCGCATCCGCCTGCCCGATAGCGCCAATCCCGAAGCGGTCGGCAAGGCACTGACCGCCGAATTTCCCGACGCCGGCTGGGACATCACCGACAGCAGCAACGGTGCTCCCGGCACGCGGCGCTTCATCGAGCGGATGGGGCAGTTCCTGTCGCTCGTCGGCCTCGCCGCGCTGGTGATCGCGGGCATCGGGGTCGGCAACGGCGTCGCGAGCTATCTCGCGGGCAAGCGTCCCGGCCTCGCGACGCTGAAGGTGCTCGGCGCCGACAGCGCCGCCGTACTGCGCATCTATGGCTTGCAGATTTTGGCGGTCGCGGCGGTGTCGATCCTCGCCGGGCTGGCCGTCGGCGCGATTGCGCCGCTCGCGATCAGCGCCATCGCTGGCGATGTGCTGCCGGTGCGGCCGGGGTTCGCGCTCTATCCGCTGCCGCTCGCCGTCAGCGCGGCCTATGGCCTGCTCATCGCCATCGCCTTTGCGCTCCCGCCGCTCGCGGCGACGAAGCACGTACCCGCGGCAGGCCTCTACCGCGCGACGGTCGACCGCGCGGCGCGGATCGACCGGCCGGCGCTGGCCGCCGTCGCCGCCGCCTTCCTCGCGATCGTTGCGCTCGCGGTCGGCACCGCGCGCGAGCCCTTGTTCGCTTTGGGCTTCATCGGCGCGGCGGTCGGCCTGTTGCTGATCCTCGTCGGGCTCGGCTGGCTGGTGCGCCGCACCGCGAGCCGCCTGCCGCGACCGAAACGTCCCTTGTTCCGCCTCGCGCTGGCGAACCTGCATCGGCCGGGCGCTGCGACGGGCGCGCTCGTCGTCGCGCTCGGGCTGGGCCTGACGCTCTTCGTCACGCTCGCCGCGATCCAGACGAGCATCACCGCCGAGATCACGCGCACCGTGCCGCAGCGGGCGCCGAGCTTTTTCGTGCTCGACGTCCCGCGCGACGCGGCGGCGCAATTCCGTTCGATGGTAATGGGCGCGGCCCCCGACGCACAGATCAACATGATCCCCGCGCTGCGCGGCAGCGTCACCGAATTTCGCGGGCAGCGCGTCGACGAACTTGCCGAACTGCCCGAGAACGCCTGGGTGCTGCGCGGCGACCGCGGGCTGACCTATAGCCCCGTCCTGCCGAACGGCAGTGAACTGGTGAGCGGAAAATGGTGGGCGGCCGATTACAAGGGCCCGCCGCTGGTCAGCGTCGAGGAGGAAGTCGCGGCGTCGCTGGGGCTGAAGATCGGCGATACGCTGTCGGTCAACGTGCTGGGGGTCGAGGTTCAGGCGAAAGTCGCATCGACGCGTACCGTGAGCTGGGACAATTTCGGGCTCAACTATGTGCTCGTCTTCTCGCCCGGCACCTTCGACGCCGCGCCGCACAATATGGTCGCGACCGTCGCGGTGGGGTCGCAAGCCGAAATCGAACTCGCGCGCAGCATCCCGCGCGCCTTTCCCTCGGCGTCGCTGATCGCCGTGCGCGACGTGGTGTCGCAGGTCACGACTTTGCTCACGCAGATGAGCCAGGCGATCGCCGCGGCGGCGAGCATCGCGATCCTTGCGGGCATTGCGGTGCTGATCGGCGCGATCGCCGCGAGCCGCGAGCGGCGCGTCTACGACAGCGTCATCCTGAAGCTGCTCGGCGCGACGCGCGGGCAGATATTGGGCGCACAAGCGATGGAATATGCCGTGCTCGCGGCGATCCTTGCGGTGCTCGCGCTCGGGCTCGGGCTGATCGCGGCGCGCTATGTCGTCGTCAGCCTGTTCGACTTCACCTTCGCGCCCGATCCGTTCATCGTCGGCGCGACGTTGGTCGGCGGCGCCGGGCTCGCCTTCCTGATCGGGATCGCGGGAAGCTGGCCGTTGCTGTCGGCGAAGCCCGCGCAGGCGCTCCGTAGCCTCTAGTTCAGGAGGCGGATGACCGCCGACACTGCCGCGACGCCGAGCACGACCGCGACCATCGCCTGCCAGATATGCGGCGGCACGCGGCCGAAGGCGCGTGCGCCGAAATAATTGCCGAACCACATCGGCGCGAACAGGATGACCGCCAGCAAGAAGAGGCGCCAGGTCGCGATCCCGACCCAAAGCGCGGCGAGCGTGCCGGCGATCGCGGTGCCGAAGAAGATGAGCAGCATCGACGCGCGCGCGACCTTGGGCTCCAGATGGCGGCGCAGGTAAAAGGGCACCACCGGCGGTCCCGGCATCGCGGCGAAGCCGGTGAGGATGCCCGACGATATGCCCGTGACGGCAACAGCCGTGCGTCCGGGTCTATGCCCCTCGGGCTGTTTGGGCAGCAGCACTGCAACGAAAGCGCCGACCGCGACGAGCGTGATCAGCAGCCGCGCGACGTCGGGCGTCGTCGCGTCAAGCGCGACCATGCCGACGGGCGTCGCCGCCATCGCAAGGAGCGCGATCGGCACCGCGGTCGCACGATCGGCGTCGGCCATGATGATACGAATGCCGACCGGCCCGATCAGCAGTTGCAACAGGATGCCAAGCACCACCGCCTCGCCGGGTGCGATGATCAGCCCGAGCAAGGGCACGAGGATGATCGCCATGCCGAAGCCGGTCAGCCCGCGCACATAGGCCGCACCAAAGGTCATCGCCGCCGCGCCGGCAACGGTGAGCGGCGCGAGGCCGACGAGGTTCTGGAGGCTGGTCATCGGGATGCGGCTTTCGGTGTGAGCGTGACCAGCCACGCGTCGGGCGGGGTGTTGAAGCGAAGCGGCAACAGGCTGGTCCCGAGCCCGGCGCCGACGAACACGCGCTGGCCCCTGTCGTCGATATCGCCGCACGCGAAGCGGTCGCCGTAACGCGAAACATAGGTCAAAGCACCAACGAAGGGGAAACGGATCTGGCCGCAATGCGTGTGGCCCGCGAAGACGGCGGCGACGGGGCGCGGCAGGCTCGGGACGATATCGGGGCTATGCGTCAGGAGCAGCGGCACGCCCGGTCCCAGCCTGTCCATCGCGGCGAGCGTCGCGGGGATATCGTCATGTCCCGAATAATCATCGTCGACCCCGCCGACGACCAGCGGGCCAAGCTTCACGGCTTCATTCTGCAGCACGCGCAAACCGCGCTTTTCAAGCTCGCCGCGCAGCGCGTCGGGCCTGAACCAATGGTCGTGATTACCCGGCGCGACGACGACACCCAATGGCGCGCGCAGGCCGCCGAGCGGCGCGACCACCTCGGCGGGCGTATAGATATGCGTCGCACCGCGCCTTTCGCTGACGAGGTCGCCCGCGATCAGAACGAGGTCGGGTTTCAACCGGTTGAGATCGCCGACGAGCCGCACGAGCCGCGCGGGCGGCATATCGGGGCCCGCGACGTGGATGTCCGACAGCAACAAGATCTTGAGCGGCCCCTGCCCCGCCGGCCAGCCGGCGACCTTGACGGTCGCCGTCCGGATCACCGGGTCGCGCGTCGCATTCCAATAGCCCTTCGCGAGAAGCGCCGCACCGGCGAGCACCAGCAACAACAGCCAGCGGCCCCATCGGCGCGGGCGACGCTTCTCCGCCGCGATCAACTGCGCAGATCGGGCGGGGTCGCCTCACCCTTGAGCATCGCGATCGCTTCGGCGAGCGGCATGATGCGCTGGCTGTCCTGCCCGAGCGTGCGGATCGCAACGGTGCCCTCCTCGGCTTCGCGATTGCCGACGACGAGCAGGTACGGAACTTTTGCGAGGCTGTGTTCGCGGACCTTGTAGTTGATCTTTTCGTTGCGAACGTCGCTTTCGGCGCGGATGCCTGCGGCGACGAGCTGCCCCGCCGCGTCCTTCGCATAATCGTCGGCATCGCTGACGATGGTGGCGACGACCGCCTGCACCGGCGCGAGCCAGGTCGGGAAACGGCCGGCGAAATGCTCGATCAATATGCCGATGAAACGCTCATAGGTGCCGAGAATCGCGCGGTGGAGCATCACCGGCCGGTGCCGCTCGCCATCCTCGCCGATATAGCTCGCATCGAGGCGTTCGGGCATCACGCGGTCGGACTGGATCGTCCCGCACTGCCAGGTGCGGCCGATCGCATCGGTCAGGTGGAATTCGAGCTTGGGCGCGTAGAAAGCCCCCTCGCCCGGCAGTTCTTCCCAGCCATAATCGTCGTTCGCCATGCCCGCGCGTTCGACCGCTTCGCGAAGTTCCTGCTCGGCCTTGTCCCACATTTCGTCGGTGCCGAAACGCATGTCGGGGCGCAGCGCGAGCTTCACCGCATATTTTTCGAAGCCGAGCTGCTTGTAGACGCGGTCGAGCAGCGCGCAAAAATCGCGTACTTCCTCGACGATCTGGTCCTCGCGGCAGAAGATATGGCCGTCGTCCTGCGTGAACTGGCGCACGCGCATGATGCCGTGGAGCGCACCGTGCGGTTCGTTGCGGTGGCAGCAGCCCATTTCGGCCATGCGCAGCGGCAGGTCGCGATAGCTTTTCATCCCCTGACGGAAGATCAGGACGTGCGCGGGGCAGTTCATCGGCTTCAGCGCCATCCACTCGGCGCCGTCGGAGACGATCGGACCTTCGTCCTCGATATTCGGCACCTCGTCGGGGATCACGAACATATTCTCGCGATATTTGCCCCAGTGGCCCGATTGTTCCCACTGGCGCGCGTCCATCACCTGCGGGGTCTTGACCTCCTGATAGCCCGAGCCGTCGATCGCGCGGCGCATATAGGCCTCGAGCTCGCGATAGATGCGGTAGCCCTTGGGATGCCAGAAGACGCTACCATGCGCCTCTTCCTGCAAATGGAACAGGTCCATTTCGCGCCCGATCTTGCGATGGTCGCGCTTGGCGGCCTCTTCGAGCCGGACGAGATGCTCATTGAGCTGCTTCTTGTTGAGCCAGCCGGTGCCGTAGATGCGCGAAAGCTGCGCATTCTTCTGGTCGCCGCGCCAATAGGCGCCCGACACGCGCGTCAGCTTGAACGCGGCGGGGTCGAGCTTGCCGGTCGAAGCAAGGTGCGGACCGCGGCACATATCCATCCAGCCCTCACCCGAACGATAGACGGTGAGTTCCTCGCCCTGCGGCAGTTCGGCGGCCCATTCGGCCTTGAAGGTCTCGCCCTCGGCGGCCCATTTGGCGATCAGCTTGTCGCGCTCCCACACTTCCCTCGTGAGGGGGAGGTCGGCGGCGATGATCTTGCGCATCTCTTCCTCGATCAGCGGCAGTTCGTCGTCGCGGAACGGGCCATGCTCGGCGGTCGGCGCGAAGTCGTAATAGAAGCCGTCGTTCGTCGAGGGGCCGAAGGTGATCTGGGTGCCCGGAAACAGGTTCTGCACCGCCTCGGCAAGGACATGGGCATAGTCGTGGCGGAAGAGTTCGAGCGCGTCGGCCTCGTCGCGGCTCGTCACCAGCGCGAGGTTCGTGTCTTCCTCGAGCGGGCGCATGATATCGCGCAGCTCGCCGTCGATCTTTGCGGCGAGCGCAGCCTTCGCAAGGCCCGGTCCGATGTCGGCCGCGATCTGCGCCGCGGTAGTGCCGCGCACGACTTCACGGGCAGAGCCATCGGGAAGGGTGACACGGATCATCTGGGACATCGAAAAACTGGCCTTTCTTGCGCAAAAGTGCGGCGCCCCTTTGCCAGCATGCGATATGGGCGGCAAGGGGCGGATTCACAACAGGACTTGCAATGAGATAATGTATCATTATCTGGCGTGCGAACCCCTCCCGCGAAAGACAGATCATGTGCCTCCCCGCCGCGCGCCCGCGCCTTGCCGACCTGACGGGGCTTGCCCTATCCTTTACCTGCCTGCTCCACTGCCTCGCGCTGCCGCTCGTCCTCCTGCTCGCCCCCGCGCTGAGCCGATGGATCGCGCTGCCCGAGGGCGTTCATGCGGCGATATTGCTGCTGGCCTTGCCCGCAGCGGCGATCGCGATGCGCGATGGGTGGAGACAGCATCGGCGGATCGCGCCCGCAGCGCTCGCGACCATCGGGCTGGGCTTCCTCGCCCTGGGCCTGTCGGCGCACGAGGGGTGGATCGCCGCCGCCGATCCCGAAGCCGCCGACCGCTTGCTGACTTCGATAGGCGCGCTGACGCTTGCCGCCGCGCATCTCGTCAACTGGCGCTGGCGTCACCGCGGCGGCGGGCATAAGCTGCCGGCATGACCGACACCCCGCGCCATCACATCGCCGCAATCCTGCCGTGCAGCGACCTTGAAGCCAGTACCGCCTTTTACGAACAGCTCGGCCTGTCGGTCGTCAGCGACTATGGCACGTACCGCCTGCTCGAAGACGGCAAGGGATGGCAGCTTCACCTGACCAATGAATCGGGTCCGACCTGGCCCAAACGCGACCAGAATCCCTTTGGCCTCTATCTCTACAGCGAACGGGTCGACGAACTGGCCGGGCGCGTGCGCGACGCGATCCTCGGCCCGGTGAAGGCAGCGACGCACAAGCCATGGGGCATGTATGAATTCGCGCTCTCCGATCCCGACGAAACGCTCGTCCGCATCGGCTGGCCGAGCCGTCCGATAGCTTAGCTAAAACAGCACCCTTGTCATTATGTAAATGAAACTTGACCTTTCTGCAGAATGCGATGTAAAACTCCCTTGTCTTTCAGATAAGGAAGTTTGACATGTCCGAAAAGGCTGCAAAAGTTGAAGCCGGCTTTGCGGGTCGCCAGCCGGGCTTGTGGGCGGCCGCCTTCGCGGTAGCGTTGTGCGCGATCGCCTATGCCGAGCATCGCGGCTTTCTGGGCGGCTGGCGTTCGCTACCCTTTGTCGCAGCGGCAACGCTGTTTCTCTTTCCGCTGACGAAGGCGGCGAACAATCGGCAAGCCGCTGCAGGCGCGCTGTCGCCGGCGACGCGGCGATATAATCGCCGCATGTTGATCTGGTCCCTCGGCTATGTCCTGTGCCTGGGTATAGCTATGACCGTTCGCAACTACCTCCACCCGCAAGGCGCGCTGCTATGGGGGATCGCCGTGCTGCCATCGGCACCGATGCTCTTCTTCGTGTGGGTGCTGGCGCGTTATGTCGTCGAGGAAGAGGATGAATATCTGCGCTATCGCCAGACGAGCGCCGCCCTGATCGGCCTCGCACTCGTCCTTCTGGCCGGAACGCTGTGGGGCTTTCTGGAAACGTTCGGCGTCGCCCCGCATGTGCCCGCATGGTGGGTGGTACCGGTCTGGGCAATCGGCCTGGGACTGGGCCAGATGTTAGTGGCGTCGGCCGAACGGCGTGCCGACCGGACATGAAGAACCGCCTGAAAGTCCTGCGCGCCGAACGCGACTGGAGCCAGCAGGATCTCGCCGAGCGACTCGAGGTGTCGCGCCAGTCGGTCAACGCGATCGAGACCGGAAAATACGACCCCTCGCTCCCCCTCGCCTTTCGCATTGCCGACCTTTTCGACATGCGGATCGAAGAGATTTTCCTGCGAAGCTGACCGGCAACCTTGCCCCCCCGCCCGCGCCCCGCTAGGGCGGCGGCAGCCGGAAAGGAGCCGTCCCCATGTTCAAGCGCCTGTTCGTCGACCATCCGAAGAGCGTCGATGAAAATTACATCGAGCATTTCGGAGTCGCGTCGAAATTCGGCGTCACGATGATCTATGGCGGTCTGTGCGCGCTCGTCCACGCGGTCGTTCCCGGCTGGTGCATCACCACGGGCAGCGACACGATCCAGCGGCTGAACCACATCATGGTCGAAAAGCGGCGCGCCAAAGGGCAGGCCGTGATGCAGATGAGCACGATCGACTGGGTCATCTGATCCCGGTGGACGCTGCCCCCGATTATCTCGACCGTCCGGGCCGCCCGCGGCTCGCCTTTCGCTATACGCCGGGCACCGGTCCGACGATCGTCTTCCTGCCCGGTTACATGTCCGACATGGCGGGGGGCAAGGCGACCGCGCTGTTCGACTGGGCGGTGGCCGAGGGTCATGCGTGCCTGCTGCTCGACTATGCCGGATGCGGGCTGTCGGACGGGCTGTTCGCCGACCAGACCCTCCTCGACTGGCGTGGCGACGTGCTCGACCTGATCGATGCGAAGGCCGAGGGCCCCGTCGTCATCGTCGGATCGTCGATGGGCGGCTGGCTGATGCTACTCACCGCCTTGGCACTCGTGCAGCGCGACGGCTCCGCCCGCGTCGCCGGGCTGGTCGGCATCGCGGCAGCGCCCGATTTCACCGACTGGGGGTTCAGCGACGCCGAGAAGGCGATCATCTTCGCCGAGGGCGCGCTGATCGAGGAAACGCCGTACAGCGACCAGCCCTATTTGACGACGCGGGGCTTCTTTCAGTCGGGCGAGGCGAACCGGCTGCTGGCAAGCGAAATCCCCATCACCTGTCCCGTCCGCCTGCTCCACGGCGAAGAGGATGGCGACGTGCCGTCCGAGATCAGCCTGCGCCTGTCGGCGGCACTTGCCAGCACGGACGTACAGGTGACGCTGGTGAAGGGCGGCGACCACCGCCTGTCGCGCGATACCGACATCGCGCTGCTGATCGACACCGTCGCGCGTATCGCGACAAATTAGACACCGTCGCGCGTATCGCGACAAATTGGACCCCGTCGCGCGGCTCGCGACAAATTAGAGGAACATCATGGCTCGCAGCGATTTCAAATTCAGCGTCAAGAAGCGCGTCCGTTATGCCGAGATCGATGCCCAGGCCGTGGTGTTCAACAGCCGCTACCTCGAATATTTCGACATCGGGATCACCGAATATTGGCGCGCCGCGGGCGTTTATGAGCAATGGCCAGCCAACAGCAGCCCCGAATTCCACGTCGCACGCGCCGAGGTCGACTATAAGGTCCCGATCCTGCTCGACGAAGAGATCGACATTTGCGTGCGAGCCGCGCGCGTCGGCAAAAGCTCGATGACCTTCCTGTTCGAACTGCACGGCGCCGGTAAAGACGACCTGCGCGCCAGCGGGCAGCTCATCAACGTCCATGTCGCCGAGGCGCAGGGCGCACCGGCGCCGGTGCCGGACGAATTCCTATTCCTGTTCGAAGCGTTTGAAGGACGCGCCCTTCGCGCCTAATATAAGCGGATGATCAAATATCTTCACACGATGATCCGCGTGTCGGATCCCGATGCCACGGTCGAATTCTTCAAGCTGATCGGGCTCGAAGAAACGCGCCGCTTCGACAGCGAGCAGGGACGCTTCACCCTCATCTTCCTCGCCGCCCCCGGGCAAGGCGACGTCGCCGAGGTCGAGCTGACCTATAACTGGCCCCCCGCCGACGGCAGCGCGCCCGAGGAATATACGGGCGGGCGCAATTTCGGGCATCTTGCGTACCGCGTCGACGATATCTATGCGACGTGCCAGCGGCTGATGGACGCCGGGGTGACGATCAACCGCCCGCCGCGCGACGGCCATATGGCTTTCGTGCGCTCCCCCGACGGCATTTCGGTCGAACTGCTCCAGGAAGGCCATCTGCCGCCGCAGGAACCCTGGGCCTCGATGCCCAACACGGGCGCCTGGTAGGAGCCGTGCGATGCCGGGCCTGTTGATCAATATCGACGTGCCCGACCTTGCCAAGGCTGAGCATTTTTACACTGCGGCGCTGGGCCTGACCGCCGGGCGCCGCTTCGACGACGATATCGTCGAACTGCTCGGCAGCGACGTTCCCATCTATCTGATCCGCAAGCCAGCGGGGTCGGCGATCGGCCCCGGTGGCGGCGACTTTCGCCGGTACAACCGCCACTGGACGCCGGTGCATCCCGACTTTTCGGTCACCGGCCTCGATGCAGCGATCGCCAGAGCCGTCGCCGCGGGCGCGGTGCAGGAGGGCGAGACATTGGATCTCGCCTATGGCAGACAGGCGATGTTCGCCGACCCGTTCGGCAATGGATTCTGCCTGATCGAGTTCAACGCCCAGGGTTATGACGCCCTTCTGAGCTGAGCAGGCGGACCAAGGCCCCGGCGCCTCCGCTCCGTCTTGAAGGGGCGAGACGCTGGAAAGGAGATATCATGGCTGCGCTGGACATCGTCCGTATTCCCGTTCTCAGCGACAATTATGTCTGGCTGGTCCATGACCCCGAAAGCAAGGCGACGATGGTCGTCGACCCCGCGGTTGCCGAGCCCGTTCTCGAAGCCGCTGCGGCACGCGGCTGGACGATCACCGATATCTGGAACACCCACTGGCACCCCGACCACACCGGGGGCAACGCGGCGATCAAGGAAGCGACAGGGTGCACGATCACCGGCCCCGCTGCGGAATATGCGCGCATCCCGACGCTCGATGTGCAGGTGAAGGGCGGCGACAAGGTCAAGCTCGGCAACCATGTCGCCGACGTCTGGGACGTCCCCGCGCACACTGCAGGCCACATCGCCTATCATTTCGCGCGCGACGCCGCGATCTTCGTCGGCGACACGATGTTCGCGATGGGTTGTGGCCGCCTGTTCGAGGGCACCGCCGAACAGATGTTCGCGAATATGCAGAAACTCGGCACGCTCGACGACGCGACGCGCGTCTATTGCGCACACGAATATACGCTGTCGAACGCGCGCTTTGCGGTGAAGGTTGAGCCCGACAATGTCGCGCTCGCCGAGCGGCTGGCCGCGGTCGAGTCCGCACGCGCCGCGGGCGAGGCGACGGTGCCGACGAGCATCGGCGAAGAGCGCGCGACCAACCCCTTTTTGCGTGCGCCGAATGCCGCCGAACTCGGCCGTATCCGCGCACTCAAGGATGCGGCATAATGCCGCTTCAGCGCCCATTCATCTGTCCCGGCCATATTGGCCGATCACAAGGAGCATTTTCATGGCGAAGCTGAACCTGATGGCCGCCGCGCTGTTGACCGCGGCCGTGCCGCTGGTCGCCGGCTGCGCGCCCGCCGGATCGGGTGAGCCCGGCGCGGCGGCGCTGACCCCGAAACAGGCCGAACAGCTCGACAAGCAGCTCGCGGGCAAGGTCCCCGGCGAGCCGGTCAAATGCCTGCCCAATTATCGCAGCAGCGACACGATCCGCGTGTCGGACAATATCCTGCTGTACCGGTCGGGCGGTAACCTCGTTTACCGCAACGACCTGAGGAGCAGCTGCCCGGGCCTTGCGCGCGACAGCGACATCATGGTCGTCCGCCAGTTCGGGTCGTCGACCTGCGCCGGCGATTTCTTCCACCTCGTGGACCGGTCGAGCGGCATTCGCGGACCGACATGCGTTTTCGGTGAATTCGTCCCCTATCGCAAACCGGCGGGGGACAAAGGCTGAGCCACGGGTTCAGTCGCAGGCGGGGTCCGGTTTGCGCCGAGCTCTTCGGGTCGCACCCCCGCCTGCTCTGATGATCACGCCCTGTAAAGGGCCGCGATCTTGTCTTCGTAGACCTGCCGCAGGATATGGCGGCGGATTTTCATCGACGGCGTCATCTGCTCATTCTCGATCGTGAAGGGCTCGTCCGCGAAGTCGAACTTGCGGACCTTTTCGATTACCGAAAGCTGGCCGTTGACCCGGTCGACCGCAGCGCGCAGTGCGGCGCGGAACTTCTCATGCTCGCGGAGCAGCTTGAGGTCCTTGGGCAGCCCTTCGGCCTCGGCCCATTCGGCCATCCATTCGGGATCGGGCACAAGGATGCCGACAAGGTGCGGCCGCTTGTCGCCATAGACCATCGCCTGCAAAATCTCGGGCTGGAGCGTCAGCATGCCCTCGACGCGCTGCGGCGACACATTGTCGCCCTTGTCGTTGACGATCAGATCCTTCTTGCGGTCGGTGATGACGATGCGGCCCTTGTCGTCGATATGCCCGATGTCGCCGGTGTGGAGCCATCCGTCCACGAGCACACGCTCGGTTTCGGCCTTGTTGCGCCAATAGCCCTTCATCACCAGTTCGCCGCGGACGAGGATTTCGCCGTCGTCGGCGATGCGGACCTCGGTGTTCATCAGCGGCGGGCCGACGGTGTCCATCTTGATCCCGGCACTCGGACGGTTGCAGCTGATCACCGGGCCGGCTTCGGTCTGGCCATAGCCTTGCAGCAGGGTCAGTCCGATCGAGTGAAAGAAGACGCCGATTTCGGGATTGAGCGGCGCGCCGCCCGACACCAGCGCCTTCATCCGGCCGCCGAAGCGCTTGCCGATCTTCGGGCGGAACAATTTGTCGAGGATCAGGTCGACGGGGCGGTCGAGGATGCCCATCCGCCGCTCATAATCCTTTTCGCCGACGCGCAGCGCCTGATTGAGCATCCAGTTGGCGAGCTTGCCCTGCTTCTCGACGGACTTGATCATCCGCGCGCGGATCACCTCGAACAGGCGCGGCACGACGACCATGATCGTCGGGCGCGTCTCCTCGATGTTCGAGACGAGCTTTTCGAGGCCTTCGCTATAGTAGATTTGCGCGCCGACCATGATCGGCAGGAACTGGCCGCCCGAATGTTCATAGGCATGGCTCAGCGGCAGGAAGGAGAGGAACACCTCTTCGTCGCCGATGCCGAAATCATTGACGAGCACTTCGGCCGCGCCTGCGGCATTGTGCAGGATCGCGCCGTGATGCTGCATCACCCCGCGCGGCGCGCCGCCGGTGCCGCTGGTGTAGATGAGGCAGGCAGTATCTTCGCGTTTCACCCCGAGCCCGCGCGCCTTCGTCTCTTCTACCCACGCCTCTCCGCCCGCGACGAGCGGGTCCCAGTCGTGGATCGAGACTTCGCCCTGTTGGCCGACGCGCAGGCTTTCCATGCTGATGACGATGTGCGCTTCGGAGCGCATCACCGCAGGCATCAGCGTGCGCGCGAGCTTTGCGGTCGAGACGATCACCGCCTTCGCGCCGCTGTTGTCGAGGATATGCTGGTGGTCGCGTTCGGTGTTGGTCGTATAGGTCGGGACGGTGATGCAGCCCGCGGCCATGATGCCTAGGTCGGCGATGCACCATTCGGGCCGGTTCTCGCTGACGAGCACCACCCGGTCGCCGTCCTTGAGGCCCAGTTCGCGCAGATGATGCGCGAGCGCCGCCACCTGGTTGGCGACCTGCCGCCAGCTCAGCGGGTGCCAGGCGCGATCGGCCTTGCGCCACAGGAAGGGATCTTCGCCGCCGCGCCCCGCACGGTCGAAGAACATCGCGACCAGACTCGGAAAATGGTCGAGATGGGGATTTGCAAGCTTCATTCTGCCTCTCTCCAGGGAGATTTCATTGCTTCTGTTTTGTTATCGTTGATTAATTCTGCGCCGGCGCGCCGTCGATCGACGAGCTGCCGGGGCCGCGCGGATCGGCAGCGCCGCGCCAGCCGGCCGTCGTGTGCTCGACCGCGTTGAGCTTTGACCCGAGGCTGGTCGCGGTGAAGCTGTAACCGAACGGTTTCATCTTCGCGGCGATCGCCTTGCCCGCGTCATTATTCTCGATCAGCACGCCGTCCTTCCCGAAGAAAAGGTTCGGCAGCTCCATCGCCTGCTTCGCGTCGAGTCCCCAGTCGAGCACGCCGACGAGCACCTTGGTCACGTGCATGATGATGCGCTTGCCGCCCGCCGAGCCGACCGCGAGCACGACCTTGCCGTCGGGGCCGTAGACGACCGTTGGCGACATCGAGGAGAGCGGACGCTTGCCCGCTTCGACCCGGTTCGCGGTCGGCACCCCGCCCTCGGTCGGCGCGAGATCGAAATCGGTGAGCTCGTTGTTGAGGAAATAGCCGTTCGCCATCAGCTGGCTGCCGAAGATGCTTTCGATCGTCGAGGTCATCGACACGAGATTGCCGTCCTTGTCGACGGTCACGAAATGCGTCGTCCCCTGCTCCTCGACCGGCGGCGCGGCCGCGCGCGGCTTCGCGCCCGGCGGGGTGCCGGGTTCATATTTTCCGGCGGCGCCATAGGGCGAGATGAGCTGGCGGCGCTCGGCGAGATAGCTCTTGTCGAGCAGGCCCTTCACCGGGACGTCGACGAAATCGCCGTCGCCCAGATAAGCGGCGCGGTCGGCGTAGGAGAGCTGCATCGCTTCCGCGAGCAAATGCCAGCTCATCGGATTGTCCTTGCCCATCGTCTTCATGTCCCAGCCCTCGATCATGCCGAGGATGCCGAAGACGGTGGTCGCGCCCGACGAAGGCGGACCCATGCCGCACACCTTGTAGATGCGATAGGTGGTGCAGACCGCGGGGCGCTCCTTCGCCTTGTAGGCGGCGATATCCTTGACGGTCAGCTGGCTTGGATGGCGCGGCGCCTTGGCGACCGCATCGCTGATCGCCTTGGCATTGGCGCCGGTGTAGAAGGCGTCGGGACCGCGCGCCGCAATCTCGCGGAGCAGCTTGGCATAAGCGGGATTCTTGATCCGCGTGCCCACCGGCGCGGGCTTGCCATCAACGTAATAGATCGCCTGCGGCGCGGGAAATTCCTTCCACATCGGCTCGAACTGGACGAGCCAGGTGTTGAGCGCGGGGGTGACGATGAAGCCTTCTTCGGCAAGCTTGATCGCGGGCTGGAACAGCGCCTTCCATTCGAGCTTGCCCCATTTCTTGTGCGCCATTTCCATCAGCCGCACATTGCCGGGAACGCCAACCGACAGCCCGCCCGGAATGACGTCCATATAGCCGCGCGCCTTGCCGTCGGGGCCGAGGAAGCGTTCGGGTTTCGCCGCCGCGGGCGCCATTTCGCGTCCGTCGATCGTCGAGATGCTGCCATCCTTGGCATTGTGATGGGTCATGAAGCCGCCGCCGCCGATACCGCTCGACTGCGGTTCGACGAGCGTCAGCACCGCAACCATCGCGATGGCGGCGTCGGCGGCGGTGCCACCCTGATGCAGAATCTCGCGCCCCGCCTCGGTCGCGCGCGGATCGGCGGACGAGGTCACGCCCTGCGCGAGCACGGGGGCGCTGACGGTAACGGAAAGGAGGGCGGCGAGCGGGAGGAATCTTTTCAACATGCGCGCGACATTGGCGTGGGGTTGGGGTCAACGCAACCCTTGTTCCCCTCCGCGTGCGCGAGCGAGGCGAACCGCTTATTCCGTCCCCACCGCGTCCGACACACGCGCAAAACCGTCACGCGTCGCAAGCTTTTCGAGGCCATGCGCGATCCGGGCGGCGAGGCCGGGGCCTTCATAGACCATCGCCGAATAGATCTGGATCAGGCTGGCTCCCGCACGGATGCGTTCCCACGCCTGTTCGGGCGAGGCGATGCCCCCCGCCGCGACCAGCGCCAGCTTTCCTCCACTCGCGCTGCGGAAATCCCTGACCCGCTGCAGCGCCAGTCCGGCGAGCGGCGCGCCCGAAAGCCCGCCCGCCTCCTCCGCATGACGTGAAGCGAGCGCGGGGCGTACGATCGTCGTGTTCGACACGATCACCGCGGCGAGCCCCTTGTCGAACGCGACCGCAACGATATCGTCGATATCGGCGGGCTCGAGATCGGGTGCGACTTTGAGGAACACCGGCTTCGCGGACCCTGCGGGCTGCGCCGCGGCGACGCCGTCGAGCAAGGCTTCGAGCGCGCCCTTGTCCTGCAGAGCGCGCAGCCCAGGCGTGTTGGGCGAGCTGATATTGACCGTCAAATAGTCGGCGAGCGGCGCCATCGCCGCGGTGCCCTTCGCATAATCGGCAATGCGGTCGGCGCTGTCCTTGTTCGCCCCGATGTTGATCCCGAGCGGCACCGGCAGCCCATAGCGGCGGAGGCACCGGATTCGCTCGGCCGCCTTTTCCTGCCCGCCGTTGTTGAAGCCCATGCGGTTGATCACCGCGCGATCCTCGACGAGGCGGAACAGGCGCGGGCGCGGATTGCCTTCCTGCGGCAGCGGCGTGAGCGTGCCCACCTCGACAAAGCCGAAACCGAAATGCGGCATGACGTGCGCGACGCGCGCATCCTTGTCGAAACCCGGCGCGAGGCCGACGGGGTTCGGGAATCTCAATCCCGCAAGCTCGGTCGCGAGCGCGGGGCTGGTCAGCGCGTGCCGCGCACGCGGCAGCGGTTGCAGCGCGCCGAGCGTGAGATTGTGCGCCGCCTCGCCATCGGTGGCGTGGACGATCGGGCGGACGAGCGCATAGGCGCTATCGGTGAGCGAGGCGAAGAGCGACATGGCCCCGCCATTGCGCGCACGGTGACGCTATGGCAAGTCCCCTGCACATCGGAAAAACCGGGAGAAATTCGTGTCGCACCTCAAGATTATCGCTCGCTTGTCCACCGGCCTCGCGCTGTTCGCCGTGGCGGGCTGTGCGCCGTCCGCAGTGCAGGAAGCACCCGCCGTCGCCGCACCGGCGCCCGTTTCCGATGCCGCGCCCGCGGGTGCGAACCTCGCGCAATTCTTCGACAATTATGACGCGGCGCAGCTTTCGCTCACCCCGCAAGGCAAGGCCTATCGCGGCATTCGCGATGCCGATTATGGCAAGTGGAACGACGTCAGCGACGAAGCCGCGGTCGCGTCGCACAAGCTGCAACAGGCGACGGCCGAGGCGATGCGCGGCAGCTTCGATCCCAAGACGATGTCCGCCGACGATGCGCTGTCGTTCGAACTGTTCAACGCGCAGGCCGCGCGCGCCGACCGCCTGTTCCCCTATCGCAGCCATGGCTATGTCTTCGACCAGATGAACGGCGCGCAGAGCCAGCTTCCCGCCTTCCTGATCAACATCCACCGCGTCGCAAACGTCGCCGAGGCCGAAGCCTATGTGTCGCGCATCCGCGGCCTCGGCCCCGTGCTCGACGCGCTGTCGGCGCAGTCGGCCGAACGCGCGGCGAAAGGCGTCCAGCCGCCGAAATGGGTCTATGCCTATTTGATTTCCGACATCGGCAACCTGCAGAAGCCTGATAATGCGGTGGTCGAGGACATCGCGGCAAAGGTCGGCAAGCTCGACATCGACGCCGCCGAAAAGGCGCGGCTGATCGCGGCCGCGAGGGCGGCGTGGAACGAAAGCGCCGGCCCCGCCTATGGCCGCCTGCTGACCGAGATGAAGCGCCAGCAGGCGATCGCCCCGACCCAGGACGGCGTCTGGCGCCTGCCCGACGGCAAGGCCTATTATGAGGCGCTGCTCGCCAACTACACGACGACCGACATGACCGCGGCGCAGATCCATGACCTCGGCCTGTCCGAGGTCGCGCGCATCCATGGCGAGATGAAGGCGATCATGGCGAAGGTCGGCTTCAAGGGCACGCTCCAGCAATTCTTCGCGCACCTGCGTACCAGCCCGCAATATTATTACACGACCCGCGAGGCCTATCTGGCCGAGGTCGACGTCAAGGTGAAGGCGATGGAGGCGCGCCTTCCCGCTTTCTTTAACACGCTGCCGAAAGCGCATCTGCAGGTGAAGGCGGTCGAAGCGTTCCGCGAGAAATCGGCGGGCAAGGCCTTCTACCAGTCGCCGTCACCCGACGGGTCGCGGCCGGGCACCTATTATGTGAACCTCTACGACCTCAAGGACATGTCGAAGACCGAACTCGAAGCGCTCGCCTATCACGAGGGCGTTCCGGGGCATCATCTCCAGCGCGCGGTGCAGACCGAGCTCACCGGCCTGCCACCCTTCCGCCGCTTCGGCGGCTTCACCGCCTACACCGAAGGCTGGGGCCTCTATACCGAGGAACTCGGCAAGGACATGGGATTCTACACCGATCCCTACAGCGATTTCGGGCGGCTCGGCATGGAGCTGTGGCGTGCGTGCCGCCTCGTCGTCGACACCGGCATCCACGACAAACGCTGGACCCGCGAACAGGCGATCAAATATCTGAAGGACAATACGCCCAACCCCGACGGCGACATCGAGAAAGCGATCGAGCGTTATATCGTCTATCCGGGACAGGCGACGGCTTACCTCATCGGCAAGCTCAAGATCATGGAGTTGCGCGGCCGGGCGCAGGCGGCGCTCGGCGACAAGTTCGATTTCCGCACCTTCCACGACGTCGTGCTCGAATCGGGACCGGTGCCGCTCGACGTCCTCGAACGGCGCGTCGATGGGTGGATCGCGGCCCAGAAAGGTTAAGCAAATTGACGATTGCGGCTTGACGCGCGGGCGCGAAACGCAAATGATTTGACCCAGAAAATAAGGCAGCCGGATCACGGTTGCCAAAGGTCTGGGTCTTCATGTCGGATATTTCTTCCTCGCCTGGGGGCGTGGACGGCAGCGCGCCGTTCGAACTGCACTATTTCCCGCCGGACCCCGATCTGGCGGAAATGGTGTCGAGTTTCTATTTCGCGCGCATCAACATGCCGCGTTTCGACGAATATGAGCGCGCCGACCGCCCGCAATTCCGCTTTGTGACGGCGGCCGACGGCGAATATATCTTTGCCGACGACCACAGCTCCCATGTCTGCAAGGCCAATATCGTCGGCCCAACGAGCGGGCGCGTGCGCGCGATCAGCAATTGCCCGACCCAGATGTTCGGATTCGGCATGCTGCCCGCGGGCTGGGCGGCGCTGATGGGCGACGATGCCGACAAGCTGACCGACCGCGCGATGGATGCCGCCGACCTGTTCGGCCCCTGGATCGATGAGGTTGCGACCACGCTGGAAACCGCGACAAGTGTCGAGGAAAAGCTGGTGATCGGCAATAATTTCGCGCGCGAGGTGCTGACGCGGGGCGAGACCGCACCGATGTGGTTCATCCGCACCGTCGATGGCTGGCTCACCGAATCGCCTTCGCCGCAGGTTCCCGAGCTGGTCGAGGCGACGGGCATGTCGATCCGCTCGGTCGAGCGGATGACGAAGCATTATTATGGCCTATCGCCGCGGATGCTCGCGCGCAAATATCGCGCGGTCCGCGCCGCGTCGGCGCTCGCACGCGGCGAAGGGCTCGACGCCGCACAGCTCGGCGATGCATTCTACGACCAGTCGCACCTGATCCGCGAGATCAAGCGCTTCGCCGGCGCGACCCCTGGCCAGCTCGGCAAGCCGACCAGCTATACCGAAGCGACGACGAGGGGCCGCAAACAACTCGCGGGCAAGGTCAGCCCGCTCGTGTCCGAGACCTGACGCGGGTTAACCATCAAAAGCGCAGGCCGCGTCGTTTTGGCGTTTTCATCCAATCGCGAATCGTCGCGCGGGCATAATCCCCCGTTGCGACCCAGAAGAGCTCATCCTCTGACGAGGACTTGAGACCTTCATCTTGGCACTCATTTGGCTTCGGCCGGATGGGTGCCTTTTTTTTGGCGCAGCTTTTCTATCATCGCGCATATCCGCGATTGCTTGCGCTCGCGGGACCGCGCGCCTATGTAAGTGGAGTAATTTACTCCAGTTAAGAATCGTTCGCAACTGCGACGGAAAAGAACATGCGCCTGTCCAATCTTGCCGACTATGCCGTGGTGCTGATGAGCGCCGCCGCCCGCCAGTGCGGGTCGGTGCCGATTCACGCCGGCATGCTGGCCGAGCAGACGGGCATCCCGGGGCCGACCGCGCAGAAGCTGGTAAGCCAGCTTGCGCGCGCCGGACTGCTCGTCGCGTCGCGCGGTACCGGCGGTGGCGTGCGGCTCGCGCGGCCCGCGGCGGCGATCAATGTCGCCGAGATCATCGAAGCGGTCGAAGGACCGATCGCGCTCACCGCCTGTGTCGCCGAAGGGCGCCATGATTGCTCGCTCGAGGGCAGTTGCAAGGTGCAGCCGCACTGGGGCGTCGTGAACGGCGCGGTACGCGGCGCGCTGGCGGACATCAGCCTTGCGAGCCTGTCCGTCGCACCGAAAACTCCCCTCCCGATTCCGGCGCTTGCCGGCGACGAGATCAGATTATGACCGACAACACCGAACTCCCCGTCAAGGACCAGGCCGCGCACGATGCCGCCGCCAAAGTCGCCGATTACGAGCATGGCTGGTCCTCGGCGATCGAGACCGACTTCGCGCCCAAAGGGCTGACCGAGGATACGGTCCGCTTCATTTCGGCCAAGAAGAACGAGCCCGAATGGATGCTCGACTGGCGGCTGAAGGCGTTCCGCCACTGGCAGACGATGGAGACGCCCGACTGGGCGAAGCTCAACGTGCCGCCGATCGACTATCAGGACGCCTACTATTACGCCGCGCCCAAGGCGAAGCCGAAGCTTTCGAGCCTCGACGAGGTCGATCCCGAGATTCTCGAGGTCTACAAGAAGCTCGGCATCCCGATCGAGGAGCAGAAGGTGCTCGCCGGCGTCGAGGGCGCGCGCAAGGTCGCGGTCGATGCGGTGTTCGACAGCGTCAGCGTCGCGACGACCTTCCGCGAGGAACTGAAACGCGCGGGCGTGATCTTCCTCTCGATCTCCGAAGCGATCCGCGAATATCCCGAGCTGGTGAAGAAGTGGCTCGGCAAGGTCGTGCCGATGCACGACAATTATTTCGCGACATTGAACTGCGCAGTCTTTTCGGACGGGACGTTCGTCTATGTGCCCGAGGGTGTGCGCTGCCCGATGGAGCTGTCGACCTATTTCCGCATCAATGCCGAGAATACGGGGCAGTTCGAACGCACGTTGATCATCGCCGACAAGGGCGCGTACGTCAGCTATCTCGAAGGCTGCACCGCGCCGATGCGCGACGAGAACCAGCTCCACGCCGCGGTGGTCGAACTCGTCGCCTTGGACGATGCCGAGATCAAATATTCGACCGTCCAGAACTGGTACCCCGGCAACGCCGAGGGTCTGGGCGGCATCTATAATTTCGTGACCAAGCGCGCGCTGTGCCAGGGCAAGCGCAGCAAGGTGTCGTGGACGCAGGTCGAAACCGGCTCCGCGATCACGTGGAAATATCCGAGCTGCGTGCTCAACGGCGACGACAGCGTCGGCGAATTCTACTCGGTCGCGGTCACCAACAATTACCAGCAGGCCGACACCGGCACCAAGATGATCCACAATGGCAAGCGCACGCGCTCGACCATCGTTTCGAAGGGGATCAGCGCGGGCAAATCGAACAACACCTATCGCGGCATCGTGCGCGTCGCGCCGAATGCCGAGGGCGTGCGCAACTTCACCCAGTGCGACAGCCTGCTTTTGGGCAGCACCTGCGGCGCGCACACCGTCCCCTATATCGAGGTCCGCAACCCGACCGCGACGGTCGAGCATGAAGCGACGACGAGCAAGATCAGCGACGACCAGCTCTTCTACGCGATGCAGCGCGGGCTGGGACAGGAAGAGGCGGTGGCGCTGATCGTGAATGGGTTCGCGAAGGAAGTGCTGCAGCAGCTTCCGATGGAATTTGCCGTCGAGGCGCAGAAACTGCTGGGGATCAGCCTTGAGGGGAGCGTGGGGTGAAAAGATTGTTCCTTCTGCCTCTCGTTCTTGCGGTTGTTTCCTGCGGCAGCGAGGGCAATGAAAATCCAGCGTTTTTCGCTTATTATTCTTGCGCCGCGAATAAGATCGACCGTTCCTACTCTGAGCGGGAAATTGTCGATGAACCGTCTGCCCGCAAGGCGATTGAGGCAGCGCTTTCTTCCTGTGGCGAAAATCGAGATCAGGCGTTTGAAGCGTTCTTGGCCGAGGCGAAAGAACAGCCGGAGATTCAGGAATATGCCCGCGCCAACAATATGGATGAAGCGCAGATGCGAAAAAGCGCGGAAACCGAATTTGAACGCGCCATTCGCGGTCAATTGATGAGCAATATCGCCGAACTTCGCAGCGAAAAACTTTGAGAGCAAAATGCTGAATATCGAAAATCTCCACGCCACCGTCGCCGACAAGCCGATCCTCAAAGGCCTGTCGCTCGCCATCAACGCGGGCGAAATCCATGCGATCATGGGCCCCAACGGCGCGGGCAAGTCGACGCTCTCCTACGTCCTCGGCGGGCGCCCCGGCTATGAGGTCACCGACGGTTCGGCGACCTTCGACGGGCACGACCTGCTCGACATGGACCCGCACGAGCGCGCCGCGGCAGGCCTGTTCCTCGGCTTCCAGTATCCGGTCGAGATCCCCGGCGTGTCGAACGTCCAGTTCCTGCGCGAAAGCCTCAACGCCCAGCGCAAGGCGCGTGGGCAAGAGCCGCTGTCGGGCGGCGACTTCCTGAAGCTCGCGCGCGAGAAGGCGGGGCTGCTCAAGCTCGACATGGACATGCTCAAGCGCCCCGTGAACGTCGGCTTCTCGGGCGGCGAGAAGAAGCGCAACGAGATGGTGCAGATGGGGATCCTCGACCCCAAGCTCGCGATCCTCGACGAAACGGACTCGGGCCTCGACATCGACGCGCTGCGCGTCGTCGGCGACGGGATCAACAGCATCATGCGGCGCCCCGACAAGGCGGTGTTGCTGATCACCCATTACCAGCGCCTGCTCGACTATGTGCAGCCCGATTTCGTCCACGTCCTCGCCGCCGGCCGCATCGTCAAGTCGGGCGGCCCCGAACTCGCGCTCGAACTCGAACGCGAAGGCTATGCGGAGATCGCGGCTTGAGCGTGAGCGCCCTTCCCTCGCGGCGTGACGAAGCGTGGCGCTATAGCGACATCGACGCGGTGGCGGCGGCGTGGCCGCTGCCCGCGCCCGAAAGTATTGTCGTGCCCGCGGGCGGCGACTTCAGGCGCGCGATCGTGCAGGACGCAGGCGCGATCCAGCAGATCGAGATGAGCATCGGCAAGGGCGCGACCGCGTCGCTGCACATCCTCAACATCGGTGGCGCCTATGGCCGCATCGAACTTGCGGTGACGCTCCACGAAGGCGCCGACTTCACCCTCGGCGCGGCGCAGATCGGCGGCGGCGAACAGAATCTCGAGATCGTCACCACCGTCACGCATGCCGAACCCGGCGCGACGTCGCGGCAGATGGTGCGTTCGGTCCTCGGCGGTACCGCCACCGGCACCTATCTCGGCAAGGTCGCCGTCGCGCGCGATGCGCAGCAGACCGACAGCGAACAGGATGTGAAGGCGATGCTGCTCGATCGCAGCGCGACCGCCAACGCCAAGCCCGAGCTCGAAATCTTCGCCGACGACGTCAAATGCGCGCACGGCTGCGCGATCGGCGAGCTCGACGCGATGAGCCTTTATTACCTTCAGTCGCGCGGCCTGCCGCCCGCCGAGGCGAAAAAGATCTTGCTGCAGGCCTTCGTTGCGGGTGTGTTCGACGGCGCCGAGGATGAAGAGCAGTTGCAGGCGCTCGCGCTCGCGAAATTGGGGGAATTGGTGTGAGCACCGCGACCGCCCTCCGCACCTTCCCCGACGTCCGTGCCGACTTCCCCGGCCTGACCCCCGGCTGGCACTATCTCGACACCGCCGCGACGGCGCAGAAGCCGCAGGCGGTGATCGACGCGACCGTCAATGCGATGGGCCGCGACTATGCGACGGTGCACCGCGGCGTATACGCCCGCTCGGCCGACATGACACTCGCCTTTGAGGCGGCGCGGCGGCGGATCGCGGCATTTATCGGCGCGAAGGAAGAGCAGATAGCGTTCGTGCGCGGCGCGACCGAGGCGATCAACCTCGTCGCCTACTCGCACCCGCGCAAAGGCCGCGTGCTGCTGTCGACGCTGGAACATCACAGCAATATCGTGCCCTGGCAGCTCGCGGGCTGGCAGGTCGATGTGTGCCCGCTGACCGCCGACGGCTGCATCGACCTCGATGCGGCCGAAAAGCTGCTCACCCCCGAACATAATATGGTCGCCTTTGCGCATGTCTCGAACGTGCTCGGCAGCCCGCTCGACGTTGCGCGCGCCGCCGAGATCGCGCACCGCGTCGGCGCCGAGCTGCTGATCGACGGCTGTCAGGCGGTGCCGCGCCTGCCCGTCGATGTCGCGACGCTCGGCTGCGACTATTACGCCTTCTCGGGGCACAAGCTTTACGGTCCGACCGGCGTCGGCGTGTTGTGGAGCGACAAGCTCGAAATGCTCCCGCCCTGGCAGGGCGGCGGGTCGATGATCGACCGCGTGACTTTCGCGAAAACCACCTACGCCCCTGCCCCGACGCGCTTCGAGGCGGGCACGCCCGCGATTATCGAGGCAATCGGGCTCGCGGCGGCGGTCGATTATGTCGAGGCGATCGGCATCGACGCGATCCACGCGCATGAGGTTGCATTGGTGACCAGCCTGCGCGAACAGCTTGCGCGCAAGAATAGCATCACGCTCTTCGGCCCTGAAAACAGCGCGGGAATCGTGAGTTTTGCGATGGCGGGGGTTCATCCGCACGACATCGGCACTATCTTGGACGAAAGCGGGGTCGCGATCCGCGCCGGGCACCATTGCGCACAACCGCTGATGGAGCATCTGGGCGTCGCCGCGACCGCGCGCGCGAGTTTTGGCGTTTACAGCAATGACGACGATGTGGCGGCGCTGATCGATGGCCTCGCCCGCGTCGAGAGGATTTTCGGATGAGCGAGGATCGCATGATCAAGGTGGAAGAAGTCGCGAGTGTCGAGGCGCCGCCGAAGGCGCGCGTCGAGGATGCCGAGACAGCGCCCCAGAAATTGGAGCGCAAGCGCGACTATCTGGAAGGCTTCCTTGCCGCCAAGCCCGCCGAGGTTGCGCCCGGCGCGGTTGGCGGCGACCTGTACGAGGCGGTGATCGACGCGCTCAAGGAGATTTTCGACCCCGAAATCCCCGTGAACATCTACGACCTCGGGCTCATCTACAATGTCGAGATCGACGAAGGCCATGTGATGGTCACGATGACGCTGACCACGCCGCATTGCCCGGTCGCGGAATCGATGCCCGCCGAGGTCGAACTGCGCGTCGGCGCGGTTCCCGGGGTCGGCGATGCCGAGGTCAACCTCGTCTGGGATCCGCCGTGGTCGCCGCAGAATATGAGCGACGAAGCGCGGCTCGAACTGGGAATGCTGTGATGACCGAAACGAAAACGCGCGCGCGCCCTGCCGCCGTCACGCTGACACCGAACGCCGAAGAACGCATCGCGAAGCTGATGGCGTCGGCGCCCGAAGGCGCGATCGGCGTCCGCTTGTCGACCCCGCGCCGCGGCTGTTCGGGGCTCGCCTACTCGGTCGACTATGTCACCGAGGAGCAGAAGTTCGACGAGAAGATCGAGACCCCCGGCGGCACCTTCTACATCGACGGCGCATCGGTGCTCTACCTGATCGGGAGCACGATGGACTGGGTCGAGGACGACTTTGCCGCGGGCTTCGTGTTCGAGAATCCGAACGCCAAGGGCGCGTGCGGCTGCGGCGAGAGCTTCACGGTCTAAAGCGCGCTTTTCCGCGATAAATATGCTATGATGCCCGCTTCGAAAGAAGGGGCAGCACCATGGTTCGTGCCTTCTATCTGGCCTATGCGGGCCTGTGCTACGCGATATTCTTCGCGACATTCCTGTATCTTATCGCCTTTGTCGGCAACCTGCCCGTCGTCCAGCCGACGGTCGATTTCGCCCGCGAAGCGCAGCCCGGACGAACGGTGCTGATCGATGCCGCGCTGATCGCGCTGTTCGGTGTCCAGCATAGCGTGATGGCGCGCCCGGCATTCAAGGCGGCGTGGACGCGCATCGTCCCCGCGCCGATCGAACGCAGCACCTATGTGCTGTTGGCAAGCGCGGCGCTCATCGCCCTCATGCTGTTCTGGCACGAACTGACCGCGCCGGTCTGGACCGTCACCCATCCCGCCGGCGCCGCGCTGCTGTGGGCGCTGTTCGGTCTCGGCTGGCTGATCGTGCTGACGAGCACCTTCCTGATCAATCATTTCGAATTGTTCGGGCTGCAACAGGCGTGGTTCGCGCTGCGCGAAAGGGCGGCCGTGGCGCCAGTGCTGCGCCAGCCCTTCTTTTACCGGTTCGTCCGTCACCCGCTCTATGCCGGCTTCTTCATCGCTTTCTGGGCGACGCCGGCGATGACCGTCGGGCACCTGCTGCTTGCGGCGGGCATGTCGATCTATATGCTGATCGCGATCCGGCTCGAGGAACGCGACCTGATCGACATCTTCGGCGAAGCCTACGCTAGTTACCGCAGGCGCGTCGGCATGCTCGTCCCGCGCTTCGGCCGCCGTTAGTGGCAGACCGTCCAGCCCGCCGTCCGCGCCGCCATATCAAGGTGGAAATGGTCAGCGTGGGCGCGGTTGTAGTCGGGTGATAGGGTCGTGCTGAACAGGCCGCATGTTTCGTCGCGCACCGCGTGCAGGAATTCGCTGCGCTTGTCACCCGGCGCCCAGTCGTTGATCAGCGTGATGCGCGTGCCATCGGCCAGGACGAAGGCCGAAATATCGATCGCGTTGGCAGTCGAATGCTGGCTCTGCGCCTGTTCGCCCGCAATCTTGCGGCAATTATAGCTGCCGAGATTTTCGAGTTCGACGACCTTTTGCCCGAAATATTTCCGCGCGAGCGGCTGGACCACGTCGCGGTTCCACAGTGCCATCGCGGCGGTGACCGCGCAGCCCGGCGCGGCGCGCGCGGGCCGCATCGTCGGCACGAAGCTGTCGCCCGTCAGGATCATGCGCTGGCTCGCGCGGCACGCACCGGTGCCGATCGCGGGCCGCCGGAGATAGCCCGCACCCGCGCGATCGAAGGCGGCGAAGCAGGCGCTGTCGTCGCGCGCGAGCGCCGCCAGCTTGCGGTGCGTCGCCCAGCCTTGCGGCTGCGCAAGTTCGAAACGCGCGGCCGGATTATGCTCGGGATGGTCGCGCACCCACTGCATGCCAAGGATCGCGCCGAGGGTGACCAGCAGCGCGGCGCCGAACCAGAACAGATAGGGGCGGAGAGTCTTCATCTTGTCCGTTGCTGCGTGCCGCAAATTACCGCTTGTTGAAAGCGCTTTGCGGCTCGATAGCGTTCCGGGTGGCAAAACGCTCGATCCTGATCGTCGGCGGCGGCACCGCGGGCTGGCTGACCGCCGCCTATCTCGCGCGCTTTTTCGACCTGCCGCGCAACCCGCGCTTGTCGATCACGCTGCTCGCGTCGGACGAGATCGGCAGCATCGGGGTCGGCGAAGGCGCCTTCCCGACGATCCGCAGCACGCTGCAGTTCATCGGCATCGACGAGAGCGAGTTCGTGCGCGCGACGTCGGCGACTTTCAAGCAGGGCATCCGGTTCGACGACTGGGTCCATACCCCGGCGGAAGGCCGGTCGAGCCATTTTCTCCACCCGTTCGAGGCGCCCTATCATGGCGACGGGCACAGCCTGGTCTCCTACTGGCTGCTCCAGGACGAAAAGCTACGGCGGCCGTTCGCCGAGGCGATGACGATCCAGAACCGCGTCGCCGAGGCGCGCCGCGCGCCCAAACGCCGCGGCGAAGGCGAGTTCACCGGCCCGCTGAACTATGCCTATCATTTCGATGCAAAGCGGCTGGCCGACGTCCTGTCGAAACATGCGCGTGCGATGGGGGTCGTCCACCTGCACGGCACGCTGACCGGCGTCGAGCTCGACGGGACGAGCGGCGCAATCGACCATGTCGTGACCGCCGAGCATGGCACGCTGTCCGCCGACCTCTATATCGACTGTTCGGGTTTCCGCGCCGAGCTGATCCGCGGCGCGATGCAGGCACCGTTCCGCAGCGTGAAGGACATGTTGTTCACCGACCGCGCGCTCGCGTGCAAGATTCCTTACGACCAGCCCGAGGCCCCGCTCGAAAGCTATACGATCGCCGCGGCGCACGAAGCGGGATGGACATGGGATATCGGCCTTGCGGGCGCGCGCGGCATCGGCTGCGTCTATTCGAGCGATCATCTGGACGACGACCGTGCCGCCGATATCCTCGCTGCCTACACCGGCGGGCGCAGCCTCGACTTCGAGTCGCGGCGCATCCCGTTCGAGGCGGGCTACCTCACCACGCCATGGGTCGGGAATTGCGTCGCCGTCGGCCTGTCGGGCGGCTTCCTCGAACCGCTCGAATCAACCGGCCTCGTGACCATCGAAACCGCGGCGGCGATGATCGCCGAGATGTTCCCGCTCGGCGGCCCGATGCACGCCCCCGCGCGGCGCTTCAACGAGTTGATGACCGCGCGCTACGCCAATATCGTCAACTTCCTGAAGCTCCATTATTGCCTGAGCCGCCGGGGCGAACCCTTCTGGCGCGACAATGCCGACCCGGCGTCGATCCCGGAGCGGCTGAAAGAGCTGCTCGAGCAATGGCGCTATCGCCCGCCGGGACGCTTCGATTTCATCCTCGACCTCGAAAGCTTCGCCTTCTTCAATTACCAATATATCCTCTATGGCATGGAATATCGCACCGACCTGTCGCCGGTGCGCGAGGAATATCCCGACGTCGCCGAGGCCGAGCGCATCTTTGCCCGCATCCGCAGTTTTGGCGACCAGGCGGCGCACGACCTGCCCGCGCACCGCGCGCTGATCGACCAGATCAACGCGGGTGCCGCCGCCGCCTGAAATCAGGCGGGATTGGCGGACAGGCGTTCGGCGGGCTGCGCGTCGTCCGGCCCGTCGGTGCCGAGCGCGCCGAGTTCGCCGCTCTCGCGCGCCTTGCGGCCGTAGACCAACTCGAACAGCGGCCCCGCCATCACCGTGGTGACGATCGCCATCAGGACCATGATCGCAAACAGCGTCGGGCCGATGATGCCTTTCTGCAGGCCGATGTTGATGATGATCAGCTCCATCAGGCCGCGCGCATTCATCAGCGCGCCGATACCCATCGCGGTGCGATTGTCCTCGCCCGCGAGCCGGGCCGCGAGCCAGCAGGCGCCGAACTTCGCCGCGATCGAGACGAGCAGGATACCGGTGGCGATCGCAAGCAGGCTCAGGCTGTTCACCGTCGTAAGCTGCGTGTTGAGCCCCGAGTAAGTGAAGAACATAGGCAACAGGAAGACGACCGTCATCGGCTCGATCTTCTTCTTGATCTCATCGGTCAAAAGGCCGCGCGGCATGCACGCACCGAGCAGGAAGCCGCCGAACACCGCATGGATGCCGACCGCATCCATGAAGAACGCCGAAATGGCGTAGAGCATCAGCACGACCGCGAGCAGGCTGTGCGTGAGTTCGCCCTTCGCCTCGACCGCGCGGCCGAGCGGGATGAGCAGCTTGCGCCCGACAAAGAACATGAAGAGCGCGAAACCGAGGCCTCCAACGATCGCGAGCAGTGCGACCCCTGGACCGGCGCCGAAGGTCGCGAGCACGATCGCAAGCACGCACCACGACACGGCATCGTCGAAGGCGCCCGCGGTCAGGGTCAGCGTGCCAAGCGAGGTGTTCGCCAGACCGCGCTCGTTGATGATCCGCGCCAGCATCGGGAACGCGGTGAGCGCGATGCATGCGCCCATGAACAAAGTCGCACTTCCCTGCCCCAGCCCTTCGGTGAACAGACCGGGGATATCGAGCAGGAAGGGCGTGATCGCCGCTGCGAGCAGAAAGGGTGCGACGATACCCGCCGCCGACACGCCGACCGCGCTTTTCGCTTTCGACTGGAAATGGTCGAGGCGCAACGTGGTCCCGACGAGGAACATGTATAGGCCGACGCCGAATTGCGCGCCGACATAGAGCATGTTGCGCGTTTCCTTGGGGAACAGCGCAGCCTGGAATTCGGGGAAGAAAAGACCGAAGAGTGAGGGACCCAGCACGACCCCGGCGATCATCTCGCCGACCACCTGCGGCTGGCCCATGAAGCGGTGTGCCAGCCAGCCGACGACGCGGCAGACGAGCAGGATCACCGCAATCTGCAGAAAGAAATGGATGCTATAGTCGCTGGGCGCATAGCTTTGCGCCACATTCACCGCCGGGCCGTGCGCGCCGATGACATCGCCGACCGCCCGCATCAGCTCATCGAACATATGTGATACCAATTTCGTTCTCCCCACCGGAGCATGTGGCGACTCGCTTCAGCCTTCCACAACGCCCTTTCCCGACGTCAGGAGACACGAATGGCGCAAACACGCAATACCAACCATCAGATTGGTTCCATCTCGATCGGCGATTCTTGCGGCACCCCTCAAATTTGTTGCGGGCGCGTCACAGTGTAGTAACATACCTACATGTGAACGCTATCAAAATTGCCTTGTTTTTGCATAGGAAGGGCGGCGCACGATGAAACGGGTCACCAGCCGCGAGCTCAACCAGGACGTCAGCCGCGCGAAGCGGTTCGCGCTCGTCGAGCCGGTGTTCGTCACCGACCGCGGGCGCGCCACCCATGTGCTGATCAGCATCGACGCCTGGCGGCAGTTGAGCGGCGAGCGCGAGACGATGGCGCAACTGCTTGCGGCCGCACCCGGCGACATCCCGCTCGACCGCACGCTCCTGCGCCGCACACCGGACCGGGCCGGACGCGGCTGATGTTCCTCATCGATTCAGACTTGTTGCTCGACCTGCGCGATGCGCGCATCGACGGCGAAGGTGCGTTGCTGGCGGGCTGGGCACAGCGGACATCGCGCCAGTCGATGTTCCTGTCGGCGCTGTCGCTCGTCGAGCTGGAAAAGGCCGCGGCGCTCGCCGCAAAGCAGGGCAAGACGGCGGGCATTGCATGGCGGGGCTGGATCGACGGCCAGTTGCTGCCGGCGTTCGAGGGGCGCGTGCTGCCCGTCGACGTCGCGATCGCGCGCCGCCGCGCCGCTCTGCCCTTCGATCAGGATCATGACGCCCTGCTCGCCGCGACCACGCTCGAACATGGGCTGACGCTCGTCACCTATCGCACCCCGGCGTTTCGCGGCGCGCGGCTGAAGCTGCTCGACCCCAGCCGCCCCGCCCCCGATACGGGCGAGGACGGCGACTGGCGCGAGGCGACACGCGCGCGGGCGCCGTGGATCCGGAGCCTGTTTATTCGGGGATGACGGTCAGGCCGCCGCCTGCACCGGCCATGGGTCATCGTCGTTGGCGGGCTTACGCATATCAGGCCGAAGCGGACGGATGCGCCGTGCCCGCGCGCGAAACCGCCGGAACGGCGACAGCAGCACCGCCATGCGAACGGCGACCCACGCCTTCATCGACCGGATGCGCGCAAAGGTCGACAGCGCCCAAGTCGCGATCATGGCATCGACATAGGCAGTCATGTCCCACGCCAGCGCGACGGCGAGCTCGGCGGGAAGTACCGCAGCGTACGCCTGGATTGCGAACAGACCGACAATGAGGAACAGGATATGCTTGCGTTCGAGCCGTTCGAAGAGGCGGAGCGGCTCCTCCACCATCGCGCGGTGCATCCACCGCGCGGCATCCGTGTCGCGCGCAAACAGCATCACGCCGATCAGACCCGCCAGAAAAAGCGCAAAAACCATCGCCGCCCCCTATCGCCCCGAAAGTCTGGAGATAGGTCGGCGCCCCGCGCAAACAAGCAGGAGGCGTCGGGCCTAACCCAGCGGGACGAAGCTCACCGTCAGCCCGTCCTTCGGACGCGGGATCGGCAGCACCTGCCATTCGGGCGCGTACCCGTCGGCGACGGTGATGCGATGCGTCGTGATGACATGGTGGAAAAAGATCTTCGCCTGCATGTAGGCGAAGTGCAGCCCGAGGCACATGTGCGCGCCGCCGCCGAAGGGCACCCACGCATATTTGTGCCGCTCGCGCGCGACTTCGGGCGAAAAGCGCATCGGGTCGAACTTGTGGGGTTCGGGCCAATGCTCCTCCATCATATGCGTATAGGCGGGGCTGACACCGACCGAGGTGCCCGCTGGGATGCGGTAGCCGCCATATTCGAAATCCTTGAGCGCGCGGCGCGGGAAGCTCGGCACCGGGGGCACGAGGCGGAGGGCTTCCTTGAACGCCCATTCGGTCATTTCGAGCTGGCCGAGGCTGTTGTGGCCGACGCCCTCGCCCGCGGGGGCCACGGCAAGCATCTCTTCGCGCAGCTTGTCCTGCCATTCGGGGTTACGCGCGAGTTCCCACACCAATGTCGTGATCGAACTGGTGATCGTATCGTGCGCCGCCATCATCAGGAAGTTCATATGGTCGACGATCGCCTCGACCGACATGTAATTGCCGTCATCGTCGCGCGTGCGGCAGATCTGGCTGAACATGTCCTCGCCCGCGCCGTCGCGCCGCTCGGGCACCATCTTGCCGAAATAGTCGACCAGATAGGCGCGGCCCTTCGCGCCGCGGCCCATCGCGGTGAACGGCAAGGGCACGCGCACGACGCCGATCGACGCCTGTACCATGTCGACGAACGCCTTGTTGACCTTGTCCGCCTCGGGACCCCACGGGATACCGAGGAAGCTCGTCGCGGCGAGGTCGAGCGTGAGTTCCTTGATCGCCGGATAGAATTTGAAGGTCTTGCCGCTCCACTGGCCGATGCGATCCCTGATCCCCGCGTTCAGCGAATCGGCATAGTGGCGCATCGGTTCGGGTTTGAACGCGACCGAGAGAATCTTGCGGTCGGCGCGATGTTTTTCGAAATCCATCAGCATCAGGCCGCGCGGGAAAAGCAGGTTGAGCACCGGCCCCCATCCCTGTTCGGACGAGAATATCTTCTCGCGGTCGAACATGACGAGCTCGTTCGCTTCGGGGCCGTGCAGCGCAACGCTGCGCCCGCCGAAGCTGTTGTTGCGATAGACGCGGCCATATTTGGCGACCATGCGGTTCGCGAAGGCGGGATAGTCGCGAAGCTGGTCGAGCGTGTTGCCGAGCACGGGCATGCCGTCCTCGCCGGGGATATGGTCGAGCGCGCTGTCGGCGTTGCGCGGCAGCCAGTGCCGCGTGTCGGGGCCAAAGCGCTTTTCGGACCATTGGCCGGGCGCGGGCTGGATATTCGTCGGCGCGTTCATCGGGTCGAATCCTCATCCATTATCGTTGGCCTCATGGGTAACGAACTACTGACACTGATGCAAGTAACGCATCCGGCGAGCCTTTTCACCATTCACCGCAAATTCAACTCGACTCGTGCAGTTCAATAACCAAGGTGACGGGTCGCATCCGTTGGACCCTAAAGGACAAGGCTATGGCGAAGCGTATCAGGCGGCCCCTCTCCATCGCGCTCGGCGCACTCGCGACGACGATGCTCGGCGGCTGTTATTATGGCGATGTCTATGGCGCGAGCTATGCGTCGGGCGGCGATTGCGCCGCGCGCTATGGCGACGCCTATTATGATTATGACGGCTATGCCTATGACGATGGCTATGGCTACGACTGCTACGATGCGTCGGACTATGGCAGCGGCTTTGCCCAGATCGGCTTCGGCGGCGGCTGGTACGACAATTATTACTACCCCGGTTATGGCATGTGGATGTTCGACAATTACCGGAACCGCTATCCGCTGCGCGACCGCTATCTGAACTATTGGGGCGGGCGCCGCGCGTGGTGGAAACATCATGGCGGGCGCAACGACTGGAAGCCGGGACGTCCCGGCGGATGGAATCGCGGCGACGGCGACGGTCGTCCGGGCGATGGCCGCCCCGGCCGCCCCGGCGGCTGGAACCGCCCCGACCGCGACAATGACGGCCCGCGCGGCACGCGTCCGGGCCGCGGCCCCGGCGATGGCGCGACCGGAACGCCGCCGGTCACCGGCAATCCGGGGCGCCCCGACCGCGGCGACCGTCCGGGTCGCGGCGGCTGGAATCGTGGCGATCGCGACCGCGAGGGACCGCGCGGCACCTGGCCCGGCCGCAATCCGGCCAACCCGGGAACGCCGCCCGCCACGGGCAACCCCGGCCGTCCCGACTGGAGCGGAGGGCGCCCGGGTCGCCCCGATCGCGAACCGGGTGCCGGCCGTTCGCGCCAGATCCGCGATGTGATCGCGCCGCGCGACGGCGGGGCAAACCGCCCCCCGCGCGCCGAACGGCCCGCGCCGGCCTATCGCCCGCCCGCGCCGCAGCCGGCGCCGGTGGTGCGCAGCGCCCCCGAACCGCGGCCAGCTCCGGCAGCGGGACGCGCGCGCAGCGACCGTGGCAACGACGCCCGGCCCGACTAGGATATCAGGCCGGCGGCGCCGCTTTCGCCGCCGGCGCATCCTTCAGCCCCGCCGACACGACGGTCGCGGCGACAAGGTCGCCGATGACGTTGAGCGTCGTGCGGCACATGTCGAGGAAGCGGTCGACGCCGAGGATCAGCCCGATCCCTTCGGGCGGCACCCCCACCGAAGCGAGAATCAACGCGATCACCGGCAGTGATCCCGCAGGCACGCCCGCCGTGCCGATCCCGCCCAATATGCACACGAGCATCACGACGATCTGTTGCTGAAGCGTCAGGTCGATTCCGAAGAATTGCGCGAGGAAGATCACCGTCACCCCCTCGAACATCGCGGTGCCATTCTGGTTTGCCGTCGCACCGATGGTGAGCACGAAGCGCGCGACCTTGTCGGGCAGGCGCAGCCGGTCGTGCGCGACGCGGAGCGCCGTGGGCAACGTCGCGTTCGACGAGGCAGTCGCGAACGCCATGACGAAGGCCTCTTGCGTCTGGTGAAAGAAGGCAGCGGGCGATTTCCCCGCAAGCGCCTTCAGCAGCACCGGGAAGACGACGAACATCTGGAGCGCGAGCGCGAGCAGGACCACGCCGACGAAGGCCGACAGGCGGATGATCAGGTCCCAGCCGAACTGCGCGGCAAGGTTGAACATGAAACAGAAGACCGCGATCGGCGCGAGCTGGATGACGAGGCCGATCAGCTTCATCACCACCTCGAACACCCCTTCGACCACAGTCTTCAAGGCCTCGGTCTGCGGCGTGCGCACGAGCATCAGCCCGATGCCGAAGAAAAGCGCGAAGAACATCACCGCGAGCACGTCGTTCGCACCCATCGCGGCGAAGACATTGTCGGGGACGATCGCAACGACCGCGTCCATCCCCGTCTTCGCCTCGCCCGCACGATCGGCGATCGCCTGCGCGCCCGCCGCGCCCTCGGCCATCAGCGACCGTGCCAGCGCCGGATCGACCCCGGCGCCCGGCTGGAGCAGATTGACGAGGACGAGGCTGATGACGACCGAGATCGCCGAAACGATTACGGTGTAGACGAGCGTGCGGACGCCGACCGTTTTCAGCGCGCGCATCTCGCCCATTTCGGCGACCCCGACGATCAGCGCCGACACGAGCAGCGGGATGACGAGCATGAACAGGAGGCGCAGGAAAATCTGCCCGAGCGGCCCAGTCACATAGGTCGTCACCGTTCCGACCCAGGCCGCATCGGGCGCGCCATAATGGACGGCAAGCCCGATGATCAGCCCGGCAAGAAAGCCCGCGAGCATCCGCCATCGCAGCCGCCGGGCGCGGGCTTCATCCCGCGCCGCCCGATCGATTGCCGCTGCTTCGGCCATGGTCAGCTCCTTGCTCGCCCCCATGGGAGCGGCCCGAAGCTCGCGCGTTACGCGTTGTCGGCCGCCGGCTTATTTTCCCCTGCGTCATCTGTATCACGAAGATCGAGCCCGCGGGTTCCATGATGCGGTGTATGCGACGGTGCATGCGGCCGTTCGAGATCGGCGGGTTCGGGCACTTCGAGCATGCCCTCCCACTTCGTGATCACGCTCGTCGCCACGGCATTGCCGACGACATTGGTCGCGGTGCGGCCCATGTCGAGGAACTGGTCGATGGCGAAGATCAGCGCGACACCCTCGACCGGCAGGTCGAACATCGCGAGCGTCGCGGTGATCACGACGAGGCTGGCGCGCGGCACCGCGGCAATCCCCTTCGACGAAACCATCAAGGTCAGCAGGATCAGGATCTGCTGCGTGATCGACAGCTCGATCCCGTACGCCTGCGCGATGAAGATCGTCGCGAAGCTCGCATACATCATCGATCCGTCAAGATTGAAGCTGTAGCCGAGCGGCAGCACGAAGCCCGAAATACGGCGCGGCACGCCGAAACGGTCGAGCTGTTCGAACAGCTTGGGCATCGCCGCCTCCGACGAGGCGGTCGAAAAAGCGATCAGCAGCGGCTGGCGGATATAGCGGATCAGCGAGAATATCCGGCGACCGAGGAAGATCGCGCCGGCGCCGAGCAGGATGACCCACAGCACGACGAGCGAGAGATAGAATTCGGTGACCAGCTCGGCATAGGTGCCGAGGATGCCGAGACCATATTTGGCGACGACGCCGGCCAACGCGCCGAACACCGCGATCGGCGCAAGGCGCATCACATAGCCGGTGATCTGAAGCATCAGTTCGGCGAGCGACTCGGCGCCGCGCAGCAGCGGCTTGCCCTTTTCGCCGATGGCGGTGAGGCCGACCCCCGCGAACAGTGCGAAAACGAGAATCTGGAGGACGTTGTTGTCCGCCATCGCCTGAAAGATATTCTTCGGGAAGACATGCTCGACAAACTCGAACAGGTCGAGCTTCTTGACCTCGCCGACCTCGGCGATCGAGTGCGCCCCGACGGTGAGGTTAAGCCCTGCGCCGGGCTGGAAAAAATTGACCATGATCAGGCCAAGGCTGATCGAAATCAGGCTGGCGAGGATGAACCAGGCGATCGCGCGGGTTCCGATGCGGCCGAGCGCCGAGCTGTCGCCCATATGCCCGATGCCCGCGACCAGCGTGCCCAGAATGAGCGGCGCAACGACCAGTTTGATCAGGTTGAGAAAGATCGTCGAAAGCGTGCTGAAGCTGCGTAGCCAGTAAGTGAAAGCTTCGCTGTCGGCGGGGACATATACCCGCACCAGATAGCCGGTGACGACCCCCAGGATCATCCCGATCAGAATATACAACGTCAGGCGGTGCCCCATAATTTACTCCCTGTTCCGCCTTGGGCGGATCCATATGCCAGCGGGGGTAACAGGGTGATGCGCCGCGGGCAATCTCAGGTCAGGAAAAACACGATCGCGAAGCAGGTCGACACCCCCGTGATGATGTTGAGCGGCACCCCGATCTTCACGAAATCGACAAAGCGGTAGTCGCCAGCGGCATAGACGATCGTGTTCGTCTGATAGCCGATCGGCGTCGCGAAGCAGGCCGACGCGCCGATCATTAGCGCGATCACGAGCGGACGCGGATCGACGCCGAGTTCGGAAGCAATCGCCAGCGTTACCGGCGTCATCAGCGCCGCGACCGCATTGTTGCTGAGCAGCTCGGAGAGGATCAGCGCAAAGAAATAGATACCGAACACCAGAACCCACATCGGCTGGCCGGCAAGCGAAGGCTTGACCCAGCCGACCATCATCGCGACCGCGCCGCTCTGTTCGAGCGCAAGCCCGACGGCGAGCATCGCGAAGATCAGGATCAGCACGTCGCCGTCGATCGTTCCCCACGCCTCTTCGCTGTCGATGCAACGCGTGACCAGAATGACCCCGATCGCGATGATCGCGGCGACGCCGATCGACATCACATCGAACGCGGCGAGCGTCACGACACCGAACATGCACAATATCGCAATCCACGCCTTGCGGCGGCGGAAAGCGCGGACCTTGGCGAGGTCCGCGCCGATCAGGTGCGGATTGTCGCGCAGCGCCTCGACCTCGCGCGGGCCGCCGGCGACGAGCAGGCGGTCGGCAGGCCGGATACGGACGCTGGCAAGGTCAGGGCCGGGTTCGTGCGCCGGCCGGTCGAGTCCGATGATGCGCGCGCGCACCTTTTGCAGGAAAGGAATGTCGATCAGCCGCTGGCCGATCGCCGGATGGTTCGACGCGATCATCGTTTCGACGACCATGTCGCCCTCGGCGGGCTCGCCGCTGCCGATCCCGAGGCCGAAGCGCCCCTGTTCGCGCCAGGTCATCAAGGTTGCGCCATCGACGCGCAGGATAACGCGGTCGCCCGCGGCAAGCGTCCAATGTTCGAGGTCGCTGCCATGGACGACAACCGACCCGCGCCGCACACCCACGATCCGTGCCGAACGCGGCAAGTCGCGGAACGCCTCGGTGGTCATGCCGACCAGATCGTCGTCCTCGGCCAGCACCAGCTCGGTCAGATATTGATGCGCATCGTGGGTGCCCGCCGGACCTTTGACCGGCTTGTCCGAAGGCAGCAGCCACCACATCAACACAAGGCCGATCATGCCCGACGCCGCCGTGACAAGGCCGATCGGTGTGATCTCGAAGATGCCGAAGCGCTCCATCCCCGCCTGTCGCACGATGCCGTCGACGACGAGGTTGGTCGATGTCCCGATCAGCGTCAGCGTGCCACCGAGCACCGCCACGATCGAGAGCGGCATCAGCAATTTCTTCGCGCTGACCCCGGTGACCTCGGCGAGCTTCATCATGATCGGGATCAGCACGACGACGACCGGGGTGTTGTTGAGAAAGGCCGAGGCGACGAGCGCGCCGACGAGCACTTCGACGATGGCAAGCCGCGGATGTTTCTCCGCCCGCTTCATGATCGCGTCGGCGACACGCTGGATCACGCCGGTGCGGATCAGCGCGCCCGACAGCACGAACATCGCGCCGATGACGATCGGTGCCGAGTTCGAGAAGACCGAATACATGCCGTCGGCATCAAGGATACCGAGCGCGAGATAGGTGCACGCCCCGAGGATCGCGATGACCGTCGCGGGCAGCCGTTCGAGCAGAAAGCCGACGAACATCGCGGCGAGAATGATCAGCGACAGGACGGCCTGATGGGACTCGATGAAAGCTCGGACCGCTTCGACCATGTCAGCCGTTCTGCGCCCTGTGCAGCAATTTATGGTCGGCAAGGACAAGCGCCATCATCGCCTCGACCACCGGCGCGCCGCGAATACCCACGCACGGGTCGTGGCGGCCCTTGGTGACGATGTCGGTCGCCTCGCCCGCCTTGTTGACCGTCGGCACGGGGGTGAGGATCGAGCTCGTGGGTTTGAACGCGACGCGCACGACGACGGGCTGGCCGGTCGAGATGCCGCCCGCGATGCCGCCGGCATTGTTCGACAGGAAATCGGGGCGATTGCTGCCGTCGGCGGCAGGGCGCATCGGGTCGGCATTCTCTTCGCCACGCAGGCGCGCGGCGTTGAAACCCGCGCCGATCTCGACCCCCTTCACCGCGTTGATACCCATCATCGCGGCGGCGAGGTCGCTGTCGAGCTTGGCATAGATCGGCGCGCCCCAACCCGCGGGGACACCGCTCGCGGCGCATTCGATCACCGCGCCCAGTGAACTGCCCGACTTGCGCGCGGCATCCATCAGTCCTTCCCAGCGCTGCGCCGCGGCGGGATCGGGACAGAAGAAGGGATTGCGATCAATTTCGTCGAGGTCGAAGTTCGCCGGATCGATCGCATCGCCGCCGATTTCGGCGACCCAGGCATGGATCTGTACTTCGGGAATCACCAGCCGCGCGACGCCGCCCGCAGCAACGCGCGCCGCGGTCTCGCGCGCGCTCGACCGGCCGCCGCCGCGATAGTCGCGGATGCCGTATTTGGCGTCATAGGCATAGTCGGCGTGGCCGGGGCGATAGGCCTGCGCGATCTCGCCATAATCCTTCGATCGCTGGTCGACATTCTCGATCATCAGGCTGATCGGTGTGCCCGTCGTCTTGCCTTCAAAGGTGCCCGACAGGATCCGCACCTGGTCGGGTTCCTGCCGCTGCGTCGTGTGGCGCGACTGGCCGGGGCGGCGCTTGTCGAGGAAAGGCTGGATATCGGCCTCGGAAAGCGACAGGCGCGGCGGACAGCCATCGACGACGGCGCCGAGCGCGGGGCCGTGGCTTTCGCCCCACGTCGTGAAACGAAGAACGCGTCCGAAGCTGTTGAAACTCATTGCCCTATCCCATCCGGCCAAATGCGGGAGCATAATCCGCGCGTCCGCCTAGCGGCCAAGGCGCGCCCGAGTCCAGCATCATCGCCATGAAATGCGGCCCCGCAAAGGGCGACGCGAAGCGCGCGGCGAGATCGGGCGAATAGCGGAAGCGCGGGTAATAGGCCTCGTGCCCGAGGACGAAACCGATCGCCACGCCTTGGTCGCGCAAGGCATCGAGTCCGGCGCGGATCAGCGCATCGCCAATCCCCTGCCCCTGGCTGGCAGGTACGACCGAGACGGGCGCGAGGCCCGCGCCCGGAAGCGCGGCGCCGTCGGCTTCGACGTCCATCCGGCTGAACAGCACATGCCCGACGACGGCGCCGCCCTGTTCGGCGACGAGCGAGACCAGCGCATCGCCGTCCGCTTCGATCATGCGGACCAGTTCGGCCTCGCCCTGATGACCGAAGTCCGTCCCGGCGAAGGCCGCGCGAATGACGCCGTCGATCGCCTCCGCATCCGCCGCCGTCGCGGGGCGGATGACGAGGGCATCAGACAAGCGAGATGTCCGGGGCGTCTTCCTGTTTCATGCCGACAGTGTGATAGCCGGCATCGACATGGTGCGTTTCGCCGGTGACGCCGCTCGACAGGTCGCTGAGCAGATAGAGCGCCGAGCCGCCGACATCGTCGATCGTGACGTTACGGCGCAGCGGCGCATTATGCTCGTTCCATTTGAGGATCAGGCGGAAATCGCCGATGCCCGACGCGGCGAGCGTCTTGATCGGGCCGGCCGAGATCGCGTTCACGCGCACCCCCTGCGGACCATAGTCGTTGGCGAGATATTTGACGCTCGTTTCGAGCGCCGACTTGGCGACCCCCATGACGTTATAGTGGGGTATCACCTTCTCGGCGCCATAATAGCTCAACGTCAGCAGCGAGCCGCCGCCGTTGCCCGTCTCGGGATCGAACGGCGTCATCATCGCCGCCGCGCGCTTGGCGACTGCGGTGAAGCTGTAGACGCTGATGTTCATCGTCATCAGGAAGTCGTCGAGCGTGACATCGGCATAATGGCCGCGCAGCGCTTCCTTGTTCGTATAGCCGATCGCGTGGACGACGAAATCGATCGTCGGCCAGCGCGCCGAAAGCGTCGTGAACGCAGCATCGAGATTGTCCATGTCGGCGACATCGCAATCGATCAGGAAATCGCAGCCAAGTTCGTCGGCGAGCGGCTTCACCCGCTTCAGCATCACATCGCCCTGATATGAAATCGCGAGTTCGGCGCCATGCGCGTGGAGCGCCTTGGCAATGCCCCACGCAAGCGACTTGTCGTTCGCGAGGCCCATGATCAACCCGCGCTTGCCCTTCATCAGACCCGTCATTTTTTGTCTCCAGCCCCTTTGGCTTCAAACTTTACATCGTCGACGCGCCCAATAGCGTCGTGGCCCAAATCCTCAACCTCTACCAAAGCGGCATTGAGTTCGGCGCCCATCACCATACCCAATCCGACGAGGTAGAAAAAGAAGAGCGCGACCATGACACCCGCGAGGCTGCCGTAGGTTGCGTCGTAGGAGAGCAGGCTGGCGAGCAGCGGCGGCAGCGCGAGCGTGACCGCGATCCACCACAAGGTCGTGAACAGCGCGCCCGGCCATTTGGGAAACTGCCGCCGCCGGTATTTCGACGGCGTCAGGCTGTAGAACAGCATGTAGATCGCGAGGAACAGGCCGAAACCCGACACGCCGCGCGAGATCGCAACGACGCCGACCGACTGATATTGTTCGGGCAGCACGCGCGTGACGAACTGTTCGATGCCGACGATCAGCACCTGCATGCTGAACGACAGCAGCATGAGCACGACCGCGCCGGTGATGATGCCGATCGACAGCAGCCGGTAGTGGAAAAAACCCTTGCTGAAATGCGTGCCATAGGCGCGGCGAAGGATGTCGCGTACTGTCTCGATCAGGCTGCCGACGGTCCACAGCGCGACGAGCGCGCCGAGCCACAGGAAAATGCCCGTGCGCGCGGTCATCACCTCGCGGATCGGCCCCGACAGCGCTTTGGCGACCGTCGGCGGCATCGTCGAGAAAACCGCCTCGATCGCCGCTTCGCCGCCGCTGCTTCCGCCGAAAAGCGACAGCGCCGCGGCAAGCAGGATGAAGAAGGGGAAGAGCGCGATCAGCGCCAGATAGGCGAGGTTGCCGGCGTGGATGAAGCCGTCGGTGTAAGTGCCGACGACGACGCGGCGGGCAATGCGGTACGCGCGCGTCCCCGGCCCGAGCTGTTCGCGGCTGCGGTCGATAATTCCCTGCGCCCGCGCGCGCAGCTTGACGCGCTTCGCGCGCTCGGCGCGCGCCTCGGGCGAGTGCGGCGAATGCCCTTCGGCCAGAAATTCCTTGCCGACCTCGTCGGCGACCTCGCGCTCGAGCGCGGCGACGATCTTTTTCTCGCTGGCGTCAGCCACGCATCACACGCCAAGCTCCGCCCGCACGGCGCGGTCGTCGGTCCATTCGCTGAGCAGCGTCACCAGTGCATCGTCGTCGGCGGGCAGGTCGACCATCAGCCGCACGAGCTGGTCGCCGCGGCCGCCGCCTTTCTGGCTGAATCCCTTGCCCTTGAGGCGCATCACCTTGCCCGACGACGATCCCGCGGGGATCGACAGCATCACCGGCCCGTCGACAGTCGGCACCTTGACCTTCGCGCCCTTGACCGCCTCGTTGAGCGTCACCGGCAGGTCGAGACGGATGTTCGCGCCGTCGCGCTCGTAAAAGGGGTGATCCTTGACCGTGATCGTCACGATGCCGTCGCCATTGCCGCCCGGCCCCGGCTGACCTTTGCCGGAAAGGCGCATCTGCGTACCGGTTTCGACCCCGGCGGGCAGTTTCAGGTCGATCGTGCCGCCGTCGGCCAGTGTGATCCGCTGCGGCGCCTGCGTCGCGGCGTCGATGAAGGATACCGACAGGCGATAGGCGACATTCGCGCCCTTTTGCGGCGGCGCGCTGCGCCCGCCAAAGCCGCCGAACGGGCCGCCGCCACCGCCGCCGCCGCGACCGAACAGCCCCTCGAAAATGTCGCCGAAATCGGCGCTTTCGTTTCCGAAGCCGCTGAAACCGCCGGGTCCGGTGCGCTGGTCGCCGCGGAATCCGCCGCCACCGCCATAGCCGAACGGCATGGCAGGATTGCCCTCGCCGTCGATCTCGCCGCGATCGAACTGCGCGCGCTTCGTCTTGTCGGACAAGATGTCATACGCCTTGGTGACGTCGGAGAATTTCTCCGACGCCTTCGGATTGTCCTTGTTCTTGTCGGGGTGCAGTTCCTTGGCGAGCTTGCGATAGGCGGACTTGATCTCCGCTTCGCTTGCACTCTTCGCAACGCCCAGGGTGGAATAGGGATCGGCCATCATGCTCCTGTAGCCCGATAAGTGACTGGCCGTGAAGGCCCGATTGCGCGTCGATGTGGGAATGCGCCGCAAGAGATCAAGTTTCGCATATGCCGCTCGACCATGCGCGCGCGGCACATTATGACCGCGCGCATGACGGACGATCCCTTTGCCCTGTTCAACAGCTGGTTCGCCGAAGCGCGGACGAGCGAACCCAACGACTCCAATGCGATGGCGCTCGCGACGACGACGCCCGACGGCCGTCCGTCGCTGCGCATGGTGCTGCTGAAAGGGCATGGGCCCGACGGTTTCATCTTCTACACCAATCTTGACAGCCGCAAGGGCGGCGAGCTGGCGGCGAACCCGTATGTCGCGCTGCTGTTTCACTGGAAATCACTGCGGCGGCAGATCCGCATCGAGGGCGCGGTGACGCCGGTCGACGACGCCGTCGCCGACGCCTATTTCGCGACGCGCAGCCGCGACAGCCAGCTCGGCGCGTGGGCGAGCGACCAGTCGCGCCCGCTCGACAGCCGCAAGACGTTCGAGACGCGCTTCGAAGAGATGCAGGCACGGTTCGACGGACAGGACGTGCCGCGCCCGCCGCGCTGGTCGGGCTGGCGCGTGACGCCGACCGCCATCGAATTCTGGCAGGACCGCGCGCACCGGCTGCACGAGCGCACACGCTTCGTGCGATCCGGCGACGGATGGACCAGCGGATTGCTCTATCCATGAGCGCGCCGCGCCGCCTTCCGATCAGCCAGGTCGACGCCTTTGCCGACCGCCCGTTCACCGGCAACCCCGCTGCGGTCATGCCGCTCGACGAATGGCTTCCCGATGCGGTGCTGCAGGCGATCGCGGCCGAGAATAATCTGGCCGAAACCGCCTTCCTGATCCCCGACGAGAGCGGCGAGGCCGATTATGAGCTGCGCTGGTTCACGCCCGGGGTGGAGGTCGCGCTGTGCGGCCACGCGACGCTCGCGAGCGGGCATGTGCTGCTCTCGGCCGCCCAGTGGCGCAACGACATGACGTTCCGCACGCGCAAGGCGGGCATCCTGCGCGTCGCGCGCAACGGCGAGGACGAAGGCTACAGGATGGCGCTGCCCGCGTACCCGCCCGCGGCGAAGGCGATGCCCGATATCGTTCGCGCGATGGGCGGCGATGTCGTCGAAACTTTGTGGCACGAGGGCGGCTATGCGTTGATCGTCTACCCCGACGCGGCAAGCGTCCGCGCGCTCGAACCCGACCTGCGCGCGCTCAAGAAGGGCGGCGACATATTATATATCGCAACCGCGCCGGGCGCGGGCGACCCATCGGGGGCCGACGTCGTCAGCCGCGCCTTCGCGCCCGGCGCCGGGATCGACGAGGATCCGGTGACGGGATCGGCGCACAGCGTGCTGACGCCCTATTGGACGACACGGCTGGGGCGCGACCGGTTCGCCGCCTATCAGGCGAGCGCGCGCGGCGGCCATGTCGGCTGCCGCCTCGACGGCGGCATGGTCGAACTCACGGGGACCTGCGTCACGACGCTGGTCGGCGATTTCCTGCTATAGCGCTTCGGTCAGGTCGGCGAGATGGCGGCGCAAGGCCGGGAACTGCTCGTCGGTCGTCACGCCGAGCCGCACGATCGTCAGCCGCTGCGACGGCGAGACGATGATATATTGCCCCTGATGGCCGATGCAGGCGAACAGGTCGTTGGGGCCACGGTCGGGCCATAGCGCCGGGGTCACCCCCGCGGGGCGCTTGCGATTGAGCCAGATATGCCCGCCATAGCCCCCGTCATTCTTCGACGGGGTGAGCATGAAACGCATCCAGGTTTCGGGGAGCAGCCGCTGGCCGTTCACGACGCCATGGTTGCGCAGGAATTCACCGAACTTCGCATAGTCGCGCGCGGTCGCGTGCATGATCGACCCGCCGATCATCGTGCCGCGCGCGTCATATTCGGGCGTCAGGCTGGTCATTCCCAGTGGCTCGACCAGCCGCCCGCCGATGAAGTCGCGCATCGCGTCGCGGCGCGCGTCGGGGTTCTGCGACGGGGTCAGCGTGTCGGCGATGATGTCGGCGAGGATGACGCTGGTCGCCGAGCTGTAGTTGAACACCTCGTCTGGCTGCGCCGCTGCGGGCTTCGCTTCGGCAAAACCGGCCATGTCGCCCGCGCCGCCGCCGAACAGCATCGCGACCGTATCGCCCTGCCAGACCGGATCGCCGGTCTCGACATGCTCGAGCCCCGACGACATGTGGAGCAGGCTGCGGAGCGTGATCGCACCGCGCGGATCGCCGCTGCGCTGCCACGCATCGACCGGCGCCGGACCGTCGAGCGACAATTGCCCGTCGGCGACGAGGAAGCCGGTGAGCACCGCGGTGATGCTTTTTGCCATCGACCAGCTGATGAGTTTCGATTCGGGGCCGAACCCGGCGGCATAGCGTTCGTAGATCGGCTCGCCGTCGCGCAGCACATAGAGCGCGCGCGTCTGTCCGACATCGTCGGCGTCGGTGAAGAGCGCGTCGGCGCGCGCGCGGACCGCGGCGGGCAAGGCAGGAAGCGGCTGCGGCGCATCGACCGCGGCGACGCCGTCGAGCGACGCGCCGAATTTCGGCGCCGGCGAGGCGGGCGCCAAATTGCCCTGCCCCGCCGCCTGGCTCAGCGACCAGACGCCGAGCGTCGCGAGCGCCACACTTGCCAGAAGCCGTTTTTTCGTGATCATGGCGCGGGTGAATAACATCAATCCGACCGGGCCGACAACGGGCGAGACGCCGCCACACGCCGCGCCGCCGCCCGCCGACCCGACCCCCGCTGCGAGGCCCAGGAAGGCGAGCCGCTGGGGCGGCTGCCTGCCATGGGCGATCGGGCTCGCCGTACTGCTTGCGGTCTTCGCGATCTGGAAATTCCCGTCGTTCAAGGCGCAGGCCGAACTGGGGTCGGCCTATGCTGCGCGCGTCGGCTGTTCGTGCCGCTATGTCCAGGGCCGCAGCCTCGAAAGCTGCCAAAGCGATTTCGAACCCGGCATGGACATGGTTTCGCTGAGCGAAGACCCCGCAACGAAGACGGTCACCGGCAGCGTCCCGCTGCTCGCGTCGCGCAGCGCGCGCTACGCGGGCGCCAGCGGCTGCCTGCTACGCCCCGACAATTAACGCCGGAAACGAAGCGCGACGAGCGCAAGCGCCGCGGGCGCACCGAAGACAAGCAGCCCGATCGCCGCCTCCTCCGCCCAGCCATAACCGGCATGGAGCACGCCGACGAGCAGGTTGCCGATCGACACCGCCAGCCACAGAACGAGGAACAGCCGCGTCGCCCGTGCACCGTCCCGAATCGCAAGGCGCAGCGCGATCAACAACGCCAATCCGGCGAGAAGCATCATCATCGTGTGCGACATCCTATCCCGCGCCCTCCATGATCAGGGTCGCCGATCGATGGCGCCGCCGCCACTCGCCGGGCGACATGCCGAGCTTGCGGCGAAAGATCGCGCAAAGATGGGCATGGCTGGAAAAGCCGGTCGCGAAGGCAATTTCGGCGATTGTCAGCGGCCGGTTCATCAGGAACCAGCAGGCGTGACGCAGCCGCTGGCGCAGCACATATTGCGCCGGCGTGCGCCCGGTAGCGCGCGTGAAGTGGACGATCAGGCTGTTCACCGACATGCCGACTTCGGCCGCCATATCCTCCACGGTCAACGGCAGTTCGAGCTGCGTCTGGATGAACGCCATCAGGTCGTTGATGCGCTGAACGATGGCGGGAGAGTCGGGGCGGCCGGCCATCGCCGCGAGCGTCTCGTCAAGGATCGCCAGTAGCGGGCCGGCCGCCGCTGCATCGCCCGCGAGCAGCGCGCGAACCAGCGCCGCGAGCGCCATGTCGTGATGCGCCGCCAGCGCGCGCGTGCCCGGCGCGACCGTCAGCATCGCCGCCGGGATTTCGACCTCGATCGTGCGAACCGCGCCCCCCTTTGCCGCGGCGCGATAACGACGGCCCGCCGGCACCAGCCACATTTCGCCGGGCAGCGGATCGCCGAGCGACGTCCGTTGATCGTCCTGCCAGGTTTCGAGCCAATGATAGCTTCCCGCCTCATAGAGGATCAGCGCATGGACATCGCGTTCGATCGTCCAGCTCGACGGGCCATCGATCCGGTCAACGATCGAGGCGACCCTGAGTCCTCCCACTTCCATTACTTGAGTATGGCAAGAATGGGAAAATGTGAAAGCCTGCTATATTTGCCAATTCTATGGTTAAATCGCGCCAACCAATACTTCGCCTGACTTGCTCAGCCGGAGGAAAAACGAGCGTCAACAAGATCCTTTCGCGTGCCCCAGACACGTCGATACAGACCCCCCCCAGGCGGGCGACACCCTTGTCGCCCGCCGCCTTTTTAGGGTCCTGACCCTAAGGGCGAATACAGGGCCTTGTTTCAGGTCGCGGCGAGGAACTCGTCCATCGCCAGATTGACCGCGTCGGGTGCGTCCCACGGCACGAAATGACCGCAGTCGGGCACCTCGACAATCGTCACTTCGGGGACAAGCTCTTCCATCCCGTCGAGATTGCACGGCGGCAGCGCGACATCGTCGAGCGCCCAGATGACGAGCGTCGGGATGTTGAGCTTCGGGAACGGGACCGCCGGGGGTTCGGCATAGGGTGCGTCCATCGCGGGCACGTCGATCGTCGAACCGCGATACCAGTTGATCATCGCGCGGCAGGTGTCGCGATCCTCCCAATCCTTGAGCAGCCGGCCGATCTCGTCGGCGGGCTGGAGGCCGCCACTCGGCACGCGCCCTTCAAAGGCATGGGCGAGGATGCCCGCAATGCCATGTTCTTCGATGATCGCATCGCTCGCGGGGTCGCGAAAGGTGCGGATATACTGGCTCGCGGCGCGCTGGTCGGCGTTGACCGCGAGCAGCCGCTGGAAGATGCCGGGATGCGGCGCGTTGGCGATGACGGCGCGGGTCACGCGGCCCGCCCAGGCCGGGTGCAGCCCGCCCGGCTGGCCGCCAAGCGCAACGCCCCACGCGATCGCGCCGCCCCAGTCGTGCCCGACGACCGTGAATTCACCGACGCCGAGCGCATCGGCGAGCGCGAAGATGTCGGCGATCAGCTTGTCGGGTGTGTAGGATTCGACGTCCTGCGGCTTCGACGAGCCGCGATAGCCGCGCTGGTCGGGGGCGATGCAGCGGAAGCGCGTCGCGAAATGCGGCAATTGATGGCGCCAGGTACGGTGCGATTCGGGAAAGCCGTGGAGGAACATCAGAACCGGCGCGTCGCGCGGCCCCATATCGACGACGTCGAGCTCGACCCCGGTTGAAAGCTTTACACGCTGCTGCTCGAAATCGCCGATCATCGACACCGCTCCTTTGGTTTCTTTTCAAAACCAATCTGGCGGGGATCGATGCGGCTGGCAAGCTGCAACACATGGCGGGGTATCGGGCGATGGAAATCGGAGATTCGAACTGTCGGTTTGGGGGTGGGGAGCTGCCATACCCAATATTCGTCATCCCCGCGAAAGCGGGGACCCGGAGCGTACGTAAGCTGATCCCACACTGGGTTCCCGCTTTCGCGGGAATGACGAAGTTATAAGAACCGAAACGTCAACTTCCGGTCGCAACCTGCCCTTCAGGGATAGCTCACCGTCTTCGGCATTCCGGGAAGCGGGATGAATTCTTTGCTGTCGCCGGGGACGAGCGGGAATTTGCGCTCTTTCCACTCCTGCTTCGCGTCGTTGATGCGGTCGCGGCTGGAGCTCACGAAATTCCACCACAGATGGCGCGGCGTGCTGAACGCCTCGCCGCCCAGCAGCATGACGCGCGCATCGCTTTCGGCGCGCAGCGTCATCGCCTGTCCGGGTTTCAGGATATAGAGGCTGTACCGGTCGAGCGCCTCGCCATCGAGGCTCGCATCGCCGAGCGCGACAAGCACCGCGCGTTCGTCCGCCTCGGCATCGATCGGGATCGTCGCCCCGGCGTTCATCAAGATATCGGCATAGATGGTCGCGCTGTGCTGCGTCGTCGGCGCGGTCGCGCCCCACAAGCTGCCCATGATCACCCGCGCCGAAACATGGCCGTCCTCGACGAGCGGCAGATCGCCCGCCGCGACATGTTCGAAAGCAGGGTCGATCTCTTCCTTGCCGTCGGGCAGCGCGAGCCAGGTCTGCATCCCCGAAATGCCCGATCCGGTCGCGCGCTCGCCCTGCGGCGTGCGCTCCGAATGGACGATGCCGCGTCCGGCGGTCATCAGGTTGCACGCGCCCGGGCGGATCGTCGCATAGGTGCCAAGGCTGTCGCGATGGTCGATCGCGCCTTCGAACAAATAGGTCAGCGTCGACAGGTTGATATGCGGGTGCGGACGCACGTCCATGCCCTGCCCGATGTCGAAATGCGCGGGGCCGAACTGGTCGACGAAGATGAAGGGACCAACCATCGTGCGTTCCTTGTTGGGCAAGGTACGCCGCACGTCGAACGCGCCGATATCGTGGGTCGAAGGGGTGATGACGGTAAACATCAGCCGAGCCTTTCCAGTGTCTTTCGGGTCTTTTCGGTTTCGACATTGCCCGTGTTGCGCGTCGTGCCGGGTTCGAGCAGGACGACATGACATTCGCCGTCCAGCGCTTCGGGGCAATGTTCGACGCCGTGCGGGACGATGATGAACTCGCCGGGCCCGACGATCTCGTCGCGGTCGCGAAACGCCATCTTCATCCGGCCGGCGACGACGAGGAAAAGCTCATCCTCGACATCATGGTGATGCCAGTCGAATTTGCCGTCGAGCTTGACCAGCTTGACCTGAAAATCATTGATGTCGCCCGCGACGCGCGGGTTCCAGTGATCGTGGATGGTCGCGAAAGCTTCGGCGAGGTTCACCTTGGTCGTCATGTCAGTCCTCTTTCTGGCGCGCATCCATCATTGGGACGGCGCAATCGATGCGGCGACGGCGCGCAATTCGCGCACCATCGCACCGAACCCGAGGCCGCCGTCCGCCCAGCTGCCGATATCTATGGTGACGACGCGGCCGTTGATCCAGGTCGTACAGCCGGCCATCCGGACCGTCCCCACCTCGTCACCCTTCAATGCGACCGCCATCGTTCGCGCCTGATAGACGCACAGATCGTCATGGCCGAGGTGGACTGCCGATATCTGCGCGTCGATCTTCCGGCCCGTCGTGCTTTCCATACGGCGTTCGACGCGCTCGGCGAAAGCCTCGGATTCCTGTTCGCCGATATAGCTCGCGCTTCCCATCTGTTTCGCCACAAACGCCAGATAGGCCGCGCGCGACGGCGCGTTCGGATTGAAATTTTTCACATATTTCAGATGGATGAAATTCTGGTCGCCGCCATCGTCGCTGCTCGCGGATTTGCAATCCTGCACATAGGCAAGATTGGCGACAATATGCCCGTGGGCGCCCGAATGCTCACCGACCGCCGCCGCGGGCGTTCGCGGCGGTGTGCAATAGCCATTGGGCATGGGCAACCGATAGGACCGCCCGTCGATATCGAACACCAACGCTGCCGGTGCGTTCGGCGGCTGTGCAACCGGCGCATCGGCGAACAGCGCCAGCGCGGCGAGCGCGAACATGGTCACGCTTCTCCCGGCGCCGTCGCCTTGATCGCGAGCGCGTGGACGCGCTGGCCCGGCAGGTCGCCGAGCGCCTTGTTCACCGCGCGCTGGCGCGCGACGCGGTTCAGGCCCGCGAAGCCCGCCCATTCGATGCTCAGGCTGAAATGCGACTCGCCGCTGCCGTCGTCGCCCATATGGCCGTGATGGCTGGCGCTATCGTTGTTCACGACAAAATTTGCGTCGGGAAAGGCTGCGCTGAGCAGGCTTTCCATCTCTTGCTGTACGGGGCCTTTGCTGCTCATGGGTTGACCATAAGCGCTTCGTCGCCAAATTATAAGACCTCCAGCATCGCTCGAAAGTCCCTTGTGCCTTCTTCCGCACGCCCTTCCCGTTTTCATGGCCGCGTCCCGCGCGAGGAACTGTGCGCCGCGCCCGGATGCCGCGAACCCGGCGAATTCCGCGCGCCGATGGCGTGGACGCGCTCGCCCGACGGCCCGCCGCAATATCGCTGGCTGTGCCTCGACCATGTGCGCGAATTCAACGCCGGCTATAATTTCTTCGAAGGCATGACCGCCGACCAGATCATGGAGGCGCAGTCGCCGACCGCCGGCTGGGAAACCGAAAGCCGCACCTTCCGCCCCGCGGGCAGCGCCGACCTGCCGCCGCGCTGGGCCGATTTTCGCGATCCGATCGACGCGCTGGGCGCGCGATTCCGCCAGCGGATGGACGAGGCGCGGCGCGAGGCCGCCAATCCCGGCATCTCGCGCGAGGAACATGCCGCGATGCAGTTGCTCGGCCTGCCCGCCGGTGCCGACCGCGCGGCACTGCGGCGGCGCTACAGCGAGCTCGTCCGCAAATATCATCCCGACCGGAATGGCGGCGATCGCAGTTTCGAGACAAGACTCGGCGAAGTCGTTGCGGCATATCAGTTGCTGAGAAAGACTAAGGCATTCGCATAGGAGAGGCGCGATGACCGACCTGAACGAAGCGCGGATCGAGGTGGTGCGCCGGCACATGGCGCTCGAGATCACGCACGACTGGGACGGCGTCCTCGCGACCTTCGACCATCCACGCTACGAACTGATGGGGCCCGGCACGATCTTCGACGGCGAAGCGGCGGTGCGGTCCTATTTCGCCAGCTCGCGCGAGCCCTTTCCTGACCAGGCGAACGAGGTCATCGCGATCGCCGCCGATGAAACGACGAACACGGTGCTTGTCGAATTCTGGCTGACGGGCACGCACACCGGCCCGCTGAAACTCGGCGTGCGCACGATCCAGCCGACCGGCAAGGCCTTCCGCATTCGTATGGCCGCCAGCTTCGAATTCGCGCCCGGCGGCGACAAGATCGTGTGCGAACGTCCCTATTACGACCAGTCGGCGGTGATGAAGGCGCTCGGACTCCTCTGAAAAGGCGTTGCAAGCCGCAACCCATGACGATACCGCGACAGCCGAAGCGCCGCCGCGCGGCGACTCTCCCCGTTTGCTTGCTGGACTTTGCCATGACCGATATTCCGAACAGCCTTCCCGATCACCACGGCTCGACGCTGCTTGCGGCGCCCGATACCGAGGTCGATGCGCGCGAGGTCTTCGGGGTCGATATCGACATGAAGGTGCCGGCGTTCAGCGAGGCGGACGAGCGCGTCCCCGATCTCGACCCCGCCTATGTCTTCGACGGCGACACGACGCTCGCGATCCTCGCGGGCTTCAAATATAACCGCCGCGTGATGGTGCAGGGCTATCACGGCACCGGCAAGTCGACGCATATCGAACAGGTTGCCGCGCGCCTGAAATGGCCGTGCATCCGCGTCAACCTCGACGCGCATATCAGCCGTATCGACCTTGTCGGCCGCGACGCGATCGTGCTGCGCGACGGCCAGCAGGTCACCGAATTCCGCGAAGGCCTGCTCCCCTGGGCGCTGCAGACCCCCACCGCACTGGTGTTCGACGAATATGACGCCGGCCGGCCCGATGTGATGTTCGTGATCCAGCGCGTGCTCGAAACAGAGGGCAAGCTGACGCTGCTCGACCAGAACCGCGTGATCCGCCCGAACCCGCATTTCCGCCTCTTCTCGACCGCGAACACCGTCGGCCTCGGCGACACGAGCGGCCTCTATCACGGCACGCAGCAGATCAACCAGGGCCAGATGGACCGCTGGAACATCGTCGTTACGCTGAACTATCTGCCCGCCGCGACCGAAAGCGCGATCATCCTCGCCAAGGTGCCGGACACCGACGAGACGACGGTCGCCAATATGGTGAAGGTCGCCGACCTGACACGTCAGGGTTTCATCAACGGCGATATTTCGACCGTGATGTCGCCGCGTACGGTGATCAGCTGGGCGCAGAATACCGCGATCTTCAACAATATCGGCTTCGCCTTCCGCCTCTCGTTCCTCAACAAGTGCGACGAAGCCGAACGGATGATCGTTGCAGAATATTACCAGCGCGTGTTCGGCGAGGACCTGCCCGAAAGCGTCGTCGGCAAATAAGCGGCCGGGGCGTTCGCGCGCGCCGGATCGATTTCTCCCTTCCAAAGCCTGCCATCCTCTGCCAGCGTCGGCGAATGTGTCAGGCTTTTCAAAGGTGAAACCGCCGTGCGAATGATGCGCCTGCTCGCGATCCTTGCCCTTGCACCCTTGTCGGGATGCAGCATCGCAGCGGTCGATTATGGCAAGGTCCGCCATGCCGACTATGTCGCCGACCCGCGCTGCACCGCGCAGCCGGGCGCCGCCGTCGATGGCGAGGCATTGCCCTATTTCTTCGCGACGAGCCGCCTGCCCGACTGCCGGACGAGCGAGATCGAGCTACTCCATCACCGCGGCGACCAGATGCGTTACGGCCGCTTCAACGCGCCGCGCGACGTCGTAATCGGCAAGAAAAAGAAGCTGCTCGCGCCGCTCGCCTTCCAGACCTCGGCCGACTGGTGGCGCGCACTGCAGGCAGAAACCGACCGCAAGCAGGGCCGCGTGCTGCTCTATGTCCACGGCTATCGCGAAAATTTCTCGACGACGTCGAAGGACGCCGCGCAGATCGCGCGCATGACGGGATTCGACGGTCCGATCATCGAATATAGCTGGCCGTCGCAAGGCAAGGTCCTGAGCTATGTCGTCGACGAGACGAACATGTATCACGACGTCCGCAATTTCCGCGACTTCCTGAAATCGCTCGCCGAACAGAGCTGGGTGAAGGAGGTTGTGGTCGTGTCGCACTCGCTCGGCGCGCGGCTCGTGATCCCCGCGATCGCCTATGTCGATCGCACGTCGAGCAGCGCCGACAGCAGCAATATCTCGAACGTGATCCTCGCCTCGCCCGACATCGACCGCGAGACCTTCGAGCGCGACATCGAGGAGGAAGTGCTGTCCGCACGGCGCGTCGCCAACAATCGCCGGATCACCGTCTATGTCTCGCGCGCCGACAAGGCGCTCGCCGCATCGCGCGCGATCCACGGCTACCCGCGGCTCGGCTCGCCCTATTGCTTCAACCCGTTCGAGGCGGCCGACCTGAAAGCCCAGGGACTGCCCGAGCGTTGCTACCCGGCCTCGCGCGCCGGGTTGACGGTGATCGACACGACCGATGTGTCGCGCGGATCGACGGGGCACAGCAATTTCCTGCGCAGCGGCGTGGTGTGCTGGGACTTCATCGATGTCGTCGCCAACAAGCGCACGCGCCCCGAACGGGTCGCGACCCAGCTTGCGCATGTGTTCCGCCTGCTTCCCGATCCTGTGATACCCAAGAACGGCGACGATGCGATCTGTCAGCGGACGCCCGAAGTCGAAGAGCCGCAGTGAGGCCCTAAAAGCCGCACATGATCGCGAAGTTGGTGAGCCAGACGACCGGCCCCTCGCCGGTCCACAGCCACAAGCCCCCCGCCGCGATCAGGACAAAGAGCGCAAGCGCGATCCAGTCCTGCCGCGCGATCTTCACGCCGGCTGCAGCCGTTTGACCGGCGCGTCGGCGATCGGCAGGTGGACCAGCCCCGCGAACAGCCCGAGCGCGATCGAGAAGCCCCACGCGATATTATAGCTGCCGGTGGCGTCGAAGATGAGTCCCGCGGTATAAGCGCCGAAAAAGCTGCCGAGCTGGTGGCTCAAAAACACGATGCCATAGAGCATCGAGAGATAGCGGATGCCGAAGATGCGCCCGACGATCCCGCTGGTCAGCGGCACGGTGCCGAGCCAGAGAAAGCCCATCGCCGCCGCGAAAACGAGCGCGCTCGCGTGGCTCAGCGGCAAGAAAAGGAACAGCGCGATCACCGCCGAGCGCGCGGTATAGAGTGCGGAGAGCACATATTTCTGGCGCATCAAATCGCCCGCGCGGCCGAATACGTAAGAGCCGAGAATGTTGAACAGCCCGACGAGCGCGAGCACCTGCGCCCCGATCTCGATCCCCAGCCCCTTATCGTCGAGATAGGCAGGCAAGTGGGTGGCGATGAAGGCGATGTGGAAACCGCAGACGAAGAAGCCCGCGTTGAGCAGCCAGTAACCGCGATGGACCGCCGCCTCGCGCAGCGCCTCACGCGCGGTCTGTTCTTCGGCGACGAGCGCCCCGGGCGTGTCGGTGCGGCCCGAAACGCCGATCGCGAGCAGGCCGCACAGCGCGACGAGACCCGCCATGATCCACAAGGTCTGATGATAACCGATATCGCCGAGCAGCATCGAGGCGAGCGGCACGACAAGGAACTGGCCAAGCGAGCCGCCCGCAGTCACGATACCGAACGCGCTGCTGCGTTTTTCGGGGCTGACGACGCGGCCAACCGCGCCGAGCACGACGACAAAGGTTGTCGCCGACTGCGCCATGCCGATCAGCAGCCCGAAGCTGATGTGCAGCCCGATCGCATCGGTCGCAAACGCCGCCCCGACCAGCCCGAGCGCATAGAGCAGCGCGCCGCCAAGCACGACGCGCCCGGCGCCATGTTTGTCGGCGAGCGCGCCGACGAAGGGCTGGACGAGGCCGAAGAGCAGGTTCTGGAGCGCCATCGCGAGCCCGAAGTCCGAGCGGCTGATCCCGATATCGACACTCATCTGCGGCAGGAAGAGGCCGAACGACTGGCGCACGCCCATCGCCAGCGTGACGATGAAGGCGGCGCAGAGGATGACGACCCAAGGCGTTTTCATGGGGGAGAGTCTGGGGGAGGACATGAGCGGCGGATGCGCCTCCCTTCCGCTTGCGTCAAGCGAGCTTAGCTATGGCCGTCCGAGCCAAAACTCGGTAGCAAAGCAAAACCCTCCCCCTTGATGGGGGAGGCAGCGAGACTTGCGAACTTGTTCGCTAGTCGCAGCGGTAGGGGTGTGGTTGCGTCATGAAACGAACGCCGCCGAATGGCGCCACCCGGCGGGCAAGGCGATTGCGGAACGAAATGACCGAGGCCGAACGCAAAATCTGGACACTGTTGCGCACGGCCTTTCCCGATTGGCGCTTCCGCCGTCAGGTTCCGATCCGCCAGTATATCGCGGACTTTGCATGCCACCGTGCACGGATCGTAATCGAAATCGATGGCGGCCAACACAATGAAAAAACCGACGCGACGCGTACGGCGACAATCGAAAATGACGGCTATCGCGTGGTGCGTTTCTGGAACAATGATGTGCTCGCCAATATTGACGGTGTCGCCACCCTTCTGACAAAGGCTTTGAACGAGACATCACCCCCACCCAACCCTCCCCCATCAAGGGGGAGGGCTTTAGAAGACCGCCCCGCACGATGACCGCCCAATCTCCCCTCGACGATTTCAAGGCCGCGCTGTCGAGCGTCGCGCGCGCGGTGACCCGCGATGCCGAGGTCGAGGTCGGCTTCACCGCCGACGCGCCCGCGCAGATCGGCAAGGCGATCAAGGTGCCGACCCCGTCGCGCACGCTGCCCGCCGACCAGGTCGCCGAGGCGCGCGGCTTTGCCGACAGTTATGCGCTGCGCATGAAGCACCACAGCGAGAAATTGCACGCCGCGGCGCGCCCGAGCGAGCCGCTCGCCGCGGCCGCGTTCGACGCGATGGAGCGCGCGCGGATCGAGGCGCTGGGTGCGCGCCACATGAACGGCATGCGCAGCAACCTGTCGGCGAGCCTCGCGATGCGGATGCGCAGCGACCCGATCAGCCGCGCGCAAGGGCGCGAGGATGTGCCGATTTCGAGCGCACTCGAACTGATGCTGCGCGAGGCACTGACCGGCGAGCAGGCGCCGCAAGGGACCGAGACCGGCCTCTCGCTGGTGCGCGAATGGATCACGGGCGAGGCGGGCGGCGACCTCACCGCCTTGTCGATGCTGCTCGACGATCAGGCCGCCTTTGCCGAGACCGCGAAACTCGCGCTCCGCCACCTCGACCTCATCCAGAGCGACGAACCGCTCGAGGAAGGCGCCGAAGACGGCGGCGAGCAGGACGAAACCGAGGCCGAGGACTCGCCGGAAGAACAGGAAAGCGAAGACGGCGGCGCGGGTGAGAGCCAGGTCGACGCGCGCGCCGAAATGGCGGGCGATCAGGCCGATGACGGCGACAGCGACCCCGACGCGCAGGAAATGGAAGCCGACGGCGAACCCGAAATGGGCGGCGAAGGCGACGAGGGCATGCTGCCCGTGCGCCCCAACCGCCTGCCGAGCGACATTCCCGATTTCAACTATCTGCGCTTCACCGAAAAGCATGACGAGATCATCCTCGCGACCGAGCTGTGCGACGCCGACGAGCTGACGCGGCTGCGCGCCTATCTCGACCAGCAGATGACGCATTTGCAGGGCGCGGTGACCAAGCTCGCGAACCGTCTCCAGCGCCGCCTGATGGCGCAGCAGAACCGCGCGTGGGATTTCGATCAGGAAGAAGGCCAGCTCGACGCGGCGCGGCTCGCGCGCGTCATCGTCTCGCCCGGGCAATCGCTCAGCTACAAGATCGAGCGCGATACCGATTTCCGCGACACCGTCGTCACGCTGCTCATCGACAATTCGGGCTCGATGCGGGGGCGGCCGATCAGCATCGCGGCGATCAGCGCCGACATCCTCGCGCGCACGCTCGAACGCTGCGGCGTGAAGACCGAAATCCTCGGCTTCACGACGCGGACGTGGAAGGGCGGGCAGAGCCGCGAAGACTGGCTCGCCGCCGGGCGCCCTGCCCACCCCGGCCGCCTCAACGACCTGCGCCACATCATCTACAAACCCGCCGACGAACCCTATCGCCGCGCGCGCAAGTCGCTCGGACTGATGATGCGCGAAGGCTTGCTCAAGGAAAATATCGACGGCGAGGCGCTGATGTGGGCGCACCAGCGCATCATCGGCCGCCCCGAAGAGCGCAAGATCCTGATGGTGATTTCGGACGGCGCGCCGGTCGACGACAGCACATTGTCGGTGAACCATGGCGCCTATCTCGACCAGCATCTGCGGCAGGTGATCGAGTGGATCGAGAACCGCTCGCCGGTCGAACTGTGCGCGATCGGCATCGGCCATGACGTGACGCGCTATTACAGCCGCGCGGTGACGATCATGGACGCCGAGCAATTGGGCGGCACGATGGTCGAACAGCTCGCGGGCCTGTTCGACATCGATTGACCGGATAGCAAAAGGGGAACGGCCATGCCGTTCCCCTTCGCGTTTCTTCCGGCCATCCGGCCAGCGCTTATTTCTTCTTGCCGGTCCACGCTTCGGGATCGAAACCTTCGAGCGTGTCGCCCTTCGCCCCGGCGGCAATTTCCTCGGCGGTCAGGAACTTGATCGCGACGCCGCCGGCCTTGGTGCTGCCCCAGCTCATCGCCGTGATCCGGCTGTCGCCATATTTGGCGCCGATCACGGCATCGGCACCCAGCTTTTCGCCGCGTTCCCAGATCTCGTTATAGATTTTCTGCTGCGACGCTTCCTTGCTGAAAATCGTCGCCTTGCGCACCCCAGCGGTCACCACGCCGATGATCTTGTACGGCTTGTCGGTGATGTCATGGGGAAAGACGGGCACGCCCATTTCCTCATTGACCATCACATAGGTGGCGTCCTTCTTCTTCGCCGCGGCAGGCGTCGACACCGCCATTGCGGCGATAGCGATACCGCCAATCATCCCGATGAATTTCATTGTTTGCTCCCCCTTGTTGATCCGTGACAATTCCCTCTCCTTTCCAAGCGGGTCAACAAGATTCTGGCTTGGCAACTTCGCCTATTCATGGCCTATCTGGCGCGGGGTTGCGGGGGGCAGGAAATGACGTTGATATTGGGCGCGGCGATGGCCGTTTTACTTTCGGGAGCGGGGCAATCGGGGGCGATTGTCGAAGCGACTGCGGCGCCGAATTCCGTCCCGGCGGTGACCGCCGAACCGGCGGTTTCTCCGCTCGTCCTCAAGCGTGACACGCCCATTCATTTCATGGTGATCTCGGAAGTCACCACGAAGACCCACACGCCCGGACACCGTTTCAGGTTGCGCGTCGACAAGCCGGTTTTCGTCGATGGCGTCCTCGCACTTCCGGTCGGGACGATCGCGTGGGGCGAAGTGCTCGCTGCGAAGAAGAGCGGCAATGCCGGCAAGTCGGGATCGCTGGAGGCGCGGCTTCTTTATGTCGACGTCAACGGATATCGCGTGCCAATCAGCGGCAACAACACCGCCAAGGGCGCGGGCGGCGGTGCCGAAACGGCGCTCGGCGTCCTCGCGCTGGGGCCGCTCGGCCTGCTCGCCAAGGGCAATAATGCAAAGATCAAGGCAGGCGAGCTGATGACCGGCTTCGTCGAACAGGACACCGAGATTCCGCGCCCGCAAGCGGCGGCGCCATGATGAGAGGCCGCGCGCTTCTTGCCGCAGCCGGGCTGGTGCTCGCCTGTCCGGCTGCCGGCGGAGAGCCCGCTGCCGCACGCGGCGCTGCGGCACCGGCGGCGCAGCTGTTGCTGCCGGCGGGGACGCGGATCGACCTGGTCACGCGCGATGCCGTGTCGACGAAGAAAAACGAAAAGGGCGACCTGCTTTATCTGAAGGTCGCGACGCCCGTGACCGTGGACGGCGTGGTCGCGATCCCCGCCGGCACCATCGTCGTCGCGCAGCTGACGCGCGCCGAAAAGCGCGGCGCCTTCGGACGGTCGGGCAAGCTCGACGTCCAGTTGCTCTATGCCGAGCTTCCCGGCGGCCCCTTGCGCGTCAGCGGCACATTGGAAGCGCGCGGCAAGAAGGATGCGGGCGATGGCGCCGCGACCGCCGCGGCCTTCCTCGTCCTGCCCTTTCTTTCTACGGGCCGCAGCGCCGAAATCCCCGCGGGGTCGGAGGTTTCCGCCCGGCTCGACCGCGATCTGCGGGTCGACCCGCGATAATCGCGGCCCGGAATCGCCTCTTCTGCACGCAGGGTGACAAGCCCTTTGCCCCTCGTTACAACCCCTTCCCGATGCAGCAGGGACTCGCGGCCTGACGACGAGAGCCACTGGATCGACATATGTGCTGAGGGGTCGCCGGCATGACTTGGGGCCGCACCGGAGTGGTGCGTGGCTGAGGGGGCGACTGACACATGAAAAAAGCATCCGACCTGTTCATCGAATGTCTCGAAGAAGAAGGCGTCGAATATATCTTCGGCGTTCCGGGCGAGGAGAATCTCGATTTCCTCGACAGCCTGTCGCGATCGAAGAAGATCAAGCTGATCCTGACCCGCCACGAACAGGGCGCGGGCTTCATGGCCGCGACCTATGGCCGCCACACCGGCAAGACCGGCGTCTGCCTCGCGACGCTCGGCCCCGGCGCCACCAACTTCGTGACGGCGGCGGCCTATGCGCAATTGGGCGGGATGCCGATGATGATGATCACGGGCCAAAAGCCGATCAAGAAGTCGAAACAGGGACGTTTCCAGATCCTCGACGTCGTCGCGATGATGGGGCCGATCACCAAATATACGCACCAGATGGCGTCGTCGGACAATATCCCGAGCCGCGTGCGCGAAGCCTTCCGCCTCGCCGAGGAGGAAAAGCCCGGCGCGGTGCATATCGAACTGCCCGAGGATATCGCCGACGAGCATACCGACAGCCTGCCGCTCAAGCGCAGCCATTCGCGCCGCCCGACCGCCGACGTCAAATCGATCCGCGAAGCGGTGAAGGCGCTCGAGGAAGCGACCTCGCCCGTCCTCGTCATCGGCGCGGGCGCGAACCGCACGATGACCAGCCGGATGCTGCTCCAGTTCATCGAGAAGACCGGCATCCCCTTCCTCACCACCCAACTCGGCAAGGGCGTGATCGACGAGCGCCATCCGAAGTTCCTCGGCTGCGCGGCGCTGTCGGCGGGCGATTTCGTCCACCGCGCGGTCGAGGCGTCGGACTGCATCGTCAACCTCGGCCACGACGTGATCGAGAAGCCGCCCTTCTTCATGCAGCGCGGGGGCCCGACCGTGATCCATGTGTCGACCAAGACCGCCGAGGTCGACCCCGTCTATTTCCCCGACATCGAAGTGATCGGCGATATCGCCAACGCCGTATGGCAGATGAAGGAAGACATCGTCCCCAACGGCGGATGGAAATTCGATCACCTGCTCGCCTATCGCAAAGCCGAGGTCGAGCATACGGCGCCGCTCGCGAAGGACGAGCGCTTTCCGATCTTCCCGCCGCACCTGGTGCAGTCGATCCGCGACGCGATGCCCGACGACGGGATCATCTGCCTCGACAATGGCGTCTACAAGATCTGGTTCGCGCGCGGTTATACCGCGTGCAAGCCGAACACGGTGCTGCTCGACAATGCGCTCGCGACGATGGGCGCGGGACTGCCGTCGGCGATGATGTCGGCGATGGTCTATCCGGGTCGCAAGGTCATGGCGATCTGCGGCGACGGCGGCTTCATGATGAACAGCCAGGAGATGGAGACCGCGGTGCGCCTCGGTCTCAACATCACCGTCCTGATCCTCAACGACAACAGCTATGGCATGATCCGCTGGAAACAGGCGAACATGGGCTTCAAGGATTGGGGGCTGACCTATGGCAACCCCGATTTCGTCAAATATGCCGAAGCCTATGGCGCCAAGGGACACCGCGTCGAAAGTGCGGCGCACCTCAAGGAATTGCTCGCGCATTGCCTCGACACGCCGGGGGTCCACCTGATCGACTGCCCGGTCGATTATTCGGAGAATGACCAGATCCTGAATATCGACATCAAGAAATTGTCGAAGGAATTGTGATCCCCTCCCCTCCCGCTTGCGGGAGGGGCAGCGAGACTTGCGAGCTTGCTCGCTAGCCGCAGCGGGGTGGGCAATCTCACCGCCGCTGGCCCACCCCCGACCCCTCCCGCAAGCGGGAGGGGGGAGAAGCTGAATGAAACTCAAGGACGTCTACCCGCTCTACCTCAACAACAAGGCGGTGCAGCCGAACACCGATCTTGAGGTGGTCGACAAATTCACCGGCGAGGTCGCATTCCGCACAGCGCTCGCGACCCCCGACATCATCGACGAGGCGATCGCGGGCGCCGTCCGCGCCGCCGAACCGATGGCGCGGCTCGCGAGCTTCGAGAAGCGCGACGTCCTCAACCATTGCGTGACGCGCTTCCAGGAGCGCGCCGACGAGCTGGCCTATGCCCTGTGCGTCGAGGCGGGCAAGCCGATCGCCGACAGCGAGGGCGAGGTCAGCCGCCTGATCGACACCTTCCGCATCGCCGCCGAAGAGGCGGTGCGCAATTATGGCGAGGTCCAGCCGCTCGACATTTCGGCACGCGCCAAGGGCTATATGGGGATGTGGAAGCGCGTGCCGATCGGGCCGTGCAGCTTCATCTCGCCGTTCAATTTTCCGCTCAACCTCGCCGCGCACAAGATCGCCCCGGCGATCGCGATCGGTTGCCCGTTCGTGATGAAGCCCGCGTCGCTGACACCCCTCGGCGCGATCATCATGGGCGAAGTGCTCGCCGAATGCGACATCCTGCCCGAGGGCGCGTTCAGCATATTGCCCGCGACGCGCGCGGGCGCCGACCTGTTCACCACCGACGAGCGGCTCAAGCTCCTCTCCTTCACCGGCTCGCCGGGCGTCGGCTGGGACCTGAAGGCGAAGGCAGGCAAGAAGAAGGTCGTGCTCGAACTCGGCGGCAACGCCGCGGTCGTCGTCGACAAGGATGCCGACCTCGACCATGCGCTCGCGCGGATCATCTTCGGCGGCTATTACCAGTCGGGGCAGAGCTGTATCCATGTCCAGCGCGTGATCATTCACGAGGATATCTACGACCGCTTCCGCGACATGCTGACCGCGAAGGTCAAGACGCTGAAATCGGGCGATCCGAAGCTGCGCGATACGTTCATCGGCCCGATGATCTCGGTCAAGGAAGCGCAGCGGCTGAAAGGCTGGATCGACGATGCGGTCGCCGCGGGCGCGACGCTGCTCGCGGGCGGCGGCTGCGAAGGAAACATGCTCGAAGCCGCGTTGCTGGAGAATGTCCCCGGCGACACCGACGTCGTGCGCGAGGAAGCTTTCGGCCCCGTCGTCATCCTGTCGAAATTCGCGAACTGGGACGAGGCGCTCGCCGAAGTCAACGACAGCAAATTCGGACTGCAGGCCGGGCTGTTCACCAGCGACATCCAAAAGGTGCTCGACGCGTGGGACCATCTCGACGTCGGCGGCATCGTCGTCAACGACGTGTCCTCCTATCGCGTCGACAATATGCCCTATGGCGGGGTCAAGGATTCGGGCCTCGGCCGCGAGGGTGTGCGCTTCGCAATCGAAGATATGAGCGAAATCAGGAATTTGGTGATCCGGCGAACCTGATTGGATCATGGTTAACCGGATATGTGTCAAATAGGCAACGTCACCAAAGCGTCTTCGAACTTTCTTCATATTGTCGCGATTTTGAATCGCACGCTGTAACATTTCGCGTGTCTACGCCGGGGACAGCTAAAGGCTGTTTCCGGAGTGTGACATGGCATCGATTTCGACCCTGCCGATCCCCGCCCGCTTTCCCGACCCCTTCACGACCGATCCGCATGTTCCCGAACGGCTGATCGGCGAGCGGCGGAGCTATCGCAGCGTGTGGGTCAGCGACATCCACCTCGGCACGCGCGGCTGCAACGCCGCGATGCTGATCGACTTTTTCGACCATGTCGATTGCGAAACGCTGTACCTTGTCGGCGACATCATCGACGGCTGGCGGCTCAAGAAGCGCCATTTCTGGCCCCCCGAGCACAATGACGTCGTCTGGCGCGTGCTGAAGCGCGCGAAGCGCGGCACGCGCGTCGTCTACGTCCCCGGCAACCATGACGAGATGGTGAAGCCGTTCGACGGCTTCGATTTCGGCGGGGTCGAGATCCGGCGCGAGGCGATCCACGAGACCGCCGACGGCCGCAAACTGCTCGTCGTCCATGGCGACGAGTTCGACGCGGTGATGCTCGCGCACCGCTGGCTCGCCTTCGTCGGCGACGCCGCCTACACCGCGCTGATGAAGTGCAACGTCGTGGTCAACGCGGTGCGCAGCAAGTTCGGCCTGCCCTATTGGTCGCTGTCGATGGTCGCCAAGCACAAGGTCAAGAACGCTGTCCAGTTCATCGGCCGCTACGAAGAAGTCGTCGCGCACGCCGCGCGCTCGCGCGGGGTCGACGGCGTCGTGTGCGGCCATATCCACAGCGCCGAGATGCGCGAGATCGAGGGCACCGAATATTATAACGACGGCGACTGGGTCGAAGGCTGCACCGCGCTGGTCGAACATCACGATGGCACGATGGAAATATTGCACTGGGCCGAAGAGGTCGCGGCGCGCAGCGCCCCGGCGAAACTCGCGCTGCCGGCAGCCGCATGAGGATCCTCATCGTCACCGACGCATGGGAACCGCAGGTCAACGGCGTCGTCCGCACGTTGCAGGCGACGATCGGCGAATTGCGCGCCGGCGGGCATGACGTCGGGGTCGTCTCGCCCGACCTGTTCCGCTCGATCCCCTGCCCCTCCTATCCCGAAATCCGCCTCGCCTTTGCCGGATGGCGCAAGGTCGGGCGGCATATTCGCGCCTTTGCCCCGCAGGCGATCCATATCTCGACCGAGGGTCCGCTCGGACTCGCGGCGCGGCGCTGGTGTCTGAAGAACGGTTTTCCCTTCACCACCGCCTATCACACGCGCTTTCCCGAATATGTCGCGGCGCGTTTCCCGATCGCGCCCGATGTCGTCTGGCGCTTCATCCGCTGGTTCCACCGCCCGGCGCGGCACATCATGGTCGCGACGCGCAGCCTCGCACGCGAGCTCGCCGAACAGGGCCTTGGCCAGACGATGATGTGGGAACGCGGGGTCGACCACGCGTTGTTCCGCCCCGACCGCGCGCCCCACCCGGCCTATGATGCCCTGCCGCGGCCAATCCAGCTCTATGTCGGCCGCGTCGCGGTCGAGAAGAATATCGGCGCGTTCCTCGGATGCGACCGGCCCGGTACCAAAGTCGTCATCGGCGACGGCCCGGCGCTCGCCGAGCTGAAGGCGCAGCATCCCCAGGCGCTGTTCCTCGGCAAACTTGGCGGCGAAACGCTCGCCGCGGCCTATGCGGGCGCCGATGTCTTCGTCTTCCCGAGCCGCACCGACACCTTCGGCCTCGTCGTGATCGAGGCGCTGAGTTGCGGAACCCCGGTTGCGGCTTTCCCGGTGCCGGGTCCCGGCGACATCGTGACCGACGGCGCCGGGGCGCTCGACGACGACCTCGGACGCGCGATCGACGCAGCGCTGGCGTGCGACCGCGCCGACGCCGCGGCGCTCGGCGCGCGTTATAGCTGGTCGAGCTGCACCGCGCAGTTCGCGAAGGCGCTGACCTTTGTCCCGTCGGAGCCCGCGCCCGACGCGCCCCGCGGCGCGGCGGGCCTCGCGGCCTAGAAGGTCTTGCGCCACTCCAGCTCGATATAGCGGCCCAAGGGGTCGATATAGCCGGGCTGGTAGTTGAGCGGCACGACGCCGTTCGCATTGGTGATCTTGCGCTGCGCGTCGAAGACATTGTCGATCGACAGGCGCACGCGCGAGCCTTTCAGGAAGGGCAGCTTTTCGGTCAGCTTCGGCTTCTGGTTCAGGTCGACGAAGAAGCGAAGGTTGAAGGTCGCTAGGTCGCCGAACTTCAGGTCGCCCGCCGTGCTGCCGGTTACCGTGCTGCCGCTGTCATATTTGGCGCTGAGCCGGACGCCCATGCCCTTGTTGAACAGCCCGCCGTCGAGCTCGAACAAATGCCGGTTGCTGCCGCCGTTGCTGCCCGTCGCCGACCCGTTGAGCAGGTCGAGTTCGGGGACGCCCGGACGGATCAGCACCGTGTCGGTCAGCTTGATCGTATGATAGAGCGAGACCTGCCAGCGCCCGCCCTGCGGCCCGCCGAACATGCCGCCGGGACCGCCCGGACCACGGCCGCCGCCGCCCATGCGCGGACCACCGCCACTACCGCGCGGACGATCGGCGCCGCCACCCTGACGGCCGCCCGGGCGCGCGCCTTCGCCGCCGGGCGCGCCGCCGGGGCCGCCCGCGCCAGGACCGCGCTGTTGCTGCTGGCCGAAGCTCTTGCCGAAGTTGAGGCCCCAGCGAATCTGCGAATTTTCGGCGCGGTCGAAATTGACCGGCCGCTGGTCGATCGCGAGCAGCACGCCGTTCGGATCGCGGAACACGCGGTCGGGGAAGGCCGCCTCGATCTCGGGCGTCAGCAACGGAAAGCTGTTCGCCGTGTCATAGCTTTTGTTGCGATTGTAATTGATCGAGACATTCAGCCCCTCGACCATCGGCGGCGACCAGTTGAGCCCGAGTTTGAGGTCGCGGCGCTGTTCGGCGAGCAGGAAGGGATTGCCGCCCGTCGTCGTCGTGATCTGGACCGTCTGGCCGGTCCGGATGTCGTAATAGGTGACACCATCGGTCACCAGCGGCGCGGCGCCGAGCTGCTGGATGCCCGGCGCAGCCTCGTCCTGGTTGAAACTCGCGATCAGCGACAGATTGTCCGTCACCCCCCAGTTGAGGTTGGCGCCCCAGCTCTTGAGTGCCGAAAAATCGCTGGGATTCTGCACCTGCCCGCTCAGCGTCAGCGACACGCGGCCGATGTTGCCGACCTGATATTCGGGGTCGAGCAGCGGCACGGTCAGCGAGCCGAAAACCCCCGGCAGGTCGCGCGCGAGGTCGCTGGTGGCGATGCCATTGCTGTTTTCGGACCGGCTGTCGAAACGCAGCCCCGAATAGCTGCCCGTCATCGACAGGCGGATCGGGCCCGCCCAACCCTCGGTCACCGTGCCCGACAGATTGGCGTTGCCGCCGAAGGTCTGCTGGCTGCTGTCGAACCGGTCGCGCGCGCCGCTGATACGGTCGGTAAAGGTCAGTTGATCGGCGTCGGCATAATTGCCCGACACCGACCAGCGCCAGTCGCCGAGCATGCCGTTGACGCTCGCGGTGGTGGTGAGGTTGCGGCTGCGGCTGTCGCGTGTCAGCGGATCGGAAACCCCGCCGACGCCGGGGCCGAGCAGCGAGAGGCTGTCGGTCTGGTCGAAGCGCACGTTGATCGACGCGTCGGTCACCTTGTTCAGGCTGCGCTGGATCGTCGCGTCGATCAGATATTGGTCGGACGCCGACAGCAGGCTGCGCGCGGGCGCCTCGGCCGCCTGCGCGGGATCGTCGTAGACGAGGTTCCGCTCGCTTTCGAGCAGCATCGTCTTATGTTCCCAGCCCGCGTTCACGTTCAGCCGGCCGTTTTCGCCGATCATCAGGAAGCTCGGCTCGATCTCGCTCTGGAAGCGGCCGCCCTGCGTCGGGATACCGCCCTCGCCCTCGACCGCGATCTGCCGGAAATTGGGCTTGAGCACCATGTTGACGACGCGTTCGTCGGCCGAATAGCCATATTGCAGTGCGACCTCTTCGGGGAAAACCTCGACCTTCGCGATCGCCTCTGGCGGCAGGTTGCGCACTTCGCCGAAGCCGCCGATGCGGCGGCCGTTGACGAGGATGATCGGCCGGCCGCCACCGCGTCCGCGGCCCGAGCGCGTCTGCGGCGCGAGCGCGTCGAGCAGTTCGGACACGTTCGACACGCCATAGCTTGCGATCGCCGCTTCATCGAGTTCGGCCTCGGCCTTGATGTCGGTGTCGAGCTGCCCCGCAAGACGCGGCGCAGTAACGATGATTTCGTCCTCGTTATAATCGTCATAGGCGTCCTCGACCGTTTCGGGCGCGGCAGGGACGGATTCGGCTGGCTGTTCGGCCACGGCGCCGGCGACAGGCTGGCCGATCGGCGCCTGCGCCATCGCGGGCAGCGCGAACGACGCCCCGGCGGCAAGCAGCGCGGCACGTGCGGAAAGGGGCAGGCGGGCATTATTCATCGGGGGAGAGCCTCTGTTTCTTTTCTGTCTTGGTTTTTTCTTTGCATGACGGGGCTTAACGCCTCCTGACGCAAGGCTTTGTCTCGCGTTCACTTATGTCGCAATTGTCGCAACAATGTGTCGGGGCCATCGCCGTTCGACGGGCAGCCGATATCGACCGCTGGACAGCATGGGCCTTCGCCCTTATCGGCCACCCATGCCGACTCCAGACTCTTCCGCTCCGCCCGAATCCATCCTGATCATCGACTTCGGATCGCAGGTGACGCAGCTCATCGCCCGCCGCGTCCGCGAAGCCGGCGTGTATAGCGAGATCGTCCCGTTCAGCGCCGCCGAAGCCGCGCTCGAACGGATGCAGCCGAAGGGCGTGATCCTGTCGGGTTCGCCCGCCTCGGTCCCCGCGACCGGCAGCCCGCGTGCGCCGCAATCGGTGTTCGACAGCGGCCTCCCCATCCTCGGCATCTGTTACGGCCAGCAGGTGATGAGCCAGCAGCTCGGCGGACAGGTCGAACCCGGCGGTGCCGATGGCGAGCGCGACGGCGAATTCGGCCGCGCCTTCCTGACCGTCACCGAACCCTGCGTGCTGTTCGACGGCCTATGGGAGGTCGGCGAGCGCCATCAGGTGTGGATGAGCCACGGCGACCGCGTGACGCAGTTCGCCCCGGGCTTTCGCATCGTCGCGATCAGCGACGGCGCCCCCTTCGCGCTGATCGCCGACGACGAGCGCCGCTATTATGGCACCCAGTTCCACCCCGAAGTCGTCCACACCCCCGACGGCGCCAAACTGATCGCCAATTTCGTCCGCCACGTCTGCGGCTGCAGCGGCGACTGGACGATGGCCGAGTTCCGCGCCACCAAGATTGCCGAAATCCGGGCGCAGGTCGGCGACCAGCGCGTGCTGTGCGGCCTGTCGGGCGGCGTCGACAGCGCGGTCGCCGCAGTGCTGATCCACGAGGCGATCGGCGAGCAGCTCACCTGCGTCTTCGTCGACCACGGCCTGCTGCGCATGAACGAACGCGAACAGGTCGAGCGCCTGTTCCGCGATCACTACAATATCCCGCTCGTCGTCGTCGACGCCGAGGAGCGTTTCATGAGCGGCCTCGCCGGCGTCACCGATCCCGAAAAGAAGCGCAAGTTCATCGGCGCCGAATTCATCAACGTCTTCGAGGAAGAGGCGAAGAAGATCGGCGGCGCCGATTTCCTCGCGCAGGGCACGCTCTACCCCGATGTCATCGAGAGCGTCAGCTTCACCGGCGGCCCGAGCGTGACGATCAAGAGCCACCACAATGTCGGCGGCCTTCCCGAGCGGATGAACATGAAGCTCGTCGAACCCTTGCGCGAGCTGTTCAAGGACGAGGTCCGCCTGCTCGGCAAGGAGCTCGGCCTCCCCGACATCTTCGTCGGCCGCCACCCCTTCCCCGGCCCCGGCCTCGCGATCCGCATCCCGGGCGAGGTCAGCAAGGACCGCTGCGATATCCTCCGCAAGGCCGACGCGGTCTATCTTGAGGAAATCCGCAATGCGGGGCTTTACGACGCAATCTGGCAGGCCTTCGCGGTGCTGCTGCCCGTCAAGACGGTAGGCGTGATGGGTGACGGGCGCACCTATGACCATGTCTGCGCGCTGCGCGCCGTGACGTCGACCGACGGCATGACCGCCGATATCTACCCGTTCGACGCCAGCTTCCTCAGCCGCTGCGCAACGCGCATCATCAACGAGGTGCAGGGCATCAACCGCGTGGTGTACGACTATACGTCGAAGCCGCCGGGCACGATCGAGTGGGAATGATTTGGGGCACCAAAAACGCCTTGATTAGCTCGCAACGCCTCCCCGTAACCAATTGATAAAATTTATTTTAGTTGTCGATAACATTCGACGACTATCGGTGGGTAGGCTTCCCATTTGTCGGCGCCGCTGACGGTGCCTGCTGCTCTTGTCACTTTTGAAAATCGTCGATACCGTCAGGGACACAACAGCCCCTGACGGTCTTTTTTTCCTCTAATAGTCGGAAAAGTGGTGCTTTTTCGAGCGGGAGAGCTGCGTTTTCGGGCTGACGGTGTTTTATTGTTGGAGGCCTAGCGATGCTCACTGATGCCGAGCTCAAACATTTGAAACCAAAAGAGAAACCTTATAAGGTGACGGACCGTGACGGCATGTACGTCCTCGTTTCCTGTGGTGGCGCCATCTCATTCCGTCTCGACTACCGGCTGAACGGACGTCGGGAGACCGTCACCTTCGGCCGATATGCTCCGTCGGGCCTTTCGTTGGCCCGGGCGCGCGAGAAATGTATCGACGCAAAACGCCTGATCGAAAGCGGCCAGTCTCCGGCACTCGAGAAGCAGCGGGCAAAGCGTCGGCTGAAGGAAGCAAAGAGCTTCGGGCAGTTCGGTGAGAAGTGGCTCACATCCGCGCCAATGGCGGACAGCACGCGAGCCATGCGGCGCTCCATCTTCGAACGCGAACTTCTGCCACTCTGGAAAAATCGTCTTCTGACCGAGATCACCCCTGGTGACCTTCGCGCGCACTGCCTCAAGATCGTAGATAGGGGTGCGCCAGCCACAGCCATACACGTGCGCGACATCGTCAAGCAAATTTACGGCTTCGCGAAACTTCACGGTGAGAAGGTCGCCAACCCCGCCGATGAGGTTGGACCGGCGTCGATCGCTACTTTTGTTCCGAAGGATCGCTCGCTTTCACCGTCCGAGATCCGCGTCCTCTTCAAAGTTATCGAACGCGTGCCGACCTTGCCGACTATCCGGCTCGGCATGAAATTCTTCCTCCAGTCGATGGTGAGAAAGAGCGAGCTGCAGGACGCGGTCTGGGATGAAGTCGACTTCGAGAACGCGGTCTGGTCAATTCCAGCAGAGCGAATGAAGCGGTCGAGGCCCCACAATGTCTATCTCTCCACGCAGATGCTCGACATCCTGATTGCGCTCAAGACCTGCGCCGGCAGCTCGAGATATCTGCTCCCGTCGCGCTATGATGCGGATGCTCCCATGTCGCGTGCGACGTTCAACCGGGTTACATATTCGGTGGTGGAGCAGGCAGAGAAGGACGGGCTGCCCCTAGCTGCGTTCACCGTACATGATCTCCGCAGGACGGGTTCAACCCTCCTGAATGAACTGGGATTCAATAGCGACTGGGTCGAGAAGTGCCTCGCCCATGAAGACGGCCGCTCCTCGCGCGGTGTCTACAACAAGGCGGAATATGAGCAGCGGCGCCGACACATGATGCAGGAATGGTCGAATTGCATCGATGCCTGGATCGCGGGTCAGCGCTACGCCCCCGTTGTCGTCCCGCCGACTTGCCTTTGCTCGAACTCGATCCTAGCCTTTGACCGGGCGGGTGCGCCTGTCGCGCACATCGACATGCTGGGCCCGTGCGATCGGCCGCGCCCGGCGATCGGCTAGCCAGGCTTCTACCTCGGCGAGGTTCCAGACCACCGTCCTTGGCGACAACGCGTAGCGACGCGGGAACTCACCGCGCCGCTCCATCTCGAAGATCGTACTATCCGCGAGCGGCACCATCTCCTTAAGCTGGTGGCGCCGGATGGTCCGGGTATAGTCGACAGGGTCGCCCTTGGGCATTGGTACGTCTCGCATTCTGCCTGGTTTTGGAGGTCCGGCGCCCAGAAGGTGACCGGCCGCATTTGGGCCGCAGACACGCGAGCGTCCACACTGTTCCCATGAACTGCCCGAGCATGCGCATGATGGGTCGTTACGGAAGTTTTCGAACGAATAGTTTGTATCGATCTCATGATCGAAGCTCAGCCATCCGTCGACCGATCATCGCAAGGCATCGCCGTTCGATATCGGCGAGATCTGCAACGGAAAAATTGATCGGAAGCTGGCGTCCATAGGATCGATAGAGCAAAGGAATAAAGATATAGGTCGGTGCCATCTGCAAGGCGCTGGCACAGCGTAGGTGGTCGTCGAATTTGACTACCGGATTGCCCGCCTCAATCTCACGGAGCCAGCGGATGCTGATGTTCGCCTTTGGCGCGAACTGGCGCTGCGTCATACGCCGGCGCCGACGTTCATCCTCGATCCGGCGCCCAGAGATTTCCTTGAGTTCATCAAGTATCCTGTTGTCAGAACTCTCCATGAATTTGGGAAATGACATTCGCGCCTCCGATTGGACCCACAGCTCGCGGAAATGTGCGACTGTCGGCGCACGGCCGCAACGCAAGACGCTTTCAACCTGAAACAGTTATTCGGTTTTTCCATTGGCTTACGGTTACTTCGACTTGTTCGGTTGTCCGGAATTACCGGGAAATCCCGGCTCGTCAGCTCAAGCAACTAGCCAAACGCGAGCACTACAATACCCCGATGGGGCACGGCCGTGCCCCTCGCCTTGTTCCGCGCCGATCCAACCTTCATCCGTCCGGCATCAGGTCCGACGAAGAGCCGATCCTATTGGCTCGACCGGTTGCCAGTCCAGGCAATCAAAGTGGACGCCCAACGCCAAGGAGGACTCATGCTCAGGGATCGTACCAATACCCACTCGTTGCCATCAAATTGGCAGGAGTTGCGCCGCCCCCTGCTACAGCCGCTCAGCCACGATGTCAGCGGCACCGCACGCGACCACCCAAGTTGTTGTGAGCATCTGTCCGGATGGGGTGGGACCCGAGATTCGTTAAGTAGCTCCTCCAACTTTCGGAATCGCAACGGTATATCGCAGTGCGCCAACATCCTGCTTGCCGCAGCCGCTTTAACTGTAACGCCGCCGAGCCAAGCGCGGAGCATCGATAACAAAGCTGTGCTCGCGGCGGCAGCTGCCGAAGCCGAGCGTAATCTGCGCCAAAGCTTCACCAATCTCCAATTCGAGGATTTCGAGCCGTCACCGGTTCGTGGGCCGATATACCAGATGAGCGCCGGCGGCCGCATCATATACTACGCGCCCGATAGCGAGCACCTGCTGTTCGCGTCGATCTTCGACAAGAACGGCGTCAACCTGACTGCGCTGGCGCAGGAAGTCGGAGCTGCAAAAAGGCTGAAGGCAGTCGACACTGCCCTTGCCTTCACCGTCGGTCCCGAAAACGCGCCGACAGTCATCGAGTTCACCGATCCCGATTGTCCTTATTGCCGAGCGCTCGACCGCTATTGGGCGGCCAAGGCCGCAGAGGGCAAGCCGGTCCGCCGCCTGATCTTCTTCGTCAGCGGCATCCACCCGGAGGCAGCCGCGAAGGCGGAGCATATTCTCTGCTCGACCGACAAAGCGGTGGCTTTCAAGACCATCTACACCGGTGCGGCGCCGGCCATGCTGCGAACATGCACCGAGGGCCGAGCAAAGGTCGAAGCTCATGCGCGGATCGTCGGTTCGGCCGGGATCACCGGGACGCCGACGCTGATCGCCGGCGGCAAGCTGATCTCCGGCTTTCAGCAGGCCGAGATCGAAACGTTCCTCTCGTCAGCGAAGAGCGCCCATGCACCCCGCTGACTCCCTTCTCTTCATGGCGGACGCCCGGACGCGGGGAGCATCGTCGCTCTCCGCCCGAGCGCACCGGAATGCCGGCGGCGGCGCCCCCATCGGGCCGTCCAGCGCTGCCGTCGGCCGACAGCGATTGCCATCGATGCCGGCAGGCAAGTCAGCGGACAGCCCGACTTTTGAGAAAGCAGGTAATATGGTCAAAAATCTCCGCAAGAATGCGCTCTCGGTCGTCAACATCGGCATTCCCGTGCTGCTGTTGTCGATCATCGCGGCGAGCGCGCACGCCTTCACCGCGCCGGTCGCGGGCGACCTCGGCTACGACATCTACGACATCGTCGTGAACCAGGGCGTCAAGGGCCCGCTCGGCTTCGTCGGCGGCGTCGCGGCCTTCCTGTTCGGCGTGTCGCGGCTGTTCTCAAACATCATGATCGGCATTCCGACGATCGTGGCGGCGGTCTGCCTGATCAAGGCGGACTCGATCCTCCAGACCTTCGGGATGGTGATCTGACGGCATCGGATTGCGGACGAGCGGTTCGGTTCCTTCGCTCGCTCGCAATCCGGTAACCGGGAGGACAACGCTCCCGGAAAAGACCCTGTGTTTGGCGTCTGCGGACACGGGGTTGTGAAGCAGGAGGAGAAGGGTCGATGGACGAACGCCTGCCCCAATATCTGCACAAGCCGGTCCAGATCCTCTGGTTCGGATCGGACGAGTTCGTGCTGGTGGTCACGACCATCTTCGTCGCCGTCATCGTCGGCGGACTGGTCGGCTGGGCGTTTATCGCGGCCCTTCTCCTTTTCCTGCCGTGGAAGCGCGCACAGCCGCGCGGCTTCCTCGCGCATCTCGCATGGCGCTGGGGAATGCTCCGGTTTCGCCATTACCCGGGTCCGACCCAGACCCGCTTCTATGAATGAGGGCGGCTCATGTTTTCAAGAAATCGAAAGGTCGCTCCCGTCGATCTTCTGGTCGGCAAGCCCGCCAGCTTCGGCATCCATCGCTATGTCCAGGGCTCATCGAATTTGTTCGAGGAGAACCGGCTGCTCAAGTTCGCAATCGTCGGCCTGTTCGGCATCACAGCGGTACTCGGCGCGGTGATCTACAGCTCGGACCAAAAGCAGCGCACGGTGCTCGTGCCGTTCGGGGCGGGCGGCGACCTCTATGTGACGGGCTCGAAGCCGTCGGCGGCGTACATCCGCACGATCACGCGCAACATCGTCGCGCTCGCGGGGACCTATTCGGCTTATTCGGCAGACCGGCAATTCCAGGAACTGCTCTCGATCGTCCACCCGTCGGCGTACAACAGCATGCGCGACGGCCTGAACGGCATATTGGACGAACTTGCCGGCAATCCGACACTGTCGATCGCAACCTATATTCGTCCCGATCAGCCGGTTCAGTGGACCGATCGCGATATCCTCGTTCCCGTCGAGAAGGTCCGCGTGATCGGCGGCGTCATCCGCAAGTTCCGCGGCAATCTTCGCATTCGCTATGCCGTCGAGAACGGCCGCTTCTGGCTGGTTTCGCTCACCGAGGAGAGTTTCGATGCACAAGCTCGCTAGGGCGAGTGCGGCGCTGGTCGGCGCCGCGTTGCTGCTGCCCGCTTCCGCTTTCGCGCAGGCGATTACCGCCCTGCCCGATCAGACCAGCACGGTCCGGCTCTCGAACCGCGACGTCAATCATATCGTCTGCGTCGGCGGCGAGATCGAGGACGTCAAATTCTCGGCCGAGAAAGCGATCGCTGTAGAGCGCGCGGGTTCGGACGCCTGGATCAAGTTCCTCGTCAAGGAAATGGACGATATGGGGGCGGTCACCCGCACCTATGTGACGACTCCGAGCGAATTCTTCATTTCGTGCAACGGCGCGATCTATCCGATCTATGCGGAGCCTTCGGACATTCCCGCGCAGACGGTGACGTTGGTTCCCGGGCGGCCGCAGCGGGCGCGCGCTAACGAGGACCTGCTTGGGCCGCTGGTCGAGGAGGAGCGGGCGATCTCGATCAGCCTCGCGATGCTGCAGGATCGTGTGCCGGCGAGCTTCGCCGAAGTCGCGCCGCGCGCCGGGATCATCACGGTCCAAGCCGTGCCGTCGGCGACATTGATCGAGCGACGCAGGCTCGAGATCGAGGGATCGGGCCTCTCGGCCTCGGAGTACCGCCTCACCAGCGACAGCGATGCGACTTTGGAAGAACGGCAGTTCCTCGATCGCGGTCTGGGCGCTGACATATTCGCGGTCACGCTTGACCGGCTCAGCCTGAAGGCGGGCGAAAGTGTCCGGCTGATCGTCATCCGCCGCGGAGACGGACAATGACCGGCGGCCCCGAACCAGAAACGCTCGATCTCGGCGAGGTCGGCCAGCCGCTGCTGCCCGAATCTCCGCGCCCTGAGCGCGGCCCTGCATTGCTCGCCCTCAAGGAACGCTGGGCCACGCTGAGCTCGAAACAGAAGCTGCGCGCCAAACAATTCGGCGTCGCTGGTGTTGTCGCGCTGCTCGGGACAGGCCTTTATACCGCGAGCACAGGCGGAAGCGACGACAAGCCCGAAGCACCGACGGCGACCAAGCTCGACATGGGCGCGGGGCTGCGTGGCGACAGCCTCGAGGTGAAGCTCCGCGGCGATCTTCAGAAGATCCTCGATGGGCAGTCGCTGCTTGGCGAGCGCGTCGCCGCGATAGAGGAGGGCAAGGTCATCCCGGGAAGCAAACCTGCGTCGGCGCCCGACGGCGATCCGGGATTGCCTCCTGCCCTGTCCGGCGCCATTCCCGACTATCCTCCGGCGCCCGGCGAAGCCGAGGGGATGGCGGGTGAGATTCCGGCTCCGCCGATGCCTCCGTCTGCGCCCCCTGCCCCGCCCGCGCCGCCGGTCGAGAAAACCATCGGCGCGATCGGTGCGGCCGTAACGGCGCCCGGCGTGATCGCGGCCGCCGATGGGAAGGGCGTGCCTGCAGGCGCTAAAAAAAAGACCCGGACGATCTATTTGCCGCCTGGTTTCATGAAGGCGCGGCTGCTGACCGGGATCGACGCGCTCGCGAGCCGCGATGCGACCTCGAACCCCGAGCCGCTGATTGCCCGCGTCCAGGCGCCCGCGGTCCTGCCAAATGACGTGAAAGCCAATCTCTCAGGCTGCTTCGTCATCGGCAATGCAACGGGCAGTCTCGCAAAGGAGCGCGTCGAGGTTCAGCTTGTCTCGCTCTCCTGTGTCAAACGGCGTTCAAAAGGGACCCCCGATCGGCGTCGAAGAGGGACCCCTTTTCGGATATGATGTTGGTTTGTTGAAGATGGCCTTGCGCTGCGTGCGGCGGAGGGCGGGCGTAGCCCGACCGGAGGCGCGCGCAGCGCAAGATAGATTTTTGAAGGCGCCGAAGGTGGCTGTCAGCTGCGGTTTTTGAAGCGCCAGCTGTCGTTGCCCGTCTCGACGATATCGCAGTGGTGGGTGACGCGGTCGAGCAGCGCCGTGGTCATCTTGGGATCGCCGAACACGGTCGGCCATTCGCCGAAGGCGAGGTTCGTGGTGATGATGACGCTGGTCCGCTCATAAAGCTTGCTGATGAGGTGGAACAGCAACTGCCCTCCCGAGCGGGCGAACGGCAGATAACCGAGCTCGTCGAGCACGATCAGGTCGAGCCGCGACAGCTGCGCCGCCAGGGTCCCGCCTTTGCCGATCCGGGTCTCCTCTTCGAGGCGTGTCACCAACCAGCTCCCCGAGCTGGCCTTGCTTCCTTGACTTCAGCGCTTTCGCCTTGTCGGTAAGCGCTTGGAGTTCGGCATCGAAATCACGCGGTTTCCGCATCGTCTGTCCTTTCCATGAAATGGGGTCGGACGATCCAGCTATGTCACGTTTCGCTGGCGCGCAAGCGGCTGAAATCTCATGCGACTTTGTGATCCCGAGCGCGATGAAATCGTGTGAGGGCGCGCTTATACGTCGTGCCGACGTGCTCGTTTTGCCCTAAATGGATAGCCCTCATGGCGCTCTATCATTTCTCGGCAAAAGTCATCTCCCGCGCTGTCGGTAGCAGCGCGGTCGCCGCCGCGGCCTATCGTTCGGCCGATCGGCTGCACGATGAGCGACTCGGTCGTAGCCATGACTTCTCGAACAAGGTCGGCGTTGTCCACAGCGAGGTGCTGCTCCCCGAAGGGGCGGACGAACGCTGGCTGGACCGCGAAAAGCTCTGGAATGATGTCGAGGCAGCCGAGCTTCGCAAGGACGCGCAGCTGGCGCGCGAGATCGAATTCGCCATCCCGCGCGAAATGAGCGAGCAGCAGGGCATTGGGCTCGCTCGTGACTTCGTGGCTCGCGAGTTCGTCGATCGCGGCATGATTGCCGACCTCAACGTACACTGGGACATCGGTGGCGATGGGCTCGCGAGGCCGCACGCGCACGTCATGTTGACGATGCGCGAGATCCGCATCGGCGAAGACGGCCGTGCGCAATTTGGCGCGAAGGTGCGCGACTGGAACCGCACCGAGCTTTTAACCCATTGGCGCGAGGCTTGGGCCGAGCATGTCAACGAACGCCTCGCGGCTCTCGACATCGACGCGCGTGTCGATCACCGCACCTTAGAAGCGCAGGGCATCGATCTTGAGCCGCAGCACAAGATCGGCCCCGCTGCGTCACGCATGGCGGCCGAAGGGCTGGAAGCCGATCGTCATGGCGAGCATCTCGAGATCGCGCGATCGAATGGCGAGAAGATCATCGCCAATCCCGCCATCGCGCTCGACGCGATCACGCACCGCCAGGCGACATTCACGAACCGGGACCTCGCCATGTTCGTGCATCGCCACAGCGACGGCAAAGAGCAGTTCGACGCGGTGATGGGCGCGTTAAAAGCATCGCCCGACTTAGTTGCTCTGGGGCTGGACGGGCGCGGTGAGGAACGGTTCACCTCTTGCAGCATGATCGACACCGAACAGCGCCTCGAACGTGCGACGGCGACGCTCGACGCGCGGCGTCATCATGGCGTTGCCGATCATCATCGCGAGCGGGCGCTCGTGCTTGCCGCCGAACGGGGTCTGGACCTCTCGGTCGAACAGCGCGGCGCGCTCGAACATATCACCGACGCGCGCGGTATCAGCAATGTCATTGGGTACGCCGGGACGGGGAAGAGCGCGATGCTCGGTGTCGCACGCGAGGCGTGGGAGGCGGCCGGCTATCAAGTGCAGGGTGCCGCGCTGTCGGGCATTGCAGCCGAGGGGCTTGAACAGGGCTCGGGCATCGGCTCACGCACACTTGCGAGCCTTGAACATCAATGGGCCAATAATCGCGATGGGGTGACCGACAAACATATTCTCGTGATCGACGAGGCCGGCATGGTTGGTACGCGCCAGCTCGAACGCGTCGTGTCCGAAGCCGAAAGGCAGGGCGCGAAGGTTGTCCTTGTCGGTGACCCGCAGCAACTCCAGGCGATCGAGGCCGGCGCTGCGTTCCGGTCCGTCGCCGAACGCCACGGCGCCGTCGAGATTATGGACATCCGGCGGCAGCAGGAGGAGTGGCATCGCGAGGCGACGCGCGAGCTTGCCACCGGGCGCACCGGCGAGGCGATCGGGCGCTATGCGGACGCGGGTTTCGTACATGCCGCGGAGACGCGCGAGGCCGCGCGTGCCGAGCTTGTCGACTCCTGGGAACGCGATCGGCAGCATTATCCGGATGCCAGCCGGATTATCCTGACCCACACCAATGACGAGGTGCGCGCTCTCAACGAAGAAGTGCGCGATCGCCTGAAGGCGAGCGGTGCGCTCGGCAATGAGGTTGTGGTCACCATCGAGCGCGGCGAGCGCGGGTTCGCCGAGGGAGATCGCGTCATGTTCCTGCAGAATGAGCGCGGTATGGGCGTCAAGAACGGCTCGCTCGGCACCGTACAGAATGTCGACCGGATGCGCATGGCGGTGATGCTCGACGACGGGCGCAGCATCGCCTTCGACCTGAAGGATTACGCCCATGTCGAGCACGGCTATGCCGCGACAATACACAAGGCGCAGGGCATGACCGTCGACCGGGTGCAGGTGCTCGCGACGCCGGGGGTAGACAGCCACTCGACTTACGTCGCGCTGTCCAGGCATCGCGAGCAGGTGAACCTATATTATGGCCGCGACGATTTTGCGAGCCAATCGAAGCTGGTCCGCGCCGCATCGCGCGAGCGCGGCAAGGACATGGCGAGCGACTACCGCGTGCAGGAATCTGCAAAGAGGGTAGAGTCCAAACGATCGATGTTCGACGGGCTCAAGCTCACTGTCTCGCGCGCGGCGCTCGAAGAGCCGACGCCTGCATTGCGACGCTCACCCCATCTTTCCGAGGTGAAGATCCGTGGCCGCAGCCTCCATCCCGCACCGGCGCGCTCGCCGATCGAAAAGGCGGTCGAACGTTTTGCGCGCGTGACCAAGGAGATCGTCGATGTTCGGCGCGCCGGCGGCAAGGAACTGCCGCATGAAATCGACGCCTATCGGAAGGCGCGAACCGAGCTCGATGCGTTGCGCCCCGGCGGCGCAAACGATCTGCGCGAGGCGTTCGGGAAAAGTTACCACCTGACGAAGGACGCCGCAGAGGGACGAACCACGGGCGCGATCGCGGCGATGGACCGACAGGAAGCGGAGCGCGCAGCCGATCGCGCGACGCATGATCGTGCGCGGCTGGCCGTTCAGGCGAAACAGCTTACCGCCGAGACCGAGAAGCGCGCCGAACTGTTTATCGCCTCGTGGAAGCAGAAGAGCGCCATGGTCCGCGACGCACCGACCTTTGCCGCGCGCGACGAAGCGCGCGCCAGTCTATCCGACATGGCGAAAAGCCTCCATCGCGATCCGCAGCTCGAGTCGCTGCTCCGGGATCGGCGCATCGAACTGGGCCTGAAATCTCGTGCGACGGGAAATTTGTCTCATGATCTCCAGCAATGGCTCGGCCGCTCGCGGGGAATCGGGATATCGATGTAGGCGGATGCCATGACAGAAGAACCGCTCCGCTCGCCCACGCCCTCCGCCAATGCCGCCGATGCTTTCGATGAGTTGCGCAGGGAAGTGTCTCTCCTGCATGCGGCGATTGAAGGGCTCACGGCAGCGAAGGACAAACTTCCCGACTACTCGCCCACGCTTCGCAAAATCGAGGCGCGTCTCGAGTGCATCGATCGACATGTTGAAAGCATCAACGACAAACCGGCGATGCGCCTAACGCCGCTCACCCTTGCCGCCGAAAGCTATGAGGCATCGCGATCCTTCGGTGCCGAGGATCGCAAATCCGTCGGCGAAGCCCGAGAATCACTCGCACGGTCACTTGGGCTTGTGGAAGGCATGATCAAGCAGCGCCGATCGACCGAAGAACAGGACTGGTGGGTGACTTGGGCGGCCACCGGCGGATTGCTATTGGGAATTTTCTTTGCGCTCATCAGTGTTGCCATTGTGACGTAGGATTAATTTCCGCGCCCGCGGCATACAGAGCGTCGAATCGAGCGCAAGCGCGGCGACGGCGAAATCGACGCAACCCAGGTTAACTTGCTGCAACCGCTGTAAGAGGGGGCGGTTTCAGCAGCATGATACCGCCAACCGATGACAGTTCCCATCCTCTGGCTCAACGCTTCCAGGACTTTATCCGTTCTGCGGATTTCCCATGTGTTGGAGCGAAGTCTGCGCTAGCGAGGCGCCAAATCCGCTTCGTCGTCGCCCGCGATATGCGCTCGGCTTGGGACGATCTGCGCATCTTCCCCAATCTCCTGGATCTCGCCTGGAGCTACGCGAAGTCGCCGAGCCTCTTCCATTCGCTCGTGGTGATCTTCGAGGAGGATGGCGGCCTCGACGAGGAAGGGTTCGAGGCATGCCTTTGGGAGCGCCTCGACTCGCTGAGCCAGAAAGACGACTGGGCAGGCCAGCCGCCCGATCCACGTGTCAGCCACAGCCCCGAAGACCCACATTTTTCGCTGAGCTTCGGCGGCGAGGCTTTTTTCGTCGTCGGTCTTCATCCGCGAGCGAGCCGTCCTGCTCGCCGCTTCGAACGCCCTGCGCTGGTTTTCAATCTCCACGATCAGTTCGAGAAACTGCGCGAGAGCGACGTCTACGAGACGATGCGCGGTAAGATCATCGCGCGCGACATCGCCTTGGCTGGTAGCGTGAACCCTATGCTCGCTCGTCACGGCGACGTGTCGGAGGCCCGGCAATATTCGGGGCGGGCGGTCGGACCCGATTGGCGTTGTCCCTTCTCCGGGCGCAGCACGACGCCCTGAGCGCTTCGGCGCCGCCTCAAAAGGGGCGGTGCTGCGCCAAGTCGAAACAGTCTCCCTCGCCAAGCGCATGGAGCGTCGCGCCGTGAAGCGACACGATGTCGTCGGGCTTCGCGCCCTTCGCATTGCTACGGCTCGCGCGCGACGCGTCGAGGATCGTGACGCCGCCGCTTCCGATCACGCGCGCGGTGCCAGCCTCGATCCGGAGCGCGGTGTCCTCGTCAATCCCGATCCCGAGACAGTCCGGACGACGGTTGACCGCGCCGAGAAGCCGCCCAATGCGGCCGCGCTCCGCGAAATGCTGATCGATGATGCAAGCGGGGATAAGGGCAAATCCCGGCGCCAGTTCGATGTCGCCGAGGCGCGGTGTCTCTTCGCCGCTTCCGCCGACGAGCATCGTCTCTCCTTGCGCCGACGCACCTGCCGAGGTCCCCGCGACAAGCCCCCCGCGCTGGTGGAGCGCACGAATGGCCGCCGCAATAGGGGTATCTTCGGTTAGCTTCATGAGGCGCGATTGATCGCCGCCAGTGAAGAAGATGCCGTCGGCCTGGTCGATCATACGGGCGCGCGCTGGTTCCCAGGCTTGCTCCCGATCGTCGAGATAAAGCTCGACGATCCGGCCGATCCCTAGCGGCGCAAAGCCCTCGCAATAGGTCTCGAAATATCCATCACGCTTCGCGCTGGCGATGGTCGCAATGACGAGCGTGCCTTCGCCCAGCTCCGCAGCGATTGCGCCGAGGATCTTGCGGCTGCCTTCCTTGTCTTCATGGCCGCCGATCACGAATAGAGGGCCGCTATTGGGCATGCTGGTCCTTCCAGACGATGGCGGAAACCGCGTCCATTCCCTCACGCGCATAGGCGGCGGCGAAATGCGGACTGTTGTGGGCGATGCCGAGCGCGCCGTCGCGGTCGAGGAGAATGACGCCCGCCTCGGCTCCAAGGCGCGCCATCGGCTCGGAGATTGTTGCCGCCGCCGAACTGGCATTCTTGGTCTCGAGCGCGCGCATGACCCGCGCGGCAAGCAGCGTTCGTGCGATCGCCTCGCCGTCGCCCGAAAGCGACACCGCTCCGATGCCGTCCTCGGCGTAGAAGCCGCAGCCGGGCAGCGGTGCGTCACCTACTCGGCCGGTGAGCGTGCCCGCCAGTCCCCCGGTCGATGTGGCTGCGGCAACATGTCCCTCGCGGTCGCGCGCTACGCAGCCGACGGTATCATGATCGCTTCCATTGTGCGTCGCCGGGCGAATGCCCTCCTTGCATTCGGCGATGCCCCTCGCTGTTGCGAACGCCTCGGCGCCGGCGCCAACGAGGAGGACGGGCGGCTCGCGAAGCATGGCATGCGCCGCTTCGACGGGGTTGTAGAGGAAACGCACGCACGCGACGGCGCCGACGTCGAGCGTTGCGCCATCCATGATGCCCGCGTCCATCTCGACCTCGCCATCGGCATTCGCCACCGACCCACGGCCGGCGTTAAACAGCGGATCGTCCTCGAGAAGGCAGACCGCCGTCTTGACCGCCTCGAGCGCTCCGCCGCCACGCTCCAATATCGATCTGCCGGCCTCCAGCGCCGCTGCGCATCCCTCGCGGCGCGGCACCTGCAACGCGGCAGGGATCCGGCACGCTCCGCCATGGACCGCGATTGACCAGCGGCCGTCAGCCATTCGCCGCCTGCAGCAATCGCACGTCCTCGGGGCCGGGGTCGGCCGCCCAAGCTTCGACCAGTCTCCATATGCCATCGACGTCGGTCGGGGTCAGCACGACGATGTCCCCGGGCCGCGCGGCCGCGAGGCACGCCGCCGCCGCGTCATACTCGCCGTCGTACAGGCCGATCGCCGCCGCATCGAGGCCAGCCGCGAGGGCGCCCTGGCGCATCAGGGCATTGGCTTCGCCGGGCGGACGTCCCCTGAGGTCGACATTCTCGCGTAGCATCAGCACATCGAACATCCGGCCCGAAAGGGCGCCGATATCGACGAGATCGCAATCGCGCCGGTCGCCCGGGATGCCGATCATTCCGATTACCCGGGCATTGCGCTCGCCGCGCATCGAGGCGAGCAGGTCGGCGAGTGCGGTGAGCGCGGCGCGGTTGTGGGCATAATCGACGACGATGCGCACGCCGTGCGCCTCGGTAAGGCTGAGGCGCCCCGGCGAATCCTCGAAGCTCGGACGAAAGGATGCCAAGCCGGCGGCGATCGTGCCCGGAGCAATTCCATAGGCCGCTGCCATCGCGGCGGCTGCAGCGGCATTTTCGATATTGAACCGGGCAGCGCCGTCCAGCGTCGCGGGTATATTGGCGGCGGGGATGAGGACGGCCTCATGACCGAGGCCGCGGCGCGGATCATCATTCACCGCCTCGATCAGCCTGGAGATGCTGCTCCTGCCGTCGCCGGTCACATGCGCGGCGACGCGCTCGGCCACCGCGACCACCGCGTTGCCGACGACGAGAATGCGGTGATCGGTCCCGATGAGCTGGCGCTCGACGATGACGCGCGGCGCGATGCCTTGCGCTCGTTCGAAGGCATCTCGGAGCGCGCCATCGTCGGCGACACCAGTGGTGACGCCGCGGCCCTGATTGCCGTCGAGCGGTTTGACGACGACCGGCCAGCCGAGTTTTGCGGCGGCGCGCTCCGCCTCCGGCGCCGTCCGCACGAGTTCGCCGGCCGGTACCGGGGTGCCGATGCTTGCGAGCATTTCCTTCGCCGCCTGCTTGTTGGCGGCGAGTTCGGCTCCGATCAGCGACGTCGCGCCGGTCACGCTCGCGCGAATGCGGCGCTGGCGCTGACCGGTGCCGAGCTGGATGAGGCTTGCCCTATCTAGTCGGAACACCGGGATATGCCGGCGCCGCGCTTCGGCGACGAGCGCGGCGGTACTGGGTCCGAGCCCGTTCTTGCGGACGAGCGCTCGAAGCGCGCTCACCCTCGCTTCGATATCGGTCGCAGCGCCATCCAGCGCGGGCGCGACGCGGTCGAGTCCTGCCGTGCCCTGCATCGCGCTCGGCAGAAGCGCGTCCACCAGTTCGATCGCCGCGCGCCCGGCGGCAAGACCGCTCGGCGCATCGGCATAGCAATAGAGAATGTCATATTGGCCCGGCTTGCCGCGAACCTTGCGCGTCTTGCCTCTGGTGACCGCTGACCCGGCCTTCGTCTGCAGTTCGATCGCGACATGCTCGATGATATGTCCGAGCCAGGTTCCCTCGGCGAGCCGGCGCAAGAAACCGCCGGGCTCGCCATAGCTGCAGCCATGGTCCGCGAGACCGGGGAGCAGGGATCGCAAGGCTTCGCCAAGTCCGGGGAGACGATCGCTGGGATATTGGTCGAGTATCCCGAGGTCGACGCGGATGCGGATCATCGGACGACGGCTGTAAAGGTTGGGGCCGCCATAGACGGAGCGTTCGAGCACCCGCAGCGGAGCGGTGGTCAACGCGCCGGCCTTGCGCAGCGCAGCGACCGCAGGCTCCGGACATCGAACACGGTTCGGACGGCAGTACGGGAGGAGTTGCGGCCGGAAAGCGGAAGGCCGGAGAGGAAGAGGGGGGCGGGCGGCATGCTTGTCCTTGGGTCTGATCCTGCTGCTGCCAACGCCAGCGGCTGGCGCCCGGTTGCGCGGGTTAACCTGGATCATGGCGATTGTTTCCAAGGGGCCGGCAACCGCGCCCGTGGGGACGCGTTGGGTAGGCAGGCGATACGCATCTCCTCCCAGACCGGACGCGCCCTTCGGGCGCGACGGTTTACCTGATCGACCAGTCTCGCAGGGAATGAAGGAAGGTCGGTGCGCGCGCCTGTTCTTCATTCGGGGGGACCGGACAGAAGGCACGACAATGAAATTCGACAGCGAGACCAGCTTCCTCACCGCATTCGATAATGAAGAAGGCCGCCATAGCGGCCCCATCGACGGGATCGCCGCACGCGTCCGGCGCCTCGCGCTGATCGGCTGCTTCCGCCCGCGCCAGTGCGGGATCGCGACCTTCACCGCCGACACTTACGACCAGCTGAAAGCCGCGCGCCCCGACATGGCGATCGACGTCTATGCCATGGCGGCGCGGGCGGGCGATGCGAGCGACGCCGCCGCCGCCCGCGGGATCGAGGAGCGCGACGCCGACGGTTACCGCGCCGCAGCCGAGGCGATCAATGCGAGCGGCGCCGACGCCGTCTGGCTCCAGCATGAATTCGGCATCTTCGGCGGACCGGCGGGCGATATGGTGCTCGGCCTCGTCGACCGGGTGGCGCCGCCGCTGATCGTCACCTTTCACACCATCCTCGCCGAGCCGAATGCCGACCAGCGGCGCGTGATGGAGCATCTCGTCGCGAAGGCGGCGAAGCTCGTCGTGATGAGCGACTTCGGCCGCGAGACGCTGATCGGCGTCTATGGCGCGAAGGCAGAACGCATCGAGCTGATCGAACATGGCACCCCCGACCGGGCCTTTGCCGACTGCTCGCCGCTTCGTGAGCGGCTGGGCCTTGCGGACCGTCCGGTCGTCTCGACCTTCGGTCTCCTTGGCCCCGGCAAAGGTCTCGAAGCCGCGATCCGTGCGCTGCCCGCCATCGCCGCGCAATATCCCGACATCCTCTATCGTATCGTCGGCGCGACCCACCCCAACCTCGTCGCGGCCGAAGGCGAGGCCTATCGGCAGAGCTTGGCCGATCTTGCAGAGGAACTCGGCGTCGCTGACAACATCGCCTGGGAAAACCGCTTCCTCGACCTGCCCGAACTTCTCGAACAGATCGAGCTTTGCGACATTTATCTCGCGCCCTATCCGAACCTCGCACAGATTACCTCGGGCACGCTCGCCTATGCCGTGGCGCTCGGCCGCGCGGTCGTCTCGACGCCCTTCGTCCATGCGCGCGAGCTGCTCGCCGACGATGTCGGTATCCTCCTGGGCGGCGCCGACAGCGATGCGATCGCCGAGGCCGTGTTGCTCCTGCTCGCGCACCCGGACGAGCGGCGCGCGCTGCAAGAGCGCGCCTATGCGCGCGGCCGGCTGACCGCTTGGCCGGCGATCGCGGCGCGCTTCGCATCGCTGATCGAAGAGGTGGCGGCGGCACCGGCGCGGCGCGAACCGCGGCGGATGTTTCCCTCCTTCGCCGCGATCCGCGCGCTCTCGGACGATGTCGGCATATTGCAGCATGGGGCGGGGCTCATCCCCGACCGGAATCATGGCTATTGCATCGACGACAATGCGCGCGCGCTGATGCTCGTCAATGCGAGCCCCTCGCTCGGCGAGGAAGAATATGGCCTCCTTTTCGCGCGCTACGCCGCCTTCCTTCACCATGGCTGGAATGCCGATCGCGGGCGCTTTCGCAACTTCATGGGCTATGACCGGCGCTGGCTTGAGGACGAAGGCTCCGAAGACAGCAATGGACGCACCCTCTGGGCGCTGGGTCATGGCGCGGCCCACGCGCGCTCGCCCGAACTCCGCGCCTGGTGCGCGGGATTATTTGCGCGCACGGCACCGCTCGCGGCGGGGCTCAAGAGCCCGCGAGCGATCGGCTTCGCGCTGCTTGGAGCCGACGAGCTGCTGACGCGCGAGGCGGACCATGCCGAGGCGCTTGCGATCGTCGAGCGCGGCGGCGCCTTCCTGCACGCGCTCTGGCGAAGCGCGCGGCGAAGCGATTGGGACTGGTTCGAGCCGGTGCTCGCCTATGACAATGCGCGGCTTGCCGAGGCGCTCCTGCGCGCGGGCCGGCGGCTGGACTCCGTTCCGATGGAAGAGGCCGGCATCGCGGCGCTCGATTGGCTCTGCGATATCCAGACTAGCAGCGAGGGGCATTTCCGCCCGATGGGCTGCGAGGGCTTCGGCGCCGAGGGCGAGCTGTTCCCCTTCGATCAGCAGCCGCTCGAAGCCTGGGCGACGATCGATGCCGCCGCCACCGCTTACCGGTTGACGGGCAAACTGCGCTGGCATGACCGCGCCGAGCGAGCCTATGGCTGGTTTCTCGGCGCGAACGACCGCGGCGCGGTGATCGCAAGCTCGGCGACGGGCCGCTGCTGCGACGGGCTGACCCGTCACGGGGTCAATTCGAATGTCGGAGCGGAGTCCGCGCTGGCTTTTCACCTTGCGCACCGCGCGATGGCCGATACATTCTGGACGCGGGGGACAGCGAAGGACACCAGCGCGAGCGATGTTGATCTGCAATCCCAACCACACGCCGCTGCACATTCTTCATGAGAAGCTCGCCGCCGACCCCGCGCGGGTCGTGCTTCGGCCTTTCCACCTCGCCTGGCAGTCCAATGTCTCCGAACCCTCGCGCGCGGCGCAGCTCGCCGGCGACATATTGGCGATGGACGAGGAGGAGGCCGAGGCGCAGCTCGGCCTCGTGTGGAAGGATTTCTCCGAGCGCCACTGGCAGATCGGGCGTATCTTCGACGAACGCTTCGCCGAGGTGGCCGAAGATCTGGAGCTCGATCCGGCGGGTGTCTCGCCCGTCAAGCGGCGGCTGATCGGCGCCTATTTTTGCCACGAATATAGCTATGCCGCCGCGGCGCTCATGAACCCGAGCGTCGTTCCGCATCCCGACCAGAGCGGGCTGGCCGCCGACCAGCAGCGCTTCCTCATGTCGATGCGCGCGGTGGGCGAGGGGCATATCAGCTCGGTCGCGTTCCGCGAGGGAATCATCGGCGAGGGCGGCGACTTCACGCTGTGGCCGCAGTCGGGACCCGCGATGGCGGCGGTCGCCGACGACCGCCACCGGCTCGGCGAAGACGGGAAGGTGAACGTGCACCGCCAGCCCGACAGCGCGATCTCGAACAGCGTTCTCTTTCCGATGACCGAGGCGCAGCGCGGCGGCATCGAGGATCTGCGGCTCGTGCCTTTCGTGCACGACGACGGCCGCACCGAATATATCGGCACCTATACGGCCTATTCGGGGCAGGCGATCCGCTCGGAACTGCTGCGCACGACGGATTTCTCGGGCTTCTCGCTCGAGCCGCTTTCGGGCCGCGCGGCGCGCCACAAGGGCATGGCGCTGTTTCCGCGCAAGGTCGGCGGCCGCTATCTCATGATCGCACGGCAGGACGGAAAGAACATCACGATCATCGCGTCGGACAGTCTCACCGACTGGGACGATGAGGGACAGATCCTCATGCGTCCGGCCTTTGCGTGGGAGCTGGTCCAGATGGGCAATTGCGGCAGCCCGATCGAATGCGACGAAGGCTGGATCCTCCTCACCCACGGCGTCGGCGCAATGCGCAAATACAGCCTTGGCGCGGCCTTGCTCGACCGCGACGATCCGACGAAGCTCATCGCGCGCACCGAATGCCCGATCCTCTCGGCCGCCGAGAGCGACCGTGAAGGTTATGTGCCGAATGTCGTCTATACCTGCGGCGCGATGCGAGTCGGCGGCGACCTGTTCATTCCTTACGGAATTTCGGACAGCGCGATCGGCTTTGCGACGACGCCGATCGAGCGGCTGCTCGCGAGCATGAGTTAGAAGCCTTCGGCTATTTCGGGGGCTCGGGACGCTCGGTTTTCCGCCGGGCGTCGACCGAGGCAATCAGCACGGCGCAGCAAAGGCAACCATCCTCGTCGGTCACCTCGATGCGGAGCGTATCGACGTCGTTGATGAGTTCGGGATTGTCGCCGAGCAGGTGGCCGGCGTAGCGCGCCGCCTCGACCCGCGCCGCGGCCGTATCGGGAAGATCGACGCCTTCATCGTCGAGCTCGCGCTGCCCGCTGCTGCTGTGGAAATAATAACGGGGCATCCAACTTCTCCCACCTTCGGCAACTCACAAGTCTGCCTGGGGTTTCGATCCGGCCACCGCCCCTTCGTCACTGCACCACGACACATGGCGATCGGGCGGGCCTCACGCCCGCCTATGCCGTTCAGGCTGCAGCAAATCCAGCCTTGTTCATCACCGCGGTCACATGTTTGTTGCCGTCGTCGCCGAGTGCCGCCTTGAGGCGGGGGAAAAGGCGCTGCTCCTCTTCCTCGACATGCGCTTCGATCTCGCCGCGAAATTCGCGGACCTTGGCCATCCAGGCGGGATCGGCGGCGTCCATTTCCGAAAGGTCGAACAGATATTGTTTCACATAGCCATGATCGTGGACGAGCTTGTCGGCATCCTCGATCTGGCCATGATCGCGCATCGCCGGATAGACGACATTCTCTTCTTCGAAAGCATGTTTCGCGAGCGCGTGCTGGAGCTGGACGAGCAGCGCCTTGCGCTTGCGCACGTCATTATCGTCGGTCGCTTCGAGTGCGTCGAAAAGCTTCAGCGTCAACCGGTGTTCCGCCTTGAGGCCCTCGTCCCATTGTCCCTTGAGTGCGGTAAGGCTCTGTACCGCGGCCTTACGGCCGAAGTTGGCGAAGAGGCCGACCGCAAATCCCGCCGCGGCCGCACCGAAGAGGAGGGCCGGATTGTCGAGCGGCGTGCGTCCGTTCGCGAAAATGTTGAGGGACATGGGGGAGGCTCCTTCGAAGGTCAGGGATGGTCGAGCCGCGTCTCGACGCGGATGAGCGATACCGCGGTGCGCCGCGGCTGGACGAGCATGAAGTGGGCGGCGACCGCGATATCCTCGGCACGCAGCATCTGATGCTTGCCGATCAATTCCTTCTGCTTGTCGGGCGGGAATTCGGGATATTGGAAGTCGGCGCCGGTGAAGCCCGGCTCGATCAGCCCGACCTTGATATCCTGCTCGGCCAGCTCCTTGCGAAACGACTGGACGAAGCCCTGGATGCCGCTCTTCGCCGCGACATAGATCGAGCTGCCCGGCCCGCGCGAAACCGCCGTCATCGATCCGATGACGATGATGTCGCTACCCGGCGACATGCAGCGCGCCGCTTCCTGGGCGCAGATGAGATAAGCGGTGAAATCGGTCTCGAGCTGGTAGCGCGTCTCGCTTTCGCCCGCATCGGCGAGCGCCGCTGCGGGAACGGCGGCGTTGATCACGGCAATATCGATGTCGCCAAGATAGTCCCTGGCCGCCTCGAAAAACCGGTCGACGTCTTCCGCTACCGACAGATCGACATTGATACCGTCGCCTTCGCCCACTTCGCGGATGCGCTGGAGCGCATCGCCCAGATGCTCGGGGGTACGGCCGCAGATGAATACTCTCACCCCATAGCTTGCCAGCAGGACTGCGATCGCGCGGCCGATCCCGGTCGTCCCGCCGGTGATGATCGCGCGCCGGCCCTTGATGTCGGGAGCCTCGGTATGCGCGTCGGCTTCGTCGATCATGGCACTTCCTCTGTAGACGCGGAGATGGGATCGTCGCTCGTTCTCGCCGCCGACGCGGCGACGATCCAGTAGGGATTGTCCTCGTCGGCCTTCAGCAGACTGCAGAGCGGCATGCCGTCGACGAAGAGGCGCGCAGTGCGGCCTGCCGCTTCTGCGGCTGCGATTTCAAGCGCACTGGCGGGACTGTCCGCCTCGAAAAGCAGGCGCTTCTCGAGGCCGATATCGTCCTCGTCATAGTGGAGCGCGAGCGTGGGTTTGCCCGGGGGCGCTGGGCTGGCGTCCGACGTCATCGCGGATAGTTGATCAGGGAGGCGAGCGCTCATTGTCCCCGCCTCAATAGTGGCCCGGCGGATCGCTGCTCGGAAAGGATTCGTCGGCGGCCTGGTCGACGCGGTCCCATTCGCGCCGGACTTCGTCGCGCATGCCCTCCGGCCCCGCCGAGCGGGTCTGGTCGAAATTCTCGGGATGCGTCTCGCCGTCGGCGAAGGCGGCCGAATGGCCGTCGTCCTTGGTGTCGGTCGGCGCCGGCTTGCGCGTGAACCAGAAGAGCGCGCCGAGGACGCCGATGCCGAGCAGCTTACCGAAGCCTGAAGAGCGCCGGGGCGCCGTCATTGTGTGCGACATGGTCTGTCTCCATCTTGTGAGAAAATCGGGAAGTCTGAAAGGGCAACGGGGGGGCGGCTCCAAAGTTGCCGCCGCGCCCGCGCCGATTAACAAATGTTGCGCTCTTTGTGCCCGGCGCAGCGGCAGATGCCTCAATCCCAGCTGAGAACGAGGCTGCCGCTCGCCGGAACGAGAAAGTCGAGCCTGTCGGCGCTTGTCCCGTCGGGTCGGATCGCGTCGCCGTCCGCTGCTGCGACGCGTAACGCGGGAAGCTTGCGCCGGTTCTTCCGGATCACACCGATCCGCGCCGTGCAGCCTTCGCCGCCGTCGAGGCGAAGCGAGAGCCGCGCCGGCCCCATGCGTTCGACGGCGCGGACGAAATGATCGCAGTGGAGATCGAAGGGGGCGTCCTCGACGCGGTGAAAGGCGCGGGTCGCGAAGATGAAAGCCGCACCGGCGCCGTAGATTTCCTGCCCCACCTGCCCGGCGGGCTGACCGTCGGCATAGAGGTCCTCAAGCGGGAAGGAGAGGGCGGGATCGACATGCCCGTTGCCGGGGCGCTGTTCGTCCGAGACGGCTTCGGCGGGGAGCGCGTCGGGATAATAATACCAGGCCCGGTCGAGCGCGTAGCGGCAATATTCCGAAATCAGCATGCGCGCCGCGGGCTCGAGGTCGGGGCCGCTGTCGGCTAGATAATGTTCGAAGGCGGCGAAGCTGTCGAAGCATTCGTAGATCGCCATATAGGGCGCGTCCTGCAGACAGGTCGCGCCAAGGAAATTGCGGTGGTGGACGGCGAGGCCGATCTCGCTTTCCCAGATCTCGGTGTGATGGAAGAAGCTCGCGAGATAGACATAGCTCTGCTCGCGGTACACGGCTCGGCCGGTGATGCGCCACAGCCGCATGCAGGCGGCGGCGCCCCAAGCGGTGAGGTTCGCCTGGTAATTGATGTCGAACCCGAGACCGACCGCCGCATCGATCGCCGCGCATGCCTCGTCGAGATAGCGTTTCTCGTCGGTGAGTTCGAAGGCTTCGAGCATCACCCAGGCATAGACGCCGCCGACATCGGTCTGACCCCGCCCGTCGGCCCCGGCGCTTTCGGTGATCACCGAGAAATCGGTGATCTTGTACTGGATCGGCCACTTGTACGCGAAGTGCCGCGCGGCGCGGATGGGGTAGGGCAGCGACTTCAGGAACAGCCGCCGCGCCGCCCTGTCGCCGTCGAGCGCGAGCTTTCCGAGATTCAGGAGCGGATGGTAGAGATACCAGCTGTCGACGGCATCTTCATCCTTGTCGTCACCGACATTGGGCAGATAGCGGCGAAGCGTCTCGAGCTTCGGGTCGTAGAATTTCCCAAGGCCGGCCTTGAACTCATCCTCGAGCGGGTGAACCTCGCCGCGCCATTTGCCCCAGTCATGGAGCGCCTGTATGATCGACATCTGCACCATCGCGTCCGGATATTCGGCATCGGTATAGGGACGCACATAGCGATGGCCATAATGGCAGACCGTCGCCTCTGGCGCGGCGGCAAGATGCCGCGCCGTCCGCTCGGCTCTCTGCCGCCAGTCGCGATATTCGGTCGGAGGCAGGGACAGCGAGCGATAGGCGGCTCCGAGCATTTGCAGGAACCGCCGCGCACTGTCGCGTTCGTCCGCCGGAGCGCCGTCGCGGACGACGAGCCGCGCATCGCTCAGCGTATAGGTGACGCCGCTTGCCAGCGGCGCGGCTTCGTCTGCGGTGTGGGGGGCCTGGCCGGGAAGGCGGAAGCCGAGTTCGGGCCAGCTGCCTCCCACCGCCGCATCCGGATTGGTGCCCGTCGCCCGAAAATAGGGATTGAGCGCCGTGAAATCCTGGAAGTAGAAGTAACTGCCGAAGGCGGGATCGGTAAGTTCGCCGTAGAGGAGCCCGGCGTTGAGACCGCGCTGAACCGCCTCGACGGTGCCGCCTGTCCCCAGCGGATCGCCTTTCGCGTCGAGCGGAAAGAGATCGCGCGGCCCATGCGGAAGCAGCAGCGGCGCGGAGGGGCGCAATGCCGATACAAGGCGGAGACAGGGGAGTGGACCGCTGTGCACCGCAAGTCCGACCTCATGCGCGCCGATCGCACTGTCAACATGGACACGGGCGAGTTCGCCCTCCGCGCGCTTGACGCGCCGGACCTTCGCTTCGCCGGGCCATGCGGCTGCGCGCAGGGCGATGCCGCCGGCTTTTGCGCGCCGGACGAGCAGCCAGAGCGCTTCGGCGCCCGCAGCAAGCTCGACCGAGAGATCGCCCACTTTATGCGAGGCGATCGGGGCGGCCGCGGCGAGGTCAGTGCGAACGCGGACGAGCTCGGGCGTCAGCAGCACGTCCCGGCGCGTCTTTACGCGCTGGTCAGCCACCGAAACAGGCCTTTGGAACATGGGTGATCCGGCAAGCAAGATCGGCTTCGCCCGACGCGACGATATAATGATCGCCGCCATCGGTGATGCCCGTCGTGAAGACGACGTCGCGTATATAGAGCTTGTCTTCGAGTGGACGCGTAAGCTCGGGGCTCGCCTCGAGGAGCGGGCGGTGATCGGTCCGGAGGACCACCGAGGGATCGTCGAGATCGAGGAGCGACCAGTAGGTGCGATAGATACCGACAATCTCTTTCGGTTCGACGCCATGCCAGAGCGATAGCCATCCCGCGTCGGTGCGGATGGGCGGTGTGCCGCCGCCGATGCGCGCGGTCGCGACCGTGTCGGCATGCGGACGGATGCCGGGCGCCTCATAAGGCTTCCAGTGCAAGGCGTCGGGCGACGTCGCGAGATTGATCGAGGGGCCCGAGCGCCACTCCGAACCCGGCGGATAGGCGAAGTAGAGATCGCCGAGCGGCCGCGTCTGCGCCCAGTAGCGGCCATCGATCAGTCCCTCGAAGATCAGCATGTCCTTGTTCTGATGATCGAGAACGATTCCCTCGAAGACCCAGTCGAGGCCGTTCGCCGAACTGTAGAGCGTCGTCGAGTGGCGCTCGGGGCTCACCGAACAGGTGGTCATCAGCCAGCGCCTTCCGACCCGGCTGATGCGCGCATCCTCGACGCCATAGCATTGGAATTCGGCGCCCGGATCGACCGCCTTGTCATAATGAACGGCGACAATCTCGAGCCCGTCGGGCGAGAGCTCGACGGGGAGCAGCCAGGAAAGCGACGTCAGCGCCATGACCCGCCAGCTCCCGCCGCGCACCATGAACTTTCTGGGGTCCGACGTGTCGCAAAGCTCGAGCGGCCATCGGTCGACCTTGTAGCGGCCCGCCTCCCACCGAATCGAATGGACATGGCCATCCTCAATCGGGGAACGGAGCGCTTCGGCGACGCGCACCATCATCAAAAGATTGCCCGAGGGCAGGCGCAGCAATCCCGGGTTGAAGGCGCCGAGCACATAGGTCTCGCGGCCGAGTTGCCCCGCAAGCGGCGAGCGCGAGAGGTCGACATCGTCGGGGCCGAAGACGAGCCGGTCGGTCTCGAAGCGCATCGGTGCCGCTCCTTCGGGCCGGTCGGTCATTGTGCCGGCTTTGAAGCCGGTTTTGATGACCGAGCCGACGCCGCCTTGCTCGCCGATGTCTCGCCGCCTTCCTTCGCTCCGCCTTTTGCGTCGAGGTCGACGCCGGCTTCACGCGGCCAATGCCGAAGCGTGGTGCAGGCATCGAGGAAGGAGGTGACATCGCCTGGTTTTGCCAGCGCGATGCAGGCTTCGTCGAGCTTGTCGGCGAGGCCGGCGGCCGCGAAGATCGGTGCCGCTTCGGCGCTATGCCCGATATATTTGCAATGCGCGAAGGCGTCGCTGACGAAATCCTTCGCTGCCGCATCGCCTGCAAGCAGCGCCGCGCCGTCCTCGCTGAGGAGAAGCGCGACCGCATCGAACAGCACGGAGGGGCCGCCGTCGATCTTGTGCCGTCCCGCGACGCTCGTGCCGTCCGAAAGCGTAACCCCGCCGATCTTCGGCGCGACGAGGTCCCAGACGGCGCCAGCGGCGTCGACCGCCTTGGTCAGCGCCTTGAAAAGCTTTGCGTCGGCGCCGTCGGTCGCGAGGATCCCGAGCTTGCGGCCCGCGAAGCTCGCCGGACCGTTGAGAAGGATGCTGAGCGGCCGGGAAGGGGGAAGGTCGGTCAGTGGCTTTTTCGCGGCCTTGGCCGGCGCCGGAAGCGGCAGTCCCAGCCCATCCGCGACGGTGGCTGCGAGGCCGCGGTCGATGTGGAGGAGATGCGACACCGTGCGGGCGCGAATGTCGGGGCGCTCGACCTTCGACAGCTCGAAGACGAGCGCGTCGCCGATATGCTTCTGCTCGACCGGGGTCTGGCTGACGAAGAATTGCCGCGCCTGGCTATAGTGATCGGCGAAGCTCTCAGGCCGGATGCGGCGCTTGGCGCCTTCGGCCTCTTCGGGAAAGCTCGCAAAGCCGCGGACGGGATCCTCGCGCGGGCCGCCATCACTCGGTCCCCAGCTGTTCGGCTCGTAATTGGCGCGGCCGACGGGGTTCCGCATCGCCATATGGCCGTCCTGCTGGAAATGCGCCATCGGGCACTTCGGCGCATTGATCGGGATATGGGTGAAATTCGGGCCGCCGAGCCTTTTGATCTGCGTGTCGAGATAGGAGAAGTTGCGGCCCTGGAGCAGCGGATCGTTCGAGAAATCGATGCCCGGGACGATATTCTGGGTGCAGAAGGCGACCTGCTCGGTCTCGGCGAAGAAATTGTCGACGACGCGGTCAAGCACGAGGCGGCCGACCGTGCGGATCGGCACCTGCTCTTCGGGAATGAGCTTGGTGGCATCGAGCACGTCGAATTCGAACCTGTCCGCGAAGGCGTCGTCGAAGAGCTGAACGCCGAGTTCCCATTCGGGAAAGTCGCCGCTGTTGATTGCATCCCAGAGGTCGCGGCGATGGAAATCGGGATCGGCGCCGTTGATCTTGACCGCCTCGTTCCACACCACCGACTGGAGGCCCTGCTTGGGCTTCCAGTGGAATTTGACGAAGGTCGATTTGCCCTTGGCGTCGACGAGGCGGAAGGTGTGGACGCCGAAGCCTTCCATCGTGCGGAAGGAGCGGGGGATTGCGCGGTCAGACATCACCCACATGATCATGTGGAAGCTCTCGGGCATCAGGCTCACGAAATCCCAGAAATTGTCGTGGGCCGATTGCGCCTGCGGGAAGGCTCGGTCGGGCTCGGGCTTCACCGAATGCACGAGGTCGGGGAATTTCATCGCATCCTGGATGAAGAAGACCGGGATATTGTTGCCGACAAGATCCCAATTGCCTTCCTTGGTGTAGAGCTTGACCGCAAAGCCGCGCACGTCGCGCGCGAGGTCGAACGAGCCTTTGGAACCCGCGACGGTCGAGAAGCGCACGAAGGCGGGCGTGCGCTCGCCGACGCGCTGGAAGATGTCGGCGCGGCTTACGTCGGCGAGGCTGTCGGTGAGCTCGAAATAGCCGTGCGCGCCATAGCCGCGTGCATGAACGACGCGCTCGGGGATGCGCTCATGGTCGAAGTGAAAGATTTTCTCGCGGAAATGGAAATCCTCGAGCAGCGTCGGGCCGCGCGCGCCCTGCTTGAGGCTGTTCTGGTCGTCGGCGACCGGCACGCCATGCTGGGTGGTGAGCGGCGCATGGCCGGCGCCCGCCTGATGCGTCTCGCCGCCGGTTCCACGATCCTCGCTATAGCTCTGCGTTATCGCCGCATCGGCCGGAAAGAGCGGTGCCTTGCGCGGGGACTCTCCGCCTATGTCCTTTCCTGCAATCGCAGCGGCGCCCTGCCCACGGCGCGGCTTCGGCTTCGCGGCGTCCGCGCGGGTGGAAGAGGGGGCGGTGGGGGATTTGGCCATGTCGGATCTCGCTTTGTCTGAAGGTGCGCAGCAGTTGGGCGGAACGCGGTCCGCGGGCGTGCAAGCACGCCCTCCGGACCCGGCGATGGAACGAGTTTGCGCTTTGAAAGTTGCTGCACCGGGCATGCGATTAACCTCGATCATGACGATTCCGCTTCCCTTGTTGGCGGTTGCCGGGCTTTCGGATGATCGCAGTTGAGCAGGCCCGCTCACGCATTTCGGACGAAACAGGGAACGTCAGTGATGTTAACCGATCGCTTCTTGAGAGACCGTCGCGGGGTAAGCCTCGAGGCCGGCGAGCGCGCGCGCCTCGAAGCCGCCATCAGCACCACGTCGACCGTCGAGGCCCGCAAGATCATCGCGCGCGCCGGCGAGTGGCTCGACCAGAGCACGCTCCTCGTCGAGGGTATCATGTCGCGCTATCTCGACGACCGGGACGGTCTTCGCCAACTTGTCGCGATCCACCTGCCGGGCGACTTTGTCGACCTCCACGCCTACCCGCTGAAACACCTCGACCATGATGTTGGTACGATGACCCCGGCGACGATCGCGATCGTCCCGCATGTCGAGCTCGACGCGATCACCGAGGAAATGCCCGAGCTGACGCGCAAGCTCTGGTTCGCGACCTTGCTCGATGCCGCAATCCACCGCGCCTGGCTCTTCCGGCTCGGCCGCCTCGATGCCATCGGCCGCGTCGCGCATTTCTTCTGCGAGACCAATGTGCGTCTCCAGTCGGCGGGGCTGAGCGACGGGCGTCAGTTCACGCTCGGACTGACGCAGGCCGATGTCGCCGAGATCTGCGGCCTGACGACCGTGCATGTGAACCGGGTCGTACGCCATCTTCGCGAGGAAGGGCTTTGTACGTTCCGCAACGGCAAGGTCGAGATCCTCGATGCCGCGAAGCTGGCGCGGCGCGGCCAGTTCGATCCCGCCTATCTCTATATCGACGATCCCGCATCTCCGCCGCTCCCAGACCAGAGGCCCCGCCGATGACCGATGATTTGTCTTCCCCCCAGCCGCCCGAGACGGAAGCGGGGGTCGCCACCGCGGAAGATGGCGTTGTCCTGCTCGATGGCCCCGACGGTGTCGCGGTGACGATGACCCCGGCGGCGGCGCGCAGTACCGGCGAAAGCCTTATCGAGGCGGCGAGGCGCGCGGAAGCACAGCTCGCGGCCAGGCGGTCCTGAAGGATCGCCTGATCGCGCGCGTACGGGGGCGACGGGGCCGTCGGCGATTTGGCACCAGGGAGCCGACGCACAGCGCGCGGCGCCGATAAACGCATTGATCGATGTTGCATCGCCGCCGTCCGGGGGAACGCGGTGATACGGCGGCGGGTTCTGCCAGTAGCGGCGCCAACGGGTGCCGCCGACCGAGGAGAGCCGCACGTGGAAGAGGCCGCCGGACTGATTGCGCCTGCCGCGACGATGATCGCGGCGATGATGACGGCAGCCAATCTCGGCGCGCGAGTGACCGGCTCGGGCTTCGTCGTGTTCACTTTGGGCTCGCTCGCCTGGTCGGTCGTCGGGTTTACATCGGGCCAGGCCAATCTTCTTGCGACGAACCTGTTCCTGACGCTGGTCAATCTCGTCGGAATATGGCGATGGCTCGGCCGCCAGCGCGGCTATGAGGATGGCGCGCGGCGTGCCGCAAAACGGAGCCGGATCGCGGCCTCGCCCTCGCTCTTCGCCGCGAGTGCGCTAGGCGGTCTTCCGGTGAGCGATATCCGCGGCGAAGTTGTCGGCCAGGCGGTCGATGCGATGATCGAATGCGAAAGCGGATGCCTCTCTTATGTCGTCGTCGCGAGCGGCGGGCTCGGCGGCATCGACGAGACGCTGCGCGCGGTACCGGCGGCGATGCTCGACTGTCATGCCGACGGGCTCGTGCTGCTGATGAGCGCGGCGGAATATGAGAAGCGCGATACGCTCGACGGCGCCGCCTGGCCTGCGCGGCCCCCACGCGGACAGGTAGCCACGGAGGCGTTGCTCGCCCCCGCGGCGGCGGCGGGCGAGGGGCCGCGGGGCGCCGGAAAGGAAGTGGCCCATGACGCGGCTCAAGGATAATGGTCTCACCATCGTGCTGCTGCTGCTGTTCGCAGCGTCGATCGTCGGCCACTGGGTAACGGGGTGGCACGTCGCGCTCGCGGACGCTGCGCGGTACCATCAGCCCGGTCTCTCGCTCTGGGCCTATGGCGGCAGTCCGCAATTTCTGTCCTCGGTGTTCGAAAACTGGGAAAGCGAGTTTCTCCAGATGTCGGCCTATGTCGTGCTGACAGCGATGCTCTTTCAGCGCGGTTCGTCGGAATCGCGGGGTCCCGACGCGCGGCTGCGCGACGCCGATCTTGCCGCGCAGGCGCGTAAGCCCGGTGCCCCTGCGGTGCTGCGCAAGGGGCGTCTCGCGCGCGCTCTTTATGCCCGCTCGCTGGGGCTGGTGCTCGCGATGCTGTTTCTTGCTTCTTTCATCCTCCACTGGACGCAGAGCGCGCGCGCGGCCGCCGAGGACGCGCGCGAGCATGGCGAAATCGCCCTTTCCACCTTCGCCTATCTCGGCGACCCCGGCCTCTGGTTCGAATCCTTCCAGAACTGGCAGAGCGAATTTCTGTCGACCGCCGTTCTCGTGCTCTTGTCGATCTTCCTTCGTCAGAAAGAGTCGCCCGAATCAAAGCCCGTCGCCGCTCCGCACGCGGAGACGGGATCGTGACGGCGAATGGCCGAGCGAACGGGCGTGCGTGTTACGGCCCCGCTGCCCCGGTGCCTGTCTCGCTGGGCGCTCGGAGCGCCGATTTAATCCTCGAACCGCGGAACGATCGCAGCGGACGGGCGTCAGTCGTTCATCGCCCCGAAGCCGGGGCCGCTTCCCCCGACCGGCGCCGGCCCCGCCGACGCTCCCCAGATGACGCCCGGCCTCTGCCCGGGCGGGAGATGATCCATGTCCAGATCCAAGAATGACCTTCCCGATCCGTTGATTCTCGCCGCCGCGGGCGCGGGCATCGCCGTGCTCGCAACCGGCGCGGCGCTCTGGCAGCGCCGTCGGCACCGCAAGAGCCGAGGGCAAGAAGAAGCAATCGCGACCGACGCGCCGCATTGGACGCTCGACAAAGCCTCCTCCCGCGCGATGTTCGGCAAGTCGGTGCTGATCAATCGCCCCCGCGCCGAGCTCTATGCGGCGTGGACGCCCGAACGCTTTCCCGACTTCATGGAGAATGTGGTCGCGGTCGACGACCTCGGCGACGATGTCTCGCAGTGGACGATCAAGGCGCCCGCCGGGCGCGAGGTGACACTGGTCAACCGCATCACCGAGCGCGTCGAGGACACATCGATCTATTGGCAAAGTACGCCGGCCTCCGACATCGCGAACAGCGGCGACGTGCGCTTCACCGACGCGCCGGCGGGGCGAGGCACCTATGTCAGCCTGATCCTCGCCTATGACCCGCCCGCCGGGAAGGTCGGGCGCCTCGCCGCCAAGCTCCTTCAGCGCGAGCCCGAAGTGCAGGCGCGGCGCGACCTTCACCGTTTCAAGCAGCTCATGGAAACCGGCGAAGTGACGACCAATGCCTCGCCCTCCGCGCGAGGCGCCGAGAGCCCTGCCGAGCCGCACATCTGAACGCCGAACCGCAGCAAAATCACATCAAGGAGAAGGCCATGCGCGCCGTTACCTGGCAGGGACGCCACAAGATCAGTGTCGAAACCGTTCCCGATCCCGAAATCGTCAACCCGCGCGATGCGATCATTCGCGTGACCTCGACCGCGATCTGCGGCTCGGACCTTCATCTTTACGACGGTTATATTCCGGGCATGCGCGCCGGCGATATCGTCGGGCACGAATTCATGGGCGAAGTCATCGAGACTGGCGCCGCCTCGACGCTGAAGCGCGGCCAGCGCGTCGTCATTCCCTTCACGATCAGCTGCGGCCAATGCTTCTTCTGCGAGAAGCAGCAATATAGCGCCTGCGACAACAGCAATCCGTCCGAGACGCGCGATGCATCCGAGCTGATGATGGGTCATGCGATGGGCGGGGCGTTCGGCTATGCGCATCTCACCGGCGGCTACGCCGGCGGGCAGGCCGAATATGTCCGCATTCCCTATTCGGATGTCGGGCCGGTGGTCATTCCCGACGGCCTTGCTGACGACGACGTGCTCTTCCTCTCGGACATCTTGCCGACGGGTTGGCAGGCGGCGGTCAACGCCGACATCGAGCCCGGCGACACCGTCGCGGTGTGGGGCTGCGGCCCCGTCGGCCTGTTCACGATCCAGTCGGCGCTGCTGCTGGGCGCCGGGCGCGTGATCGCGATCGATCACTTTCCGACGCGCCTCGCGCTCGCGAAGAAATATGGTGCAGAGATCCTCGACTATACGAAGGTCGATGTCCGCGAGGCGCTCGCCGAAATGACCGGCGGCATCGGGCCTGACGCCTGCATCGACTGCGTCGGCATGGAGAGCCACGGGTTCACGGTCGACAACATCCTCGACCAGGTGAAGGTCAAGCTGCTCTCGTCCACCGAGCGCATCCACGCCTTGCGCCAGGCGATCCTTGCGTGCCGCAAGGGCGGCCGCCTTTCGATTCCCGGGGTTTACGGCGGGTTCGCCGACAAATTCCCGCTCGGCCAGCTCATGGAGAAAGGCCTCACCGTCAAGAGCGGTCAGACGCATGTTCAGCGCTATTCGGGCGAGCTTCTCGACATGATCCAGGCCGGCAAGTTCGACACCGTCTCGCTCATTTCGCATCACGCATCGCTCGAGGACGCCGCCGACATGTACCGGCACTGGCACGACGAGCAGGACCTCTACACGAAGATCGTGCTCAAGCCCGGCCTCGCAAAAGGGGCCGTCTCGGCCCGACAGGAGATGGAACATGCCTGATCGCAAACTCGCTATCGTCACCGGCGCCTCGAGCGGCATCGGCCGAGAGATCGCCATACTCGCCGCGAAGGATGGTTACGACCTCATCGTCGCGGCCGACGAGCCGCTCGTCGATGCTGCCGCGGGCCTCCTTGCCAAGGGCGTCGAGGTCGAGGCGGTCGAAGCCGACCTCGCGACCGTTGCCGGGGTCGAACGTCTTCTCGCCGCTGCGGGCGGCAGGCCGATCGACATTCTCGTCGCCAACGCGGGTCACGGCCTCGGCCACGGTTTTCTAGACCAGCCCGTCGACGCGTGGCGTCACGTCATCGACACCAATATCACCGGCACGCTGTTGCTGCTCCAGCCGGTCCTGAGGGCGATGGTCGCGCGCGGCGAAGGCAAGGTGCTGATCACCGGCTCGATCGCCGGTCATCTCGCCGGCTCTTTTCAGGCGGTGTATAACGGCACCAAGGCCTTCGTCGACAGTTTCGCCGCGGCGATCGGCAACGAATTGAAGGACAGCGGCGTCACTATCACCTGTCTCAAACCCGGCGCGACTGAGACGCGCTTTTTCGAGCGGGCCGGCATGCTCGACACGAAGGTCGGGCAATCGGAAAAAGACGATCCCGCCGATGTGGCGAAAACCGGATGGGATGCGCTCCTCGCAGGAGAGCATGCGGTCGTTCACGGGCTCAAGAACAAGGCGCAGGTCCTCGCCTCGGGCGTTCTCAGCGAAGCGGCGACAGCCGAGATGCACCGGAAGCTGGCCGAGCCGGGGTCGGGGACGCAAGGCTGATCTGGCCGATCCGGCCTCATTTGGTAAAGAGGAGACGATCATGAACAATCGCAATGACAGCAGGGATGGGGGCTCCGCCGGGGACGGGTCGCTGCCGCAAGAGCCCGTGGAACGCCGGGAGAATGTCGGAGCGACGACGCCCGACCGCTATCCCGCCGGGGAGCGCGAGGCCGGCGACGTATCGGGCGCCGCCAACCGCGGCCATCGGCGCAGCCCCGGCAGCGGTCCTGTCAGCGGAAGCGGCGCGGGTGCCGGCGGCAAAGGCAATGCCGAGGATTATGACAGCGACCCGCAGGGAGGCGGCGGGCGCGCCGCCGAACCCGATACGCCCCCGCCCGGCAAGGGGGCGGACGCGCCGGTCGGCGGGAGCCGTTAGGCCCTCGCGGCGGTCGGGAGGCGCGGCGCAATCGCTGTGGCAGCGCTGTACCCGCCGGTTCACTCGATCCGGTAGTCGATCGGCTTGAAGCTGCCGCCGCAGCTGTCGTAGGCCGAGCAGGCGGTGAGCCCGACGATCAGGTCGTCGAGCGCGCGAAGCCGTATGAAGTCACCGGCCTTCGTCGTCGGCGGAAGGACGCGGATCTTGCCTTCGCTGCCGACCGGCACATTCATGAACAGGTTGAACGCGACGGGAATGGCGTCGGCAGCAATCCCATATGGCTCGAGCGCTTCGACCAGATTGCCGAAGCAGCCGCGATGAACGGGCTTGTCGGCGTAGAAATGGCGAAAGGTCGCCTCGCTGCATGGCGTCAGCAGAAAATCATGCACCCCGCAGCTGTCCTCGACGATCTCGAGCAATGCGTTTGACCGGTTCGACCACAAGCGGTTGCCGGTCGTCAGCCGGATCGTCTCTTCATAGTCGAACGTTCGCCCGTTCGAGATCGCTTCGCGGGGATCCGCCGCGCGAAACGCAAGAAGGTCGCCGACCTGGCCGCCATCGGGGTCGGTCACGCAGAGAATCGTGTCCTTGGGAAGCGTGAAGGCGACGCCGCTGCGGGGCGCGATCCGGTCTGTCATGAATGCTCCTGAACTGAGAAGGTGCGGCAAGGGTAAAAGGAAGCCGCGCGGTGTTGCCGGGCAGGATCAGGGGCGGCAACCGAAAGCCGCCGCGCAAAAGCGCGCGGCGGCTTTGAAATGCCTGTTCCGAGCCTCTGTCAGGTTGCCAGCTTGCCGAGTTCCGCTCGGTGCGCTTCCACCACCGGCACAATCTCTGCTGCCGCCTGCTTAAGTGCGACCGCCTCGCCCGAGGCGGCATAGCCTTGGTGCAGCGCCAGTGCCGCACCATGCGCGGTCTTCTGGTGGTCGAGATAGATTTTGTCGATACCCGCGGCATCGGCGGCCTTGATGTCCGCCAGCATCTTCTCCTGCTCGGGAGCAAGTGTCGGTGCCGGCGCCTGGACCCCGGCGCTCGCGGCGGCCGCCTTCACTTTCGCGGTCGATTTTCCGTGATTGTCGATCATCATCTCGGCAAAGGCCCTGACCTTTGCATCTTTCGATTTGGCGAGCAGGGCTTTCGACGATTCGATCTCCCAGAGGTCGCCGGCACCCGCCTGCGCGATATAATCGGCCGTGCTGACTGCTTGCGCCGGCGTTGCGGCGGCCGGACCGGGCTCGGGTGCCACAACGGCCGTGTCAGCAGACGCGGCGGCTTGCTCCTCGTCGCGCGTATCGGGTCCGCCGCATCCCGCGACGATCGCGGCGATCGCCGCGGCTCCAATCCATGTCTTCATCTCGTCTCTCCTCAAATGATCTTCTGCGCTTCGGCCTCGCGGCTTTTCCGCATGCAAGACCGGGCCGCGGCGCGCGCGGCCCGGTCTTTCACCCGGAAAGCGGGGGCGAAGGTCAGCTGCGCTGTTTGCCCTGGTCCTTGCTGCCCGACTGCTTGTCGTCTCCCGACTGGCTCTTGCCGCCGTCCTGCTGCTGCTGGCTGCCCTTGCCGGACGAGCTGCCCTGCTGCTTGCCGTCTTTCTTGTCATTCTGTGCCATGACGCATCCTTTCCATGCGGCCCGAGGCGGGCCAATATGGAAACCCCGCGCTTGTCCGGCTTGTTGCGTGAAAGAGGAGCCGGGTTGATCGAAGTTATACGCTTTTGGCGTGCGGCAACGGTCCGGGGCGCCGTGCGCGTTCCGGCCGCCTTTCGGGACGGCACGGCCGCGCGGCAGCGGGGCGGGCAGGCGCGTTTGGGGCGTCGCCGGCCTCATCATGCGTTCGGGTGGCCGGCGGCGCGGCGCCGGTGCGGCCAAAAGAGGCCTGCCGCGTGGCGCGGCTCGCGGTCGCCTGACGCACCTTCAACCGAGGCAGGCGACGATCGCCTCGATCACCGCGATCGTCTCACTGGGGTCGCGCACGCGCACCGTGTCGAGCCCGAGCAGCTTCGCCGGATAGTCGTTGCCGCCCGGAAAGATCGCGTCGCCGATGAAGATCATGTCGCCGAGCGCGATTCCGCTCTCGGCGCTCAGCTTTTTGAGGCCATAGCCCTTGTCGACGCCCTCGCGCGTGACGTCGATCGAGGTCGCGCCGCCCATGTTGATCGACAGGCCCGGGAGCCGCTCGCCGAGATCCGCCTGGATGATCCGCCGCTTCGCGAAGTCGGGATCCCAGACTTCCTTGGCGGCGATCGGCGCCTGCTGGCCGAGCGCCGAGAAGGTGATCTGGCTGCCGCGGTCCTCGATGCGATCGCCCCAGACTTCCTCGGGAACGAACCCCGTCGCCTCGAGCGACGCGTCGAAGGCGGCGAGGATGCGCGCCTTTTCCTCGTCACTGAACAGCTCGGCATAAAGCGGCGTCCAGCCGCCGCCGCGGTGGACGAAAAGCTTCGTGCCCGTCGTCGGCATCAGCCAGAGCCGGCCCCGATCGGCGTCTGCCGGAAGTCGGCTCGCGACCTGCTTGTCGAATTGCGGCCAGTCGCCGCCCGAAATCACCGCGACCTCGGCGACGCCCAGGAGCTTCGCGATCGCCGCGCCCATCTCAGGGGCGAGCGGCTGCTTGCTTTCCGCCAGGGTTCCATCGAGATCGAAGGCGACGAGTTTCTTCATGATTGTCTCCTCTGTTCGCTGTCGCCGACGCTGAGCCGACAAAGTATCCCAATCGCCTGAGGCCTCTCGAAGTTCCTGCGGGCACCTCTCCCCGACCTACCTCGCGGGCAAAATGTCAAAGGCGGGGCGACGAGCACGGCGGGAGCGGGCGTGGCGGGGACGGATGGCGGGCCGTCGTTTTCGGCATGCCGCGGCCGCGGCAAGGTCGGGGCCGCTCGCTGGGCGACCCGCGAGCCTAACGCAACGAGTTCGGCTTTGGAGGCGTTAGCGTCTCGATGACGAGGAAGACCATTCGATGACCCCGCGCTGGCCTTCGGTGCTCTGGGTGGTTCGCCACGGCCAGAGCGCGGGCAATGTCGCGCGCGATGCCGCCGACGCGGCGGGTGACCTGCGCATCGCGCTCGACCACCGCGATGTCGATGTGCCCCTCTCGGCGCTGGGCGAGCAACAGGCACAGGCGCTCGGCGCCTGGTTCGCCGCGGGCGAGGAAGACGGCCGCCCCGAGATCATGCTCGCCTCGCCCTATGTGCGGGCCGTGCAGACCGCCGAAATCTTCCGCAGCGCGGGAGGCTGCGCGGCCGAGGAGAAAATCTGCATCGACGAGCGGCTGCGCGAGAAGGAGTTCGGCATCCTCGACGGCCTCACGCGCCGCGGCATCGAGGCGGCGCATCCCGATCAGGCCGAATTCCGGCTGGCGCTCGGCAAATTCTATCACCGCCCGCCGGGCGGCGAAAGCTGGTGCGACGTGATTCTGCGCCTCCGCTCGCTCCTCGACACCGTCTCGCTCCATTATGGCGGGCGGCGCGTGATGATCGTCGCGCACCAGGTCGTCGTCCTTTGCCTGCGCACCATTATCGAAAATCTGGGAGAGGCCGAGATATTGGCAATCGACAGCGAGGGCGACGTCGCCAATTGCGCGATCACCGAATATCGCTTCGACGCTGACGTGGGCCGCGACGGCAACCTCGTCCTGTCGCGCTACAATGTGACTGCGCCGATGGAGGGCGAAGTCCCGGTCACCCGCGAACCCGATGCGATGGTGGCCGCGCGTGGCTGAGGCAACCCCGCTCGACACCGCCTGGCTCAAGGCGCATCCGCTTCCCGATCATCATGACAATGTCGACAAGAACGGCCGCGGCCGGGTGCTCGTGATCGGCGGTTGCCGCCGGGTGCCAGGCGGCATGCTGCTTACCGCCGAGGCGGCGTTCCGCGCCGGGGCGGGCAAGGTGACGATCGCGACGATCGCCTCGGCCGCGATCCCGATCGGCATCGCCTTTCCGGCCTGCGCCGTCGTCGCGCTCCCCGAAACCGAAGCGGGCGAGATTGCGCCCGAGGCGGCCGAACTGCTGCTCGCCGAGGTGGCGCTGCACGACGCCGTCGTCTTTGGACCCGCGATGATCGACGCCGACATCGTCCGGACCCTGCTCGAAGCCCTGCTGCCGGCGCTGCCCGAGGACATCTTCCTCCTCCTCGACGCCGTCGCGCTGCGCGCGGCGGCCGCGCATTCGGATGCGATCCGGGCGCGCGCCGCGCACACAATCCTCACCCCGCACGAAGGCGAACTTGCCGCGATGCTCGATGTAGCGAAGGAGGAGGTCGCGAGCGACCCGCTCGCGTCGCTCGGCAAGGCCGCCGACCGGTTCGGCGCGGCGGTGATGGTCAAGGGCGCGACCAGCCACCTGATCGCCGAGGGGAGCTGCCTAGCTTATGCGGGCGGCGGGCTCGGCCTTGCCGTCAGCGGCTCGGGCGACGTGCTGGCGGGCCTCATCGCCGGGCTCGGTGCGCAAGGCCTCTCGCCCCTGCAGGCGTCCGCCTGGGGCATCTGGCTGCACGGCGAAGCGGGGCGGCGGCTCGGCGAAACCATGGGGCCGCTCGGCTATCTTGCGCGCGAGCTGCTGCCGCTCGTCCCGGGGCTGATGCGCGGTGTCTGAGCTCGATCTCCTCGATCCCGATCTCCTGCTGCCGATCGCGGGCGCGGTCATCGCCGGCGCGATCATCGGCGGCGAGCGCGAATATCGCGCGAGCCCGGCGGGCCTGCGCACCCATATCCTCGTCGCGCTGTCCTGCTGCCTCCTCATGCTGTCGGCCGTCCACCAGATGGAATGGCTCACCGACACGCCGACCGAGGTCGTGCGCATCGACCCGGTGCGCATGGCGCATGGCGTGCTCACCGGGATCGGCTTCCTGTGCGGCGGCGTGATCTTTCGCGAGGGGCTCAACGTCCGCGGGCTTACCACCGCCGCGTCGCTCTGGATGACCGCGACGCTCGGCATCCTGTTCGGGGTGGGCTTCTACGAACTCGCCATCTTCGGCGGCGTCGCGACCTTCCTCGTGCTCGCTGCCGTCACCTGGACCGAGCGCCACGCGCCGCAGCGGCGTATCGCGCATGTCACGCTCGATTATCGGGCGGGCACGAGCATCGCCTCGGCCGAGGTCATCGCCTTGCTCGGGGAACATGGCCTCAAGGCGATCACCGTCGAACAGCGCCGCGCCGGCGGCGCACCCGGCTTTACCGCGATCGCCGCAGGCTATGGCGAGGAATGTGCCGATGCGCTGGCGGCGGCGCTCAGCGGGGACGATCGCATCGCCGCCTTCGACATCAGGCCGCAGCAGGGATGAAGGGTGGGGCCGGAACGGGAGCGCGCATGCCCGCTGGCCGCGACCCCTCAGGCGAGCCCGCTTATGATGCGCTCGTCATCGGCGCCGGACCCGGAGGGCTCACCGCTGCTCTCTATCTTGCGCGCTATCGCCGCCGCACCCTCGTGCTCCATGACGGACGATCGCGCGCGCTTGGCGCGCCGATGGCCTGGAATGTGCCCGGATTTCCGGACGGGATATCGGGAGCCGATCTCGTCGCGCGGCTCACCGATCAGGCCGGGCGATACGGTGCCGAAATCGAATTGGCGCGTGTCGACTGTCTGTCCGCAGGCGCCGGCGGTGCCCCCTTCGCGGCGCGGCTCGAGGACGGCCGCCGCCTGTCGGCGCGCGGGCTCATTCTCGCGACGGGCGTCATCACCAACGAGGCGGTGCTTGCCAGCGGCGACCATGACGCCGCCGTCCGGAGCGGCGCGCTGCGCTACTGCCCGATCTGCGACGGATTTGAGCATCGCGGGCGCAAGATCGCCGTACTCGGGTCGGACCTTCATGGCGCCGCAGAGGCGATGTTCCTGAGGCAATATACCGACGATGTGACCCTCATCCCCAGGTGGCAGGTCGAGCTCACGCCCGCGCAGCGCGCCGAACTTCTGGCAAGCGACGTGCGGATCGAGGAGCGGCAGCTGCTTCGCCTCGCGCACCGGGACAGACGCATCGCGGTGCAGCTGGAGGGTGCAGAGGACGCGCTTCTCTTCGACACCCTCTATCCGGCGCTCGGGTCCGAACCGCGCAGCGAATTGCTGGCGGGGCTCGGTCTCCAAGGCGACGCCAATCGCTGCCTGCCGGCCGATGCCTTTGCCGAGCCCTTGATGCCCGGCGTCTATGGCGCCGGCGATGTTCTCGCCGGGCTCGACCAGATCAGCACCGCGACGGGCCATGGCGCGGCGGCTGCGACGCGGCTTCACAACTGGCTGCGCCGTGTCGAAGGGCATGTAATGGCGGACCAGCACTGAAGGGCACGGGGCAGGCTATCGCTTCGACGGATGCACGAAAGCTGCTCGGCCGGGCGCGTTCGGCCCACATGGTTGTTGGGCAAAACCTGCCTCGATGGATCTGGCGACGCGACGGGCGGATGGGGCCCAGCCCGCCGCACCGCGTGCAGGATTGATCTCGATCATCACGATTTTCGCGCCTTGGGGTGCCAAATCTGCTATGCAGAAGTGGCTGAGTCCCACCCTCGTCGGCGTGTCTTGCCGCTGCCTCATTTTGCGGCCCGTCCTTACATGAGGCCTGCCGATTGTCGGGTGCTAAGAGCAGGGTCGTGCTTGCTCCGGAACAGGAACGGAGCATGTCATGCGCCTTTTTCATCTTCTTTTTCATGGCGAGGATGCGCGCGAGCCGCGCCGCGTCGAATTTCGCGCGCCCGACGCCTATCAGGCGTTTCAGTTCGCGCTCAACGATCGCGGCAGTGCCGAGGTCGAACTATGGGACGGCGAGCAGCTTCTCGTTCGCATGAGCAAGACCGAAGCCAATCTCTGGAAGCTGCACGGCCTCCCCCATCCCAAGGCACCGCGGGGCCCTCTGCTCAGCCAGGCGCCGCCGCCGCCTGACTCGCGCTGCGGAGGTGACGGGCGCGATGGATGCGGGGCAGGTGGATAATGCCCGCTTGCCCGCCTCAGGCGGGCCGGCCGTCCTGCCCGGCGCAGAGGCCGAGGCATGCATCGACGAGCGCGCTCATCAGCACGGGTTTCGAGAAGAAGAAGCTGCCCTCGACCTGTCGATCGGCAAGCGGCACATTGGCCGAGGCATAGACGACGCCGCCGCCCGGATGAGCGTCGCGATAGGCTTCCGCGAGGCTCCATCCGTCGAGAGCGCCGGCAAGCCGGATATCGGTCACGAGAATATGCGGTCGCTCCTCGCCGATCAGGAGGAGCGCATCCTCGGCGCTTTCGACCTCGCGAGCCGCGAACCCGGCTGCCTCGAGCGCCTCGACGACGTCGATGCGGACGAGCCATTCGTCTTCGGCGACGATCGCCGTGCAGAGAGGGGCGGGGGACGGGTTTGGCACGCTGATGACTTTCGCCCTGAAACATGGATCGAAGTTGAGAGGTCGCTCGGCGTCACGGCTGGGCGCATGGCAGTCTCGGCGGAACGCATCAACCACTCAAGGGTTTCTTTGCGATGGCGAATTCCAGTTTCGGGAACGCCGGGGCCATCGGAGGGGCAGGGACCATGACATATGCGTGAGACGCTGATCGAGGACGAAGCGGCGCAAGGGGGCTTAGCCGTGCGCGAAAGTGCCGCGCACCTCGCGGCTCTCGTCGAGGGCTCGGACGATGCGATCATCAGTAAAACGCTCGATGGTATCATCACCAGCTGGAATCCCGCGGCCGAACGCATGTTCGGCTATTGTGCCGACGAGATCGTCGGCCGCTCGATCCTCACCCTCATCCCCGAGGAACGCCGCAGCGAAGAAACCGCGATCATCGAGCGCATTCGCGCTGGCGAGCGCGTTCCGCCTTTCGAGACGGTCCGGCGGCGCAAGGACGGCAGCCTCGTCGATCTCTCGATCACCGTGTCGCCGGTGCGCCGCGCCGACGGCACGATCATCGGCGCTTCGAAGATCGCGCGCGACATCTCGGAACGAAAGGCGGTCGAGGCGCAGCTCGCCCGCCAGGCCGAGCGGCTGACCCACCTCAATCGCGCCGCCCTCCTCGTATCGCAGGATCTCGACCTCGAACGGATCGTCCAGGCGGTGACCGATATCGCGACGGAGCTCAGCGGTGCGCGCTTCGGGGCCTTCTTTTACAATGTGCTGGGCGACGAGGGCGAAAGTTACCTGCTCTTCTCGCTATCCGGCGCCCCGCGCGAGGCGTTCGAGCGCTTCGGCATGCCGCGCAATACCGCCGTCTTCGACCCGACGTTCCGCGGAGCGGGGACGATCCGGTCGGACGATATCCGCAAGGATCCGCGCTACGGCCTGAGCGCGCCGCACCACGGCATGCCGGAGGGGCATCTGCCCGTCGTGAGCTATCTCGCGGTTCCCGTCATCTCGCGCTCGGGCGCGGTGCTCGGCGGTCTTTTCTTTGGCCATGACGAGCCCGCCATGTTCAATGCCGAGGTCGAGGAGCTTGTCGAGGCCGTGGCTGCGCAGGCGGCGGTGGCGATGGACAACGCCCATCTTCACGAGGCGGCGCGCGTCGAGATCGCGGCGCGCGTGAAGGCCGAAGAGGAGCTCCAGCTCACTCTCGCCGAAATGCGCCACCGGGTGAAGAACACGCTCGCGATGGTCCAGGCGATCGCCGCGCAGACGTTTCGCGAGACGCCGGCCGCCGAGCGCCAGTCGTTCGAGGCGCGCGTCCGCGCCCTCTCCGACGCGCACGACCTCCTCACCGAGCGCCACTGGGGCACCGTATCGGCCGGTGAAATGATCGAGCGCGCGCTCCACGCCTTCGACAAGATGAAGCCAGGCCGCATCAGCCTCGCGGGGCCGGACGCCGAGGTGCCGGCTTCAAGGGCGCTGCTCGCGGCGATGGTGCTGCACGAACTAGGGACCAATGCGGTCAAATATGGAGCGCTGTCGGGCGATGCCGGCACGGTCGCGGTCGAGTGGGACATGGTGAACGAGAGCGGCCGGGATCGGCTCCGCCTGCGCTGGAGCGAGCAGGGCGGTCCCCCCGTCGCGCCTCCCGCGCGTACGGGGTTCGGCACGCGGATGCTCGAACGGGCGCTCCGCGGGCAGGGCGGCAGCGCCGCGATCGAATTCAGGCCCGAGGGTGTCTGCTGCACTCTCGAGCTTCCCGCATGACCAGCATCTTGCGCGCGGCGGGATCGCGCGAGGTTCGCGCGCTTCGTGGGTCGAGGATCGAAGGTGCGGGCCGAAGGTCGATGGTCGAGGGGAGCGGTTCGCAGGGCGGGCGTCTCAAACCTTGCTCGTGGCTGGCGAGTCCGGCGCGGCTCGGTTAAGGCGTAGCCATGGCGGGAATCGGATCACGCATCGACGAGTCGGGAATGCTGCTGCGGGTGGCTGGCGGCTTCGCGCTTCGCCGCGACCTCGGCGGCCGCTGGCGGCTCGACCTTCGCCGCACCCCCGTCGACCATGTCGAGAAGCGCGTGCGCATCACGGGCACGCTCGTCGGCGACGATCTTGTCGAGGTCGACGGCGTCGCCCCGGAAGGCGCTACCGCGGCGGGTTATGCTCTTCCGGACAGCGGCTCGCCGATCGAAGCATAGCCGCGCCGCCACTGGCCGAAGCCGCCTGGCGGGAGGATCGTAAAGCCGGATGTCCGCAGGCGGTCCGGATGCCTCTCAATTTTGACCGGCCCAAGTAGCGGAACAAAGTTGTGCGACGCCGGTTAGAGCTGCATGACCCAGACCATCGCAACCCCCGCACCCGCCGCCGATCCGGCGCGTTTCATCGTCCTTATCTGTGCGCTGGCGCAGATCGGAGCTGCCCTCTTGCCCGTGATGGGGATCGGCACGCCGGTCGGCGAGCGTTCGGACGCCGTGCAGACGCTGATAACGCCCGCGGGCTGGGCCTTCTCGATCTGGGGAGCGCTTTATCTGGGATCTCTGGTTTTCTCGCTTCTCCAGTTTACGTCGGCCGGGCGCGATAGCACCTTGTTCGCCGCGCTGCGCTGGCCGGCAGCCGGTGCTTTTCTCGGCAATGCGCTCTGGGCCACTTGGGTGCAGCTAGGCGACATCGACGCGGTATCGACCCTCATCATTTTCGGCTCGCTTGTCTCGATCCTCATCGCCTATCGCCGTATCGCTGCCTGGACGGCGCCCTTTTCGGCGGCCGAGCGCTGGGGCGCCATCCTGCCGCTGTCGGCGCTCGCTTCCTGGTTGACGGCGGCGTCGATCGTCAATGTCGCCGCCACTTTGCGCTACTATGGCGTCGACGCTGCGCCCGATGTCGCGCCGCTCATCTCCGCCGCGATTATCGTCGTCGGCGGTCTGATCGCGGCCGCGGCCCTTGCGCGGGGCAAGGGTAATCCGCCCTTCGCACTCGTCTTCCTCTGGGCGCTGGCAGCAATCTTTGCAGCCGGCGGACAGGAGGCGGCTGCCGTCGCGGTGGCGGCAGCGATCGCGGCGATCCTCGTGCTGATCGGAATTTCGCTGGGCTGGCGCGACGGCGGCGCGCACCATTGGTCCGGTTCGAGATCGTAATTCTGTCTCGGGGACGCTTGAGCGTCTTCGCCGCAGGCGGTTTGATTTCGAACTTTTCCAGGGTCGATCGCTTGATCGGCACCTTCTTACGGCCAGGGGCACCGGGCGTCGCCGTTTCCCCGCGGCCAGCCGCGATCCCGACCCGCGCTTGAGGCGTCTGCCGGGGCGCGGCCCCGGCGCAACGGGCTTCGCCCGTCCTCCACTGCCGTTGCGGCCCTCTGGGTGCGCCGGCGCCTGGCGGCGCCCCGGCTGCCTTTCTGCGCCGCGGGACGGGCTCGCGGGCAAGGGCAGGAGACACATCATGGGAGCCATCGGCTTCGTCAGCGGCACGATCGAGAAGGGCTTTGTCGGCGAACTTCGCACCCTCTCGATCCGGGTGCCGATCGAAATTCGCATCAATCGCGGCAAGGGGAGCGAGGTGCAGCCCGACTACCGCGTCTACTCCGACGAAGTCGAGATCGGCGCGGGATGGGTCCGCCTCGCAGCAGTGTCCGAGCGGCGCTATGTGTCGCTGGCGCTCGAAGCCCCCGAGTTCGGGCAGCGACGCCTTTATGCGAACCTTGCCCGCGCGGCGGGGCAGGACAATCCCGACGCTTACGCGCTGCTCTGGAATCCCGCCGACTGACGGCGTGCAAGAAACACGCGGCTTATCCTCGCACTGGCTGCAATAGCTGGTGCGCGGAAGCCGCCGCCTTGATAGGGTGACGACGATGAAAAGCGGTATCGACCATCTTCCCCCGCACAAGCAGCGCGAACTCGAGCGCGTCGTCGAGATCGTCTTCGAAGAATTCGAGGATGCGCTGGCGCTCGCGACGCAGGGCTGGAAGAAGAAGGGCCGCATCTCGAAGATCATTCTCTACGGCAGCTATGCGCGGGGAGGGTGGGTCGACGAGCCGCACACCGCCAAGGGCTACCAGTCGGACTATGACGTGCTGATAATCGTCAACGACAAGCGGCTCACCGATCGGGCCGACTATTGGTCGAAGCTCGACGACCGGCTCATTCGCGAACTGTCGGTGACGAAGACGCTGCGGACGCCGGTGAACTTCATTGTGCACAGTCTGGACGAAGTGAACTCCGGGCTGTCGCAGGGGAGATATTTCTTCATGGACGTCGCGCGCGACGGGATTGCGTTGTACGAAGCCGAGGACAGTGAGCTTGCCGAGCCGCAGCCGAAGACGCCGCATGCGGCGCTGGAGATGGCACGGGAGTATTTTGACGAGTGGTTGCCCAGCGCGGAGAGTTTCGTACGGGGGTTTCGTCACGCCGTTGATGATCGTGATCTTAAGAAAGCCGCGTTTGATCTGCATCAGGCTACCGAGCGTTTCTACCATTGCGCTTTGCTAGTCTGCAATTTCTACACGCCACATGTTCACAACCTCGCGTTCCTGCGAACGCAGGCCGAGCGGATCGATCCCCGGCTAGCAGAAGTGTGGCCGCGAGAGGCGAAGCTCGATCGGTCACGTTTTGAGAAGCTCAAGGAAGCTTACATCAAGGCGCGCTACTCGAAGCATTATCGGATCTCCGAGGATGAGCTTTCCTGGCTCGGCGAACGCGTCACAATACTGGCAAAGGTGGTGGAATCGGTTTGCGCCGAGCGAATCGCTCAGCTGGAATCCACCGCAAAGCAGGCAGGCTGATAGGGCTCGACCGTTCGCTTATTTGCCGCGGAACCGTTTGAATTTCTCTCGGGCTTCCGCGGTTTCGACTGCGATGCTTGCGTTCTGGCACTCATCGCCGCGGTGAGTATCATTCGTAACCGTGTCCTGAAGGTAAGCGCTGTTTCCGGGCCACCTTGCGTCGTGGGGTGATCGCGTCAGATGATGGGCTGTATGGATGACGACAGCCTTGCGAGCGCACTGGACACCTACACTGGAGTGGCTCGGGAGCCTGTTTGTCGACCGGAGTTGCTC
>NZ_DASYHG010000024.1:0-380239 GCF_035998905.1 Sphingopyxis sp. | reverse complement strand
GCTGCGCGCGCCTCCGGTCGGGCTACGCCCGCCCTCCGCCGCACGCAGCGCAAGGCCATCTTCAACAAACCAACATCATATCCGAAAAGGGGTCCCTCTTCGACGCCGATCGGGGGTCCCTTTTGAACGCCGTTTGACAATTATGTGCGAGATAGCGCGCCAGATGAATTTTCGTCTATTGTCAAATCGGCGGCGTCCGCCTCGTTTCCACGGAAAGAATTATCCATCGACGTGAAGGTTTCTTGCGAAAAAAATCTAAAAAATGTCGAAAAGAGTATCCTCAACCTGACGGCTGTCATGGTCGGGAAAAGGGATGATCAAATCGTCCAAGGAACTAGCGCAATACTGTATAAAATGGATGATAGCGATCCTAAAATTTACAAGGATGATTTGTTTGACGGAGTATTACCCAACGGATCAATTGATATGAATTTGGATCGATTGGGTATTTCTTCAAGTCCACTTCCTGAATATTTGAGTGTTAGGTTTGTGTTGGGAGCAAGCCCTCTGGAGGTCAAAATGGGCGACCTTGATCAACTGTCAAGTCTTCCAAAGATCGATCTGAGAATTCCGGTCAGAAGTTCGAATGTTGGAAAAATCGTCTCTGATTGTTTTCGGAGTTAGGATTTCTGATCCAATGTGTTGGTTTGTCCACCTTCACCACGATTATGGGCAACGGATAATCCGGAACCGCCTGGGGTCTTCACGCGCCGTCAAAAACAAGGACGGAAAGATTCGGAAAGGCAGGGCCGACTTGTCCAAGTTACGCCCTTGAGCCGGTAACGAAAATTGCGCGGTAAAAGCGCGCGATTCGTCTAACGCTGGACTATCGCACAACTGTGTGGCACGAATGGCCGTAGGCCGCAGAAAATCTTGGTTTTTCTGGACTTTGCAATCTCTGAAAAACTGGTCGGGGAGAGAGGATTCGAACCTCCGGCCCCTGCCTCCCGAAGACAGTGCTCTACCAGGCTGAGCTACTCCCCGACCGATCTTTGCACCGGCGGGCCGGTGCGAAGGCAGGGCGGTCCTCTAGACGCGCAATCTGTGAACTTCAAGCGGCAATCGGCACGTCTGATGCGATTGTCCGGGATACCGTCCGGGCTAGATCATTTGGGCCGTTCGAAAGCTGAAATGGCCATCGGTCACGAAAATCAGGTGATCGGCCAGCTCGATACCCATTGTGCGCAGGAAAAGCGCGGCGTCGTGCGTCGTGCGGATGTCGGCATCGCTGGGCCATGGCCTGCCCGAAGGGTGGTTGTGCGCCATCACGACCGCTGCGATGTCGCCGCCCAGCAGAGCGCGCCAGCAACGCGGCGGGATGACACAGCGCCCGGTCGCGTCGCCGTCGGCGCGTTCCAGCCGCACCAGCCGCTCGAACGCGTCGAATCCGGCAAGGAGCAAGGTTTCGCGCTCGTCACCGAAGAGTGGGCGCAGCAAATGGCGCGCGACAAGATCCTCGGCCTCGCGCGGCACGAATCCGGCCAGCGCCGACGGTTCCGGCGCTTTGCCGACGGGTTCGAACAGGGTCATTGCCGGGGCCATGCGCCGCGAGTGCGCGATTCCCAACGCAGGAATGACCCGCATCGGAGGCTTTGCGCGGGTGTTCGCGCGGGCTCCCGCTGCTCCCTTGTCCGCGCGGGGCGCGAGGCCTAGCAACGGAGGGAGAAAATCGGGAGTGTGTCTTGTCTGATTCCATCCATTATGAACTTCAATATCTCGACCTGATGCGCCGTATCTGGGTCGAAGGCGACGAGCGCGTTGACCGGACGGGCGTCGGGACGCGTTCGCTGTTCGGCGAGACGATGCGATTCTCGCTGCGCGACGATGCGATTCCGTTGCTCACGACCAAGCGCGTCTATTGGAAGACCGCGGTGCGCGAACTGCTGTGGTTCCTGACCGGCAACACGAACATCCGTCCCCTCGTCGCGCAGGGTGTCAAAATCTGGACCGACTGGCCGCTCGACAAATATCGGCGTGAAACGGGTGACGCGATGAGTGCCGCCGATTTCGAGGCGCGGATCGTCGCCGACGCGGATTTCGCCGCGCGCTGGGGCGACCTCGGCCCGGTCTACGGCCATCAATGGGTGAATTGGCCGCGCTACGAACCCGCGGGCGAGGGGCTTTATCGGCGCAGCGAGCAGGGGCACGACCAGATATCGGCGCTGATCGCGTCGCTCCGCAACAATCCGGGGTCGCGGCGGCACATCTTTACCGGCTGGAACGTCGCCGACCTCGACCGCATGGCACTGCCGCCCTGCCACATGACCTATCAGTTCCACGTCCGCAGCGATGGCGGCCTGTCGTGCCTCCTGTTCCAGCGTTCGTGCGACCTCGGCCTTGGTTTTGCCTTCAATGTTTTCGAGGCGGCGTTGCTCACCCGCCTAATTGCACAACAATGCGACCTTCATGCACACGAACTGGTGTGGACGGGCGGCGACGTGCATCTCTACCTCAACCACGCGGACCTGGTCGAAGAACAGCTGTCGCGCGTGCCGGACGGCAGCCCCCGGCTGCGGATCCTGCGGCGTCCTGACAGCATTTTCGACTATCGGTTCGAGGATTTCGCGGTCGAGAACTATGCGCCGCAAGCGCATATTTCGGCGCCCGTCGCGGTTTGACCACCGCCGTTGCATTCGTATGGCGACTGTAATATTATGTCGCCACGTTGAAATATAACTAGGCGCCGATTCGCGCCTCGAAGGACGAGGACATGCCCGAGACGCACCCCCCGAAGGATGAGGGGCGCGCGGCGAGCAATCTGCCGCCGCTGTCGCTTCATATCCCCGAACCGCGCTATCGCCCCGGCGATACCCCCGACTTTGGCGATATCGACGTCCCGGCAGTCGAAGCGGCCCCGCGCCCGAGCGAGGCGACGAAGCCCGACGCGATGCGCGAACTCAGCTATGGGCTGGTTCGCGTGCTCGATTTCGACGGGCAGGCGAAGGGGCAGTGGGATCCGAAACTGTCGCCCGAGCGGCTGCGCACGATGCTTCGCTACATGATGCTCACCCGCGCGTTCGACGACCGCATGTTCCGCGCGCAGCGGCAGGGCAAGACCAGCTTCTACATGAAGTGCACCGGCGAGGAGGCGACTTCGGTCGCCTCGACGATGGCGATCGGCCGCGAGGATATGTGTTTTCCGAGCTATCGCCAGCAAGGCATTCTGATCGCGCGTGATTATCCGCTCATCCAGATGATGAACCAGATATATTCGAACCGCGGCGACCACCTGCTCGGCCGCCAGCTGCCGATCATGTATTCGGCGCCAGAGCATGGTTTCTTCAGCGTGTCGGGCAACCTCGCGACGCAATATCCACAGGCAGTGGGCTGGGCGATGGCGTCGGCGTCGAAGGGCGACAGCCGCATCGCGACCGTCTGGTGCGGCGAGGGCTCGTCGGCGGAGGGCGACTTCCACTCGGCGCTGACCTTCGCGACCGTGTATAACGCGCCGGTCATCTTCAACGTCGTCAACAACCAGTGGGCGATCTCCAGCTTCTCGGGCTTTGCCGGCGGCGAACGCACGACCTTTGCCGCGCGCGCCGTGGGCTACGGCATCGCGGGGCTGCGCATCGACGGCAACGATCCGCTCGCGGTCTATGCCGCGACGCAGTGGGCGGCCGACCGCGCCCGCACGAACAATGGCCCGACGCTGATCGAGCATTTCACCTATCGCAGCGAAGGCCACAGTACCTCGGACGATCCGAGCGCCTATCGCGCCGCCGACGAGGCGACCGCCTGGCCGCTCGGCGATCCGATCGCGCGGCTGCGCCAGCATCTCGAAATACTTGGCGAATGGGATACCGAACGTCACGAGGCGCAGGCGAAGGAACTCGACGATCTGGTCAAGACGACCCAGAAGCAGTCGGAAAAGCTCGGCATTCTCGGCCACGGGATGCACCAGCCGTTCGAAACGATGTTCCAGGACGTGTTTGAAGAGATGCCCTGGCACCTCAAGGAACAATGCGATCAGATGCTCGCCGAGCAAGAGGCCAAGTTCGGCCCCAATTGGAAGCCCGAATAATGGCTGAAACCAAAACCATGAACATGATCGAGGCGATCAACAGCGCCATGGACGTCATGCTCGCGCGCGACCCGAACATGGTCGTGATGGGCGAGGACGTCGGCTTTTTCGGCGGCGTGTTCCGCGCGACTGCGGGCTTGCAGAAAAAGCATGGCAAGACCCGCGTCTTCGATACGCCGATCAACGAATGCGGCATCATCGGGGTTGCGGTCGGGATGGGGGCCTATGGCCTGCGCCCGGTCCCCGAAATCCAGTTCGCCGACTATATCTATCCGGGTCTCGACCAGCTGGTCAGCGAGGCAGCGCGGCTGCGCTACCGTTCGGCGAACGATTTCATCTGCCCGATGACGGTGCGCACCCCCTTCGGCGGCGGCATTTTTGGCGGCCAGACGCACAGCCAGTCGCCCGAAAGCATCATGACGCATATCTGCGGCGTGAAGACGGTGATCCCGTCGAACCCCTATGACGCCAAGGGACTGCTGATCGCGGCGATCGAGGATAACGATCCCGTCGTCTTCCTCGAACCCAAGCGTATCTACAACGGGCCGTTCAGCGGCTATTACGACCGCCCGGTCGAACCCTGGTCGAAGCATGACGCGAGCGCGGTTCCCGAGGATTATTACCGCATCGAACTCGGCAAGGCCGCGACGGTGCGTTCGGGCGAAGCGCTAACAATCCTCGCTTATGGTACGATGGTCCATGTGACAAAGACGATCGTCGAGGAAATGGGCGTCGATGCCGAAATCATCGATCTCCGCACGCTGCTCCCGCTCGATATCGACGCGATCGAGGCGTCGGTGAAAAAGACCGGCCGCTGCCTGATCATCCACGAAGCGACGCGCACTTCGGGCTTCGGCGCCGAACTCGCCGCGCTGGTGCAGGAACGCTGCTTCTATCACCTCGAGGCGCCGGTCGAGCGCGTCACCGGTTTCGACACGCCTTATCCGCATAGCCTCGAATGGGCCTATTTCCCCGGCCCGGTGCGCATTGCGACCGCGCTGACCAAGATTTTGAAGGACTGACGCCATGGCCCGTTATTCATTCCGTCTGCCCGACATCGGCGAAGGCATCGCCGAGGCCGAAATCGTCGCGTGGCACGTCAAGATCGGCGAGCGCGTCGAGGAAGACGCGCAGCTTGCCGACATGATGACCGACAAGGCGACCGTCGAAATGGAATCGCCCGTGTCGGGGATCGTCGTCGAACTGGCGGGCGAGGTCGGCGATCTGATCCCGATCGGCTCGACGCTCGCGGTCATCGAAACCGATGGTGACGGTAATGTCGAGGCGTCCCCCGCTGACACACCGGTCGAACAGGAAATCGTGGCGGAAACGCCGGGTGCCGAGGAAGTCTCGGTGGCCGAGGTCGCAGCGCCTGCGCCTGTTGCAGCTCCCGCGCCTACGCCCGCTCCGGTCCCGGCCCCTGCGTCGGTTACCGCGGTCGATCACAGCCGGGCCGTGCTGGCATCGCCGGCCGTGCGTGCGCGCGCCAAGGATCTCGGCGTCGACCTGTCGCAGGTTCAGGCCGAGGGCGACCGCATCCGCCACGCCGATCTCGACGCCTTCCTCCGATACAGCGGCGGGCAGGGCTATCATGCGCCGGGCGCGAGCCGCGCGCGCGCCGACGAGCCGATCAAGGTCATCGGCATGCGCCGCAAGATCGCCGAGAATATGGCGGCGTCGAAGCGCGCGATCCCGCACTTCACCTATGTCGAGGAAATGGACGTCACTGCGCTCGAAGAGATGCGTGCTGATTTGAACGCCAATCGCGGCGGGCGTCCGAAGCTGACGATGCTGCCCTTCCTGATCGTCGCGATCTGCCGCACGATCCCGCAATTCCCGATGATCAACGCGCGCTACGACGATGACGGCGGCGTGGTGACGCGCTATGGCGCCGTACATCTCGGCATGGCGACGCAGACCGACGCCGGGCTGATGGTCCCCGTGATCCGCGACGCGCAGGACAAGAATGTGTGGCAGCTCGCGAGCGAGATCACGCGCCTTGCCGAAGCCGCGCGCACCGGCAAGGCGAAGGTCGAGGAACTCACGGGCGGCACGCTGACCGTCACCTCGCTCGGCCCGCTCGGCGGCATTGCGACGACCCCGGTGATCAACCGGCCCGAGGTCGCGATCATCGGTCCGAACAAGATCGTCGAGCGTCCCGTCTTCGACGGCGACGAAATCCGCCGCGCGAAGCTGATGAACCTTTCGATCAGCTGCGACCACCGTGTGGTCGATGGCTGGGATGCCGCGAGCTATGTGCAGGCGCTCAAGAAGCTGATCGAGACACCGGTCTTGCTGTTCGCCGATTGATAGCGACGAAGCAATCCGGGGCAGTGGACGCGGCGCCCCGGATTGCTTCGCTATGCGCAGGGCGGATTTACAGCCCCAGCCCCGCGAAACTAGTCTGGTCGAACTTCAGCTTGAAGGTCACATAGGCGCCCGAGCGCGAGTAGCACGCATCCTCGAAATCGCGATCGTGGAAGCCGGCGAAATTATAGCCGAAGGTGATGTTCGCATTCTTCATCGGTGCGAGCGTCAACGTCGGGCCGCCGGTCCAGCTCACGGTATCGGCGTCGGTCCCGATGCGCACCGTGCCCGACGCGCCGACGTCGACATGCTCGCCGAGGTTGAAGCGGAAATCGCCGCCGATCAGGTTCGACCATCCCTTGACGTCGTCGGCGCCGAAGCGATCGAAATTATAGCGGGTTCCCCAGAAGACGCCGATTTCGGCGCGCTCGTACCACATGCCATCCGCACCGCGCTCGCCGAGCGGGGTCCAGTTCACCGACAGGCTGTTGAGCAGGCGGCGGCTCGTCGCGTCGCCGTCGATCGTCAGCGCGCCGCCGCCGATCGGGCCCGGCTGACCGGCGACGGCATCGCGGACCTTGTCCGACCGGAATTCGCTCTTGTTGAGCCATGAGATTCGCGAATCCGCGGGGCGGTGCGCCCAGCTCATTTCGAAATTGATCACCTCGGTCGTCGGGGTCGTGCCGCTGCCGCTCGCCTTGGCATAAGTGAACAGCGCGCCGAGTGCGCGGCCTTCGCCGAGCTGGCGGAGGCCGCCGAACGTCAGGCCGTAACGGTTGGCGAGTTTGCCATCGCGATATTCGGCACGGCCGGTGAGCGTCCAGCGGTCGGCGCGGTATGTGGCGCCGGTGCTGATCGCGAGGAAATCCTCGGTCAATGTCCCATTGCCGCCGAGGAAACCGCCCGATGCGACGGGATGTTCGCTGTTGAGAACATCCTTCGCGCGTACGCCGCCGATCGTGCGGTTGCCGTCGACCGACACATCGACCGACCAGCGTGCGCCGAGCTTCAGCGACTGCGACAGGCCATAAGCGGCGAAGCTGCGCGGGCCATATTCGCCGATCTCTTGCTGGTTCGCCGTCGCGAGCAGACGCGCGCCCGACCAGGGCGTCAGATCGAAGCCCAGCCGCGCGGTGCGCGCCTTGATCGTGTCGCCATCGGCGATTTCATAGCTGCCGACGAGATTGACGTCGCGGTTGATCGCAAAACGCGCGCCGAGGCGGTGGCGCGTCGGGAAATCGACGCTCGTGTCCTTGCCGCCGAGCGCAAATTCGGTCTGCGCGTCGAGTTCGAGCCGCTTGCCCATCAAGCGTTGCGTCGCGCCGAGCTGGACGATGTTCGAGCGATTGCGCGTGCCATCGGTCAGGCGATCGTCGGCGTGTGTGAGCCCGGCACGCGCGACGCTGGTGCCATTGTCATATTCGATCAGGGCGCGGGCGGCGCGACGACGTGCGCTCGTTTCGAGATAATCCTCCTGCCAGGCGCTGCCGGTGACCGACAGATTGCGGCTGGTTTTCACGCGCGCGTCGAAGCCGAATTTGCGCGTGCCATTTTCGCCGCTGTTGAGCTGGCCGGTACCGAAGCCCGCTTCGCGCTCGCGAACATATGCGAGGAAGTCGGCGTTGCTGCTGTGATGCTCGGCCTCGATCAGCCATGCCTTTGCGGTGCCGTTGGCGGTCGCACCGCCATTGCTTGACTTCGCATCGCTGACCGCAAGTTCGGCGCGAACCTCGGTTTCGAGCGAAGGGCGATAGCGTGCATCGACCCCGCCGAGATTGGTCTTTGCGTTGCCATCCTCGTCATGGACGAAGGTCGCGCCGACGCGCAATTTCTCGTCGCTCGACTGATAGCTGACGCGGCCGCCGGCGTTGAGCACGCGCTGGCCGACACCGTCGACTTCATATTCGGCGACGATGAACTGCGGATCGAGGTTCGACGTGCGGCTGAGCACCGGCTCGCGGAAACGAAGCGTGCCCGACAGATAGTCGATGTCGTAATCGACATGACGCGACAGACTGACGCTATCGACGATGCGCTCGCTGTGCAGCCGGTCGCGCGTTTCGATGACGATCCGCTCGCTGTTCGGCAGGATATCTTTCGAACCGAGCTGGTACGGGCCGGTCAGGCCATTGCCCTGAATCTCGTCGCGGCGGAAACGGTACGGCGTATCGGCGACGAACGCGGTCGCGGCGACATTACGGCCGCGATACTCGGCCTTGCCACCATTCAGCGCGCGCTGGTAGCGGGCGAGTTCGGGTTCCGAAATCCCCGTCTCGATGTCGCCGAACATCGCATAAAATTGCGGGCGTTCGAGACGGAGATAGAGCTTGCGCACCGATGCCGCGTCATAGCGCGTCTCGTTGCGGTCGGCGTATATGGTGTAATAGGCGCGCGGGTCGATCACGCCGCCGAACCGGGCGTCGTCCTTGTCCTTGTCGCTGTCATACGCCAGCGTCATCAGCCATTTGCCGAGCACGCGGCCTTTCGCGTACAAGGCGAGGCGGGCGTCGGCGTTGAGATCGTCGAGATTTTCCGCCACTGCTTCCATACGATCGTCGAGCGTATTGTAGCCGAGCGTGCCCGCGGCAAAGCCGACGAGGGTCCACGGGCGGTCGCCCGGGTCGAGCCAGGTTTCGATCGTCTGCTGGCGCGTCACCCTGTCGTCGCGGAAAGTGAATTCCATCGCCAGCGTGCCCGACGCCGTCGTCGGTTCGAGTTCGATATAGGCGATGCCGTCGTCGCCATCGATCTTCCACACCGGCTGCGCGCGTTCGAGGCCCGCAAGCTGGCGCGCCTGCTGTGCATCGGCTTCGACCGCGGGGTAATAGGGGGCGGGGACGCTAAAATCGCCCGTCAGTCCGGCGCGGATCGGCTTGCCGTCGCGATCGGTCAGGCGCACCGCGATCACCGGGCGCGTCACCCCGTCGGCGACCAGCACCGACTTTTCGCGGACCAGCGATGCGCGCATCGGGGTGATCGAATAATGGACCGTGCGTTCGAGCGTTGCGACCGTGACGCCGTTCGTGTCGGTCACTTCGGCAACCAGACGGTTTTCGCCTTCGCGGATTTCGAGTCCGCGCCAAAGGCTGACCGCGACGCCGCCGTCGGCCGACTTGCTCACGCCCTCGAACGTCAATGCGTCGGCGGGCTTGCCGTTGACGCGGAGCGTCACTTTCTGCCCCGGCGCGTGCTTGATCGCGGCGCGGATCGCTTTCGCGCGCGGGTTGTGGTCGGCGTCGGGAAAGAGCCAGCCGATGCCCGGCGCCTGACCCGCGGTCCAGTCGCGACCGGCGCCCGCGGCTTCGGGATCGCTCAGCACCTTCGGCGCTTCGATAGCCGCCTTGATCGGCGCGGCGCGCGGCGCGCTCGCGACGGCGCGGAAGTCGGCGCGCTTCAAGGCGCCGCCGCGACCTTCGACAAAGCGCGAGATCGCGCTGCCGGCACTTTGCGTCGAGCGCGCGCAGTCGATCGCTTCACGGTCGAGCGGCAAGGTCGACGGATCGATCTGCACGACGTGCAGGCCGGGGCGCACGCCCTCGAAGTGATAGCGGCCATCCTCGTCGGTGACGGTATAGCTGCCGTCCTGCAACATCACGCGCACGCCCATGATGCCATCGGCCTTCCCCGGATCGACGGCGCAGCTGCCGTCGGTAATCCGGCCAATGATCGTCATCCGGTCGCCGAGCTGGTCGCGTTTGATCGAAATCGTCGCTTCGGCGACGTTACTCGTCGAACCGCGGTTATCGGTCGCGGTGGCGCGGTTGAGCGCGTTACCCGGCTGCGCCGACACGATGACCTCGGCCAGATAGGTGAGCAGGACCGAGCGCGACGCAGCGATGCCGGGCAGGGTGACGGCAAACTCGCGGCCGTTGGTTTCGACAACGGGGGCTATAAGGGTGCCGTCGACACGCACCGTATCGGCGCGCAGACGCATGCCCGCGGGCAGGACGTCGCGTACGGTCACCGCGCCGGTGCTGCGGCGCGTGTCACGATTCGCGACCTCGATGCGATACTGGATCACGTCGCCGGGGACCGCGACCTGCGTCGAGGTCGTTTTGCGCAGGATCAGCGGCAGGCCCGGCTGGTCGACCGGAATGTCGACACGCACGGGGGCGGGGCTGCTCAGCGTGAAGGCGTTGCCATAGCTCGCGCCGGTGATCGTGAACGGCAGGCCATCGTCGGGGCGGCGGAGGCCCGCGAGATCAGCCGCGTTCGATTTCGACGGCGCGGTATAGGGTGCGGGCGGTGCGACGATCAGGCGATAGGTTCCCGGCGCGACAAAGGGGAAACGATAGTCGCCCGGCGGGAAATTATAGGTGGTGCCGCCGGCGTCGGTAACGCTCTGCCCGGTCACGACGCTCGACGGATAGGCCGAAACGCCGTCGTCGCCGAACACCTGCGCGGGCTGGCCGGTCGCGGCATCGACGATCGTCACGCGGCTGCCGGGGACGGGCGCGCCGTCGCCGCTGTCGAACACGATGCCGAAGGGATCGACGAGGAAGTTGATCGTCGCGAGCGCGACGAGATTCGCCGTCGCCTGATCGCTTACGCGCAGCGCCAGCGGTTCGCCGGGATTGACCGACAGACGGCAATCGCCTTGCGCGACCGCGGGCGGAACCCCGACGGTGTTGATGAAGCCGACGAATTCGCCGCTGTTGTTGGCCGTTTCGGTCAGGGTGATCGACTCGCGATCACCATTTTCCAGCTCGAGGATCACCGGCAGGGTATCGCGCTGCTGCGGATCGGCATTCGCCGATGCGAGCGTGACCCCGACGACCAGCACTTCGCCGGCACGAAAATTGTCGGTGCTTTGCAGCGATGCCGGGGCGGTCGAAATGCCTTCGTAGACGCCGCCGAGCGGGATTGTGCTGGTGGCGCTGCGCGCGGCCGGGCGGTTGCACTGGGTCGGTGCGAGCGGCACGGACTTATCGCCGCCGCCGCTCGTCAAGCGGTAGGTCGCGATTGTCGGCGGCGGCGCGGGGCGCGGCGTCACCGTCACGTCGACGCGGTTCGACAGCGCCTGACCGGCTTGCCCGTCATGCGTCCACTGCGCCGAAGCCGTGTTCGTGATCACCTGCGCGCGCGCCGGGGATATCGCAGGCAGCAGGGCTGCCGCGACCAGCGCGGTCATAAGGCCGGAAAATGGGAAGCGGAGTGCCATGCAAGCCCCGAAGGGAGCAGCGGGAGACGGTTTTTGGGCCGCACCCGCTGCTCCGTCCGTTACCCGATCAGTTGACGGTCGCGCGGAAGACGAGCGTGCTGGCGGCGCCCGCGGCGATCGAGGCGATTGTTCCCGACACGTTGGGCGCGGCATAGCTGCCGCCCGCGGCGCCGTTGAAATCGCACGTCCCGCTGGTGACCGTGCCGCCCAGCAGGATCGTCCCCGCGTTGAACGTCAGCTGGCCCGGCACCGGGTCGTTGATCAATACCGATGTCGCCGTCGCGCTGCCGGTGTTGGCAACCGCGATGCAATATTCGATGACCGCGCCCGGAATCAGTTTCGGATTGGTCGTCGAATTGATCGGGTCCGAGATGATGCGGCTGGTCTTGGTCACCGCCAACGTCGCCGTCTGCACGGTATAGTCGTCGTTATCGCTATGCGATCCGTCGCGCGCTGCGTCGCCCGCGACCCCCGGGGTGACGTCCGCGAAAACCGTGTCCTTCACAGCGGTGTTCGCCCCGGTCGTTTCGGTGATCGCAGCGCCTTGCGTACCCGCAAGGCCGCCTTCGCGCGCGGTTGCGCGAAGCGTCACCCCGGCGACGGCGCCGTTGACGACAGCAGGAACGGTGCCCGTCGTCGGGATGTCGGCGACGACGAACAGGCGGATCGCCGTATCGACGACAAGTTCGTCGATATAGTTGGTGATCAGCGTATCGCCGGCGTCCCAGCTGCCCACCGTGCCCGTCACCGTATTATCGCGATAGATACGGATATTGTTGACGTTGAACGTGTCGGTTCCGCCATGCGCAGCGGTGCCGCCCACGATCTGCGATGCCACGAGCGCAAAATCGAGCGTCTCGTTCGAGCTGTTCGTCAGCTGGAAAGTGGTGACGGCATTCGCCTGGCCCGGCACGACGGCGGTCGTGACGGTGCCGACTTCTTCGACGAGCAGGTTGATCTTGCGGTCGACGATGAAACTGTTCGCCGCCTGCTGCTGTCCCTGCGCGACGCCTCCGACCTGATAGTCGACGGTGGCGGTATTGGTGATCGTGGTGCCTGCGGTCGTCCCGGCGGCAAAAGCCGGCGCGGCAGCGACGCTCGAAAGAGCCGCCAGACCGATGGCACCCATATATGTCAGCTTGCTGGTCATAGCTGAGCTCCTGGGCTTTATGCTGGTTGCCGTTTCCCCACCGCTGGCAACCGTTAAGCGGCTTTATTTATTCAGTTATTTTACAACTCCCCGGAACATGAGCTTGCCAGTACCCCCGACCGGGATCGGGTTCTGGAAAGCCCAGCGGATGTGCGTGACGTCGGCCGCCTGCGCCGCGCGGCGCGTGCCGTCGGTCATCGGAACCGAAAGGTCGGCAAGCAGTCCCCACTGCTTGCCGCCATCGACCGAAAAGAGGGGCCGGGTATCGCCAGCGTCGGCGAAACGGACCGCGGCGGGCAACGGGTTGGTGATCACGAACTTGTCGGCCGGCTGCGCGCCGGCATTGCGATAGTTGAGCACGAAGACGAGCCGGTCGCCGGGAACGACCACTTTCGGTTCTTCGAGCAGGATCCGCTGCTTGCCTTGTGCATCGGTCGATACGCGTTCGACGAACACATGGTTGTCGAGTGCGACCTGGTTCGCGGCGAGCGCCTGCCCCGGCATCAGCGCGGCAAGCAAAAGGAAAAACAGGGTGCGCATGCGCATCTCCATCAATCGATCAGGGTCTGGAAGGTGACAGTACGGGTCTGGCCGCCGGCGACCGTGCCGAGCGCGACGTTGATCCGCGTGCCGTTGTAGTCGCCGGCATCGGCGTCGGCGGCGTCGGACAGCGTGCTGCCGCCGAGCCGGATCGAGCCGGGAACATAGCTGGTGTCGGCCGGGATATTGTCGGTGATGGCGAGGCCGCTGACCGAACCGCTGCCCGCGACGGTCGCGACGATCGTATAGGTAATCGTCGCGCCGGGGATCGGGTCGGCCGTGCCAAGCGAATTGGTAACGACCGCCGATTTGACGAGCGTCACCGTCGCGGCGGACACGATGAACGCCCCCACATCCTGCCCGTCGGCGCCGGTCGAGCCGACGACGGCGTCGCCGCCGCCTTCACCCTGTCCCGCGAAGCTGTCGCCCGGATCGCCCGTTCCGGTTTTCGCCGCGGCGACGAGGCTGACGATGCCGCGATTGCCGTCGACAACCGTTCCCGGCGTCGTTGCGAGGACGAAGACGGTGATACTCTGGTCGGGATTGAGCGACGGATCGTTCGCGCCCGGCGTATAAAGCGTGTCCGTACTGGCGTCGAAAAGGCCGTCGCCATTGTCGAGATAGATTTGCGTGACGGCGGGATCATAATTGTCGCCGCCGGCATTGGCGATCGTGCTGAGCCCGAAGGCTTCGACGCCATTGCCGTTATTGGTGACCGAGAAGGTCAGCACCTGGCCCGTTGCGCCCGGCGTGGTCGGCACGTCGGCGGGATTGCTCGAATCGACCGTGACGTCGAGCAATTCGTCGACGAGCAGGTCGACGCGGTTCGAATCGACCGTCGTCGTGCCGCCGCCCGTATCGAAGCTCGCGCTTGCGGTGTTGCTGATTGTCGAGCCGGCGCGTGTACCGGCGGCATGAGCCTGCATCGGCAGCGCGAGCGCAGCCAGCAAGGCGATGGTCGAACAAGAGGGAAGAAGCCGATGCTTCGCGCCCCCCACAGGCGCTATCATCATCACTTTGACTCCGAATAGGTTGGTCCTTGGAGCCTTCAGTCGCCGATAAAGGGTAATTTCTGGTTAAAAAGCAGGTAGAAAGACGTGTTTTGCTCCAAATGGGGACAGGACAGGGCATCGGTTCGTCGCAAAATGGGGCGGCTGGCGCGGCACGCCAAGCGCGCGTAAGGTGCGGCAATCGACGAGGAGAACAGGGGTGGCGGAGGACAGGGGCAGCAAGGAGGGACGGCCGCCGCGCGTCAATCCGCTGCACCAGATCGAGATCGACGATTTCCGCCGCGATCGGCTGCTCGCCGCGCTCGCGCTGATCCTTGGCGCCGCCTTCTGCCTCGGTCTGCCCTTTGCGTTGCAGGCGGGGGCCGAATTCTTCCTGCCGCTCACCGCCGCGATCGTCATCGCAATCGCGCTCGTCCCGCTGCTCGAATGGCTCGAGCGGCGCGGCGTGCCGTCCGCGCTGGCGGCTTTCCTCTCGCTCGCGGCCTTCCTCGCCATCATCAATGCCGCGCTGGCGATCATCGTCGTGCCCGCCACGGGCTGGTTCGCGCGGCTTCCTGATTCGATCCCGCGTATCCAGAGCAACCTTGCGCCGCTGATCGATTTTTATTCGACGCTGCAGCGCTTCGTCGACCGGACATTGATGTCGGTGGCGAGCGGGACCGAGGCGACGGCTCAGGCGGTGGCGGCGACCGCGCCGACCTCGGTCGTCGACTATTTCATCTCGTCGGCGCCCTCGGCGGCAATCCAGCTCTTTTTCGCGGTGCTCGTCATCTTCTTCTTCCTGTCGGGCTGGACGCGGCTGCGCAAAGGCACGATTCGGCGGCGCGGCAGCTTCGACGGCGCGATGCAGACCGCGCGCGTGATCCAGAATGTCGTCGACGCGACCGCCGACTATTTGGCGACGATCACGATGATCAACGCGATTCTCGGCCTGACGGTATCGCTCCTGCTGTGGGCACTCGGCATGCCGTCGCCGTTCATGTGGGGCGGGATCGTCAGCATCTGCAATTTCGTGCCCTATCTGGGGCCGATCGTCGCGGCGGTGCTGCTCGGGCTCGGCGGCTTGATGACCTTCGATGCGGTCGGGCTCGCGCTTCTGCCAGCACTGATCTTCATCGGCGTCCATCTGGTCGAGGCGAATCTGATCACCCCGCTGGTGCTGGGCAAGCGTCTGACGATCAACCCGCTGCTGATTCTCGTGTCGCTGAGCTTCTGGGGATGGGTGTGGGGGACGCCGGGCGCTTTGCTGGCGGTTCCGCTGCTGCTGATCCTGCAGACCGTGCTCGCATCCACCGGAACGCCCGATCTGGCGGGTTTCCTTTTCGAACATGGCACGCTGACCACGACCGACGAGGTGCGCGATCGATTAAATCGCACGCAGGATGAAAGCGACGGTTGACAGGTCGGGGCAGGGGCCATATTGGCGCGGCTCCCAAGCACACGCGGGTGTAGCTCAGTTGGTTAGAGTGCCGGCCTGTCACGCCGGAGGTCGCGGGTTCGAGCCCCGTCACTCGCGCCATTCCTTCCATTTTCGGACGGAATGGCCACCGCAGCTTGGGACCTTCCATCACTGGAAATCGGGAATATGGCGCGGCGCTTCAGCCGCGCCATCTCCCCAGTTCCATCCAGCGCAGCAGCGGCTTGAGCGGAAGGATCCAGACGATCCCCGCCGCCAGATAGAAGATCGCCTGCACCAGCACCGGCCATGTGCCGACCCATGGCGAGACGCTGACCACGATGGCCGTCCACACCGCGATCAGCGCGAGGATCAGGAACATGCCGGCGGGCTTGCGCCAGCTCGGCTGGGGGCCGGGGGGTATTTGGCTCACAAACGGTCTCCACAAAGGATGAATTCTTGTTCGGTCAGGATCGCATCGAGCGTGATGTCGGTCGATTCGCGCGGGACCGTGTCGATTTCCTGCACCGACCAGCCGACGCCGATTCGCAATGCGGCGGGGTGCGCGGCGAAATAGCGGTCATAATGGCCGCCGCCCTGGCCGATCCGGCCGCCACGGCGGTCAAAGCCGACCAGCGGGCAGAAAATGAGGTCGGGGACGGTCGTCGGCGCGCCGTCGGCGGGTTGCCGGGTGCTCCATGGCCCCTTTGCCAGCGATTCGCCCGGCCGCCAGCGGCGAAAGGTCATTTCATCGACCCGCCCGGCATGATGCGGCAGCACGAGCGCGCCGGCTTCGGCGAGGCTCGCGAACATCGGCATGATGTCGGGCTCGTCACCCCACGCGGCATAGGCGCCGACCATCGCGTGGTCGGCGAGGAGGTCGGAAAGCGGTGCGGGCAGGGCGCGAAACGCCGCGAGCTGCGCCATCCCGTCGAGATTCGCGGCAAAATGCTTGCGCCGGAAGCGCAATTTTTCGCGCAGTTTCTGCTTCTGCTGGGCCAGATCGGCGGACAAGTCGGTCATCGCCTCTCCCCGTGAGACCTGGGATATGGACTGGCTATAGGGTTGGCGGGACCGCCGAGGTCGTTTGCTGGAAGATCCTCTGACGCCAGTAACGTCAGGTGGGAACCATGTACGTCGGACCAGGGTCCGGGCAGGGACAGCTCCCTAGGATGATGTATCGCCTCAGGGATTTTCGCAAAAGCTCGTGCCGGGCAGTACCCGCCGCCCCCTATGTAGGGGCGCGGCCGTGCTTGCTCAAGGGAGTTGCTCCACTTTCGCAGCGAGAGCTTCGATCCGGTCGGCAATCTGCAAGAGCGCGCGATCGTGCGCGGGTTTTACGGAAGGCGCCGCGGCCGAGCTTGCCTGCCGCGCGGCCTCCAGTTCCTTGAGTGCCGCCTGTTCGCGCGTCATCGCGGCGCGCAGTTCGTCGCGGGCAGCGGCCTCGCGGCTTTCGGCGAGCGCGACGGCGGCGCGAAGCGAATCGGATTGCGGTTCGGATTTCTCGATCTTGCCCTTCGCGTCCTGCGCATCGTCGGCGAGCATCAGCGCGGCGAAAAGAAGCTGGCGAACCTCGGTCCCGCCTGCCATCGCGCGCGCCTTTTCGTCGACGACGGCGGCGAGCTGGAGCAGCTGCGCTTCCTGCCCGTCCTCGCAATGGAGGTCATAGGGGCGGCCTGCGATGGTCAGTTTGACGTCAGCCACGGTCGGCCTCCGCGATCAGCCGGTCGAGCTCGCCGATCACCGCAGCAACCTCGGCCTTGAGAGCCGACTGGTCGGCTGTCGGGGGCTGGACGGCTGCGGCGGGCCGGTTCGCGCGGTCGGTCAGGGCTTTTTCGATACGACTCAATGCGCGTTCGATACGGCCGATGGCCAGGCTGGATTCGTCGAGATCGAGTTCCATGTCCAAGGGTTAGCAGCGGCGGGGAGGCCGTGCAATTGTCCTCTCGGCCGAAAATGCGCGGATTTTCCGCTACGGGCGGTTGACTCCTGTCCCCGCCGCCGCAAAGGGCTGTCCGCATCCAGTCCGGGCCCCCAGAGTCTCTTCGGGTCCGGCACCAGCCCAGCCATTTCCGGGGGACAAATGACACTGCCCGAACGTCAGCTCGCCAATGCCATCCGCGCGCTCGCGATGGATGCCGTACAGGCCGCAAACAGCGGCCATCCGGGGATGCCGATGGGCATGGCCGACGTCGCCACTGTCCTTTATTCGGACTATCTGAAGTTCGATGCGACCGACCCGCATTGGGCCGATCGCGACCGATTCGTCCTGTCGGCGGGTCACGGCTCGATGCTTGCCTACGCGACGCTGCATCTTGCCGGTTATGCGCGCCCGACGCTCGACGATATCCGCAATTTCCGCCAGCTCCACAGTCCGTGTGCGGGCCACCCGGAAAATTTCGAGCTCGCGGGCGTCGAGACGACGACCGGCCCGCTGGGGCAGGGGCTTGCGACCTCGGTTGGCATGGCGATCGCCGAGCGCCACCTCAATGCACTCTATGGCGACGACCTCGTCGATCACCGCACTTGGGTGATCGCGGGCGACGGCTGCCTGATGGAAGGCATCAACCACGAAGCCATCGGGCTTGCCGGCCACCTCGGCCTCGGCCGCCTGACCGTGCTGTGGGACGATAACAAGATCACCATCGACGGGTCGACCGACCTGTCGACGAGCGAAGACATTCCGGCGCGCTATGCGGCGACCGGCTGGCATGTCGAAAGCTGCGATGGCCACGATCCCGCCGACATCCGCCGCGCGATCGACGCCGCGCTCGCCGATCCGCGCCCGTCGCTGATCGCGTGCCGGACGATCATCGGCTTCGGCGCACCGAACAAGCAGGGCACCTCTGCGACGCACGGCGCCCCGCTCGGCGCCGACGAGATCGCCGCGGCGCGTAAGGAACTGGGCTGGACCGCCGAACCCTTCATCATTCCCGCGGACATCGCATCGGCCTGGGCGGCGTTCGGCGAGAAGGGCAAGAAGCTTCATTCGGAATGGAATGATCGCCTTGCAAGCAGCGAAAAGAAAAAGGAATTTGAAGATCGCCTGAGCGGCAAGGTCGTTCCTGGCGATGCCTTCAAGGCCTATCTCGATGGCCTCGTTGCCGAACCCCCGAAGGTGGCAACGCGCAAGGCGTCGGAGAACACGCTCGGCGCACTCACGGCCGATATCGCATCGCTGATTGGCGGCAGCGCCGACCTTACGGGTTCGAACAACACGAAAACATCGTCGACCAAGCCGCTGACTAAAGACGATTATTCGGGCCGTTATATCTATTATGGCATCCGTGAATTCGGCATGGCCGCCGCGATGAACGGCATGGCGCTGCACGGCGGCGTCGTGCCCTACGGCGGCACCTTCCTCGTCTTTGCCGACTATTGCCGCGCCGCGATCCGCCTGTCGGCGCTCCAGCAGCAGCGCGTCGTCTATGTGATGACGCACGACAGTATCGGCCTCGGCGAAGACGGCCCGACGCACCAGCCGATCGAGCACCTCCAGTCGCTGCGCGCGATGCCGAACCTGCTCGTGATGCGTCCCGCCGACGCGGTCGAGACCGCCGAATGCTGGGCGCTCGCGCTCGCGCAGGAAGACCGGCCGTCGCTGCTCGCGCTCACCCGCCAGAACCTCCCGCCGCTGCGTCATGACGTCACCGAAAATCTTTGCGCGAAAGGCGGTTACCGCCTTCGCGATGCTTCGGCTGCGCGCAAGGTCGTCCTCGTTGCAACGGGTTCCGAAGTGTCGCTCGCGATGGAAGTCGCCGACAAGCTCGAGGCCGCCGGCCACGGCGCCGACGTCGTCTCGATGGTCTCGACCGAGCTTTTCGACGAACAGGCGGCAGCTTATCAGGCCGATATCCTGCCCGACGATGCGTTGATCGTATCGATCGAGGCGGGCACGACCTTCGGCTGGGAGCGTTATACGGGCCGCCACGGCCTGCGCTTCGGTATCGACAGCTTCGGCGCTTCGGCTCCGATCGAAGACCTATTCAAGCATTTCGGCCTGACCGCAGATGCTATCACCCCCCAGATCCTGGCACGGCTCGGCGCATAAGGACCGACGGCCCATTACGCAGAAAGGTTATTTCGACATGGCAGTGAAAGTCGCAATCAACGGTTTCGGACGCATCGGTCGCAATGTCGCGCGCGCCATCCTGGAGCGTACCGACCATGACCTCGAACTGGTGTCGATCAACGACCTTGGCGATGCGAAGGCGAATGCCCGCCTGCTCCGCCATGACTCGGTCCACGGCGCGTTCAACGGCACCGTCGAAATCGACGGCAGCGACCTGATCGTCAACGGCAAGCGCATCCAGGTTACTGCCGAGCGCGACCCCGCCGCACTGCCGCACGCCGCGAACGGCATCGACATCGTGATGGAATGCACCGGCTTCTTCACCAACAAGGCCGGCGGCCAGAAGCATCTCGACGCCGGCGCGAAGCGCGTGCTGATCTCGGCCCCCGCCAAGGAGGTCGACCTGACCGTCGTTTACGGCGTCAACGACGACCAGATCACCGCCGATCACCTGATCATCTCGAACGCGTCGTGCACGACCAACTGCCTCGCCCCCTTTGCCAAGGTGCTGCACGAGGCATTCGGTATCGAGCGCGGCCTGATGACGACGATCCACGCCTATACCAACGACCAGAAGATCCTCGACCAGATCCACGACGACCCGCGTCGCGCCCGCGCCGCCGCGATGTCGATGATCCCGACCTCGACCGGTGCGGCGGTGGCCGTCGGTCTCGTTCTGCCCGAACTCAAGGGCAAGCTCGACGGCTCGTCGATCCGCGTTCCGACCCCGAATGTCTCGGTCGTCGACCTGACCTTCACGCCGCTGCGCGAAACGACGAAGGAAGAGGTCAACGCCGTACTCAAGGCCGCAGCCGAAGGCCCGCTGAAGGGCGTGCTGGGCTATACCGAAGAACCGCTGGTTTCGATCGACTTCAACCATAATGCGGCGAGCTCGACGATCGACAGCCTCGAAACGGCGGTGATCGACGGCAAGCTGGTGCGCGTGCTCAGCTGGTACGACAATGAATGGGGCTTCTCGAACCGCATGATCGACACGGCTGGCGTGATCGCCAAGTTCCTTTAATTTGCCTGTGCCCCTGCGAAGGCAGGGGCCCATCTCCCGCCGTATCAATATCAAACTGGCGGCGGCGGAGACGGAGCGCATAGGAGATGGGCCCCTGCCTTCGCAGGGGCACACTCCGGGTACGGAGTGAAAAATATGACCGCGTTCAAAACCCTCGACGATATCGGTGACGTCACCGGCAAGCGCGTCCTCGTGCGCGTCGACCTCAACGTCCCGATGATCGATGGCGCGGTCAGCGACGCGACGCGGATCCAGGCGGCGATGCCGACGATCCGCGAACTGTCGGACAAGGGCGCGATCGTCCTGCTCCTCGCGCATTTCGGACGGCCGAAGGGCGCGAAGAACCCGACCCAGTCGCTGAGCCTCGTCATGGGCGGGGTCGAGGATGTGCTCGGCCATTCGGTCATGTTCATTCCCGAGGCTATTGGCGAGGGTGCGAAGGCGGGCGTCGCGGTGCTCGCCGCCGGCGACGTCGCAGTGCTTGAAAACACGCGCTTCTATCCCGGCGAAGAGAAAAATGATCCGGCCTTTGCCGACGCATTGGCCGAAATCGGCGACATCTATGTCAACGATGCCTTTTCGGCGGCGCACCGCGCGCATGGTTCGACCGAGGGTATCGCGCGCCGCTTGCCGGCCTATGCCGGCCGCGCGATGGAAGCCGAGCTCAAGGCGCTCGACGCCGCGCTCGGCAACCCGGCGCATCCGGTCGCTGCCGTGGTGGGCGGTGCGAAAGTGTCGAGCAAGATCGATGTGCTCCGCAACCTCGTCGGCAAGGTCGATCATCTGATCATCGGCGGCGGCATGGCGAACACTTTCCTCGCCGCGCGCGGGGTCGATGTCGGCAAATCGCTGTGCGAACATGACCTCGTCGATACCGCGAATGCGATTTTCGACGCCGCCGACGCCGCGGGCTGCACGATCCACCTGCCCTATGACGTCGTGGTGGCAAAGGAGTTCGCCCCGAACCCGCCGACGCGCACCGTCAATGTGCACGAGGTCGCTGCCGACGAGATGATCCTCGACGTCGGTCCCGCTGCGGTCGAAGCGCTCGCGGATGTGCTCAAAAATTGCCGCACGCTGGTGTGGAACGGCCCGCTCGGCGCGTTCGAGACCCCGCCGTTCGACACCGCAACCGTCGCGCTTGCCAAGACCGCTGCGGCGCTGACGCGCGAAGGTTCATTGATCTCGGTCGCGGGTGGCGGCGATACCGTCGCCGCGCTCAATCATGCCGGGGTCGGCAAGGATTTCACCTTCGTCTCCACCGCCGGCGGCGCCTTCCTCGAATGGATGGAAGGCAAGCCGCTGCCGGGCGTGGACGCGCTGAAGGCCTAGACTTTCCTGCCGCATTGCATCGCGGCCAAGGGGTCGCTATGCGCACCGCCACATACGTATGCAAACCACCGGAGATCCTATGACCACCGCCAATGCCGCCATGCTCGACCAGATCAAATCGGGGCAGGGCTTTATCGCCGCACTCGACCAGAGCGGCGGTTCGACGCCCAAGGCATTGAAGGGCTATGGCATCGAAGCCGACGCTTTCTCGAACGACGAGGAAATGTTCGGTCTGATCCACGACATGCGCAGCCGCATCGTCACCGCCCCCTGCTTCAATGGCGACAAGGTGATCGGCGCGATCCTGTTCGAGCGCACGATGGACGGCGAAGCCGGCGGCAAGCCGGTCCCGGCATTGCTTTGGGAGCGCGGCGTCGTGCCCTTCCTCAAGGTCGACAAGGGTCTCGAAGACGAAGCCGACGGCGTCCAGCTGATGAAGGCCAACCCCGGCCTCGACGAGCTGTGCGCGCGCGCGGTCGCCAAGGGCGTGTTCGGCACCAAGATGCGCAGCGTAGTCAATCTCGCCAACCCGGCGGGGATCAAAGCGATCGTCGAGCAGCAGTTCGCCGAAGCCGCGCGCATCGCGGCGCACGGCCTCGTCCCGATCATCGAACCCGAAGTGAACATCAAGAGCGCCGAGCGCGATGCGGCCGACCGCCTGCTGCTGAACGAACTGATCGCGGCGCTCGACGCGTGGACCGGCGCCCCGGTGATGCTGAAGCTGTCGCTGCCGACCGAAGCGGGCCTGTTCCAGCCGCTCGTCGATCATCCGAAGGTGCTGCGCGTCGTCGCCCTGTCGGGCGGCTTCGCGCGTCCCGAAGCCTGCGTCGAGCTGGCCAAGAACCCCGGTATCATCGCGAGCTTCAGCCGCGCCTTGCTTGAGGACCTGCGCCACCAGATGAGCGACGACGAGTTCAACAGCTCGCTCGGCGGCGCGATCAACGAAATTCACGCGGCCTCCGTGGCCTGATGTGATGGGAGAGCGGTGGCAAGCCGTCGACGACTATATCGCCGCCAGATTGCTTGGTGACGATGACGCGCTTGCCACCACCCTCGCGAACAACGCCGAACAGGGGCTGCCGCCGATCGACGTGTCGGCAGCGCAGGGCAAGATACTCTGCCTGCTCGCCCAGATGGCCGGCGCCAAACGCATCCTCGAAATCGGAACGCTCGGCGGCTATTCGACGATCTGGCTGGCGCGCGCGCTGCCTGATGACGGCGCACTCGTAACGCTCGAACTCGAAGCGCATCACGCGCGCGTCGCGCAAGCGAATCTGGAAAACGCCGGACTGGCGAGCAAGGTCGATATCCGTGTCGGACCCGCGGTCGACAGCCTTACCGCGATGGACGGCGAAGCGCCCTTCGATTTCGTCTTCATCGACGCCGACAAGCAAAGCAATACCGCATACGTCGAAGCGGCGATCCGCCTTGGCCGTCCCGGCACAACGATCATCGTCGACAATGTCGTGCGCGAAGGCAGCGTGCTCGACGCCGGCAGCACCGACGAACGCATCGTCGGCACACGCGCGCTGTTCGACATGCTTGGTGCGAACCCTCGCCTCGACGCAACCGCGATCCAGACGGTCGGCGCCAAGGGCTGGGACGGGTTCGTGCTGGCGCGGGTGCTCTAGAGCCCGCCCGCGAAGCGGAGCGAGAAGCGATAGTCGCCGGGCTTGATCGTCACATCGGTGCGCTTTTCAGGCCGGACCGATTCGAGCGTGAAATGCCCGTCGGCGAGCTGGACGGGTTCACCCAGTGTCGCCTCGAACGGCTGTTTCTCGCCATTGCCGCGAATCCACACCATCTTCACCCGTACGCGGCCCGCCCAGACGCAGCGCGCATTCATCGGGCAGCGGCTGTCCTCCAGCACCTCGACCGGCTGGACGATCGGGCCGTCGACATAGGCCCTCTGGCCGAGCGCGACGTCGCGGCCGTCGGCAAGCGGCGCGCCGGGCGTCGTGGCGCAGGCGGAAAGGGCCACTGCAGCGGGGAGGGCAAGGATCGCGAGGCGGCATATGTTCTGCATTTGCCCGTCTGTGACCTCGCCGCTATGAACGCGCCATGAAAGCACCAACCTGCCAACTTTACCTGATTTCACCGCTCGATGTCGGCGGCGATTTTCCGGCCCAGCTCGCCGAAGCGCTGGGCGCCGGACCCGTTGCGGCGTTCCAGTTTCGCGTCAAGGGTCTCGACCAGCATGAGGCGGCACGGCTTGCCGAACCGCTACAGGCGATCTGCACCGCGCACGACGTGGCGTTCATCGTCAACGACGATGTGGCGCTCGCGAAGCGCCTCGACGCCGACGGCGTGCATCTGGGGCAGGGCGACGGCGATCCCAAGGAGGCGCGGCGTGTCCTCGGTCCCGATGCGCAGATCGGGGTGACGTGTCATGCGAGTCGCCACCTCGCGATGGAGGCCGGCGAAGCGGGCGCGGATTACGTCGCCTTCGGCGCCTTTTTCCCGACCACGACCAAGACGGTCGAGCATCACGCCGATCCCGAGATCCTCACATGGTGGCAGGGCATGTTCGAGCTGCCCTGCGTTGCGATCGGCGGGATCACTGTCGATAACGCGCCGACGCTGATCGAGGCCGGAGCCGACTTCCTGGCCGTATCCGGCGGGGTTTGGGCGCACTCCGAAGGGCCGGGCGCAGCGGTGCGCGCCTTTGCCTCGCTCCTCGGCGATCAGCCCGCCGGATAATCGCGTCCCGGCATTTTCGGCGCATTTTGGGGCGCACGCGGCTCCGCGGCCGCATCCTTGCGCCAGCCAAAAAGGCCGGCGCAAGGCGCCCTGCGCGACGAAGGTGCTGCGTTACCGCGCGGGGACGGCGGGGTGAGGTCGGAAAGATCGATACTCATCATGGGCGCCGATTTCGCATCGATGTCCCGTCACTTATTGGATCGATGCGTCAAAAGAATATCGGCCCGTCGCTTTTGGCGTTTCGGTCCAACGGGCTTCGGTTCATGGCTTTTCTCTTGCGCTCGGCGCGGCGCCCCGCAAGACAGCGGGCGGGGAGATATTTTGATGACCGACACGACAAAGGCTACGCCCCGCGGGCGCGAACTCACCATCCGCGCGATCCTGCTCGGCGGCTTGCTGACTTTGATGTTCACCGCGGCGAACGTCTATCTGGGGCTGAAGGTCGGATTGACCTTTGCGACCTCGATCCCGGCGGCGGTCATCTCGATGGCGTTGCTGCGCTATATGGCCGGCTCGACGATCCTCGAGAATAATATCGTCCAGACGATCGCGAGCGCCGCGGGGACGCTGGCGGCGATCATCTTCGTCCTCCCCGGTCTCGTCATGGTCGGTTACTGGCAGGGCTTCCCGCTACTCGAAACCACCGCGATCACGATGCTCGGCGGCATATTGGGCGTGCTCTTTTCGGTGCCGCTGCGCCGTGCACTCGTCGTCGACTCGGACCTCCCCTATCCCGAAGGCCGCGCCGCCGCCGAGGTGCTGCAGGTCGGCGCGGCGAGCGCCGAGGGGGCTGTCGAAAACAAGGCGGGCCTGTCGGCGCTGCTGTGGAACAGCCTTGTCGCTGCGGGCTTTACCCTGCTCACACAGATGAAGCTCGCCGGAGCAGAGGTCGCGCGCTGGTTCACCGTCGGCAGCGGTGCCACCGGGATCTCGGGCGGGCTTGCCTTTGCCCTCTTCGGGGTCGGGCATCTCGTGGGTCTGTCGGTCGGCATGGCGCAGCTTGTCGGTATGGTGACGGGCTGGTGGGTGCTGCTGCCGATCCTGACGCAAGGCGGGGCAGGCGATGCCGAGACGCTGGCGAATACGGTATTCCGCGCCGACGTTCGTTTCTTTGGCGCGGGCGTGATCGCCATCGCCGCCATCTGGACGCTGATCAAGATTGCCGGCCCGGTCCTCGGAGGCATCCGTTCCGCTATGGCGGCGAGCCGCGCACGGCAGGGCGGGCATGTGCTCGCGGTCGAAGAACAGGATATGTCGATCAACTGGGTGTTCGGCGGATCGCTGGCACTCATGTTGCCGATCGGCTGGCTGCTCTGGTCCGAGCTTGCCGGCGGCCCCCTCGCGGGCGCGTCGTTCGCACTGATCGCCGGCGCGATCCTCTTTATCATCATCGTCGGGCTGATGATCGCCTCGGTCACCGGCTATATGGCGGGTCTGATCGGCGCATCGAATTCGCCTGTATCGGGCATCGGCATCCTCGCGATCATCGCCTCGTCGCTGCTGCTCCTCGGCCTGCTCGGCCGCGGCGGGGGAGAGGCCGAAGTCAATGCGATGGTCGCCTACGCGCTGATCGTCACGGGCCTCGTCTTCGGTATCGCGACGATTTCGAACGACAATTTGCAGGATCTCAAGACCGGCCAGTTGGTCGGCGCGACGCCGTGGAAGCAGCAGGTCGCGCTGATCATTGGCGTGATCTTCGGCTCGCTCGTCGTGCCGCCGGTGCTCAACGTGCTCAACGAAACGCTCGGCTTCGTCGGCGCACCGGGGGCGGGCCCGAACGCGCTTGCGGCGCCGCAGGCGGGGCTCATCTCGTCGCTCGCGCAGGGCGTGCTTGGCGGCGACCTCAACTGGACGATGCTGACCTATGGCGCGCTCGCGGGAGTGGGCTTCATCATCGTCGATGCGCTGCTCGGCCGCGCGGGCAAGCTGCGCCTGCCGCCGCTGGCGATCGGCATCGGCATCTATTTGCCGATGGCGGTGATCCTGCCGGTCGTCATTGGCGCGGTCGGTGGCTGGTTCTACGATCGCTGGGCCTCGAAACGCCCGAACGCGAGCTTTGCGCATCGCATGGGCGTGCTCACCGCGACGGGGATGATCGTCGGCGAAAGCCTGTTCGGGGTGCTCTATGCGGGTATCGTCGCGGGCAGCGGCAGCGATGCGCCGCTGGCGGTCGTCGGCGAGGGCTATGCACCCTATGCGCCGTGGGTCGGCCTGATCCTGTTCGTGGGTCTCGTCTGGCTCAGCTACAAGCGTACGCGCGCGATGGTCGTTGCGACGCCCTGACACGCGGCTTGCCCTTCGGCGCTGGCGCGGCTAAAGGCGCGCACCTGATACCGGTGCCCGCGGGGCGCCGGCCTGCTCTTTCCATCCTTGAACTGTGAGTGTGCGCGATGAAGATCACCGGCGTTGAAATCCGTCCCGGCAATATTATCGAATATGAAGGTGGCATCTGGAAGGTCACCAAGATCCAGCACACCCAGCCGGGCAAGGGCGGCGCCTATATGCAGGTCGAAGCCAAGAATCTGATCGACGGGCGCAAGCTCAACAACCGTTTCCGCAGCGCCGACACGGTCGAAAAGGTCCGCCTCGACACCAAGGATTTCCAGTTCCTCTATGCCGAGGGCGACGATCTGGTCTTCATGGACAAGGACACGTTCGAACAGATCAACATCGGCAAGGATGTCGTCGGCGAAGCGCATGAATTCCTGCAGGACGGCATGGACGTCGTGCTCGAGCTTTGGGAAGAGCGCCCGATCTCGGTCGAACTCCCCGAAACGATCGAAGCGACGATCGTCGAGGCCGACGCGGTTGTGAAGGGCCAGACGGCCTCGTCGTCGTACAAGCCCGCGATCCTCGACAATGGCGTGCGCGTGATGGTGCCGCCGCACATCACGAGCGGAACCAAGATCGTTGTGCATGTGTACGACCGCGAATATGTCCGCCGCGCCGACTGATTGAGCAGTTGTCCGGAGCGCCGCGCCCGTCAGAATTTGTCGACAGCTTTCTGAGTGGGGAGCTGTCGACAGAGAAGTTTGAGCGGAATTTTGTCGATGGCTGGCTCGATTTTGGCCCGGTTGGCAACGGATTTGAAGACCGCGCTATCGCGCTTCTAACGCGAGGCGAGGGCGGTGAGCGCTGGCACGACGGCGCGCTGCTTCGAGATTTGAAGAACTTGGCCAACGACATGGCCAACGCAGGATTGTAGACATGGCCGTATCTGGCATCATCACCGTCATGGAACGCGCCGCGCGCAAGGCCGGCACGAAGCTGCGCCGCGACTTCGGCGAGATCGAGCATCTGCAGGTCTCGCAAAAGGGACCCGCGGACTTCGTGTCGAAAGCCGACCAGGCGGCCGAGCGCACGCTGTACGACGAGCTCGGCCGCGACCGTCCGGGCTGGGGCTTTGTGCTCGAAGAGGGCGGTATCATCGAAGGCGAGCCCGGCAAGCCGCGCTTCATCATCGATCCGCTCGACGGCACCTCGAACTTCCTCCACGCGATCCCGCATTTCGCGATTTCGATCGCGGTGCAGGAACCGAAGCCCGGCGGCGGCTGGGGCGACGTCACCGCGGCGCTCGTCTATCAGCCGATCACCGACGAAAGCTATTGGGCCGAACGCGGCCGCGGGGCGTGGCTCCACGACCGGCGCCTGCGCGTCGCATCGCGCCGCCACCTCAACGAGTGCCTGATCTCGACCGGCATTCCGTATATGGGCCACGGCAATATGGCGCAGTGGAGCCGCATTTTCGGTGCGGTGGCGCCCGAAGTCGCCGGTATCCGCCGCTTCGGCGCCGCCAGCCTCGACCTCGCATGGGTCGCGGCGGGTCGCTACGACGGTTTCTGGGAAAGCGACCTGCAGGTCTGGGATGTCGCGGCGGGCATGTTGCTCGTGCGCGAGGCTGGCGGTTTCGTCAGCGATTTTCGCGGCGGCGATCGCGCGATCGAACGCAGCGAATTCATCGCCGGCAGCGCCGCGGTGCATTCGAAGCTGCAGAAGCTCGTCGCGGGCGCGCTCCGCAACGCCTGACAATCTTGCGCCCTCCCCGTGAAGGGGAGGGCGGCAAGACTATTTTTCGAAAACATACTCGCGAAAGCTGTCCATCAGCGACGACCAGGTGTTGAAGGTTTCGCCGACATTCTCGCGCGGGATGCCCGCGAAATCGAGGTCGACGTCCATTTCGAGTACCGGATCACCCTCGTCATCCTTGTAGGCGCGGGCGAAACGCTTGTCCTTGTTCCACTTGTTGAGCTTGTCGAGCGTGACGCCCTTCGCGTCGCTGAATCCCATATAATATTGCAGCGTCTTGCACTTCTTCCCCTCGTCGCAGTTCATGAACAGGACGAGGAACTTCAGGCCGTTGCGAGTGCTCTCGATATAGGGGTCATCGCCGTCCTTGGCCACGATTGTCGCGGGCCAGCCCTGCGACTCGACGATCGCCTTGATCGTTGCCGGATTCGCCGCGTTGATCAGTTCGGCGTGCGCCGGAGTCGCCGAAAAAAGCGCAGCGGCTCCCAGCGCCAGCGCGGCGCGAACGGTAATTGGTCCCATATATGCTCCCTTCGTCGAAACTGCGCCTGAAAAGCGCGGCACTGCGGCCCTTTTCGGCTGGCGTATCACAGCGATAGGCCCGCTCGCCAGCGCGCATTATGCTTTTGGTCACACGGGATACGAAAATCCTGCCCGCAGCGCTTGCGAGGCGCGGCGTGCTGGCCTAAAGCGCCCGCAACAAAGGGTGCAGGACACCCCAAAATATGAACCACTGAACTGCGAGCTCCCATGGTCGATCTGACGCAATATTTGCCGATTCTGATCTTTCTGGTCATCGCCGTCGGCCTGTCTTCCGCCTTCGTATTCCTTCCGATGGGCGTCGCGCGGCTGACCGGGGCGCACAAGCCCGATCCGGCGAAGCTGACCGAATATGAATGCGGCTTTCCGGCATTCGAGGACGCGCGCAGCCAGTTCGACGTGCGTTTCTACCTCGTCGCCATCCTCTTCATCATCTTCGATCTCGAAGCCGCCTTCCTGTTTCCCTGGGCCGTGAGCCTCGAGAATATCGGCTGGGCCGGCTGGGCGACGATGATGGTTTTCCTCGCCGAACTCACGCTCGGCCTTGTGTACGCGTGGAAAAAAGGCGCGTTGGATTGGGAATGAGCACTTCCAGCATCATCATGCCCGGCCAGATGCCGGTCGCCCCGGGGACGAACCCGGATCAGAGCTTTTTCGACGACCTCAACAGCGAAGTCGGCGACAAGGGCTTCCTCGTCACCTCGACCGAGGACCTGTTCAACTGGGCGCGTACGGGCTCGCTCTGGTGGATGACCTTCGGTCTCGCTTGCTGCGCGGTCGAGATGATCCACGTCAACATGCCGCGGTATGACATGGAACGCTTCGGTGCCGCACCGCGCGCATCCCCGCGCCAGTCCGACGTGATGATCGTCGCGGGTACGCTCTGCAACAAGATGGCGCCCGCGCTGCGCCGCGTCTACGACCAGATGTCGAACCCGAAGTACGTCATCTCGATGGGTAGCTGCGCCAATGGCGGCGGCTATTATCACTACAGCTATTCGGTCGTTCGCGGCTGCGATCGCATCGTGCCCGTCGACATCTATGTGCCGGGTTGCCCGCCGACCGCCGAAGCCTTGCTTTATGGCGTGATGCAATTGCAGCGGAAGATCCGCCGCACGGGGACGATCGAACGCTGATGGCCAGTCCCGCTCCCCTCGTTGCGCCGCAGCCGGCGCTGGCGGCCGCGCTCAAGAAATTGATCGGCACCGACCTTATCGCGCACGATTTCCTCGTCGGCGAAGACAGCATCACCGTGGCGCGCGAAGCCGTCGCCGGGGTGATGGTCAGCCTGCGCGACAATCTGGAATACCAGCAGCTGATGGAGATCGCCGGGGTCGATTATCCCGACCGCGCCGAGCGGTTCGAGGTCGTCTATCACCTGCTCAGCGTCACGAAGAACCACCGTCTGCGCGTGCGCGTTTCGACCGACGAAGCGACGCCGGTGCCGACGATCGTTCCGGTGTGGCCGAACGCCGGCTGGCTCGAACGCGAAGTGTTCGACATGTACGGCGTGCTGTTCGCCGGCAACACCGACCTGCGCCGCATCCTGACCGACTATGGTTTCCAGGGGCATCCGCAGCGCAAGGACTTCCCGCTGACCGGCTATACCGAGCTGCGCTATTCCGAAGAGGACAAGCGCGTCGTCTATGAACCGGTGCGGCTCGCGCAGGATTTCCGCAATTTCGACTTCCTCTCACCCTGGGAAGGCGCCGATTATGTGCTGCCCGGTGATGAAAAGGCCGGTGGCACGGGCGAAGGCCCGGGCAAGGGCGCTCCGTCGCCGATGACCGCGGAAGCAGTCAAGAAGGCCGACGATAAGGCGGAGAAAGACAAGGCGCCGCCGCCGCCGACCCCGAAGACGACCGAAAAGCCCGAGCAGACCGGCGCGGGCGCCAAGACCAATATCAAGGCTGCCAAGACGAGCCGCGACGGCGCGAAGGCGACTGCGACCGCAAAGGCGAAGACCCCGGCAACCAAGAAGGCCGAAAAGGCTCCCGCCAAGCCGCGCGCGCCGCGCAAACCTAAAGGAGGCGACGCATGACCGACTCCCCCCAGGTCAAGCACCATGGCAGCGACATGTTCGAAGGCTATCCGGTCGACACCGCCGATACTGCGGGCGATCAGGTCGTCACCAACTATACGATCAACTTCGGTCCGCAGCATCCCGCGGCGCACGGCGTGCTCCGCATGGTGATGGAGCTCGACGGCGAAATCATCGAGCGCGTCGATCCGCACGTCGGGCTGCTCCACCGCGGCACCGAAAAGCTGATCGAGTATAAGACCTATCTGCAGGCTTTGCCCTATTTCGACCGGCTCGACTATTGCTCGCCGCTTGGGATGGAGCACTCTTACGTGCTGGCCATCGAAAAGCTGCTTGATCTCGAAGTCCCGGCACGCGCGCAATATCTCCGCACGCTGTTCGCCGAGCTGACGCGCATCTGCAATCACATGCTCAACATCGGGTCGCACGTCATGGACGTCGGCGCGATGACGCCGAACCTCTGGGTGTTCGAGCTGCGCGAGGATTGCCTGAACTTCTTCGAGCGCGCGTCGGGCGCGCGCATGCACTCGGCCTATTTCCGTCCCGGTGGCGTCCATCAGGACGTCCCCGAACGGCTGCTCTACGACATCGGCGAATGGTGCGAAAAGCGCCTGCCGAAGCTGTTCGGCGACGCGATGAGCCTCGTCATCGACAACCGCATCTTCAAACAGCGCAACGTCGACATCGCGACGGTGTCGAAGGAAGACGCGCTGGCATGGGGCTTTTCGGGCCCGATGATCCGCGGCAGCGGCATCGCATGGGATTTGCGTAAGTCGCAGCCCTATGACGCCTATGCCAAGATGGAATTCGACATTCCCGTCGGCACGCGCGGTGACTGCTACGACCGCTTCATGGTCCGCGTGCAGGAAGTCTATCAGTCGGCGCGCATCATCCTCCAGTGTCTGCGCGACATGCCGACTGGCCCGATCGCCAGCCTCGACCGCAAGGTCGTGCCGCCGAAGCGCGGCGAGATGAAGCAGTCGATGGAATCGCTGATCCACCACTTCAAGCTCTATACCGAGGGTTTCCACGTCCCCGCGGGCGAAGTCTATGTCGCGACCGAAAGCCCCAAGGGCGAATTCGGCGTCTATCTGGTCAGCGACGGCACCAACAAGCCGTATCGCTGCAAGATCCGCCCGACGGCGTTTTCGCACCTGCAGGCAATGGACATGATGTCGAAGGGCCACATGCTCGCCGATACCACTGCGATCATCGGCGCGATCGACGTCGTGTTCGGGGAGTGCGACCGGTGATGCGGGAGCTTGCAATTCTCATACTCGCGCTCGCGGGATTTGCGTCCGCCGTTGCGGCCTATCTTGCCGCTTTTCATGGCGAAGCGCCGATAAAGGAAATCGTCTCTACGGCCGTTGCGGCGACGCTCGGCATGTATGTCGGACGATATATTGAACGAGGTTTGGCCCGTGGCTGACGCACCCCAAATTCCCGACGAAGCCGAAACCCGCGCGCGCTGGGGCGCTTTTGCGTGGACGGCGGAGAATGCCGAGAAGGCGAAAGCGGTCATCGCGCGCTATCCTGCGGGACGCCAGCGTTCGGCGGTGATGCCGCTGCTCGACCTTGCCCAGCGTCAGGTCGGCGCCGAGACGCAGACGCAGGGCTGGCTGCCGGTGCCGGTGATCGAATATGTCGCGGCCCAGCTCGATATGCCGTTCATCCGCGCCTATGAGGTCGCGACCTTCTACACGATGTACAATCTCGTTCCCGTCGGCCGCTATCATGTGCAGGTCTGCGGCACGACGCCGTGCCTGCTGCGCGGGTCGGACGATGTGATGGCCGCGTGCAAGAATCGCGGCATGGTCAAGGGCAAGACGACCCCTGACGGCCTGTTCACGCTGACCGAGGTCGAGTGCATGGGCACCTGCACCAACGCGCCGATGGTCCAGATCAACGACGATAATTATGAAGACCTCGATTTCGACAGCATGGCGCGCATTCTCGACGACCTTGCTGCGGGCAAGTCGCCCAAGGCGGGGACCCAGAATCCGAAGCGTCATACGAGCGAGCCCGAAGGCGGCCCGACGACGCTGAAGGACATGGTCAAGGCCAACCACGATTATCGGAAGGAGTGGTAAGCCATGCTCGCCGATAAGGATCGCATCTTTACCAACATCTACGGCTTCCAGCCGTGGAACCTCAAATCAGCGCAGATGCGCGGCGATTGGGACAATACCAAGGATCTGATGAAGCGCGGCCAGGACGCGATCATCGAGGAGATCAAGGCGTCGGGGCTGCGCGGCCGCGGCGGTGCGGGCTTCCCCACGGGGCTCAAATGGTCCTTCATGCCGAAGGAGCCGCGCGCCGACCGCCCGAGCTTCCTCGTCATCAACGCCGACGAATCCGAGCCCGGTTCGTGCAAGGACCGCGAAATCATCCGCCACGATCCGCACAAGCTGATCGAGGGCGCGCTGATCGCGGGCTTCGCGATGCGCGCACGCGCGGCCTACATCTATATCCGCGGTGAGTTCATCCGCGAGGCCGAGACGCTCTTCGCCGCGGTGCAGGAAGCGTATGACGCCGGCCTGCTCGGCAAGAATGCGGCGAAGTCGGGTTATGATTTCGACGTCTTCGTCCATCGCGGCGCCGGCGCGTACATCTGCGGCGAAGAGACCGCGATGATCGAAAGCCTCGAGGGTAAGAAGGGCCAGCCGCGCCTCAAGCCGCCGTTCCCGGCGGGTGCGGGCCTCTATGGCTGCCCGACGACGGTCAACAATGTCGAAAGCATCGCGGTTGTCCCGACGATCCTGCGCCGCGGCGCGACATGGTTTTCGTCTTTCGGGCGTGAAAATAACAAGGGTACCAAGCTCTTCCAGATCAGCGGCCATGTGAACACGCCGTGCGTCGTCGAGGAAGAGATGAGCATCCCGTTCCGCGAGCTGATCGACAAGCATTGCGGCGGCATCCGCGGCGGCTGGGACAACCTCCTCGCCGTGATCCCCGGCGGTTCGTCGGTTCCGCTGGTTCCGGCGGCCGAGATCATGGACTGCCCGATGGATTTCGACGGGCTGAAAGCCGTCGGATCGGGTCTCGGCACCGCCGCCGCGATCGTGATGGACAAGTCGACCGACGTCGTTCAGGCGATCAGCCGCATCAGCTATTTCTACAAGCATGAAAGCTGCGGCCAGTGCACGCCGTGCCGCGAAGGCACCGGCTGGATGTGGCGCGTGATGGAGCGGCTGCGCACCGGCGACGCCGACATCAGCGAGATCGACACGCTGTACGACGTGACGAAGCAGGTCGAAGGCCACACCATCTGCGCGCTCGGCGATGCCGCGGCGTGGCCGATCCAGGGCCTGATCAAGCATTTCCGCCCCGAAATCGAGCGCCGCATCCGCGAGAATGGCGGCGCGCTGGAGGCAGCCGAATAATGCCTAAAGTTACTGTAGATGGCGTAGAACTCGACGTCCCGCAGGGCGCGACCGTTCTGCAGGCGTGTGAGATGGCGGGGAAGGAAATTCCGCGCTTCTGCTACCACGAACGCCTGTCGATTGCCGGCAATTGCCGTATGTGCCTTGTCGAAGTGTCGCCCGGTCCGCCGAAGCCGCAGGCAAGCTGCGCGCTGCCGACCGCCGAGGGGCAGGTGATCAAGACTGACAGTCCGATGGTCAAGAAGGCCCGCGAAGGGGTGATGGAGTTCCTACTCATCAACCACCCGCTCGACTGCCCGATCTGCGACCAGGGCGGCGAATGCGACCTGCAGGACCAGTCGGTCGCCTATGGGCGCGGCGCGACGCGCTATGACGAGAACAAGCGCGCGGTCACCGAAAAATATATGGGCCCCATCGTCAAGACGGTGATGACCCGCTGCATCCAGTGCACGCGCTGCGTCCGCTTTGCGGAGGAAGTCGCGGGCGTGGAAGACATCGGCGCGATCTATCGCGGCGAGAATATGCAGATCACCTCGTATCTCGAACGCGCCGTCGCGAGCGAGCTGTCGGGCAATGTCGTCGACCTGTGCCCGGTCGGCGCGCTGACCAGCAAGCCCTACGCGTTCGAAGCGCGTCCGTGGGAACTGACCAAGACGCTCGGCATCGACATGATGGACGCGGTCGGCACCAATGTGCGCATCGACGCGCGCGGCCGTCAGGTCCTGCGCGTGCTGCCGCGCGTCAACGATGACGTGAACGAGGAATGGGCGAACGACAAGACGCGCCACCATGTCGACGGCCTGACCCGTCGTCGCCTCGACCAGCCTTATGTCCGCGTCAACGGCGCGCTTCAGCCCGCAAGCTGGGCCGAAGCCTTTGCGGCGATCAAGGCCGTCAATGCCGGTTCGTCGGTTGCCGCGATTGCGGGCGATCTTGCCGATTGCGAGACGATGTTCGCCGCGAAGGCGCTGGTGACTGCGCTCGGCGGCAGCCTGCTTGAAGGCCGCCAGACGGGGCTCGACTATGACGTCACCAGCCTGTCGGCGGTCAATTTCAACACCGGTATCGCCGAGGCCGAGAACGCCGACGTGATCCTGCTCGTCGGCACCAACCTTCGCTGGGAAGCGCCGCTGATCAACACGCGTATCCGCAAGGCGGTGTGGAAGAAGGGCGCGAAGGTTTTCGCCATCGGGCCCGAAACCGACCTCACCTACAAGACCGAGTGGCTCGGCGACGACGCGTCGCTCGTCACGAAGCTGCCGAAGCATGTCACCGACGCGCTGAAGGGCGCCGAACGGCCGATGCTGGTCTTCGGCGGCGGCGCGCTGTCGGTTCCCGGCGTCCACGGCGCGGGCCTTGCGCTAGCCAAGGCGGTCGACGCGGTCAAGGATGGCTGGAACGGCTACAACGTCGTGCATTTCTCGGCCGCGCGCATGGGCTCGCTCATGCTCGGCTACGGCCTGCCCGGCGGCATCAAGGACGTCATCGCGGCGAAGCCGAAGCTCGCGTTCTTCCTCGGCGCCGACGAGGTCGATTTCGCCGCGCTGCCCGATACGTTCAAAGTCTATGTCGGCCATCATGGCGACAAGGGCGCGCATGCGGCCGACGTCATCCTGCCCGCCGCGGCGTGGACCGAAAAGGACTTCACCACGGTCAACACCGAAGGCCGCGTCCAGCGCAGCGAGAAGGCGGTGTTCGCTCCCGGCGACGCGCGCGAGGACTGGAGCATTTTCCGCGCGCTCGCCGATGCGCTCGGTGTCTCGCTCGGCTTCGACAGCTTTGCGCAGTGCCGCGCGGCGATGATCGCTGCGGTGCCGGCGCTCGGCGTCGAAGGCCTCGCCGACTATGGCTGGACGGTGCCCAAGCTGCCCGCAAAGCCCGAGGCGCGCGCGATCCCGTCGCCGATCAAGGATTTCTACCTCACCAACGCCATCTGCCGCGCGTCGCCGACGATGCAGCGCTGCTCGGAAGAGCTGATCCATGGCGCAGACTTTGCGGAGGCCGCGGAATGACCCCGGTGCATGCGATTGCCAGCATCCTGCTGGTCGGGATGGGCTATTCGGTCTGGCGCGGGTTCAATCCCAAGAGCAAGGCGGACAAGCCCGGCCCGCATAATGGCTGGCGCAACCAGGACGGGACCGGAAAATGACCGAGACCTTCATCTCCTGGGGCATGGACCCGAACTGGGCGTGGGGCGTCGCGACGATTTGCGGCATCCTGCTCATCGCGCTGCCGCTGATGCTCGCGGTCGCTATGATCATCTATGCCGACCGCAAGATCTGGGCGGCGATCGCGCTGCGCCGCGGCCCGAACGTCGTCGGTCCCTTCGGCCTGCTCCAGTCGTTCGCCGACGGTCTGAAAGTGTTCCTGCAGGAAACGATCATCCCGTCGGGTGCCAATCGTGGCCTGTTCCTGATCGCGCCGATCATCACCTTCACCGTTGCGCTGCTCGCATGGGCTGTGATCCCGTTCAATTCGGGCGCGGTGCTCGCCGACATCAACGTTGGTCTGCTCTACATCCTCGCGATTTCGTCGCTCGGCGTGTACGGCGTGATCCTGTCGGGCTGGGCGTCGAACTCGAAATATCCCTTCTTCTCGGCGATGCGCGCTTCGGCGCAGATGATCTCCTACGAAGTCTCGATCGGGTTCATCCTGATCGGCGTCGTGCTCTTCGCCGACAGCTTCAACATGAACGAGATCGTCAAGGCGCAGCAGGGCCACGGGCTCGGTATCGTCAACGCCTTCGGCTTCAACCTGCTGCTCTTCCCGCTCGCGGTGATGTTCCTGATCTCGTCGCTCGCAGAAACCGCGCGCGCGCCGTTCGATCTGACCGAAGCGGAAAGCGAACTCGTCGCGGGTTACCAGACCGAATATTCGTCGATGAGCTTCGCGCTCTTCTGGCTTGGCGAATATGCCAACGTTCTGCTCATGTGCACGCTCAACGCCGTGCTCTTCTGGGGCGGCTGGTTGCCGCCGATCGACTGGGCGCCGCTCTATGCCGTTCCGGGCATTATCTGGCTGTTCGCGAAGATCCTGTTCTTCTTCTTCGTCTTCAGCTGGGTCAAGGCGACCGTCCCGCGCTACCGCTATGACCAGCTGATGCGGCTGGGCTGGAAAGTCTTCCTGCCGATCTCGCTTCTCTGGATCTTCCTGATCTCCGGCTATCTGATGCTGACGAGGTATTCATGAGTACCATTGCCCACCTCATCAAAAGCTTCACGCTGTGGGAGTTTGTGAAGGCGCACGCCCTCACGCTGAAATATTTCTTCAAGCCGAAGGCGACGATCAACTATCCGTTCGAGAAGAACCCGCTGTCGCCGCGCTTCCGCGGCGAGCATGCGCTGCGCCGTTATCCGAACGGCGAGGAACGCTGCATCGCGTGCAAGCTGTGCGAAGCGGTGTGCCCGGCGCAGGCGATCACGATCGAGGCCGAGCCGCGCGAAGACGGCTCGCGCCGCACGACGCGCTACGACATCGACATGACCAAGTGCATCTATTGCGGCTTCTGCCAGGAAGCGTGCCCGGTCGATGCCGTGGTCGAAGGGCCGAACTTCGAATTCGCGACCGAAACGCGCGAGGAACTGCTCTATGACAAGGCCAAGCTGCTCGCCAATGGCGACAAATGGGAACGCGCGATCGCGGCGAATCTTGCCGCCGACGCGCCCTATCGGTAAGGGCGCGCGCACATGATCCAGCTTATCGCCTTTTACCTGTTCGCGACGATCGTCATCGCCTCCGCGGCCATGGTGATTTTCGCGCGCAACCCGGTCCACAGCGTCATGTGGCTGATCCTCGCCTTCTTCAATGCGGCGGGTCTGATGCTGCTAGCAGGCGCCGAATTCATCGCGATGCTGCTCGTCATCGTCTATGTCGGCGCGGTCGCAGTTTTGTTTCTCTTCGTCGTGATGATGCTCGACATCGATTTTGCGGAATTGCGTGCGGGTTTCGTGCGCTACCTGCCGCTTGGTGCACTCGTCGCGATTATCCTCGCCGCCGAACTCGTATTCGCGGTCGGCGCATGGAGCGCGGGCGGGGTCGACCTTGCCGCGCGCGCTGCTCCGGTCGTCAGCGACAAGAGCAATATCCAGCAGATCGGTGAGCTGCTCTACACGAAGTATATCTTCCTGTTCGAAGCGGCGGGCATCGTCCTCCTCGTTGCGATGATCGGTGCGATCGTGCTGACGCATCGCCAGCGTGGCGGGGTGCGCACCCAGAATATTTCGGCGCAGAACCGGCGCCGTCCGCAGGATGCGACGCGTCTCGTCGATCCGGGCGTCGGGCAGGGGATGGAACTGTGATTTCGGTCGGCCATTATCTCGCCGTTTCGGCGGTGCTCTTCACGCTCGGCGTGCTCGGCATCTTCATCAACCGCAAGAATATCATCGTCATCCTGATGGCGATCGAACTCATCTTGCTGGCGGTGAACATCAACCTCGTCGCGTTCAGCGCCGCGCTCGGCGACCTCGTCGGGCAGGTCTTCTCGATGTTCGTGCTGACCGTTGCCGCTGGCGAAGCGGCGATCGGTCTTGCCATTCTCGTTATCTACTTCCGCGGCCGCGGCACCATTGCCGTCGACGATGCCAACCGGATGAAGGGGTGAACCGGTGATCCAGGCGATCGTTTTCCTGCCGCTCTTGGCGGCGCTTGTCGCAGGCCTCGGGCAGCGCGTGATCGGCAATGTGCCGTCGAAAATCATAACCACGGGCGCGCTGTTCATCAGCTGCGCGCTCAGCTGGCCGATCTTCCTGTCGTTCGTGACGGGCAGCGGCGAAGCGAGCGTTGTGCCCGTGCTGCACTGGGTTTCGTCGGGCGCGCTCCAGTTCAACTGGGAATTGCGCGTCGATACGCTGACCGCGGTGATGCTCGTCGTGATCACGACGGTGTCGGCGCTCGTCCACCTCTATAGCTGGGGCTATATGGAGGAGGACCCGGACCAGCCGCGCTTCTTCGCTTACCTGTCGCTCTTCACCTTCGCGATGCTGATGCTCGTGACCGCGAACAACCTCGTCCAGATGTTCTTCGGCTGGGAAGGCGTCGGTCTCGCATCCTATCTGCTCATCGGTTTCTGGTACAAGAAGCCGAGCGCCAATGCCGCGGCGATCAAGGCGTTCGTCGTCAACCGCGTCGGCGACCTTGGCTTCATGCTCGGCATCTTCGGCACCTTCCTCGTCTTCGGCACCGTCTCGATCCCCGAGATATTGGCCGCGGCCCCGGGAATGGCGGGCTCGACGATCAGCTTCATGGGCATGCGTCTCGATACGATGACGATCCTCTGCCTGCTGTTGTTCATCGGCGCGATGGGCAAGTCGGCGCAGCTTGGCCTGCACACCTGGCTTCCCGACGCGATGGAGGGCCCGACCCCGGTGTCGGCGCTGATCCACGCCGCGACGATGGTCACCGCGGGCGTCTTCATGGTCTGCCGCCTGTCGCCGATGTTCGAAACCTCGGACGTCGCACAGGGCGTCGTGATGTTCGTCGGCGCCGCGACCTGCTTCTTCGCCGCGACCGTCGCGACGACGCAGTGGGACATCAAGCGCGTCATCGCCTATTCGACCTGTTCGCAGCTCGGCTACATGTTCTTCGCCGCCGGCGCGGGCGCCTATGGCGCCGCGATGTTCCACCTGTTCACGCACGCCTTCTTCAAGGCTTTGCTGTTCCTCGGTGCCGGTTCGGTCATCCATGCGATGCACCATGAACAGGACATGCGCTATTACGGCAATCTGCGGAAATCGATCCCGATCACCTATTGGGCGATGATGCTCGGCACGCTGGCGATCACCGGTGTCGGTATTGCGGGCGTCGCGGGCTTTGCCGGCTTCTATTCGAAGGACGGCATCCTCGAGGCCGCTTATGCGAGCGGCGGCGGCGGTGTGATTGCCTTCTGGGTCGGCATTTTCGTGGCCTTCCTCACCAGCTTCTATTCGTGGCGCCTCGTCTTCCTGACCTTCTATGGCAAGCCGCGCTGGGAACAGAGCGAGCATATCCAGCACGCGGTCCACGACGAGCATGGCCATGGTCATGACGATCATGCGCACGCCGCGCACGACGATCACCACCACCATGATGCGCGCCATGGGGTTTCGGGCGACGGCACCGCGGGCTACCACCCGCACGAAAGCCCGCTTTCGATGCTCATCCCGCTGGTCGTGCTGTCGATCGGTGCGGTGTTCGCCGGCATCGCGTTCCACCACCAGTTCATCTACCCCGAAGAGGGCATGGCGTTCTGGAAGGGCAGCCTCGCGTTCGACGAGCATCTGATGCACGCCGCGCACGAAGTCCCGCTGTGGGTGAAATGGACGCCGTTCACGGTGATGGCGATCGGCCTGTTCCTCGCGTGGAACAGCTATATCCGCAACACCACGCTGCCGGCGCGTTTCGTGGCGCAGTTCAAGCTGCTCCACCAGTTCCTGTACAACAAATGGTATTTCGACGAGCTCTACAACATCGTCTTCGTGAAGCCTGCCTTCGCGATCGGCCGCTTCTTCTGGAAGCGCGGCGATGAGCAGACCATCGACCGCTTCGGTCCCGATGGTGCGGCGGCGCTCGTCGCTGGGGGGACCCGTCTCGCGGTCCGGCTGCAATCGGGTTATGTTTATGGATATGCGTTTGTGATGCTGCTCGGTCTTGTCGGCCTCGCCAGCTGGGCCATGGTGAATTTCCTGTGAGCGGCTTTCCCATCCTTTCGCTGATGCTGGCGGTCCCCGCGGTCGCCTCCATCCTCTGCCTGTTCACCGGCGACAAGACGGCGCGCTGGGTCGCGCTCGGCGCAACGCTGGTGACCTTCGTCCTCGGCTGCATCCTGTGGGCGAATTTCGATATCGGCGGTGCGCAGTGGCAGTTCACCGAACGCGCTGACCTGTTCGGCCGTTTCCAGTGGGCGCTGGGCATCGACGGAATGGCGCTGATGCTGATCATGCTCAGCGTGTTCCTGATGCCGCTGTGCATCCTCGCTAGCTGGGAATCGATCAAGCAGCGCGTCGGTCTCTACATGTCGATGTTCCTGATCATGGAAGTCGTGATGATCGGCGTCTTCATGGCGCAGGACCTGCTGCTCTTTTACATCTTCTTCGAAGCCGGCCTGATCCCAATGTATTTCATCATCGGCATCTGGGGCGGTGCGAACCGCAAATATGCGGCGTTCAAATTCTTCCTCTACACGCTGCTCGGCTCGGTGCTGATGCTGATCGCGATGATCGCGATGATCGCGGAGGCCGGAACCACCGACATCCCGACGCTGCTGGTCTATAATTTCCCGCCGGAAATGCAGACATGGCTGTGGCTCGCCTTCTTCGCCAGCCTTGCGGTCAAGATGCCGATGTGGCCCGTCCACACCTGGCTTCCCGATGCGCACGTGCAGGCGCCGACCGCGGGCTCGATGATCCTGGCCGGCGTGCTCTTGAAGCTCGGCGCCTATGGCTTCATCCGCTTCATGATGCCGATGTTCCCCGATGCCTCCGCGCAGCTGATGTGGATCGTGTTCGGCCTGTCGATGATCGCGGTGGTCTACACCAGCCTCGTCGCGCTGGTGCAGAGCGATATGAAGAAGCTGATCGCTTACTCGTCGGTCGCGCACATGGCGATCGTCACCGCGGGCCTGTTCGCGTTCAACCAGCAGGGTATCGAAGGCGCGCTGATCATCATGCTCAGCCATGGTGTCGTGTCCGCGGCGCTCTTCTTCTGCGTCGGGGTGATCTATGACCGGCTCCACACGCGCGAGATCGACCGTTACGGCGGCCTTGCGGTGAACATGCCGGCCTATGCGCTGTTCTTCATGCTGTTCACCATGGCCTCGATCGGCCTGCCGGGGACCAGCGGCTTCGTCGGCGAGTTCCTGAGCCTCGCGGGCATCTACGAAGCCTCGAGCTGGGTCGCCTTCGTGTGCACCACCGGGATCATCCTCGGCGCCGCCTATATGCTTTATCTCTACCGCCGGATCGTGTTCGGCGAACTCACCAAGGACGATGTGAAGGCGATGCCCGATCTCAACCCCCGCGAATGGGCGATCCTCGCACCGCTCGCTGCCGTGGCGCTGTGGATGGGTGTCTATCCCGAAAGCTTCCTCGCGCCGATGCGCGGCGATGTGACCACCGTGGTTGCGCGGCTTGCCCCGGCGAAGCCTGCGGGTGACGCACATCTCGCCGCCGGCAAGCCGAAGCCCGCGAAGGCGCACGGTGAAACCGCCCACGGCTCGGCGCATGCAGGAGGCGCCCAATGACCGCCGACCTGATGCTCATCTGGCCCGAACTGATCCTGACGATCGGCGGGCTGATCACCCTGATGCTCGGCACCTTCCTCGGTGACCGGCAGGTCGGCCTGTACCAGCTCAGCGCCTTGCTGACGCTCGCCGCCGCCGCGGCGGCCGTCGTCGCGCTGTTCGGTGTTGAGACGACAGTCTTTTCGGGCACGCTCTCGGTCGATGGTTTCGGCGGTTTTGCCAAGCTCCTGATCTATGCCGCGAGCTTTATCAGCATCCTCATCGCGCCGCGCTTTTTCAGCGGTACGATGCGCGCCGAATATCCGGTACTGATCCTGTTCGCCGCGCTCGGTATGGGCATCATGGCCTCGTCGCGCGACCTGATGACGCTTTATGTCGGGCTCGAGCTCAACAGCCTTGCCGCCTATGTGCTCGCAAGCTTCATGCGCACCGACGACCGGTCGAGCGAAGCCGGCCTCAAATATTTCGTTCTCGGCGCGCTCGCGTCGGGGATGCTGCTCTACGGCATTTCGCTGCTCTACGGCTTCACCGGGACGACCGACTTTGCTGGCATCGCAAAGGTGCTCGGCGGCGAGCTCAATATCGGGCTGATCTTCGGTATCGTCTTCGTGCTCGCCGGCCTTGGCTTCAAGGTCAGCGCCGTGCCGTTCCACATGTGGACGCCCGACGTCTATGAAGGCGCGCCGACCCCGGTGACGACCTTCTTCGCCAGCGCGCCCAAGGTCGCGGCGATGGCGCTGATGACGCGCGTCGTGATCGACGCGATGGGTCCGGCGGTGGGCGCGTGGCAGCAGATCATCATCTTCCTCGCGCTCGCATCGATCATCCTCGGTGCGGTCGGCGCGATCGGGCAGAAGAATATCAAGCGCCTGCTGGCCTATTCGTCGATCAACAATGTCGGCTTCATGCTGATCGGCCTCGCCGCGGGAACGCAGCAGGGCGTCGAGGGCGTGCTGACTTATCTGCTCGTCTATGTCGTGACGACGCTCGGTACCTTCCTCGTCGTGCTGCAACTGCGCGACGCGAGCGGCAACCAGATCGAGAGCATCCCGGCACTCGCCGGCCTGTCGCAGCGCCGCCCGGGCCTCGCTGCGGCGATGGCGGTGTTCATGTTCAGCCTCGCCGGCATCCCGCCGCTCTTCGGTTTCTGGCCGAAGTATCTGGTGTTCGAGGCCGCGGTGAACGCGAACCTCGTGCCGCTGGCGGTCGCGGGCATCGTCGCATCGGTGATCGGCGCGTTCTACTACATCGCGATCATCAAGATGATGTATTTCGATGACAAGTCGGACACCGAGATCCCCGGGGGCGGCGGCGTGATCGTCGAGGATGCGGTCATCACCGCGAGCGCGCTGTGGCTTTCGGTCATCGGTTACCTCTTCATCCCCGTGCTGGCGGTCGTTTCGGCCAGCGCCGCCGCGGTGCTGTTCTGATCCCGCCGATAGAGCGGATCGCGCAGACAGGTTCGACCAACGCCGACCTGCTGGCGCGGCTGGCAGGCGGCGAGCATGTCGGCGAAGGGCATTGGCTCGTCGCCGACCGGCAAACCGCCGGACGCGGACGCCTTGGCCGCGCATGGGGCGACGGGCTCGGCAATTTCATGGGATCGACCGTCGTTCACCTGACCGCGGGCGACCCGTCGCCGGCGGGCCTGTCGCTCGTCGCCGGTGTCGCGCTGGCAAGGGCCGTCGCGACCCTCGCGCCGGGTGTCGATGCGCGCCTTAAATGGCCGAACGACCTGCTGATCGAGGGCGTGAAATGCACCGGCATCCTGCTCGAACGCGCAGGGGACAGCATCGTCATCGGTATGGGGGTCAACCTGGTTTCGGCACCCGAGCTGCCCGACCGGCCCACCGTCGGCTTTGCCGACAAGGGCGTGACGATCGACCGCGACCGCTTTGCCGAGGTACTCGCGGTCGCGCTGACCGACGCGTTGTGGACCTGGCGGCACGAAGGCATCGACCGCATCACCGCCGCGTGGACCGCGCAGGCGCACCCGATCGGGACGCCGCTGCGCGTGTCCGAACAGGGTATCGACGGGACATTCGACGGCCTCGCGCCCGACGGGGCGCTGCGCTTGCGCCGTGCGAGCGGAGAGGTCATGCTGATCCATGCGGGCGATGTCGAATTGCAGCGCCCCGTGAAGGAGGGGAATTGACCGTGCTGCTCGCGATCGATGTCGGCAACACCAACGCCAAATTCGCGCTGTTCCGCGGCGCGGAGTTGCTTGCGCGCTGGCGCATTGCGACCGACGACCGCCGCACCGCGGACGAATATATGGTGTGGCTCGACCAGCTGATGCGGATCGAGGGGCATGATCGCGCCGATGTCGAGGCGGTGATCATCTCGACCGTCGTCCCGCGCGCGCTCCACAACCTCCAGCTGCTGGCGCACAAATATTTCGGCGTCGATGCGCTCGTCGCCGGGCGCGAGCCCGTGACCTGGGGCATCGCGCTCAAGGTCGACGAGCCGCAGTCGGTGGGCGCCGACCGCGCGGTCAACGCAATCTCGGCGCAGGCGGTCGAACCCGGCAAGGACAAGCTCGTCATCAGCTTCGGCACCGCGACGACGCTCGACCATATCGGCCCCGACGGTGCCTATCTGGGCGGGATCATCGCCCCCGGCGTCAACCTGTCATTGGAGGCATTGGTCGCCGCCGCGGCGAAGCTGCCGCGCATCGCGATCGAGGCGCCCGCCACGACGAGCGTGATCGGCCGCACAACCGAAAGCCAGATGCTCATCGGCGTCTATTGGGGCTATGTCTCGATGATGGAAGGGCTGATCGCGCGCATGAAGGCCGAGATCGGCAAGCCGCTCACCGTCATCGCAACCGGCGGCCTCGCAACACTTTTTCAGGAACAGGCGCACCTGTTCGATCGTATCGAACCCGACCTGACACTCAACGGGTTGATGCACCTCTATAATCAACGGAACCCAAATATATGACGACTCCGGGCAAGGAGCTGCTTTTCCTCGCATTGGGAGGATCGGGCGAGATCGGCATGAACGCCAATCTTTACGGCTGCGACGGCAAATGGATCATGGCCGACCTCGGCGTGACCTTTGGCAGCCACGATTATCCCGGCATCGACATCGTCATGCCCGACCTTGAATTCATCGAGGATCGCAAGAAGGACCTGCTCGGCATCATCCTCACGCACGGGCACGAGGATCATATCGGCGCGCTGCCCTATCTCGCCGCCGACCTCGGCGTGCCGCTCTATGCCAACCGCTTCACCGCGGGGCTGATCGCGCACAAGCTCGCCGAAGAGGGGCTGGAGAAGGACGTCGACCTGCGGACCGTCGATATCGACGACAATTTCCAGCTCGGCCCCTTCGGTATCCGGCTGATCCCGCTCGCGCACTCGATCCTCGAAATGAGCGCGGTGGTGATCGACACGCCTTACGGCCGCGTGTTCCACACCGGCGACTGGAAGCTCGACGAGGAACCGATCCTTGGGCAGCCCGCGACCGCCGCGGCGCTGACCGCGATCGGCGATGAAGGCGTCGACGTTCTCGTCTGCGATTCGACCAACGCCTTCAATCCGGAAGCCTCCGGCAGCGAGGGCGGATTGCGCAAGGGGCTGGAGCAGGCGGTCGGTGCGGCAAAGGGACGGGTGGTCGTCACGACCTTCGCGTCGAACGCTGCGCGCCTTGCCACATTGGGCGCGGTGGCGAAGGCGACCGGGCGCAGCCTGTGCGTCGCGGGCCGCTCGCTCGACCGCATCCTCGGCGTCGCACGCTCGGTCGGCTACCTCAAGGATTTCCCGCCGACGGTCGACTTCGACGAAGCGATGCGGCTGCCGCGCGACAAGGTGATGGTGATCGCGACGGGCGGGCAGGGCGAACCCCGCGCCGCGCTCGCGCGGATGGCGGCCGACATCCACCAGATCAAGCTCGAGGCGGACGACACCGTCGTCTTTTCGTCGAAACAGATCCCGGGGAACGAGGTCGCGATCGGACGGATCATGAACCAGCTCGCCGCCAAGGACGTGCTGACGGTCACCGAAAAGCAGGCGCATATCCACGTCAGCGGCCACCCGGGGCAGCCCGAACTCGCAGCGCTCTATGGCTGGCTGCGGCCGAAACTCGTCCTCCCAGTCCATGGCGAAATCCGCCACATGCACGAACAGGCCCGCTTTGCGCTCGAAACGGGCGTGCCGCACGCGCTGGTGCAGGAAAATGGCGACCTGGTGAAACTGGCGCCGGGCGCGGCGAAGATCGTCGAGCGCGTCCATGCGGGGCGGCTGATCCTCGACGGCGATGTCATCCTGCCCGCCGATGGCGAGACGATCAACGAACGCCGCAAGCTTTCGCTCAACGGCCACATCACCGTCGCGGTGATCTTCTCCGACAAGCGCTTCGTCGAAAGCGCGGTCAGCTATCGCGGTGTGCCGGTCGAGGATGAGCGCGAAGCCTTCATCGACGAGATGCGCGAAGCCGCCGAACAGGCCGCCACCGGACCCGCGCGCGACGAGGAGCGGCTGCGCGAGGCGATCCGTCTCGGCGTGCGCCGCGTCGCCACCGACTGGACGGGGAAAAAACCCGTCGTCGATGTGATGCTCGTCGAAATCTGATCGGGGAACGACTGCGATGAAATGGACTTCGGCGCTCGCCATCTACCTGCTGTTCTGGGCATTCAGCGCCTTTTTCGTGCTGCCCTTCCATGGCCGGCGCGCGAGCGATGATGCGACGCCGCTGGTGCGCGGACAGGAACCGGGTGCGCCCGCAACCTTTCGCCCCGGCCGCATCCTGCTGCAGATGACGATCGCCGCGACGGTCACCTTCGTCCTCTATTACGTCGCCTATGTGAACGGCTGGGCCGACCCTGACGTGCTGACCGGGCGGGCGTAGCGCCCCGCAACGGTCCTTTTCGTCTGCGTCGGGGTAAGTTTTCGGTGCCAATGTTGGAACAGATGCTCATGTCCGACCATTCTCCAGCCTCGATAGAATCTGCCATCCATGACTATCTTGCCCTGTTCAAGGACAAGCCTGACGAGGATGGCGTTAGGCTCTCCCGACTGTGCGAGGCTTTAGACCGCCTCGTGATCGAATATCACCGCTCGCCAGAAGTTGAACCTGGTACCGAAGATGAAGCTCCATCGGTGCCTTACGAGCCGTTGGCGGCGCGTGCTTCTGCTTCATTCCCGGAACTCGGCCTTTATGCGCACGCCGAACCGATGGAGGGCTTAGACCAACAACTTACCCAAGGCGATGCCATTGACGACCTTGCCGACATAGCGCGCGACCTGTCTGGCGTTCTTTGGCTAATCAAACACGGTGCAGTCGACGATGCCATTTGGGAGTTTCGCTTCGGCTACCAGTCCCACTGGGGAATGCATCTTCATCAGCTGAGACGTTACCTATATTCGGTTATGCACTGACCTGCGAGAATGTCCGCAATCGATTGATCCCGACCGTTCAACCGTCCACCAGCGCCACCGCACGGATCCAGCCCGCGCTCGCGCGCTCGATCTTCACGGGGAAGCAGCTGAAGGTGAACCCCGTCGCGGGGATCGCGGCAAGGTTGGTCAGCTTCTCGATCTGGTAATAGGGGCGGATGCGCCCGGCCTTGTGCCCTTCCCAGATGATCGACGGGTCGCGCGTCTCGGCCCAGCGCTTCGCGGTATGGCTGAACGGTGCGTCCCAGCTCCACGCGTCGGTGCCGACCACCTGCACGCCGCGCTCGGTCAGGTAGAGCGTCGCGTCGGCGCCCATGCCACAGCCCTGATCGGTGAAATTGTCGGTGCCATAGACCGCGCCCGACTGGACGAGCACGATGTCGAATGGCTGGAGGTCGTGCCCGATCCGCGCGAGTTCGGCCTCGACTTCGGCGCCGCTGATAACATGGCCGTGTGGCCGATCCGAAAAGTCGAGCTTGACGCCCGGACGAAAGAAGAGGTCGAGGGGCGCTTCGTCGATCGATGGGGCGGGCGATGCGCCGCTGTCGGTGGTCGAATGATAATGCCAGGGCGCGTCCATATGCGTGCCGTTATGCGTGCTCAGCGACAGCATCTCGACCGCCCAGCCTTCGCCGTCGGGCAAATCCACGCGCGTCAGTCCGGGGAAGAACATCGCGATCTGCTCCCACGTATTTTCGTGGGTCATATAGGTGATGTTCGGGCGCATCACCGGCGGGTCGGAGACGACGTCGTTGGTGATCGGGATCGAAAGGTCGATGAACTGCATGGGCGCCATCCTGCCACCGCTTTGACGCTACGCCAAGAAGGCTTGCGCGGTGGCGCTTGCCCGGTAGAGAAGGGCGAAAGCCCCATGCAAAAGGCGATGGGGCGGGGGAGAGTATATGACCGAAAGTGCCGCCGCCGGACCCGGCGCCGTTTACGAACCGACCGCGAAAGATATTCGCATGGTCATCGCCGCTTCGTCGGCGGGTACGGTGTTCGAATGGTATGATTTCTTCATCTACGGCACGCTCGCGGCGATCATCGGCAAGGCATTCTTTCCCAGCGACAATGCGACGCTCGAAACGCTGCTGGTGTGGGCCGGCTTCGCAGTCGGTTTCGGTTTTCGTCCCCTCGGCGCGGTCTTGTTCGGTTTCCTCGGCGACCGGTTAGGCCGCAAATATACTTTCCTCGTCACCGTCACATTGATGGGCATCGCCACCGCCGGTGTCGGGCTGATCCCGTCGGCCGCGACGATCGGGATCGCCGCGCCGATCATCGTGATCCTGCTCCGCGTGTTGCAGGGCCTCGCACTCGGCGGCGAATATGGCGGCGCTGCTGTCTATGTCGCCGAACATTCGCCGCCCGGAAAGCGGGGTTTTTATACCAGTTTCATCCAGGCGAGCGTCGTCGGCGGTTTCGTGCTCAGCCTGATCGTCGTGCTCGGCTGCAAGGCGCTGATGCCCGATGCCGTGTGGGAAAGCTGGGGCTGGCGCGTGCCCTTCCTGCTCTCGATCATCCTGCTCGCGATTTCGCTGTGGATGCGCCTCAAACTGTCCGAAAGCCCGGTGTTCCAGGCGATGAAGGCGGAGGGCGAGCTCGCGAAGAATCCGCTCAAGGAAAGCTTCACCTATCCGGGCAACCCGCGCCGCATCTTCATCGCGCTGTTCGGCATCGCCGCCGGGCTGACGGTGATTTGGTATACCGCGATGTTCTCGGGTCTCTCCTTCCTCAAAGGACCGATGAAGGTCGAGGATACCGCCGCCGAAATCATCGTCGGCTGTGCGGCTGCGGTCGGCATGGGCTTTTTCATCTGGGCTGGCCGCCTGTCCGATCGTGTCGGGCGCAAGAAACCGATCGTCTGGGGTTATGCCGCGACGCTCGTTCTGCTCTTCCCGCTCTTCTGGTGGATGGGCAGCGTCGGCAATCCCGCGCTGACCGCCGCCGCCGAACGCGCACCCGTGACGGTGACCGGGTCGCAGTGCAGCTTCGATCCGTTTGCGCAGAAGCAGGCAACGGCGTGCGGGCGCACGCTGGGCGAGCTGACCAAGCTCGGCGTGCCCTACACGGTGGTCGCGACCGACAGCGGTTTCGACAGCGTGAAGATCCGGATCGGCGACCGCGAGGTTGCAAGCGAGGATCCCGCGCTGTTGCAGCCCGCGCTCGAAGCGATGGGGTATGACTTCGCGAAGCAGGTCCCCGGCGCGGGCAGCATCGCGATCATCTTCCTCGCGCTGCTCGGCCTCAGCGCGCTGTCGGGTTTCACCTACGGCCCCGTCGCGGCGCTGCTGTCCGAAATGTTTCCGCCGCACGTCCGCTATTCGTCGCTGTCGATCCCTTACCACCTCGGCACCGGCTATTTTGGCGGGTTCCTGCCGCTGATCGCCAGCTTCATCATCGCAAAGACCGGCAATGCCTATGCGGGCCTGTGGTACACATGGGGCGTGGTGCTCGTCGCGTTCCTCGTGACGGCTTTCATGCTCAAGGACCCGGTCGAGGGGCAGTGGGACAAAGCGGCTCCGGGGACGACACCCGCGGCCTGATCACCCCATTGGCGCGGCCTGCGAACCCGTATAGTGGCGGGGGATGATCGAAGTATCGTCGCCCCTTCGCCTTCGCCTCGACCGCGAAGCCCTCGTCGCCAACTGGCGCTGGCTTGCCGCCCGAAGCGGTGCCGCGGCGTGCGGGGCGGCGGTGAAGGCCGATGGCTATGGTCTCGGTGCGCGGGCGGTGATGCACCATCTCGCGGCGGCGGGATGCCGCGACTTCTTCGTCGCAACCTGGGCCGAGGCCGCCGCGCTGATGCCCTTGCCCGAAGGCGTGTCGCTCTCGGTGCTCCACGGTGTTGGTGCGAGCGATATGGTCGCTGCACGCACGCTCCCCGTGCGCCCGGTGCTCGCCAGCCTCGCGCAGGTCGCGCGCTGGCGTGAGGCGGGGGAAGGGCGACCGTGCGACGTGATGGTCGATACCGGGATGAACCGCCTTGGGCTCCGTGTCGAAGAGGCGATGTCCGGCGCACTCGACGGCCTTCGCATCGAAACCTTGCTGAGCCATCTCGCTTCGGCCGATGAGGATAGCGACCAGAATGCCGGGCAACTCGCGGCCTTCCGTGCCGTTCGCGAAGCGGTTTCCGCGCGGCGCTACAGCCTCGCCAACAGCGCGGGGATCTGTCTCGGCGCCGATTATGCCTTCGACCTGACGCGTCCCGGCATTGCCCTTTATGGCGGTATGCCGCGGGTTGAGGCGGAGGGGCATATCCGCCAAGTCGCCTATCCCGAAACGCGCATATTGCAGGTACGGGACGTGCCCGCGGGCGAGGGCGTCGGTTATGGCGCGACATGGACCGCCCCGCGCGCCTCGCGCGTCGCCATTGCGAACATGGGCTATGCCGACGGCTTCCTGCGCTGCCACGCCGCGACGGGCGCCGGTGCAAGCTGGCAGGGGCATGTGCTGCCGTTGATCGGCCGCGTGTCGATGGATTTGATTGCGTTCGACGCGAGCGACGCGGGTGCGATCGGCGAAGGCGACTGGCTAACGCTCGACTACGACCTGCCGGGAACTGCCGTGCGTAGCGGACTGTCGCAATATGAATTGCTGACCGGGCTGGGCGCGCGGTTCGAGCGTATCTGGATCTAGCGCCCTGCCGCGCCGAACGGCGCCAAAACACCGACAATAGCTGTCTCTGGGCTGCTGCTAGCGACCTGCGCCGCGCGCTCGTTGCCTCTGGCGCGTCCAGCCAAAGAAAAGGGGGACGAGAGCAAGCTCTCGTCCCCCGAATTCTGTTAAAGGTTGTGCGATCAGAAGCGAGCGCGGGCACCTGCATAGAAGCTGCGACCACGGAAGCTGTAGATCGCGCTGCCAGCGCCGGTTGCGGTCGAGCCGTACGGCGGCATCTTGTCGAGGACGTTGTCGACACCAGCATAGAAGTTGATGTTCGGACCGCCCGACGACTTGTTGACGTCCCATTCGAAACGCAGGTCGTGGTAGAACACCCGCGGGTACTTATCGACATCGGCATAGTCGATGTTCTGCGGCGGAAGGCCGTTCAGCTCGTTAAGATCCTCATAGGTGTTGAGGTACATCGGGCCGATGTAGCGCATCCGGTAACCGAAGGTGAACGGACCGACGCCCAGGTCGACGTCCCAGCGGAACTCGTCCTTCGGATCGCCCAGTTCGCCGAGAATGCGGTTCTCGAAGTCGGGGTTGATCGAGTCCTGATAGTTGCTGATCTTCAGGTTGTGCGTGTAGATCAGGTTCGTGTTCAGGCTTACATCGTCGGTCAGGGCCGTGCGATACGACAGATTGACGTCGATGCCCTTGCGTTCGCGGCTAGCGAAGTTCAGCGGCGCCACGATCAGCGAGTTGGTCACAATACGACCAGGCTGATCGCCGTTGACCGGAGCGTTGGTCAGGTTGCGGCTGAACTGACGGCAGAACACGTTGTCGAGCGACGCCGAGTCATAGCAGCTGTTGAGGATCTGCTGCGCGGTCAGCGACGTGATGATGCCGTTCACCGTGATGTCGTAATAGTCGACCGACAGGTTCAGACCCGGAATGAAGCGGGGCTGGATGACCACGCCATAGGTGTAGGAATCCGAGGTTTCCGCGACCAGGTTCGGGTTGCTGCCGCTGACGATGCCGAGCGACTGGTTGACGTCGGTGAGCAGGCCAAGCTGCGCGCCCAGAGCGGTTGCGCAGTTCGTTGCACGGATGCCCGTACCGCGCTGCCCCGGGTTGCAGGGATCGGTGATCGTCTGGAAGTTCGGAACCAGCGGGAATGCCGTTTCCGAAACGTTCGGAGCGCGAACCGCGCGGCTGTAGTTGGCGCGGAAGCGAACGTCTTCGACCGGCGCATAGTCGATGCCGGCATTGTACGAATAAACCGTACCGACATTGCCCTGATACTTCGCGACACGACCTGCGCCGCTGAGCGTCAGTTCATATGCGAAAGGCACTTCCTTCAGCAGCGGAAGCTGGATTTCGCCATAGGCTTCCTTCACTTCGAACGGCTTCGGACGGAACGACGGGATCGAAACGCCATTGGTGTAGCCACCCGTGACGAACGGATCCTGTTCGTAGAACGCCCGCTCGTTGCGGTATTCGGCGCCGATCGCGAAGCGGACCGGACCGCCCGGCAGGTTGAAGAACCCGCTGGTGTCACCCGCGACAAAGCCCGACGCAATGAACTGCGACAGCCCCGACGAAGCGGTGAAGGTGCGGCTGAAATAATCGATCGCCGCGCTGTTATCCAGGCCGCCGAACGGATTATAGGGCACGCAAGCCGCGATATCGGCCGCAAGGCGGTTTTGGTTGACGGCCGGATCGCCGAAACCAGCGTTCTGGAACCGGACAGCCGAAGCGGGGTCGAACTGCGAACGGCACTGGATCGCGCCGGTGACCGGGTTACGGCCCGCGTCCAGCGAGAGCATGAACCGCTGGCGATCGATGAAGCCCGTGGTGGTCACGTCTTCACGGAACTTGCCGTAGTTCATCGACAGTTCGTAGTTCCAGTCATCGTTGAACGTCCCGCGCAGGCCGCCAACAACGCGCCAGGTGTCACGCTGGAACTTTTCGTCGCGAATGCCGACGTCGAGCAGCGAGCGTGCGACGACGAAGCGGTACGAGCCATCCGCGATCGCCGCGCGATCCGCTGCGGTCAGGTTCCCGCCGGCAGGGCAGGTGACCAGAAGGTCAGGCCGGCAGCCCGAGTTCAGGATCAGGTTGGAAAGCAGTGTGCGGTCCGCCGGATTCAGGAACGGGTTATCGATGCGCGTGCGCTCACGATAGTCGAACTGCTGCAGCGTACCCTGGATGCCTGCCGGACCGGCGTTGTTGCCGAGCGCGTTGACGCGGTTCCACTTGGCTTCGAGGAACAGTTCCGACTGCTCGTTGACTTCGAACCGCGCCAGCATGTTGAAGTTATAGCGTTCGGTGAACGGAAGCACCGAAAGCAGCTTGCCTTCACGGCCCGTCTGGCCGTTGCCTCCGGCGATGCCGCCGAGAATACCCGCACCGTAGCGCGAGCCCGTCTGCGGGACGAGGCGGCCTTCGTTGGTGAAGATATAGGTGCAGTTGTACGGCGTGCCGAGGCTGTTCGGGCCGCCGTTGTTGGCGAGCGTGCCGTTGCCGCAGGCAGCGCCCGCTGCGTTGCGCTGGTTGATCGGCACGAGACCGTTGAAGTGGATCGTCGAGCTGCGGATATCGCGGATGAAAACGCGATCCGGGAAGCCGTCGCCGCCATTGACGATTCCGGCGCCGGCGTCGCTGTCGATCACGCCAAAGGCATCCTGGCGCTGGAACGCCGGGATGTCCGACGCGAACACGCGATCCTGGCGCGAATATTCGCCATGCAGAGTGACGTTACCGCGGCCTTCGGCGAAATTCTTGCCGTACATGGCCGAGAAATACTGGTTGCCGCCAAAGCCTTCTTCGGTGATGCCGCCCTGGGCGCGAAGCTGGAGGCCGTCATAGTCACGGCGAAGGATGAAGTTGACGACGCCTGCGATCGCGTCCGAACCGTAAATCGCCGAGTTGCCGCCGGTGACGATGTCAACGCGTTCGATCAGGTCGTTCGGGATGGTGTTGATGTCGGGCGACACGGCGTTCGACAAGATGTCGGCAGGGACGTGACGACGGCCGTTGACCAGAACGAGCGTGCGCTGCGTGCCAAGGCCGCGAAGGTCGAGCAGGTTGAGGCCCGCGATACCGATGCCGAGGCCCGGGTTCTGCTGTGCAAAGGTGCTGCGCAGCTGCGGCAGGTCGTTCAGCGTATCGCCGATGTTCGTCTGACCCTGCTGGAAAAAGCTTTCGCCGGTGATCGACGTGATCGGCACGGTCGATTCGAGGTTCGGGCGGCGAATGCGCGAGCCGGTCACGACGATCGTGCCTTCGGCAGCTTCCGCTGCGTCGTCGGCCGGGACGCTGGCTTCCTGAGCCATCGTCGGCATTGCACTGAACAAAGCAAGCGTCAGGGCAGAGCCCCGCACTAGCAGGCTAGTTTTCTTCATGATGTATTCCCCGGTTAGCCGTTCAAAGAGTGGGATGAACGGATTACCCTCCAGAAAGACAGAAAATTTCGAAGGCACAAGCCCTTGATGAATTTTTTCTGACGGTCTTGAGACTCTGGTGCGGCGCTGTTGCAATTTCGCAACAGGTGCGGCGCGCCGATGTTCGGCCGCGCGTGGAATCAAAGTTCCGCCGCGCGAAAGGAACGGCCTTGCGCGGCGCTTTCACGCGATGGAAATACCAGAAATCTGATATCTTTTGAAACTAAGTTGCGTTGGTCGTCTTCCCGCTTTTTCCCGCTTGGCCTATGCCCACCGGGCTGGAGGTCGCCTCGACGAGCGGCATTGCAAAGTTGGCCGTGGCGAATCATCTCTTCGCGATGGCGGTCCGTGCGCGGCGTATGTTGCGACGCATCATGGATTGATGCTAATGCGGCGGCCATCAAATATCCGGCGCGACGGGTCGTCGAAACCGGAATGCAGGAGCGCGGGTCAAGATGGCGAAGTCCAAGGGGGCGACGGAGGATGACGTCGTCACGATCAAGAAATACGCCAACCGGCGGCTCTACGATACCGAGCGCAGCTGCTACATCACTCTCGAGGATCTTGGCACGATGGTCCGCGACGGCCGCGATTTCCGCGTCGTCGATGCCAAGAGCGGCGAGGATATCACGCACAATGTCCTCACCCAGATCATCATGGACGAGGAAACGCGCGGCGAAACCTTGCTTCCGGTCAATTTCCTGCGCCACCTGATCGGCATGTATGGCGACAAGATGCAGTCGATGGTGCCGCAATATCTCGAAGCCTCGATGACCGCGTTCCGCAAGAACCAGCAGGATGTCCGCTCGGCGCTCGAAGGCGCGCTCGGCTCCAACCCGCTTGCCGAACTGACGCGCCGCAACATGGAGATGTTCCAGCAAGCGGCGGGCGCTTTCATGCCAGGCGCCGGCAAAACGAAGGATGCCGAGATCGAGGCGCTCAAGGCCGAGATCGCCGAGCTCAAGTCCGAGCTCGCCAAAAAGAAATAATCGGGCCGCCACGGCGCCCCAGCTACGGAAAATACAAACTATCATGGTCAAACATGCGCTCAGCGTAACCCGGCAGGCCGACTTCGCGGCCTGGTATCAGGATGTCATTGCCGAAGCCGACCTCGCCGAGGAATCGGGCGTTCGCGGCTGCATGGTGATCAAGCCGTGGGGCTACGGCATCTGGGAACGCATCCAAAAGGTGATGGATACCGCGATAAAGGATGCGGGGGTCCAGAACGCCTATTTCCCGCTGTTTATTCCCTTGAGCTTCTTTGAGAAGGAAGCCGACCATGTCGATGGTTTTGCAAAGGAAATGGCGGTCGTCACTCATCACCGCCTGATCGCCGACGGCAAGGGCAAGCTCGTCCCCGATCCCGAGGCGAAGCTGGAAGAGCCGCTGATCGTTCGCCCGACGTCGGAAACGGTGATCGGCTCGGCGATGAGCCGCTGGGTGCAGAGCTGGCGCGACCTGCCTTTGAAGGTCAACCAGTGGGCGAACGTCGTGCGCTGGGAAATGCGTACGCGCATGTTCCTGCGCACCAGCGAATTTCTGTGGCAGGAAGGCCATACCGCGCACGCCGATCGCGACGACGCGATGGCCGAGACGCTGCGCGCGCTCGAAATGTACCGCGCCTTCGCCGAGGACGTCCTTGCGATGCCGGTGGTCGCGGGTGAAAAGCCCGAGCATGAGCGCTTTCCGGGCGCCGTCGCGACCTATTCGATCGAGGCGATGATGCAGGACGGCAAGGCCCTGCAGGCCGGCACCTCGCACTATCTCGGCACCGGCTTCGCCGAGGCGGCGAACATCCGCTACCAGGACAAGGACGGCGGTCACAGCCTGTGCCACACGACGAGTTGGGGTACGTCGACGCGGATGATCGGCGGCGTCATCATGACGCATGGCGACGACGACGGGCTGCGCTGTCCGCCGCGCATCGCGCCGCACCAGATCGTGATCGTGCCGATGCTGCGCGACAATGAGGAGGATCAGGCGATCCTCGATTATTGCCGCGATCTCGAAGCGCAGCTCAAGGCGCTCGACGCCTTCCGCGAGCCCGTCCGCGTGCTGCTCGATACCGGCGCGAACAAGGCGCAGACCAAGCGCTGGGGCTGGGTCAAGAAGGGCGCGCCGGTCATTGTCGAGGTCGGCCCGCGCGACGTCGCTGGCGGCAATGTCGCGGTGATCCGCCGTGATCGGCTGTACAAGGATGATGGCAAGCTCAATTCGGCGTTCATCGCCAAGGGCGACTTTGTGGCCGACGCGGTCGCGACCCTCACGGATATCCAGACGAGCCTTCATGGCGAGGCGCACGCGCGGCTCCACGCCAATATCCGCCGCGACGTCACCGACCTCAAGGCGCATTTCGCCGGCGACGACAAGTTCGTCGGCTGGGTCGAAGTGCAATGGTCGCGTCCGACCGGCGCTGCGCTCGACAAGGTCGTCGAACAATTGAAGGCGCTCAAACTGACGATGCGCAACACGCCGCTCGACGCGGCGCCCGCCGACGGCGCCTGCTTCTTTACCGGCGACCCCGCGGTCGAACGCGTGCTGATCGGGCGGACCTACTGACGAAAATTGCAGGCAGTCCGGCGACGAAACCGGTTCGGCCCCTGTCATAAATCTGATAGGATAGCACCCGCAAGGCACGGGCGATGCACCCGGCCGCGGTGGGGCGCATCTCTATTCCAGGCGTTTTGACAGGGGAAAAGGTCATGAAGAGACAAATTGCCGGTTCGACGATCATCGCAGCAATGCTTGTGGCAAGCATTGGCCCTGCCGCCGCGAAGCCGCCGTCGGACGTCTCCGACCTCGTCGGCGCCCGCGCAGCAGGGGCGGAAACCGCTATGGAATCGCGTGGCTACGAGATGGCGAAGACCAGCGGGGGTGCTCAATATTGGTGGAACCGCGGCACGAACACCTGCGTCAGCGTGGTCGTTTCCAACGGACGCTATGCCAGCGTCAACAAGGCCGATTCGAGCAGTTGCGGCCATGGCGGTGGCGGCGATGCCGCCGCAGCGGTCGGTGCGATCGCCGCCGTCGGCCTGATCGCTGCGCTCGCCAGCCATAAGAAGAAGCATGGCGACCATGGCGACGCTAATCATGATGGTGACTATTCGCGCGGCTATAACGACGGTCTCTACGGCGCCCAATATGATCGCAACGACAGCGAGGGTTATCACGACGGTTTCATGGCGGGCGAACAGGAAGCATCGAACCGCCGTATGGCAAATCGCAATTATGCGCGCGGTGGGCCCGATGCGGCCCGCGCAGCATGCGAACGCCGCGCCGATCAATATCAGAACGCTCCCTGGGGTAGCAGCGTCGCGGTCAGCCAGCGCACCACGGGCGGCGGCAACTATGAGTTCACGATGGCGACCGGCCATTACCGCTCGACCTGTAAGGCAAGCCCTTCGGGTCAGGTCATCGACATTTCGCCCTATTGATCCGGATGGGGGTGACGGGCCGCCCGTTACCCCCTATCCGCGGGTGATGGCCCGCAAACAACACACCGGATTGCCGACGCCCCAGCAGATCCTTCGCTTCATCGAAGAGAGCAAGGACGCGGTCGGTAAACGCGAGATCGCGAAGCATTTCGCGCTCCACGGCAACGACAAGATCGCGCTGAAGGCGCTGCTCAAGGACATGACCGACGAGGGGCTGGTCGACCTTGCCCCCGGCCGCGCGTTCCACAAACATGGCGGACTACCGCGCGTCACCGTGCTGCGCGTCGCGGCGATCGAGGGGAGTAATGTCTGGGCGGTGCCCGAACGCTGGGAAGCCGCCGGACCCGCACCGCGGCTGCGCGTGATGGAGCAGGGCCGAAAAGGTGCACTCGGCGTCGGCGACCGTATCCTCGCGCGCACCGAGGAGCGCGGCAACGGCCATGTCGCGCACCCGATGAAGCGCCTCGCGGCGAGCGCCGAGATGGTGATCGGGGTTCTCGTCGAAGATATGGGCCCCGGCGGCAAGCCGATGATCTGGCTGCGCCCCGCCGACAAGCGCGCGCGCTATGACTTTGCCGTCGCCGACAAGGGTAGCGCCGATATCGGCGATCTTGTGCGTGCGGAGCTGACGGGACGGGGACCCGCGATCAAGGCGAAGGTCGTCGACCGCATCGGCGACCCGTTCGCGCCCAAATCGCTGAGCATGATCGCGATCGCGCGACACGAAATCCCGCATGTCTTTGGCGCCGAAACGCTTGCCGAGGCCGAAAAGGCGGCGAAACTGCCGCTTACCGCCGACGGGCGCGAGGATCTGCGCGATGTGCCGATCGTTGCGATCGACCCGATCGACGCGCGCGACCATGACGATGCCGTCTGGGTGGTCCCCGACGACGAGCCGGGCAACAAGGGCGGTTTCCGCGCGATCGTCGCGATCGCCGACGTCAGCTATTATGTCCGCCCCGACGGCGAACTCGACCGCGAGGCGCGGCGGCGCGGCAACAGCGTCTATTTTCCCGACCAAGTTGTCCCGATGCTTCCCGAAACGCTGTCGGCGGGCGTTTGTTCGCTGAAAGCGGGGCAGGACCGTGCGGCGATGGCGTGCCATCTCGTGATCGACAAGCATGGCAAGGTGACGTCATGGCGCTTCAACCGCGCGCTGGTGCGGCTTCGCGCCAACATCGCCTATGAACATGCGCAGGCGGCCTATGACGCCGACGCGCCGCGCGACGAATGGGACGCCGATGTGCTCCCGACGCTCCGGAACCTGTGGGCCTGCTGGGCGCTCCTCGCCAAGGCGCGCGCCGCCCGCGCCCCGCTCGACCTCGACCTTCCTGAACGCCAGGTGATCCTCGACGAGGCGGGGAGCATCGCCGAAATCCGCGTCCGCGACCGGCTCGATTCGATGCGGTTGATCGAGGATTATATGATCGCGGCGAACGTCGCGGCGGCGAAGGCGCTCGAGGCGAAGAAGTCGCCCGTGATGTACCGCATCCACGAACCGCCGAGCCGCGAAAAGCTCGTTGGGCTGAAAGATTATCTTGAAACCTTCGAGCAGAGTTTTGCGCTGGGGCAGGTGATTACCCCCGCCGTGTTCAACCGCCTGATCGACGGTTTTTCCGAAGACGACCGGTTGCCCGAGATCATGCAGGCGATCCTGCGCAGCCAGACGCAGGCCTATTATGGTCCAGCCAACGCCGGGCATTTCGGCCTTGCGCTCGGCAGCTATGCGCATTTCACCTCGCCGATCCGCCGCTACGCCGACCTGATCGTGCATCGCGCGCTGGTCGATTCATACAAGCTCGAGGTACCCGGAAAGCCCAAGGACCTGCCGACGCGCACCGGGCTGGGTGAGGCCGACGCGAAAGGGCTGTCGCGGATCGGCGAGGCGATCAGCGCGCTCGAACGCCGCGCGATGGAGGCCGAGCGCGAGACGGTCGACCGCTATGTCGCGGCCTATCTTGCGAGCAAGGCCGGAGAGATTGTCGCGGCGCGGATCACCGGGGTTCAGCCCTTCGGCTTCTTCGCCACCGTCGACGGGCTTGGTGGAGACGGGCTGGTGCCGGTGTCGACCTTGGGCAGCGAACGCTTCTTCTATGACGAAGCCGCGCGCAGCCTCGACAGCGAGCATGGCCGCGTGAGCTACACCGTCGGGCAGCGGCTGGACCTCCGGCTGATGGATGCCAATCCGGTCAGCGGCGCGCTGCGCTTCGAACTGCCCGACGCCCCCGAAGGCGGCTTCCGCAACCGCCCGCCGCGCCGCGACGGGGTCAAAGGGAAGGCGATGGGGAAGGACAAGGCCGGGAAGCATATGGTCGGCAAACGCGGCCGCCCCGCGAACATCAAGCACAAGGGTAAGCGGCGCTAGGTTGGTTATTGCGTTGCGAGCGCCTGCAACAAGGCCGCGCTTTCGGCATCCGCCGGGAAAAATGCTTCGATCGCCAGTTCGGACAAAGTGATATCGACCGGCGTCCCGAAGATCGTCACCGTCGAAACGAAGCGAATTTGCCCCATCGGCGTCTCGAGGATCAGCGGTACCGCGATGCCGTTCGCTTCGCTTCCGTCGTGCGCGTCGGCGACGGCAGGATAGCCGGCCAATTCTTCGCGCAGCGCGATCAGCCCGGCGTCGGCACTCGCGTCGATCTGGTGGTCAAGCCGTTCGAGCAGGTGCGCGCGCCACTCGCCGCGGTTGACGATATGCGGGGCGAGTCCGTCGGGGTGCAGCGCGATCCGCAGCACATTGACCGGCGGCACGAACAGTTCGGGCGCCGCCAGCCGGACAAGGATTTCGACCGCGGCGTTCGCCGCGACCATGTTCCAGTGCCGGTCGACCGCGAGTGCGGGATAGGGTTCGTGCCCTTTGAGCACATGTTCGACGATCGCTTTCATTCCGGCCATTTCGGCGCTGTCGAGCGGTCGCTCCTGATAGTCGGGGGCATAGCCGCCCGCGAGCAGCAGTGCGTTGCGCGCGCGATGCGGAACCTCGAGGCAGTCGGCGATCCGCTGCAACATCGCCGCGCTCGGCCGCGAACGGCCGGTTTCGATAAAGCTCAGGTGCCGCGTCGAAATCTCGCTGTCGAGCGCGAGGTCCATCTGGCTCATCCGGCGCCGGACGCGCCATTCGCGGAGCTGTTCGCCAAGCGATGCGGGTTTCATCGTCATTCTCCTTCGTAACGCGAGCTATACCCCGGCTTTCGGTTTTTCCATTACCTCAGGCGTAATCGACGGCATTCCTTTTCGGGTTCAATTGGGGCGGGTCGAAAGGAGAACCAACATGTCGATCCTCAATCTCAAGAACATCCTCATCGCCGATGCCATCACCTGCACGGGTGTCTTTGCTATCGGCCTGCTCGCCGCCGCCCCCGTTGGCGCGCTGCTCGGCCTGCCCGCAAACGTCGTCGCCATCGGAGGCTGGATTTGCCTCGCCGCCGCGCTCCTGATGGTCGTTGCGGCGCGGCAGGCCATGCCGAGCGCCGCGCTGGTCAAGCTCATCGCGCTCGGAAACCTCGGCTGGGTGGCGGCGAGTTTTGCGGTCGTCGCGACTTTTGCCGAGCAGATGACCGGTCTCGGCATCGCGGTGGTTATCGCACAGGCTTTCGCCGTGCTTCTCTTCGCGATCCTCGAATGGAAAGACGCCGGCGTGCCGCGCACCCTCGTCGTCTGACGCGACGCGCTAACTCAGCGCGTCGAGGCGGGAGATATCGATCCCGCCCGGCACCAGCATCACCGGACAGGGGAGGGTTCCCGCATCCTGTCCGGTGAAATGCGCAACCAGCGGTCCCGGCGCACCCGAGGCCGCAGTTGCGAGCACCAGCGCCGCAATCTCGTCGCTCGCGCCGATCACTTCGCGCACGACTTCGGCGGGCTTGCCCGCCTTGATCAGGTTCTGCGGGGTGACGCCCTCCTGCATCACGGCATCGGCGGCGGTCGCCACCAGTTCCTCGGCATGTTCGCGCGCCTCGGCCTCGATCGTCGCCTGGACCCCGCCGAACGCGACAAAATCCTGTGGCGGGATGATCGCAAGGATAATCACGCCGCCGCCCGTCCGTGCCGCGCGCCGCGCCGCAAAACGCAGTGCCAGCGACGCCTCCGGACTGTCGTCGATCACCACCAGATATGTCCGCATCGCCCCGACCCCTCGTGTTTTTGCTTGGGGCCAAGACTGCGTCACATTCGTATGAAACGCAAGTTTGGCCCGCTGGACCTTGACCGAAGCAAGGCTTAAGGCGAGGGAACAATCCGTAGCGGCAGGCCGCGCCTGCAAGACTCGCCTTCAAGGTTCAAGAGGGACAAATCCGACGATGCCGATCGAACTCAAAATGCCCGCCCTTTCACCGACGATGGAGGAGGGGACCCTCGCCAAATGGCTGGTGAAGGAAGGCGATACGGTCAAATCGGGCGACTTGCTCGCCGAGATCGAGACCGACAAGGCGACGATGGAGTTCGAAGCGATCGACGAAGGCGTCGTCAGCCAGATTCTCGTCGCCGAAGGCACCGACAATGTGAAGGTCGGCACCGTGATCGCGGTGATCGCGGGCGAGGGTGAGGATGCGTCGAGCGCCAAGGCTGCGCCCGCACCGGCTCCTGCTCCTGCTGCGGAGGCCAAGGCCGAAACCCCGGCACCGGCCCCCGCCGCGGCCCCTGCGCCGACTCCGGCTCCCGCACCGGCTGCTGCGCCCACCGCGTCGGGCGACCGCATCAAGGCAAGCCCCCTCGCGAAGCGCCTTGCCGCCGAGCAGGGCATCGATCTCAAGACGCTGACCGGCACGGGCCCGGGCGGGCGGATCGTCAAGGCCGACCTCGAAGGCGCGGCCGCTGGCGCCGTTGCACCGGCTGCCGTCGCGCCCGCGGCCGCAGCGCCTGCTGCCGCACCAACCGCCGCCCCCGCACCGGCGGCCGCCGGCGCGATCCCCGATTTCGGTATCCCGCACGAGGACGAAAAGCTCAGCGGCATGCGCAAGACGATCGCGCGCCGCCTCAGCCAGTCGATGCAGGAATCGCCGCACATCTACCTCACCGTCGACATACGCCTCGACGCGCTGCTCAAGCTGCGCGGCGAACTCAACGCCAGCCTCGAAAGCCGCGGCGTCAAGCTCAGCGTCAACGACATGCTGATCAAGGCGCTCGCGGTCGCGCTCGAACGCGTTCCCGCGTGCAACGTCAGCTTCGGCGGCGATGTGATGCGCAAATACAGCCGCGCCGACATCTCGGTCGCGGTCAGCATCCCGGGCGGCCTCATCACCCCGATCATCGTCGACGCGGGCAGCAAGTCGATGTCGAAAATCTCGACCGAAATGTCCGAGCTCGCGGCGAAGGCGAAGGAAGGCAAGCTCCAGCCCAGCGAATATCAGGGCGGCACCGCCTCGATCTCGAACATGGGCATGATGGGGATCAAGCAGTTCACCGCGGTGATCAACCCGCCGCAGGCGATGATCATGGCGATCGGCGCGGGCGAAAAGCGTCCCTATGTGGTCGACGACGCGCTGGCGATCGCGACTGTCATGTCGGCGACGGGCAGCTTCGACCATCGCGCGATCGACGGCGCCGACGGTGCGCTGCTCATGAAGACCTTCAAGGAGCTTGTCGAAAGCCCGCTCGGACTGGTGGCGTAACATGGCTGACACCAACTACGACCTCATCGTCCTCGGCTCGGGCCCCGGCGGCTATGTCGCGGCGATCCGCGCGGCCCAATTGGGCCTGAAAACCGCGATCGTCGAGCGCGAGAATCTCGGCGGCATCTGTCTCAACTGGGGCTGTATCCCGACCAAGGCGCTGCTGCGTTCGGCCGAAATCTACCATTATATGCAACATGCCGGCGACTATGGCCTGATCGCGCAGCAGATCAGCGCCGACATCGACGCGGTCGTGAAGCGCAGCCGCGGCGTCGCGAAGCAGCTCAGTCAGGGCGTCGCTTTCCTGATGAAGAAGCACAAGATCACCGTCCATATGGGCGAGGGCAGGCTGACCGCGCCGGGCAAGCTCGAAGTGAAGGGCGAGAAGGGGACCGAAACCCTGACCGCCAAGAATATCATCGTCGCGACCGGCGCGCGCGCGCGCGACCTGCCGTTCGCGCCAGCCGACGGCAAGCGCATCTGGACCTACCGCCACGCGCTCGTCCCGCCCGAAATGCCGAAGAAATTGCTCGTCATCGGATCGGGTGCGATCGGGATCGAATTCGCGAGCTTCTACAAGGACATGGGGTGCGATGTGACCGTCGTCGAGATGCTCGACCGCCTCGTCCCCGTCGAGGATGCCGACGTGTCGGCCTTCCTCGAAAAGGCGCTCAAGAAGCAGGGCATGACGATCTTCACCGGCGCCGGCGTCGAGGAGCTGAAGGCGACCGCCACCGGCGTCACCGCGAAGATCAAGACGAAGGACGGCAAGACGGAAAGCGCCCAGTTCAGCCACGCCATCGTCGCGATCGGCATCGTCCCGAACACCGAGAATATCGGGCTCGAAGCCCTAGGCGTGAAGACGACCAAGGGCCATATCGACACCGACGCGATGTGCCGCACCAACGTCCCCGGCATCTGGGCGATCGGCGACGTCACCGCGCCGCCGTGGCTCGCGCACAAGGCGATGCATGAATCGGTGATTTCGGTCGAGGCGATCGCGGGCAATCACCCGCACGCGATGGACCCGCGCAACATTCCGGGCTGCACCTATTGCCGCCCGCAGATCGCCAGCGTGGGGCTGACCGAGGCCAAGGCCAAGGAACTCGGCTACGAGGTCAAGGCCGGCACCTTCCCCTTTATCGGCAACGGCAAGGCGATTGCGCTGGGCGAGGCCGAGGGCTTCACCAAGACCGTGTTTGACGCGAAGACGGGTGAACTGCTCGGCGCGCACATGATCGGCGCCGAGGTCACCGAGCTTATCCAGGGCTATACGATCGGCAAGACCGCCGAACTGGTCGAGGATGATTTCATCGGCACCGTCTTCCCGCATCCGACGCTGAGCGAAACGATGCACGAAGGCGTGCTCGCGGCATTCGGGCGGCCGCTGCATATCTAGGGCGGGTCGAGGCATCGCCGCTTGAATCCCTCGATCCTTCATTTCGCCAGAACGGGCAGCATCATCAAGATGCTGTTCTTTCTGGGAATGGCGGCGATCGCTTTTGCCGTGGCAGGCCTGATGCATGCTGAGGGCGAGGCGCAGCCCGAAACGCAATATCTGCCCGGCGGGGTCGAACTCCCGGCGCCGGCACCGCGCAAGGACCCGCTGGCGCCCTTCAAGATGCCCTTGCTGGTCGTCGCGGGGGGTGTGGCTCTTTTCTACGCCGGGCGGCACGGCTTGCGCGCGGCCACGCGCGCGGTGGCGGCAAGAACCGAAGGCGGCCGCCTCCATCTTCATTCGAGCTATGGCGGTGAGGTCGATCCGGTGCCGGTCGAGGCGATCACCGACGCTATCTTCGATCGCGCCGACCGTCTGCCGGGGGAAGCTTCCGGATCGGCAAAGCTCGGCGCCCGATTGCGGCACGGTCTCTACCTTCGCTATCGCGCCGGTAACGCAACCCGCGAAATGCGGCTGATCGACAATGATATCGAGGGCGGAACCGACCAGCTACGACGCTTTGCGGCCCATCTCGACGTCTGGCGCCACGCGCGGCGCGACCGGACGGTGGGCGAAGGATGACGGGAACCTCCCGGCTATTGTGGGTATCGGCCGCGTTGATCGTCGCGGTGATCCTGCTGGGCTTCGCAGTGGGCGCGGGCTGGACAGCAGCCGCCGACTGGCAAATCTCGCACATCCTCTCGCTCCGCATCGACGAAAGCGACCCCGCCTTCATCGCCTTCATGCAATGGGCGAGTTGGGTCGGCGGCGGCACGCCGCGCTGGATCATCGTCATCCTACTGTGCGGGCTCGTCTGGCATTGGTGCGGACCTCGCTGTTCGGTCGCGCTCGGCGGCGCATCGCTGCTCGCGAACCTTGCGTCGAGCCTGCTCAAACTCGGCTTCGGCCGCGCGCGCCCCGACCTGATCGAGCACCTCGACCATCAGACGAGCTTTTCCTATCCCAGCGGCCATGCGACGAGCGCGGCGGTTGTCTATCTGCTCCTCGCCTGGCTCGCGCCGCCGCGCTGGCGCTCCTTCGCCTGGGCGCTCGCGGCGGCGATGATTCTCCTCAACGGCTTCTCGCGCATCATGCTCGGTGTCCATTGGGCAAGCGACATAGTGGGCGGCACGATGCTGGGGACGGCTTTCGCCCTGCTCGGTGCATGGTGGGTCACGAAACAAAAGACCATGTCCTGACGCATTTTCCGCTGTCCTAATAAGTCCTGTTTTGCCATCCAGTTCATGGGCACCAACAACAGGCGGGTCAGACATGCAATCGCGAGTGAAGTTCGGCAGTTTTCTGCGGGGAATCGTTTTGGGTTCGACTGCGTTTTTCATCGCGTCGGTCGTCCCTGCGCAGGCGAAGGAAGCACCCGGACAGACGGTGATCACCGCCGCGCGCTATATCGACGTCCTCACCGGAAAGACGGTCGAGTTTCCCGCCATCTTCGTCGGCGCCGACGGCCGCATCACGAACATCGCCGATGCGCGCACGGTGCGCTGGGGATCGAACGTCAAACATGTCGACCTCGGCGACAAGACGCTCGTCCCGGGCCTCATCGACATGCACGTCCATCTCGATGGCCCCGCCGACATCGGCGGCTATCGCGGGCTCGAATTCACTGACAGTTTCTGGGGCATGACCGCGGTCAAAAATGCGAACGACATGCTAGGCGCGGGCTTCACCACGGTGCGCAACGTCGGGTCTGACAACCGCAACGACATCGGGCTCAAGCAGGCGATCGACGCCGGCTACGCGACGGGTCCGCGCATCGTCCCCGCAGGCTATGCGCTCGGCGCGACCGGCGGGCATTGCGACAGCACCTTCCTGCCGCCCAGCCTCGAAAAGAAGGACGGCAAGGAAGAGGGGATCGGCGACACGCCCGATGAGCTGCGCTTCCAGGTCCGCCGCCAGCGCAAATATGGCGCCGAGGTGATCAAGGTCTGCGCGACGGGCGGCGTCTTTTCGCGCAACACCGAACCGGGCCAGTTGCAAGTCTCCGAACGGGAACTTGCCGCGATCGCCGACGAGGCGCATCAATGGGGCCTGCGCGTCGCTGCGCACGCCCACGGCGCGGCGGGCATCCGCGCCGCCATCGCGGCCGGAATAGATACCATCGAGCATGTCAGCCTCGTCGACGACGAGGGCATCCGCATGGCGGTGGCGCGCAAGCAGCCGGTATGGTTCTCGATGGATATCTACAACACCGAATATACGCAGGCCGAAGGCGCCAAGAACGGCGTGCTCGAGGACAACCTTCGCAAGGACCGCGAGATTGCCCAGATCCAGCGCGACAATTTCCGCAAAGCCGTCAAGGCCGGGGTGCGTATGGTATTCGGTTCCGACGCCGGTGTAATGCCGCACGGGCAGGTCGGCGGCCAGTTCCGCGTCATGGTCGAATATGGCATGACCCCGCTGCAGGCGATCCAGGCCGCGACGAAGAACGCCGCCGAGGCGCTCGGCCGCGAGAAGGACGTCGGCGCGATCGCGGTCGGACGCTATGCCGACATCGTCGCGGTCGACGGCAACCCGCTGACCGATGTGCGCCAGCTCGAAAGCGTGGATGCGGTGGTGAAGGGCGGGGTGCTGGTGCGGGGCCAATAGGCCCTTACACCACCAGCCGGTCGACCAGTGCTTCGCGCATGCCGGGGGTGAAGTTCAGCACCGCTTCGGCATAGGTCGGGATGTCGCCATGGTCGCGGCACACCGTCGCGAGCGCCGCGTCGAGATAGGCGGGGTTGACCGACATCAGCGCACGGATTGCATCGTCGTGAATTTCGGCGCCGTATCGCGAGCGGATATGCGCCGCGCCCTGCGCGATCCGCTCCTCGATCTTGCCCGCGGTGTTGGTGAGCAGATAATCCTGCATCAGATCGTCCTCATGCACGCCGAGTAGCCGATGGACGATCGCGACCGCAAAGCCGGTGCGGTCCTTGCCCGCGACGCAATGGACCAGGCTCGGCGCGTCATATTCGGCGAGCGCGGCGAGGTAGAGCCGGAGCGTTGCGACGAGCGCCGGGCGATAGGGCATGCCGGCATAGGTATCGATCATCCGCTCGCGTGCGGTGTCGATGTCGATCGTCCCACCCGCCGCCTGCAGGTGCGGCGCGAGGCCCGCGGTCACGCCGCCCGCGAACAGCACGCGCGCCGAAAAATTGTCCGAGCGGCGGCACGGATGCAGCTCGCGCTCGTCGTCGCCGCGCAGGTCGATCACCGTCTCGAGCCCCAGCGCATCGAGCGCATCGAGATCGTCGTCGGTCGCCGCCTCATGATGCGCCGAACGCCACAGCATCCCGTCGCGCAGTCGCCCGTTACCGTCGACGGCATAGCCGCCATAATCGCGGAAATTGTGAACGCCGGCCAGTGGCAGGACACGCTCGGCAATCATCGTCATTCTCCCGTAAACACCGGCGGGCGCTTCTCGATAAAGGCGTCGATCGCCTCGCGATTGTCGGCCGTTTCGTGCACGATCGCCTGATAGGCGGCGCTGAGCTCCAATATGTCGCTCATCCGGCTGTGCTGCGCTTCGCGAAGCAATCGCTTGGTCAGTCGCAGCGCGCGCGGCGGATTGCACACGATCCGTTCGGCAATCGCGACGGCACGGTCCAGCAGGGCCGCGTCGGGGACGACCTCCGTGACCAGACCATATTCCTTTGCCTGCGCCGCGTCAAAACGGTCACCGGTCAGGAACAGTTCGGCTGCACGCGGATAGCCAAGGATTTTCTGGAGCAGCCACGCCCCACCGTCGCCGGGGACGATCCCGACCTTGACGAAGCTGCACGCGAATTTCGCGCTCTCTGCCGCGATACGGATGTCGCAGGTGCAGGCGAGGTCGGCGCCGAGGCCGATCGCATGGCCGTTGATCGCAGCGATCATCGGGATTTCGCAATCCATCAGCGCGCGGATCACCGCTTGCACCCCCTTGCGATAGTTCGACCGTGTGGAATCGGGCTGGTCGAGTACACCGATACCCGTGCGATCCTTCATGCCTTTCAAATTTCCGCCGGCGCTGAACGCGTTGCCGCTGCCGGTCAGGATGATCGCGCTGACACTCCGGTCTTCGCCAAGGGTGCGCAGCGTGTCGATGATGTCCTGACAATCCCCGTGGGTGCCGATCGCATTCATGCTTTCGGGCTTGATCATCGTCAGGATCGCGATCTTGCCCCGCCGCTCGACACTCAAAAATTCGCCCATCTTCAATAATCCTTTGCTGCCTAACCAAAGCTATTGCATGGCTGGTGCGACATGCAAGACTTTGCGCTCTATCCTTTCGATCCACCCGGCGACATTGCCGCACTGCGCGCCGATTTGCGGGGCTGGCTTGCGGTGAACCAGCCGCAGGGCGGCGTCGTGGCGCGGGCAAATTGCTGGGCAAGTTTCGATGCCGATTTCAGCCGTTCACTCGGCGCAGCCGGCTACGTCGGCATGACGCTGCCGGCGCGCTATGGCGGTGGCGACCGCCACCCGCTCGAACGTTATGTGGTGATCGAGGAACTGCTGGCGGCGGGCGCACCCGTCGGTGCGCACTGGATCGCTGACCGGCAGACCGGCCCGCTCATCCTGCGCTATGGCAGCGAGGAACAGCGCGAGCGTTACCTGCCGGGGATCGCGAAGGGCGAGCTCTATGCCTGTATCGGCCTGTCCGAGCCGGGCGCGGGGTCTGATCTCGCCGCCGTGCGAACGACGGCGCGCGAGACCGCCGAAGGCTGGCGCATCAACGGCCAGAAGATATGGACCACCGGCGCGCATTTCTCGCACATCATGCTCGCGCTCGTCCGCACAGAAGAGGGCAGCGAACGTAACGCGGGGCTCAGCCAGTTGCTGATCGATCTCGACACGCCGGGGATCACGATCCGCCCGATCATCGATATGGCGGGTCATCATGATTTCAACGAAGTCTTCTTCGACGATGTGCTCGTGCCGCATGGCACGCTCGTCGGCGAGCGCGGGCAGGGGTGGAAGCAGGTCACCGCCGAACTCGGTCTCGAACGCTCGGGCCCCGAACGCTATCTGTCGAGCCATGCGCTGCTTGTCGCGTTGATCGATGCGGCCGGCGCCAATCCCGAACCCGCGGTGGCAACGCTTGTCGGCGAACTCACGGCCGAGATGTGGACGCTACGCCAACTCTCGATGTCGACGGCGGCGAAGCTCGCGGCGGGCGAGGACCCTATGGTCGAGGCATCGGTGGTCAAGGAACTGGGTAATGCCTTCGAGCAGGATATGCCGCGCCGCGTGCAGGCGATCATCGACTGCAACTGGGACGATGACACCGATCTGGCGAAACTGCTCCGAGCACTGCTTATCGCATCGCCCAGCTTTTCACTGCGCGGCGGGACGCGCGAGGTGATCCGCGGGATCATCGCGCGCGGGCTAGGCCTCAGATGAGCGCGGCGCGCGACATGCTGTGCGATACGGCGCGCGCGGTCTTTGCCGAGGCGGCGAAGGCGGGGATTGCTCCGGTGGAGGAAGCGGGCTTCGGCTTGCTGCTGGTGCCCGAAGAACAGGGCGGGTTCGGCGGCGATTGGGGCGACGTCAACGCGGTGCTGCAGATCGCCGGGGTGGTCGTCCCCGATCTACCGGTAGCTGAGTTGATCGTCGACGAGGCGCTCCTGCCCGCGGCGACGGTCAGCCTGATGGCGGGCGCGATGGGGCAAGCGCTGGCTCTGTCGATCGACCATGTGAACATGCGCCAGCAGTTCGGCCGTCCGCTCGGCAAGTTCCAGGCGGTGCAGCAATCGCTGGCCGTGATGGCATGCGAGGTGCGCGCTGTCGAGGCCGCCGCGGCGGCGCTGGCGGCGCGGCTCGACGCCGTAGGCCTCGATACGTCGGCCGCCGATTTCGAGATTGCAGCCGCGAAGCTCCGTGCCAATCGCGCTGTCGGTGTCGTGACGTCGATCGCGCACCAGGTGCACGGCGCGATCGGCTTCACCGAGGAATATGACCTCCACCGCGTGACCGTCCCGCTGATGCGCTGGCGCGGCGCGCATGGAAACGATGCCTTTTGGGCGGCGCGGCTGGGCAGTCAGGTCGCTGGTTTCGGCGGGCGCGGCCTCTGGGAAGCAATGACCGCGCGCGGCGCCTGACCTCTTAGCGCAGCGCGCCGCCTTCGCGCAGCGCAGCGATCTTGTCTGCATCATAGCCCAGGCCCGACAGCACGGTATTGCCATCGGCGCCGACCGCGGGCGCCGGGCGCGGCGTGCCATTGACCGTCGCCGAATAGCGCGGTGCGGGAGCGGGCTGGACCGCGCCGCCCACCGTAAGGAAGGTTTCGCGTTCGACATTGTGCGGATGCTGCGGTGCTTCGCCCAGCGACAGGATCGGCGCGAAGCAGACGTCGGTCATTTCCATGATCGCACACCATTCGTCGCGCGTCTTCGTCTTGAACAAGGCGTTGAGCTTTTCTTTCAGCGCGCCCCATTTCGACGGGTCCAACTGCGCGTCGAAATCGGGATCGTCGGTCAGTCCCGTTTTCTCGCGCAGCAATGCATAGAATTGCGGCTCGATCGAGCCGATCGAGACGAACTTGCCATCGGCGCACTCATAGCTGTCATAGAAGTGCGCTGCGCCGTCGAGCATGTTGACCCCGGCTTCGTCCTTGAGCCGGCCTGCGGCGAGGAAACCCCAGGTCATGCCGGCGAGCAAGGCCGAGCCATCGGTCATCGCGCAGTCGATCACCTGGCCTTCGCCGGTTTTCGCGGCATGGACGAGCGCGCTCGACATGCCGAAGGCGAGCATCATGCCGCCGCCGCCGAAATCGCCGACATAGTTGACCGGCGGAACGGGCTTTTCGCCCGCGCGCCCGATACCGTGGAGGACGCCCGACAGCGCGATATAGTTGATGTCGTGCCCCGCCGCCTGTGCATAGGGGCCGAACTGGCCCCAGCCGGTCATGCGGCCGTAAACGAGCTTCGGATTGTCGGCGAGCAGTACATCGGGGCCGAGCCCGAGCCGCTCCATCACGCCGGGACGATAGCCCTCGATGATCCCGTCGGCGCTCTTGCACAGCTCGCGCGCGATGCGGACCGCGTCGGGGTTCTTCATATCGAGCGCGATCGATGTGCGATTGCGGCTCAGCGGGTCGCGCGGGTCCATGAAACCGCCGGGACGATCGATACGGATCACCTCGGCGCCATGGTCGGCGAGCATCATGCCGCAGAAAGGACCGGGACCGATGCCCGCAAATTCGATGATCCTGATTCCTTTCAGCGGCCCGGACATGATGCTCTCCTGTTTCTTCAGATACGTTCGATGATGATCGCGGGCGCCATGCCGCCGGCGGCGCACATGGTGACGAGGCCATAACGGCCACCCGAACGTTCGAGTTCGTCGAGCGCGGTCCCGATCAGGATCGAACCCGTCGCGCCGATCGGATGGCCGAGCGCCATCGCGCCGCCGTTGATGTTCACCTTTTCGCGGTCGAGATCGAGGTCGCGGATGAACTTTTCGGCGACGACCGAAAAGGCTTCGTTGATTTCCCAGACGTCGATGTCGTCCTTCGTCAGACCAGCCTTTTCGAGCACCTTCTTCGCCGCCGGAACCGGGGCGTTGAGCATCAGCGTCGGATCATCGCCGATATTGGCATAGGCGACGACGCGCGCGCGCGGTTTCAGACCATGCTTGTCGGCATAATCCTTCGATGTCAGCAGCAGAGCGGCCGCGCCGTCGACGACGCCCGAGCTGTTGCCGGCATGATGGAAATGCTGGATTTCGAGGTCGGGATAGCGGCGGTTGACCTGCTTGCGGAAGGTGAAGCCGCCACCCATGTCGAAATCGGCGAGGCCGGCAAAGCTGGGCTTCAACGCCGCGAGCCCCTCGGCAGTCGTTTCGGGGCGCGGGAACTCCTCGCGGTCGAGCGCGACGCTGCCGTCGGGATTATGCACAGGCACGACCGACTTGGCGAAGCGGCCTTCCTTGATAGCGCGGTCGGCGCGCTGCTGGCTGACGAGCGCGAGCGCGTCGAGCGCCTCGCGGCTGATGCCTTCGATCGTCGCGATCGCGTCGCCGCAAATGCCCTGGTGCGATTGCGGGTGCAGTTCGTCGAGCGCGTCATGGCCCGAACCCATCAGGCGCGGCGGCAGGCCGGCGTTCGCCTGCTCGGCGGCATAGGCGCTGGTGTAGCTCATCATTTCGGTGCCGCCCGCGATGACGCAATCTTCCATGCCGCTCATCACGCTGGCGGCGGCGAAGTTCACCGAGCTGATGCCGCCGCCGCAGAAACGGTCGAGCGTCGTGCCGCTGGCCTTGGTGTCATAACCCGCCGACAGCGCCGCCATGCGGCCGAGGTCGCCGCCCTGTTTGCCGTTCTGGCTCGACGTCGACCAGACGATGTCGTCGACGGTTGCAGTGTCGAGATTGTTACGGTCGCGGATCGCGGCGAGCACCGTCGCGGCAAGATGCTGCGGGTGGAGGTGCGACAGCGCGCCCTTGCCGGGTTTGCCAACCCCGCGCGGGGTGCGGACTGCGTCGATGATATAGGCTTCGGCCATGGGATTATCCTTTCGGGGAGAGATCAACGGGGGGCCATGCGGATCGCGCCGTCGAGGCGGACCGCCTGGCCATTGAAATAAGTGTTGCGGACCATTTCCATCGCGAGGCTCGCATATTCCTCGGCCTTGCCGAGGCGCTTGGGGAAGGGAACGGAGGCTTCGAGGCTTTCCTTCACCTTCGGGTTCATATTGTTGAGGAGCGGCGTACCGAACACGCCCGGCATGATCGAATTGACGCGAATGCCGAGGTCCATCAGATCGCGCGCCATCGGCAGGACGAGGCCGTTCACGCCGGCCTTTGCCGAACCGTAGATGACCTGGCCGATCTGGCCGTCCTGCGCCGCAACCGAGGCGGTCAGCACGATCGCGCCGCGCTCGCCATCCTCCATTTCGGGCAAGCTGGCCATGCCTTCGGCCGCGATCGACGCGACACGATAGCTCGCGGTCAATATGCCTTCGACGCCAAAGGCATAATCGGCGGTCGGCGTACGGCGATAGCCGCCGGATTCCTTGTCATAGGCCAGCGTCTTGCCGCGACGTGAGGTCATCGCGCAATGGACGCAGACGCGCTCTTGCCCATGCGCCGCGCGCGCCTTGGCGTAGCCGTCGAGCACCGATTGCTCGTCGGTGATGTCGACATGAACGAACAGGCCGCCGATCGACGCCGCGACCTCCTCGCCGAGTGCATCGTTGATGTCGAAGATCGCAACCTTCACGCCCGACGCGGCCAGCGCTTCGGCGGTGGCGCGGCCGAGGCCCGAGGCGCCGCCGGTGACGACGGCGGATATGCTGGAATCGATTTTCATGGGCGCGCCTCCTCAGGCCGGAATCTGGTTGAAGGGAATGCCCTTGTCTGGGCGATGGTCCTGCGGCAGGCCGAGCACCTTCTCCGCAATCGTGTTGAGCAACGTCTCGTCCGACCCGCCCGCGATGCGGCCCGTCGGCGCGTTGATCCAGCTCGACGCCCAGTCCTCCTTTTGCGAGGCATGTTCGTCGAAGAGGAAGGCGTCGCTCCCCTGAAGGTCGAGCGCAAGCTCCGACAATTTCTGGCGCGAACGCACGGCGACGAGCTTGTTGAGCGAGCCTTCGGGTCCCGGCATCATTCCCGCCTGCATCATCAGCCGCGCGCGGACATTGATCGAATCGAGCCCCGCGCGCATTGCATGATTGCGCGCGATCTGCTGGCGGATGCGGCCGTCCTCGATCGCGGGACGACCGTTCAGCTGAACATCCTTCGCCAGCTCGACGAACAGGTCGAGATGCGGGCCGAAGCCCGCGCTGTCGGTCGCGACATAACGTTCGATCATCAGCGTTGCGATGGCGACGGCAAAGCCGCCGCCAACGGGCGACATGCGATGATCGTCGGTGATCTTCACATCGTCGAAGAACACCTCGTTGACGTGGCTGTCGCCGCCCGCAAGCTTGATCGGCCGGACGGTGACGCCCGGCGCCTTCATGTCGACCCAGAAATAGGTGAGACCCTTGTGCTTAGCGACGGTCGGGTCGGTGCGCACGACGATGACGCCATAGTCGCTGTAGTGCGCCCAACTCGTCCAGACCTTCTGGCCGTTGATCTTCCATCCGTTGCCGTCGGGCTCGGCCTTCGTGCGCAGGCCCGCAAGGTCCGACCCGCCGGAGGGCTCGGAGAAAAGCTGGCACCAGATTTCCTCGCCCTGCAGCGCCTTCAGCACGCGTTCCTTGACGAACTCCTTGTCGCTGCCGAATTGCATCAGCACTGGCACGGGCATGCCGAGCGATATGCCGAAATAGAAGCTCGGGAAGCCGTGTTTCATTTCCTCGGCGTCAAAGGTGACCTTTTCGAGATGACCGAGCCCTTGGCCACCATATTCGACCGGCCAGTTGATCCCGGCATAGCCGGCGTCGAACTTGGCTTTCTGGTAACGGCGGCCGAGCGCGAGATCATCGGCTTCGGACAGGCCCTTGCGCGCGTCGCGGCCAAAGGTCGGTGCCACCGACTGAAGCCAGGCCGCGGCCTTGCTACGATAGGCTTCGAGATCGCTCATGCCGCTTCTCCCGCCAACTGGTCGACAAGCACATCTTCCCAGAACAGGCTGCTGCCCTGTTCGATCGCGAGGCTGCGCGCGCGGCGCATGTGGAGGTGGAGGCCGATTTCCCAAGTCACGCCGATGCCGCCATGGATCTGGATGCAATCGCGGGCGGCGGTGTCATAGGCCTCGGTCGCCGACAGGCGCGCGGCCGCGGCGGCGGTGAGGAAATCGGCGGCGCCTTCGCGCGCCGCCGCGTGGATGCAGTTTGCCCGCGCCAGCTCGACAAGGCCGTATAGTTCGGCGATGCGATGCTTCACCGACTGGAAGGCGCCGATCGGCTGGCCGAAGGCGCGGCGAGTGAGGGCATAATCGCGCGCGATTTCCATCAGCACCTCGGCGCCGCCGGTCTGCTCGTGCGCCGTAACGACGCCCTGCAACGCGAGGATATGAAGCGCGGCATCGCGCGCGGTGCTGCCAACTGCGAGCGTTTCGGCCGGCACGCCGGCAAAATGGAGGTCGGCGATCAGGCGGCTGTTGTCGAAGCTGGGAACGGCAGTGCGCTCGACCCCGGCCAGATCGATGAGTGCGAGCACCGGCATCCCCGGTCCGTTCGCAAAGACGATCGCGACATCCGCCGCGAGGCCCGCCGAAACACCGCGAACCGTGCCGTCGAGCCGGTCGCCGGTGAAAGTCACATCGGCGCGCGCGGGCAGCGCATCGGGTCCGGCCGCAAAAGCGATCGCACCGATCGTCTCGCCGCTTGCCAACCCCGGCAGCCAGCGCGCCTTTTGCGCGTCGGATCCGAAAAGCTCGATTGCCTTGGCTGCACCGAAGCTCGACGTCAGGAACGGTGCCCCGCTGATGCTACGCCCCGCCTGGTGCGCGATCAGGCCCAGTTCGATCAGGCCAAGACCTAGCCCGCCATCGGCTTCGGGAAGCGCCAGCGCGGTCCAGCCCTGCTCCTTCGCGGTGTCCCAGAAGGGGCGGTGATATTCGCCGACATTCTCGAGCAGCGGCAGCAGCGCGTCCTTGCCGACGCGCGCTTCCAATACGCGCCGCGACTCGGTCGCGATCGCCTGCTGGCCTTCGTCATAGAGGATCGTCATGCGCGCACCCGTCCTTCTCTCATTATCTTGTCCAGCCAGTGAACCGGACGTTGACGTAAACGTCAAGCGTTTTGACGTTACGCTTTCAGGCCCGCAACTGGCGGTCGTGTCAGGCCAGCGCGGCCTTCCAGTCGCGGCGAATCTTCTTGGCGAGGCTCCATTTGTGGACCTCGGTGGGGCCGTCGTAGATGCGGAAGGCGCGAACCTCGCGGAACACCTGCTCGACGATCGTCCGGTCTGTCACCCCGGTGCCGCCCATCACCTGCACACAGCGGTCAGCGATGCGCATCAGCGCTTCGGACACCGCGACCTTCGCCATCGAGCTTTCGACGGTACCGAGCGACCCGGTGTCGAGCACGCCCGCGCACCAGTCGATCATCAGTTCGGCTTGTTTCAGGTCGATCATATTTTCGGCGAGCATGAAGCCGACGCCTTCATGCTCGATCAGCGGCTTGCCGAACGCCTCGCGGCGGTTGGCGTAGTCGGTCGCGATCTCGTGTGCACGGATGCAGCAGCCAAGCCAGCGCATACAGTGCGACAGACGGGCAGGGGACAGGCGCACCTGCGCGTATCGGAAGCCCTCGCCCGCTTCGCCCAGCATCTGGTCGGCGGGGACGCGCAGATTGTCGATGGTCAGCGTCGCATGGCCTCCGGGCATCGAGCTGTCGATCGTATTGGGCACATGATCGATACGGATCGCGGCGTCGGGCAGGTCGATCAGGAACATGCACGCGCCCTGTTCGGCTTTCGCCATGACAATACCGACCCCCGCGCCCTGTGCGCCGGTGATGAAGGTCTTGCGGCCGTTGATCACCCAATGATTGCCGTCGAGGTGGCACGTTGTCTTCATCATCGACGGATCGGACCCGGCGCCGCCGTCCTCGGCGGGTTCGGTCATGAAGAAGGCCGAACGGACACGCCCCTCGACCATCGGCTTCAGGAACCGTTCCTTGAGCTCGGGGCTGCCCTCCTTGCCGAGAAGATACATATTACCCTCGTCGGGTGCCATCGTGTTGCACGCGAGCGGGCCGAGCGGCGAGAGGCCGCTCTTGATCAACACCACCGCGGTCTCGCGCTGGTTCAGGTGGCTGCCGTCGTCGAAAATATGCGGGGTGAGCACGCCCGCGGCGCGCGCATGCTCGCGCACCTCCATGACCAGCTCGTCGGTCGGTGCACCATGATGATCGCGGCGCGGATCGCTCTCGTAGGGGATGACCGTTTCGCGAACGAACGCTTCGACCTTTGCGGCGATCGCCCGCGCCCGATCCGATATGCCTTCGCCCGCCGTCATTTCGATTCCCTTCGCTATCTAACTATTTTCCTAGTCAACCCGACGTTGACGTAAGCGTCAAGTTATTTCATGGACCGGAACGAAGATGCCGTAAGGGCAGGACCGGACAGGAGAGATCGATATGGCTTTCAAGACACGCATCACCGAAATGCTGGGTATCGAGCATCCGATCGTCCAGGGCGGTATGCAGAGCGTCGGCTATGCCGAACTGGCGAGCGCGGTGTCGAACGCCGGCGGCCTTGGCATCATCACCGCGCTGACGCAGCCGAGCCCCGAAGCATTGCGCGAGGAAATCGAGCGCTGCCGCGCGATGACCGGCAAGCCCTTCGGCGTGAACATGACCGTCTTCCCGACGATCAACGCCCCCGATTACAAGGCCTATGCGCAGGCGATCATCGACGGCGGGGTCAAGATCGTTGAGACCGCGGGCACGCAGGCGGTGCGCGAGATCTGGGAGATGCTGAAACCCCATGGCGTCACGATCCTGCACAAATGCACCGCCGTGCGCCACGCGCTGTCGGCTGAGCGCGCGGGTTGCGACATCATCTCGATCGACGGCTTCGAATGCGCGGGTCATCCGGGCGAGGACGATATCCCCGGCCTGATCCTGATTCCCGCCGCCGCCGACAAGGTGAAAATCCCGATGCTCGCTTCGGGCGGCTTCGGTGACGGCCGCGGGCTCGTCGCAGCGCTGTCGCTCGGTGCCGAGGGCATCAACATGGGCACGCGCTTCTGCGCCACCGTCGAGGCACCGATCCACGACAATGTGAAGCAGGCCTATATCGACAATGACGAACGCGGCAGCTTCCTGATCTTCCGCAGCCTCAAGAACACCGCGCGCGTCGGCAAGAGCGAAGTGAGCGAAGAGGTCGTGCGCCGCCTCTCGGTGCCCGACGCCACCTTCGCCGATGTCGCCGAACTGGTGAACGGCAAGGCGGGCCGCGAACTGCTCGAAACCGGCGACCTCACCAAGGGCGTCTTCTGGGCAGGTATGGTGCAGGGGCTGATCCACGACATCCCGACGTGCCAGCAGTTGATCGACCGCATCATCGCAGAGGCCGACGCGATCGTCGACCAGCGGCTCGCGTCGATGCGCGCCTAATTGGCCCGGCGCGCTGGCGCGGCGCGGCAGCTTTCGATATGATCCGATTCTTCGTAATTTGGTCCTATCGAATGCCGCTGGCGCCCGCGCCCGCCGGCGCGGCAAGGGGGATGTTTGAGCCTCATCGAATATAAGGGTTTCGGCGGCGTTCTCCTGTCGGCCGACATGCTGGGTGACGAAAACGACCCTGCGGTACTGCTTGTTCCCGACCTCGGCCAGGACCGTGCTGCGTGGCGCGACGTGGCCGATGCGCTGGTGCTTTCGGGGCGCCGCGTCGTCAATCTCGACCTGCGCGAAGCCGGTGGAGCGGACGGACTTGCGCCGCATATCGAGGATATGCGTGCGGTCCTCGCGCAAATGGGTTCGCGCCCCGTCGTCGTGACCGCGGGGCGCGGCGGATGGATCGCGACGCGCGCGTTGTCGCTCGATGGCGCCCTGCTCGCGGCGGGCTTGGTCTTGGTCGACATGCCGGTCGACGAGGACGCGATCGCGAACGATGTGCCTGCGCGGCTGGCTGTCCCGGCGCTCGTCGTCCGCGGCGGCTTTTCTCCCGCGCAGTGCAGCGCGGTCAGCGACACCTTCAACGCCGCGCTGCCCATGGGCGAGAGCGCCGACATCAACGAATGCGACCTCGAACTCGCGTCCGACCGCAATGAAGCGCTGCTCGGCCAGTTGCTCGAATTCCTCGAACGGCGCCAGCCGCGCGAGGCGATGGAGTTCAAGGCGGGATCGGACCCGCGGACGCTGCGCGATGCGATGGGCTGTTTTGCGACCGGGATCACGATCGTCACCGCGCTCGATGCAGACGGAACTCCCGTCGGCCTCACCGCGAACAGTTTCACCTCGGTCTCGCTCGACCCGCCGCTGCTGCTCGTTTGCATCGCGAACACCGCGGGAACCGCCCCGGCACTGCGCAATGCCGCGCATTTCGGCGTGAACGTCCTGCAAATCGGCCAGCAGCCGACGTCGAACCGTTTCGCCGCGAAAGGCGAGGACCGCTTCGCGGGCCAGCCATGGGCACCGGGCCAGACCGGCGTGCCATTGCTCGGCAGTTCGCTCGTCTCGTTCGAATGCGAACGCGAATCGCTGCACGAGGCAGGCGACCACTTCATCCTCGTCGGCCGCGTCGTCCGCGCGCAGTTCGAACCGCACCGCGATCCGCTGCTCTATTTCCGCGGAAAATACCGGCGGTTGCATTTCGCCTGATCGTATTGGCGGACAGGGTGGGATTCGAACCCACGGTGAGCTTGCACCCACGGCGGTTTTCAAGACCGCTGCCTTAAACCACTCGGCCACCTGTCCTTGGCTCGCCGCCATAGCGTGCGCGTGCGGTGCGGCAAGCGAAACCTTGCCCGCTCGCTCCACCGCGCGAATGACTCGGCTCGTCCCGCCGCTGCCTAGCCAAGGCGCTCGCATCTATGCGAGACACGCCCTATGGGTGGGGACATCATGCACGCTATACGTTTCAAAATCGGACGCCTTTTCCAGTTTGCCGCTGCCTTTGTGTCGGCCTGGATGCTCACCGCCTCGGCACCGCTCCATGCGCAGAGCGGCGACCCCGGCTTCGACACCTATGTCCAGTCGCTGTGGCCGAAGGCGCAGGCGCGCGGCGTGTCGCGTGCGACCTTCGACCGCGTGACGTCGGGATTGCGCTATAACGCGCGCGTCGTCGCGCTCGATCGCGACAATCTCGGCAGCCCGCCCAGCCCCAACACGCCGATCCCGTCGTTCGCGCCCTATAAGGCCAAGCATGTCGATGCGGCGCGCATCGGTGGCGGGCGCCGCGTCCACGACCGGTTGCTTCCGCTCTTGTCGCGCATCGAACAACGGACCGGTGTTCCGACGAGCATCATGATCGCCATCTACGGCCACGAAACCGCCTATGGCCAGGTCACCGGCAATTTCGACCTGCCCGAAGCGCTCGCAACGCTCGCCTATGAGGGCCGCCGGCGCAGCCTGTTCGAACCCGAACTGATCGCGACGATGGTGATGGTCGAACAGGGCGTTCCGCGTAGCGCGCTCAAGGGCAGCTGGGCCGGAGCATTCGGCTATCCGCAATTCCTTCCGTCGGTCTATCTGCAAGTCGCCGAGGACGGTGACGGCGACGGCGTTGCGCGCATCTGGTCGAGCGAGGCCGACGCGATCGAATCGATCGGTTCCTACCTCCGCCGCGCCGGATGGCGCGCAGGGCAGCCGTGGGGCGTCGCGGTAACCGTGCCGGCGAGCTTCAATCGCGGCGCCGTCGCCAATCGCCTGACGCCGACCCGCTGCCCCCGCGTTTTCGATCGCCACAGCCGCTGGCGCTCGATGGCCGAATGGCGCGCGGCGGGGATCCAGCCGCTCAGCGGGCGCTGGCCCGAGGGCAATATTCAGGCGACCTTGCTCGAACCCGATGGCCCCGGACGGACCGCTTATTTGCTGACCGGTAACTATCGTGCGATATTGGACTATAATTGTTCCAACTTTTACGCACTGTCTGTGGGGTTGCTGGCGGATGAAATCGATCGTTAGATGCGGGGGCCTGATGGCCGGGGCAGCGCTCATGCTCTCCGGTTGCGGCAGTGTCGATGGCAAGCGCGAGGGGCGGCCGATGGCAAGCCCGGCACCCGCCGCGACCGAGACGGGCGTTTCCGACGTCCCGGTAAAGATCGGCGATCCCTACACGATCGGCGGGGTGACCTATACACCCGCCGACGTCCCCGATTATGACGATGTCGGCTATGCGAGCTGGTATGGCGAGGAACTCGCGGGGCAGCCGACCGCGAACGGCGAGACCTTCAATCCGGCCGCCATAAGCGCCGCGCACAAGACGCTGCCCCTGCCGAGCTATGTCGAGGTAACGGCGCTCGACACCGGGCGGACGATCCTCGTGCGCGTCAACGACCGTGGCCCGATGGCGGGTGACCGCTTGATCGACCTGTCGCGCGGCGCCGCGGAGCAATTGGGCCTCACCGAAGGCGTTTCCGCCGTACGCGTCCGCCGCACGAACCCGATCGCCGCCGAACGCGCACAGCTTCGCGCCGGAAAGCCGGTTCCCGAACGGCTCGGGACCCCCGACTCGCTGCTCGCCATCCTGCGCAACAAGGCGAAAAGCCTGCCGATTCCCAAGGGGGTTGCGGCTTCGGCGGTGGCAACCGCGCCGATCGCTTCGGGTGCCGCCAAGCCGGGTGATGATCGTTTCATCGTCGAAGGTCCCGGCACGGTGATGCCGCCGCCCAAACCGGCACCCGCGGCAAAGCCCGCACCGGTGACCAAGCCCGCCGCGACAGCGCCTGCTGGCAATTATGTCGTCCAGGTCGGTGCCTTCAGCACCGAAGCACGCGCCGGTGCCGCGGCGAAGTCGGTCGGAGGTCATGTTGCCAAGGCCGGTAAACTCTGGCGCGTGCGCGTCGGTCCGTTTGCCAGCGACGCCGATGCGCGCGGCGCGCTCGGCAAGGTGAAGGCCAAGGGCTTCCGCGACGCCGTGGTCCAGCGCGACCGTTGACGACACGGCGCGTGGCGAAACCAAGCATCCGGCTAAAGAGCTGCGCCGCGGCGCTCGCGGCCTTCGCGATCACATTGGCCTTTCCCGCCGCAGCCGCGAGCGACGCCCGTCCGAAGAGCGCGCAAACCAGCCGCACTCCCTATGTCACACAGGCGCCGATCGTGATGCTCAAGGATCTCGATTCGGGCGCGATCCTTTTCTCTCGCGGTGCCGAAAAGCGCTTTGCCCCGGCGTCGATGGCGAAGGTGATGACCGCCTATGTCGTGCTCGACCTGATCAAAAAGGGCGAGCTTGCACGCGACAGGCAATTCACCGTCAGCGAAGCGACATGGAAGAAATGGAATAGCAGCACCGGCGGCTCGACAATGTTCCTTAGTCCAAACGAGAAGGTGTCAGTCGACGACCTCCTCAAGGGGCTGATCACCGTTTCGGGCAACGATGCCGCGGCGGTGCTGGCCGTCGGGATCGACGGCAGCGAAGGGGCATTCGTAAAAAGAATGAACGAAGTAGCTAGCAAAATTGGCATGGCATCGAGCCGTTTTGGAACGCCCAGCGGCTGGCCCGATGGCGGAGTCACGCAGGTCAGCGCCGCCGACCTTGTCACGCTCGCCGACCGTCTGATCCGCGATCATCCGGGCGGCTATGCGCGCTATTTCTCTATCCCGAAGCTCCAGCACGGCAAATCGCCCGAGGGCAAGCCGATCATCCAGCCGAACCGCAACCCCATCCTCGGCCGTTTCGAGGGGGCCGACGGGTTGAAAACGGGGCATACTGCCGAGGCGGGCTACTGCTTCCTCGGCTCTGCAAAGCGCAACGGCCGCCGCCTCGTGATGGTCGTCGCCGGCATGGGTAGCGAAAAGGCCCGGCGCGAAGAGGCCGAGCGGTTGATGGAATGGGGCTTCGCGTCGGGCAATGCGCCCGCAATAACGCAAACCGCACCGAAAACCGGGCCAGCCGCTACGCGGAGATGACAAAAGCCATCCGCCGGGCTACCGCCGAACGATGCACGGGCGGCATCCCATCCTTTCGAATTGCACGATAGCGACATGACGCGCGGGCGCTTTATCACGCTCGAAGGCGGCGAAGGCGTCGGCAAATCGACGCAGATCCGCGCGCTCGCTGCCGCACTGGAAGCGTGCGGTGTCGAAGCCGTCGCGACGCGCGAGCCCGGCGGCAGCGCCGGCGCAGAGGCGATCCGCACGCTGCTGATGGAAGGCAGCGACGACCGCTGGGATGCGCGCAGCGAGGCCTTGCTCTTTGCCGCGGCGCGCGCCGATCATGTCGCGCGCCTGATCCGTCCGGCGCTCGAGCGCGGCGCGTGGGTGCTATGCGACCGTTTTGTCGATTCGAGCCGCGCCTATCAGGGCGGCGGCGGCGGGATCACCGACGCAAACCTTCTGACGCTCCATGGCTTTGGTTCGGAAGGACTGCTCCCGGATCGCACCTTCCTGCTCACGGTAAGCCCGGCCGAAACCGCTCGCCGCCTGGCCGAGCGCGGCGGCTCCGATCGCATGGGGAACAAGCCGGCCGACTATCAGGCGCGCCTTGCCGCGCGCTTCGTCGAAATGGCCGAGGCCGAGCCAGTCCGCTGGCGGATCGTCGATGCCGACGTTGCCGCGGGCGACGTCACGGCGGCAATCCTCGCCGATCTCGCGGAATGGCTGCCATGATCGGCCATCACGACGCGGAACAGGCCTTTCTCGAGGCGTGGCAAGGTGGGCGCCTTCACCACGCCTGGCTGCTCGCGGGTCCGCAAGGGATGGGGAAGGGGGCGTTTGCCGAGCGCGTCGCGCGCTTTCTCGTCGCCCACGGCCCGGGCGGTGCCGGCGAGCCACTGACGCTCGACGATCGCGGCGACGACGCGGCAGCGCGTCTTGTCGACGCTGGCAACCATCCCGAAATCCTTCGCCTCGCGCGCCAGCCGAAGGACAAGGCGAAGGAACTCGCGCGCAATATCACGATCGAACAGGTACGCCAGATGATCCGACGGCTGCACTTGTCGCTGTCGCTCGGCGAGTGGCGCGTGATCATCGTCGACGCCGTCGACGATCTCGAGACCGACGGCGCGAACGCGCTGCTCAAGACGCTCGAGGAGCCGCCCGCAAAGACGCTCTTCCTGCTCGTGAGCCACTCGCCTGGGCGGTTGTTGCCGACGATCCGTTCGCGGTGCAGAAGTCTGCGTTTCCAGCCGGTTGACCGTGACGTCATGACAACATGGCTGCACGAGCTGCGCCCGATGCTCGACGCCGCCGAGGTGCGCGCGATCGTCACCGCATCGGGCGGGGTGCCGGGCAAGGCGCTTGCGTTGATCGACAGCGACGTCGCCGTGATGGAGAAGAAGCTGCTCGCGATTGCGACGTCGGGCGACCCCGAGAACCGGCTCCGCGAGGCGCTCGCGCGCGAGGTCGGCGGAACGAGCAATCGCGCGCGGCTCGAACTGGTGATCGATATCGTGCCCGGCCTTCTCGCACGCATCGCGCGCGAGCGCCCGGTTGCCGAGATCGCGCCGATCCTTGCGCAATGGGACCGAGTCCAGCGCACCGTTCGCGATGCGATCCGCGGGTCGTACGACGGGTCCATGGTCGGGTTTGAAATCGGCAATTGCCTCGCCGAACTGGCGCCGCGGCACGGGCAGGCGGCACGCTGACGCTTTCCCTCGCGCGCGCCAGCCGCTAAGGCGCGCGCATGTCCAAAAATAACGAACCTTTCTATATCACCACCGCGATCAGCTATCCCAATGGCCGCCCGCATATCGGCCACGCCTATGAAGCGATCGCGACCGACGTCATGGCCCGCTTCCAGCGCGCGCGGGGCCGCGACGTGCGGCTGATCACCGGCACCGACGAACATGGGCTGAAGATGTTCCAGACCGCGCGCGACCAGGGCCGTGCGACGATCGACCTCGCCGACGAAATGTCGGGATATTTCCGTGAGATGTATGCCAAGCTGAATATCAGCTATGATAATTTCATGCGTACCTCCGACGCCGCGCATCATGCGGCGTCGCAGACGATCTGGAAAGCGATGGAGGCGAACGGCGACCTCTATCTCGACCGCTACGAAGGCTGGTACTCGGTTCGCGACGAGGCCTTCTACGACGAGAGCGAGCTCACCGACGGGGAAGGGGGCGTTCGCTTGTCGCCGCAGGGGACGCCGGTCGAATGGACCGTCGAGGAAAGCTGGTTCTTCCGCCTGTCGGCTTATCAGGACCGGCTGCTTGCGCTCTACAACGACAATCCCGATTTCATCCGCCCCGAAAGCCGCCGTAACGAGGTATTGCGCTTCGTCGAGGGCGGGCTCAAGGACCTCAGCGTTTCGCGCACCAGCTTCGACTGGGGGGTGCCGGTTCCGGGTTCGCCGGGGCATGTGATGTATGTCTGGGTAGACGCGCTGACCACCTATCTCTCGGGCCTCGGCTACCCCGACCCGGACAGCGATTTCGGCAAATTCTGGCCGGCGAATATCCATATGATCGGCAAGGATATCGTTCGTTTTCATACGGTTTACTGGCCGGCCTTTCTGATGAGCGCCAAGCTGCCGCTGCCGAAACAGGTGTTCGGTCACGGTTTCCTGCTCAATCGCGGCGAAAAGATGTCGAAGTCGCTCGGCAATGTCGTCGACCCGATGACGCTCGCCGAACAGTTCGGCGTCGACGCGCTGCGTTATTATCTGCTGCGCGAAGTCAGCTTTGGACAGGACGGCAGCTATTCGGCCGAGGCGATCGTTCGCACCGCGAACGCCGATCTCGCGAACAGCTTCGGCAATCTGGCGCAGCGCAGCTTGTCCATGATTTTCAAGAATTTGGACGGCAAGATTTCCGCGGACTATGTGCGATCGGACGAGGATGCGTCGTTGGAAGGCGATGTACTCGATATGGCACGCGTCCGCCTTCCTCGCGAATTCGAGCAACTCGCTTTCTCGATCGGCATCGACGACTGGATCCGCGCCGTCTTCGCCTGCAACCAATATGTCGACACGCAGGCCCCTTGGGCGCTGCGCAAGACCGATCCCGAACGCATGCGCGCGGTGCTGATGACCCTGTTCCAGGCGGTCCGCACGCTTGCGATCGCGATCCGCCCCGTGGTGCCCGCCGCGGCGGACAAGTTGCTCGACCAGATGGGCATTGCCGAAGATGCGCGCGATTTTGCGGCGCTCGCCGACAAGGACTGGTTCGCAAAACTCGCGGCGAGCGGCTTTGCCGTCGGTCAGCCGGTGCCGATCTTCCCGCGCCTCGAACTTCCTGAGGGAGAAGGGGAAGGGGAGGCCTGATGCTCGTCGATTCGCACTGCCACCTCAACTACAAGGGGCTCGCCGAGCGGCAGGGCGAGGTGCTGGCGCGCGCGCGAGCGAAAGGCGTTACCGCGATGCTCAACATCGCGACGCGCGAAAGCGAGTGGGACGATGTGCTCGCCGCGGCCGAGGCGAACGACGATATCTGGGCGAGCGTGGGCATTCATCCGCACGATGCCGACCATCATCCCGACGTCGATACCGCCAAATTAATAGAACGTGCCGCACATCCGCGCGTGATCGGTATCGGCGAAACGGGGCTCGACTATTATTACGACAAGAGCGATCGCACGCGGCAACAGGACAGTTTCCGTCGTCACATTCACGCGTCGCAGCAAACCGGCCTGCCGATCATCGTGCACACGCGCGATGCCGAGGAAGACACGCTGGCGTTGCTCGGCGAGGAAATGGGCAGGGCGATCTTCCCCGGCGTCATCCATTGCTTCACCGCGAGCGACGATTTCGCGCGCAAGGCGCTCGACCTCGGCCTCTATATCTCGATCTCGGGAATTGTGACGTTCAAGAACGCCGCCGACCTTCAGGCGACCGCAAAGTGGCTGCCGCAGGACCGGCTGCTGATCGAAACCGATTCGCCTTTCCTTGCCCCCGTCCCGCACCGCGGCAAACCCGGCGAGCCGGCTTTCGTCGCCGACACGCTGGCCTTCCTTGCCGATCTTCGCGGCGGAGACAGGGATGTGCTCGCGGCCGCGACAAGCGCCAATTTCTACGCGCTTTTCAACAAGGCGGCGCCATGACGTCACCCGCGCTATGAAGCTCCGGATCCTGGGTTGCGGGACGTCTTCGGGCGTGCCGCGGATCGGCAACGACTGGGGGCAGTGCGACCCCGACAATCCGCGCAATCTGCGCAGCCGTGCATCGATCATGGTGTCACTCGGGGGTTTCCGGATCCTCGTCGACACCAGCCCCGACATGCGCCTGCAACTGCTCGACGCCGGGGTCGGCGAGCTCGACGCCGTCATCTGGACGCACGAACACGCTGACCACACGCATGGTCTCGACGATTTGCGGCAGGTGATGCACCTGCGCCGCTCGGCGGTCCCGGTCTATGCCCGCGACCATGTGCTCGACATCCTCAAATGGCGTTTCACATATGCCTTTGCCGGAAATGCGGGTTATCCGGCGTCGGTCGATCCGATCGACCTGCACGATCATCAATCGATCGGCCCGATCGAAGTGTCGGCGATCGAAATGCCGCACGGCCCGATCAAGGCGACCGGCCTTATCTTCAGCGATGGTGCGCACAAGATTGCCTATGCAACTGATTTTTCTAAATTTACAGATGAGATGGTCGAGTTTTTCCAAGGTGTCGACCTGTTCGTGATCGACGCACTACGCCGCTATCCGCATCCAACGCATCCGCATCTGGCGATGACGCTCGAAGGGCTGGCCAAGGTCGGCAATCCGCGCGCCATCATTACCCATATGGACAATACGATGGATTATGACGACCTTGCGGCCGAATTGCCGCCGGGCATCGAGCCCGGATATGATGGATTGGAGGTTCAGCTATGACCGGTGACACGACCGTCCAGATCCTGTGGTTTGCCGGCGCTTTCGCGCTGGTGCTCAGTTCGTTGCTCGCACGGCGGTTGCCGATGGCCGACTGGATCAAGATGGCGCTCGCATGGGTGGCGATCTTCGGGCTGGTGTTCCTGGTGATCTGGACATGGCAGGCAGTGACGTAGCACCAAGGCTCCGCCTCGCTGCATCGCTAAATTTAACATAATATATATTATCGGATAATCATATGGCCGAAACCACGACGCAGCCCCCCATCGATCGCCTGCTCGCCATCATGCGCCAGCTACGCAATCCCGACGGCGGATGCGAATGGGATCTGGCGCAGAGCTTTACAACGATCGCCCCCTATACGATCGAGGAAGCCTATGAAGTTTCGGACGCCATTGCTGGCGGCGATCCGGCGGCGATTTGCGACGAGCTTGGCGACCTGCTGTTCCAGGTCGTCTTTCACAGCCAGATCGCAACCGACGACGGCCTGTTTGGCTTCGACGATGTCGCGAATGCGATCAGCGACAAGATGGAGCGTCGGCACCCGCACATCTTCGGCGACCGTAAGACCGACGACGTCCGTCAGCAATGGGAACAGATTAAGGCGGCCGAGCGCGCCGCCGACGGTCCGACGAGCGCGCTCGCCGGCGTGGCCTTGACCTTGCCCGCGTTGCTGCGCGCGCAAAAGCTGCAGGGCCGCGCCGCACGCGTCGGTTTCGACTGGCCCGATACTGACGCGCCGCGTGCAAAGATCGACGAAGAGCTGGCCGAGGTTGCCGCGGCGGCCGACGATGCCGAGCGGCACGAAGAAGTCGGCGACCTGCTGTTCGCGGTCGTCAACTATGCCCGCAAGCTCGGGGTCGACGCCGAGGGCGCGCTACGCGATGCCAATCTGAAATTCGCACGGCGCTTTGCCGCCATGGAAGATCGTGCCGGCGGGAGCCTCGCCGGGCTGTCGCTCGACGAGCAGGAAGATCACTGGGTCGCGGTCAAGGTTGCGGAACGTCTCTAGCCGGCCATAGCCGCTCGAACCGCGCGCTGTCGGCTGGATCGAGCCGGACGGTCAGCACATGCCCCTCCTCCTGAGGCTCGTCGGCGAGAACCTCTCCCCGCGCATGGAGCCATGCCGCAGCTTCGCCCTGGCTGTACGACAGGTAGATGCGCTGGACCTTGTGTAGCGCAGTCAATTGCGACGCCATGAGCATCCGTGCCGCCTCGACCCCCTCTCCCGTGACCGCCGAAATCACCGCGACGTCTGGACGCCGCGCCGCCATTTCCTCAATGTCCGCGCGGCGGTCGCTATCGGCCGTGTCAATCTTGTTCCAGATTTCAATCTGCTGGATTGCGGGCGGCGCATCGCCTTCCCCGCCGTCCTGTGGTCCGTTGACGCCGAGCGAGTCCAATATCGCGCGGACATCGTCATACTGGGCTTCGCTGTCGGGATGGACGATGTCGCGGACATGGACGATCAGGTCGGCGGTCGTCACCTCCTCCAACGTCGCGCGAAAGGCGGCGACCAGCTCGGTGGGGAGGTCGGAGACGAAGCCCACCGTGTCCGACAGGATCGCCTTGTCGATACCTGGTAGCCGGATTTCACGCATCGTCGGGTCGAGTGTCGCGAAGAGCATATCTTCCGCCATGACGTCACTGCCCGTCAACCGGTTGAAAAAGGTCGATTTCCCGGCGTTGGTATAGCCGACGAGCGCAACCACGGGCCAAGGCGCGCGCTGGCGCTTTGACCGCTGGAGCTGGCGCGTGCGGCGCGCATCCTCGAGGCTGCGTCGGATGCGCGCCATCCGGTTGCGGATCATCCGCCTGTCGGCCTCGATCTGCGTTTCGCCCGGGCCGCCGAGGAAACCGAAGCCGCCACGCTGGCGTTCGAGGTGGGTCCAGCTGCGCACGAGCCGCCCCGCCTGATAATCGAGATGCGCCAGTTCGACCTGGAGCCGCCCCTCGGCCGTTGCGGCGCGCTCGCCGAAGATTTCGAGGATCAGCCCGGTGCGATCGATGACCTTCGTCCCGAAGGCGGTTTCGAGGTTGCGCTGCTGGATCGGGCTGAGTGCAGCATCGACGACGACGAGTTGGACGCCTTTCGCGGCGATATCGGGCGTGATCGCGTCGATCTGCCCTACCCCGAGCAAGGTCGCGGCGCGGGTCTGGCGCAGGCGCAGCGTGTGCACCGCGACCACGTCGAGCCCGATCGCGAGGGCGAGCCCCTTCGCTTCCTCGGCGCGCGCGTCGAGGTCGCGCGCGAGGCGCTGGCTATGCCACTCGGGCACGACGATAAGCGCGGCGGCGCCGCGCGTTACCTCGTCTTCCGTGTCGATTATCGGGTCGATCAGGCGTCGTCCGCTTCGCCGTCAGCCTCGCCATTGTCGGTCAGGTTGATCGGCCCGTTCGGCTGAACGGTCGAAATGGCGTGCTTGTAAACAAGTTGCACCTGCCGCTCACGCTCGAGTAGCATGCAGAACAGGTCAAAAGCCACGATATCGCCCTGCAGCATCACGCCGTTGACGAGGAACATAGTCACCGATTCATCCGACTTGCGCACCGCGTTCAGGAACACGTCCTGCAGCGCCTTGCCCTTGCTCGCGGGTGCGTCGCGCAGATTGTCGCCGAGCAGCGACAGGTCGAAGTCGTGCGATGGCATGACGGTCGAAATCGCGTGCTTGTAGACGAGCTGCGACTGGCCATCGCGGCGGAGCAGCAACGAGAAATTGTCGAACCAGGTAATGATGCCCTGCAATTTGACGCCTTTGACCAGGAACATGGTCACCGGTGTCTTGCTGCGGCGGAGGGCGTTTAGGAAAATATCCTGGAGATTCTGGTTTTTATCGGACACATTTGCCTCCTGTTTTTGGCGGTAGAACCGCGGGTAAAATGCCGGTTTTCCGGCTCAAAAAAGACCTTCTTCTGATGCCAATATGCGGCAAAGCGCGGGCGAGGTCTAGCGCAAAGCCGCTATCCCTCGCCGTCCGAACTCTCGGTAAGCCCCAAAAGTTTCAGTTTGCGGTGCAATGCCGAGCGCTCCATGCCGATAAAGGTCGCAGTGCGCGAAATATTGCCCGAAAAACGGTTGATCTGGATGCGCAGATACTCGCGCTCGAAATTTTCGCGCGCTTCCTTCAGCGGGATCGCAGTGATCGATTCCGAATTGGGCAGGATATCGGTCCCGCCGCGCACCAGTTCGGCGGGCAGCATGTCGGCGTCGATCCTCGCCAGCCGGTCGCTGGGCGCGAGGATCATCACGCGTTCGATGACGTTGCGCAGTTCACGGACATTGCCGGGCCATTCATGCGCCTGCAGCGCTGCCATCGCTTCCGAGCTGATCTCCGGCGGCGGGACGCGGCGATCGGCGGCGTAGCGGCGGACATAATGGTCGCACAGGCTGGCGATATCGTCGCGGCGCTCGCGCAGCGGGGGGATATGCACGGGCACGACGTTAAGCCGATAATAGAGATCCTCGCGAAAGCGGCTTTCGGCGATTTCGGTCATCAGGTCGCGGGCGGAGCCCGAAATGATGCGCACGTCGACGCGGATCATCGTGCGCCCGCCGACCCGCGCGAAGCTCTGGTCGGTGAGGACGCGCAATATCTTGCCCTGCGTCGTGAGCGGCATGTCGGCGACCTCGTCGAGGAACAGGGTGCCGCCATGCGCCTGTTCGAGTAGCCCGACGCGGATCGAGCCATCTTCGGCTTCGGATCCGAACAATTCGGTTTCGACCGTTTCGGGGTCCATGCGCGCCGAGGAAATCACCCGGAAAGGCGCTGTGTGCCGCCCGCTCCAGCCGTGCAGGACGCGCGCGGCGACTTCCTTGCCGACGCCCGGCGCGCCGGTGATCAGCACGCGGCTCCCCGTCCCCGCCACACGCTTCAACGTCGCGCGGACATTGTTGATTGCGGCGCTTGTCCCCGTGAGTTCGTCCGACGGACCGGCCTTTTCGCGGAGTTGTTCATATTCGAACTTCAGCCGCTCGCTTTCGGTCGCGCGCGCAACGAGATGGAGGAGGCGCGAGGCCTCGAACGGCTTTTCGATGAAATCGAACGCGCCGCGGCGGATCGCCGCGACCGCGGTGTCGAGCCCGCCATGGCCCGAAATGACGATGATCGGCAGCGTCGGATCGAACGCCTTGATCGCCTCGACCAGCCCCAGCCCGTCGAGCCGCGATCCCTGCAACCAGACGTCGATCAGCGCGAGCGAGGGCCGCCGCTGGCGGATCGCTTCCAGCGCCGAATCGCTGTCGGAGGCGGTGCGCGCCTCATAACCTTCGTCTTCCATGACGCCGGCGACGAGGTCGCAGATGTCGCGTTCGTCGTCGACGATCAGAATATCAAGCGCCATGATCTTCTCTGTCCTGCCGGTTCCGCATCCGTCCCGGAACCGATTCTGCCTGCCCCATGCTGCCATCTCCGCCCTTGCCGACTAGCGGCCGCAGGCGGTCGGGGTGCAGCGTCAGCGTGACGCACGTCCCCTGCCCCGCCGGATTGTCGGAAAATTCCAGTTCGCCATAATGTTGCTCGACGATCTTCTTCACGATCGCGAGGCCGAGCCCTGTCCCGCCCTGCCGCGTCGTCATATAGGGTTCAGCGATCGCGTCGCGGGCTTCGGGCAAGCCGATCCCGTCGTCGGTGACGCGAATGACGATCACGCCATCGGCTTCGACCTCGAGTTCGGCCGCGATATGTCCGGTCGCGACGGAATCCGAATTTTTGAATTTCTCTTCAATCGCTTCGACGGCGTTTTTGACGATGTTGGTCAATGCTTGCGAGAGCAGGCGGCGGTCGCAGACGAGCGGATCGATCTCGCCCGGGGTTTTGACGGCGAAGGCGATATCGGGTTTGGCGACCTCGAACAGGAATACCGCCTGGCGGAGGATGTCGCGGACATCCTCGACGCCGAAGGTCGGCTTGGGCATTCGGGCGAAACTCGAAAATTCGTCGACCATCCGCCGCATGTCGTGGACTTGCCGGATGACCGTGTCGGTAAGCTTGCGGAAGGTCGCCGCGTCACCCTCTACCTTGTCACCGAAGCGCCGCTGCAGCCGCTCGGCCGCGAGCTGGATCGGGGTGAGCGGATTCTTGATTTCATGCGCGATCCGGCGCGCGACGTCGGACCAGGCGGCGCGGCGCTGGTCGAGCAATTGCTGGGTGATATCCTCGAAGCTCAGGACGAAGCCGTCGCCCTGTGCGACGGCTTTGGCGGCCAGCGTCGCGGGTTCGGCATCCTTGCGCGAAAGCTGCACGATCGCCTCGCGCTCTTCCCCGGTCAACAGCCGCGCCAGTTCGGGCGCCACATCCGCCAGCGGGCGCCCGGTCAAGCATTCCGCCGACTGGCAGATCAGGCGTTCGGCGGCGGCGTTGGCGAGCAGGATGCGGTGGTCGGCGTCGACCGACACGACCGCCGAGGATACGCCGCTAAGCACGGCTTCGATAAAGCTGCGCCGTGTTTCGAGCTGTTCGTTGACGCTGACCAGCGTTCCGGTCTGGAACTCGAGCTGCTCGGTCATACGGTTGAATGCACGTGTCAGCACCGCAATCTCGTCATCGCGAAGCGGTGGGGTGACGCGAACCGACAAATCGCCTTCGGCCGCAGTACGTGTTGCGCCGATCAGCGTACCCAGCGGGCGCACGATGCGGTCGGCGACGACGATCGCGGCGATCACCGCCAGTGCGAGCAGGAGAAGCGAACCGAGATAGAGCGCGCCGTTGAATTGCAACTGCAGGAGCTGCGACCGTTCGAACAGGCCATTATAGTCGGCAAGCACCGTCCGCGCGCGTTCGGACTGTTTGAACGCGGGGACATTGCCGTCGCGCGACGCATAGACATAGGCACGTCGCTGCCCCGGAAGCCGCGTCGCCGCCTCGATCCGGTCGGGTTGCACGATCACGACGACTTCCTCGCCGGCATCGAGCCGCTTCACCATCGCGGGCGACAGGCGATTTTCGGCCGCGCGGTTATCGGGGTCGATCATCGCCGCGGTGCGCGCGATCCCGTCGTTCCCGATCTCGATAATTGCCGATTCGTTGAGGTTGCGAACGACGACCTGCTGGAAATAATAGTTGGAGAAATCGGGCGCATCGATCGGAACGCGGGCAAGCAGGCCGCCAAGGTCGGTTGCCATTGCGACGGTGTTGGCCCCCACCTCGCGCTGATTGTCCTGGTAATAGCCCTCGGCGAGGCTCGCGGCATTTTCGAACATCCCGCGCGACCGGTCGGAAAACCAGAAATCGACGCCATATTGGAAAAGCAGCGAGGCGAAGATCACGACGAGCAATGTCGGCGCTGCTGCGATCAGCGAGAAGAGCGCGACCAGCCGGACGTGAAGGCGCCCGCGCCCGCCCGCCATCGAATGCACCGCGCGTGCGCGCGCCACGCGGCTGCCGACAAGAACGATCAGCGCCATGGCCGGCACGAGGTTGGCGACCATGATCGTCGCCACGAGCGCGGGGGTAAGCAGCCGTTCGCTCTGCGCATCGCCCGTGATGAAGATATAAGTCGCGATGGCGACGCTGATGATGACCGCCAACGTATAATATTCGGGCGCGGCAAAGCGCCAGATTCCCGAGCGCGCTTCCTCGCCGTCAGAGTCCGCGTCGAACGCCAGGGAGGACGATTGCGTCATTGTGGCCGTGTTACGACAATCCTGTTGCATAGAAAACACACAATTTGCCTGTGTGTCGCCCAATTGCCCCGATTTCGCGACTGTCGCAGCGTTTCAGGGATGCGCCGGGTCGATGTCGAGCTGGCCGAGGCGCTTGCGGAGCGTGTTGCGGTTGATGCCGAGACGGCGCGCCGCTTCGAGCTGGTTACCGCGAACGTCGCGCAAAATGCGCCGGAAGAGCGCAGCTTCGACGATCGCTTCGAGTTGGGCGTGGATTTCACCGTCGCTGCCCATATCTGCCATTTGTTCGCGCGCCCAGTCGTCGACCGCACGCGCGATGAGCGCCGCGGGCTCGACCGCGCCGCCGCCCTCGCCATTTTCGTGGAGCACCGTTTCGACGTCGCGCACGGTGACGACGGTGTCGCGCGACAGCACCGCGAGCCGCTGGACGACGTTGCCGAGTTCGCGGACGTTGCCCGGCCAGTCATAGCGTTCGAGCCATTGCATTGCGGCGGGGGCGAATTGCCGGTCGGGCAAGCCCGAGCTGCGTCCCGCATCGACGAAATGGCGAATGAGCGCGGCGATGTCGCTGCGCCGGTCGCGGAGCGGCGGCAAGGTCACGGGAATGACGTTGAGCCGGTAGAAAAGATCCTCGCGGAAGCGGCCATCGGCGACGAGGGTGCGCATGTCGCGGTGCGTCGCCGCGATAACGCGAACATCGGCGCGCAGTGCCTGATTGCCGCCGACGGTCGAATATTCGTTGCTCTGGAGGACGCGCAGCAGCCGCGTCTGCGCCTCGAGCGGCATGTCGCCGATCTCGTCGAGAAACAGCGTGCCGCCAGCGGCCTGCTCGAAACGCCCGGCGTTGCGGCTGTGTGCGCCGGTGAACGCGCCCTTTTCATGGCCGAACAGCTCGGCCTCAATCAATTCGCGCGGGATGGCGGCCATATTGATCGCAACGAACGGGCCGTTGCGGCGGAGGCCGGTCGCGTGGATCGCGCGCGCGACGACCTCCTTGCCGGTTCCCGACTCGCCAAGGATCAGCACCGCAAGGTCGTTCGACGCGAGCCGCGCGATCGTGCGGTACACCGCCTGCATCGCGGGGGCACGGCCGACGAGGCCATGGCTGTCGGCGGGCGCCGCCGCCTCCCCCGCTGCCGGTTCGGCGCGGCGCTCGAGCGCGGCCCGGACGCTCGCGGTCAACTCGTCGAGGTCGAAGGGCTTGGGCAGATAATCGTAGCTGCCGATCCCTGTCGCGCGCACCGCGGTATCCAGGGTGTTCTGTGCCGACAGCACGATCACCGGCGTCGCCGGATCGACTGTGGCTCGCGACAGCGAATCGATGCCGTCGCCATCGGGCAGGACGACATCGGTAATGATCAGGTCGGGTCGGTTGTCGGCCAGCCAGGCGTTGCGCTCGGCAAGACTCGCGACCGAGGCGAAATGGCCGCATTCGCCGACGAGCGTTTCGCGGATGATCATCGCAATCGCGGGATCGTCCTCGACCAGCAGGATCGTCTTGCCCTGGCTCATGCACCCCGTCCCTTTTGCGCGACCGGAAGGTGGACCCGAAAGCGCGTCCATTCGCCGTCGCGCATGTGCTGGACGGTGCCGCCCATGTCGCGCGCGAGCTTGGCGACGAGCGCGAGCCCGAGCCCCCGTCCCTCGCGCTTCGTCGTCACGAACGGATCGAACAGGTCGCCGCGGATGTCGGCGGGTACGCCGGGGCCGTTGTCGCTGACGCTGACCTCGATCGGTAGCGCGATGCGCCCGCGCCCGTCGCCATTGTCGATCGACAGGCCGTGGCGATAGGCGGTGGTCAGTCGCACGACGCCATCGTCGCGTCCGCCGAGCGCCTCGCAGCCGTTGGTGAGCAGGTTGAGCAATATCTGCACCATGGCGTCATGGTTTCCGTGCACCAGCGGCAGCGACGGGTCGAAATCCTCGGCGAAGCGGACGCCGGGGAACTGCCGCGCACGGGCGGTTTCCATCGCCTGGTGGATCGGCTGGTAGAGGTTAATCGGGCCGCAGGCGATCGGCTGCCCGCGCGAGAAATGCTCCATCTGGTCGATCAGCGTCGCGATCCGGTCGACCTCGGCGCAGATCAGCGTCGTGAAGCGCTCGCCGCCCGCGTCGGTCTTGCGCGCAAGCAATTGCGCCGCGCCCTTGATCCCCGCGAGCGGGTTCTTGATTTCGTGGGCGAGCATCGACGCCGCGGCCCCCGCCGCGCGGCCAGAACGGCCGATCGCGCCGCCCATCAGCTCGGCATCGCTTTGCGACGGCACGAGCGCGAGGATGCGATGGCCGCTGTGGCCATAGGGGACCATCTGCATGTCGACGAAGATCGACTTGCGCCCGCCGAGCGAGATTTCGGCGCGGTGCGCGAACAAGGCCGACGTCGAGGCGTCGTTCATTCGCTGGCGATAGCTGCGATCCATCTCGATGACGTCATAGATGACGCGGCCGACCATCGCCGAGCGGCTGACGTTGCAGAGCTGTTCGGCAGCCGCGTTGACGAACAGCACGACCCCGCCGCCGTCGATCAGCAGCGTGGGAACGGGGTGCGACTGGATCAGCTCGTCATGGTCGAAGCTCGGGATGCTCGACGTGAGCGCGGTCACGCGGCCGCCTTGCTCAGGAACGGCGTGTAGAAGCGTTCGAGCGCGTCGAGCACGTCGCGGCTGCTGGGTATCTGGTTGACCTTGTTGCGAAACTCGGCCGAGCCGTGGAGGCTTTTGACGTACCAGCCGAGATGCTTGCGCGCCATATTGACGCCGGTCACCTCGCCATAATGGTCGATCATCGCGCGGTAATGCGATGTAATGACGTCATATTGCTCGTCGATACCCGGATCGGGACGCTCGGCCTCGCCGCGCAGCGCCGCCATCACCTGCCCGAGCAGCCAGGGGCGACCGTAAGCGCCGCGGCCGATCATGACGCCATCGGCGCCGCTCTGGTCGAGCGCGCTGCGTGCGTCAGCGGCCGAGCAAATGTCGCCATTGACGATGACCGGGATCGACACCGCGTCCTTGACGCTGCGAACGAAGCCCCAGTCGGCCTCTCCGCGGTACATCTGGTTGCGCGTGCGGCCGTGGACGGTGACGAGCTTTGCGCCGAGATCCTCGGCGATATGCGCGAGTTCGGGGGCGTTGAGGCTGTCGTGGCACCAGCCCATGCGCATCTTGACCGTCACCGGCACCGATACCGCCTTCACGCAGCTGTCGATCAGCGCGGCGGCGAGCTTCAAATCGCGCATGAGCGCCGAGCCGGCATCGCCGTTGGTGACCTTGCGCACCGGGCAGCCCATATTGATGTCGATGATCGACGCGCCGCGGTCCTCGTTGAGCTTCGCTGCCTCGCCCATTTCATAAGGGGTGCAGCCGACGAGCTGCATCGACACCGGCTCTTCGACCGGATCCCATGCGGCTTTCTGGATCGACTGGCGCGTTTCGCGGATCGCGGCCTGGCTCGCGATCATTTCGGTAACATTGAGTCCCGAACCATAATAGCGAACGAGCTTGCGGAACGGCAGGTCGGTGACGCCCGTCATCGGCGCGAGGATCACGGGATCCGCGATGGTGATGTTGCCGATCTGGATGGGCCGCAGCGGCGCCATGGCGAAACCTTCGTCGATTGCCTAAAAAATAAGCAGCGCCCCTACACGCTAAGCGGCTTTCCCGCAAGCCGCGGCTGCGCTAACCGCGCGGATGATGAGCGAGTCCGCCCCTCCCCCTTTGCCGCGTGTCGCGGTCGTGCTGCTCGCGGGCGGCCAAGGGACGCGAGCGGGCTTCGACCGCCCGAAACAGTTGGCGATGCTGGGCGGCAAGCCAGTGCTGCGGTGGAGCCTCGACGCCCTTGCCACCCATCCGGCCGTTACGAGCGGCGTGCTGGTCGCCAATAGTGACGCCGTGGCGGCGATCGGTGGCCTTCCGGAAACCTGGATTTCGGCCGATCCCGGCGAGGAGCGCCAGCAATCGGTCGGCAATGCACTCGCGGCGTTGACCGATTGGGACGATGAGGCGCTCGTTCTCGTTCACGATGCGGCGCGACCGGGCGTGACCGTCGAGGTAGTCGACCGCCTGCTCGCAGCACTCGGCGATGCCGAAGCGGCGATCCCGACGCTTCCCGTCCCTGATACGCTTGTCGAACAAGCCGCCCATCTTGCCGGTGACGTGGTCGACCGCAGCGCGCTGGCGCGCGTCCAGACGCCGCAGGCGTTCCGGCTTGGCACATTGCGCCGCGCGCACGCCGAAGCCGTCGAGGCGGCCGCGACCGACGATGCGCAGCTCGTCCGGCGGCTTGGTTTGCCGGTCGTCGCGGTGGACGGCGACGCCCGTCTCCATAAACTGACATATGCCGAGGATATGGCGATCCTGAACGGCTTGCTGGGAATCGATCGAATGACGCGCACCGCCGTCGGCATGGGCTATGATGTTCACCGACTCGTGGCGGACAAGCCGTTGTGGGTCGGGGGAATAGAAATCGCGCATAGTCATGGACTTGAAGGACATAGCGATGCTGACGTCGGGCTTCATGCCCTGACCGATGCGATCCTCGGCGCGCTCGCCGACGGCGACATCGGCGATCATTTTCCGCCAAGCGATCCGCAATGGCGCGGCGCCGCATCACACCGCTTCCTTGCCTTCGCGGCCGATCGTGTCACGGCGCGCGGCGGTCGCATCGATCATGTCGATCTTACGATCATCGCCGAAGCCCCGAAAATCGGCCCGCACCGTGCCGCGATGCGCGCGCGGATCGCCGAAATCCTTGCGATTCCGGTCGAACGGGTTAGTGTGAAGGCAACAACGACCGAGCGGCTGGGTTTTACCGGCCGCCGCGAAGGGATCGCAGCGCAGGCTGCCGCGACCCTGCAACTTCCGGAGAATTGATATCGTGCCGACCGACGCTGAATCGCGCCTCACCGCGCGCGACGAACTTGCCACGAGCGTGCTGGCAGACAATCGCGCCGCGGGCCGCAAGGTCGCCGTTGCCGAAAGCTGCACCGGCGGGATGGTCAGCGCCGCGCTGACCGACATCGCCGGCAGTTCGGATGTGTTTTCGGCGGGCTTCATCACCTATTCGGCGCACGCAAAACGCACCCAGCTCGACGTCAGCAGCGAAATCATCGAAACCTTTGGCGAAGTCTCGCTCGCGACCGCCTGGGCGATGGCTGCGGGGGCGCTCGCGAACAGCGACGCCGATGTCGCGGTCGCGATCACGGGGATCGCTGGCCCGGGGGGCGGATCGGAGAAAAAGCCCGTTGGCCTGATCGTATTTGCCCGCGCGCTGCGGGGGCAGGATCCCGACGATTATTTCACCCAGCGCGTGCAGTTCGAATCGACCGATCGCGCTGCGATCCGCCAAGCGGCGACGCTGTTCGCGCTCGACCTGCTTCAACCCGCCAAGGACGAGCTGCGGCCGTCGGAGGATATCGTCCTTCCCGCCCCGTAAAGTTCGTCGGCGCGTGCTTCGAACGCCGCGATCATCTTGCGCAGCGCCTTGTCGAACATCTGTCCGGCAAGCGCCTCGAACATCCGGCTGCGGAACGAGAAATCGACGAGGAAATCGACGCGGCATCCCCCGCCCTCGGCCGGCTGGAAATGCCATTCGTTGTTCAGATGCTTCATCGGTCCGTCGATGTAGCTCACGCAAACCTCGTGCGGCCGCTCCTTGTGGACGCGGCACGAAAAGCTCTCGCGCAGCCCCTTGAAGCCGACGATCATGTCGGCAACGGCTTCATGCTCGCTGTCGCTCCGCACGCGCAGCGCGATCACCCACGGCAAAAACTCGGGATAGCGCACGATATCGGTGACGAGCGCAAACATCTGCTCGTCGCTATACGGCAGGACGCGGGTTTCGTGATGCCGTGGCAAAGGCTGGTCAGTCCGCCTTGACGCGTGCCAGCTGGGCTTCGCGCGCGGCGCGCATCCGCTCGAAATCGTCGCCAGCATGATAGCTCGAACGCGTGAGCGGTGACGATGCGACCTGCAGGAAGCCCTTAGCGCGCGCGATCTGTGCATAGGCGTCGAACGCCTGTGGCGTCACAAAATCGATCACCTTGGCATGCTTCGGTGTCGGTTGGAGATACTGGCCCATCGTCATGAAATCGATGTCCGCGCTGCGCATGTCGTCCATCACCTGATGGACCTCCATCCGTTCCTCGCCGAGCCCGAGCATGACGCCCGATTTGGTGAAGATCGACGGATCGCGGCGCTTCACGCTTTCGAGCAGGCGCAGCGACGCATAGTAGCGCGCACCCGGACGGATCGTCGGGTAGAGCCGCGGAACGGTTTCGAGATTATGGTTATAGACGTCGGGCCGCGCATCGACGATCGCCGCGACCGCGCTTTCGGGCTTGTTACGAAAGTCCGGCGTCAGGATCTCGATCGTCGTCTGCGGCGTTTCGCGACGCAGCGCGTTGATGACCTTCACGAACTGGCTCGCACCGCCGTCAGGCAGGTCGTCGCGGTCGACCGACGTGATGACGATATGGCTGAGCCCCATCTTCGCCGCCGCGATCGCCGTGTGTTCGGGTTCGAGCAGGTCGACGGGGCGCGGCATCCCGGTCTTGACGTTGCAGAAGGCGCAGGCGCGCGTGCAGGTGTCGCCGAGAATCATCACCGTCGCGTGCTTCTTGGTCCAGCATTCGCCAATGTTCGGGCACGCCGCCTCTTCGCACACCGTATGCAGGTTGAGCTCGCGCATCAGCTTGCGCGTTTCGGCATAGCCGGGGCTGGTCGGCGCCTTGACGCGGATCCAGTCGGGCTTGCGCGCGCGCTGGCTGGGGGTGGTTGCGGGCTGCTGGGCGGGCGATGCGGGAGCGTTCATGCCGCCCACATAGTCGTGCACGCGCCTCTTCTCAACCTCTCTACCTATGCTAAGGGCGGCGCATGACTCACTTTGCAGACATGATCGAGGGATATCGCCGTTTCCGTAACGGTGGTTGGGCGCAGCAACGCGAACGCTGGGAGCAACTCGCCGAGGGCCAATCGCCCAAGGTGATGGTCATCGCCTGTTCGGACAGCCGATCCGAACCGTCGCAGATTTTCGATACCAACCCGGGCGAAATCTTCGTCGTGCGCAACGTCGCCGCGCTCGTTCCGCCGTTCGAAACGACGCCCGGACGTCACGGCGTCTCGGCGGCGCTCGAATTCGCAGTCCAGTTCCTGAAGGTCGAGGAAATCGTCGTGATGGGACACGGCATGTGCGGCGGCTGCCACGCCGCGCTGCATCGTTCGATGGCAGGCGCCGAGCCGGGCCGCGGCGGCTTTATCGCCGACTGGATCGCCATGCTCGACGAGGCGAGCGAGCAGGTGCGCAGCGAACATCCCGCGATTGACAATCGCGAGGCAGGCCGCGCGATGGAGCTTGCGGCGGTGCGCGTAAGCCTTGACAATCTGATGACTTTTCCCTGCATTCAGGAAAAGGTCCGGCGCGGTACGCTGAGGTTGCGCGGCGCGTTCTTCGCGATCAGCGACGGCGTGCTGCATTTGATGGACGAGGCGACGGGAGAATTTTCCCCCGCCTGAGCAGGAGGGCGACATGAGCAAGAATACATTCTGGGTGACCATGATTTTTGTCGCGGCGATCGTCGGGGCATTCCTGGGACCCGCTCTTGCCCAATCGCTTTCCACCGGCGCGATGATGACCTTTTCGATCGTCACGCTGGTCGCGATCGTCGGGCTGATCGTCTGGTCGCTGTCGAGCAACAAGTCGGGCAAGAAAGCCGACACCGCCGCGCTGGCCGACGCCCGCACGATGCGCGCGCCCGAAGGGAAGGCGCGCATCTATGTGACGCGCCGCGGTTTCGTCGCTGCGCTGCAAGGCATGAACGTCACACTCGACGACACCGCCCGGGGCCAGATCAAGTCCGGACAGATGCTGATGGCCGACGTCGAGCCCGGCACCCACCGGCTCCACGCCGCGATGGCGAAGGGCATCATGGCGAACGCCGGGGCGATGGAGATCGCAGTTGCAGCCGGCGAAGTCGCGGTCATCGACGCGATGTTCGAGATGAGCGCGCTGAAAGGCGATGCCAAGCTGACCCGCCTCGATGGCGCGAAGGCGCGCGAGAATGTCGAAGCCACCAAATTGATCCTCTGGGAAGTCGCACCCGCCTGACCGGCGACGAAACGGGGCCTGGCTGCGGGCAGTGGTGAAAGACCGCTGCAACAATCATGCAAATCGCACGTTCTCCCGAAAAAGGAGAATTGGATGGCTCTTCGCCAGACCCTGCTGGCTGCGCCGGCGCTTGCTTCGCGCAGACATGCTTTCGCGTGCGAAGACGAATCATACACCAAAGCTCGCAAATCGCTGCTCGCCGAGGAAATCGACCTGCGCCGGCGGATCGCCCGTGTGGCAGCGCAGCGCCGGGCGCTGCCGCCGGGACCGCTGATGAAGGACTACCGGTTCAGACTGAACGACGGGATCGAACTCGGTCTCGCCGACCTGTTTGGCGGCCGCGATACGCTGGTTGCCTATTTCTGGATGTACGGACCCGAACGCGAACGGCCCTGCCCGATGTGCACCAATTGGCTCGGTTCGGTCGACGGCAATATCAACGACATCAGGCGCCGCGTTGCGTTCCACGTCTTCGGGCGCAGCCCGGTCGAACGCCAGCAGGCATTCGCGGCCGCGCGTGGATGGCAGGCGCTCGATTTCGTGCAACTGGTCGGCGATGACTATACAAGGGATTTCAGGCTTCTGAATACCGACGGGAGCGAAAATCCGATGCTGGCCGTCTTCCGGAAGGACGGCGACGAGGTCCGGCTGTTCTGGAAAAGCGAAATGACGCCCGAAATGGCCGATCCGGGGCAGGATCCGCGCGGCGCGCCCGATATCGCGAGCCTGTGGAATATCCTCGATCTGACGCCCGCAGGCCGCGGGACCGATTGGTATCCCTCGCTGGAATATTAGGGAATCGCGTAGGTCACATTGGCTTGGCCGACCGGCTTGTCGGCATCGTCGGTCCAGATACGCACGTCCATCACCGCAAGGCGTTTGCCGAGGCGCAGCATATAGGCGTCGGCGAACAGCGGCCCCGGGCGGCATGGGCGCAGGAACTGGTAGTTGAGCGCGCTCGTCACCGCCATCGCGACTGGGCCGATATGCGCGAGGACGAGCGCATAGGCCGCCATGTCGGCGAACCCCATCTGCGTCGGGCCCGAGATCAGCCCGCCGGGGCGGAGCGCATTCTCGGTCGGATCGAGCCGCGCCTGAATATGGCCGGGCGCGGCGGAGACGACGTGGCCGCGCGAACCCGGCGCCGAGTGGGGGAAGGCCTCAGCCATGAAGGCGTTGAGCGCGTCCGCGTCCAGGCGGATCGCGCCCGAAGAGATTGGCTCCGAAATCGGCGATTGCCCCTCCCCGCTCATGCCGGTCAGCGCGTCAGCTTCTTGTATGACGTTGCGTGCGGGCGCGTCGCATCGTCGCCGAGGCGGCGGATCTTGTCCTCTTCATAGGATTCGAAATTGCCTTCGAACCATTCGACATGGCTGTCGCCCTCGAACGCGAGGATGTGCGTCGCGAGGCGATCGAGGAAGAAGCGGTCGTGGCTGATGACTACGGCGCAACCCGCGAAATTTTCGAGGGCTTCTTCGAGTGCTGCGAGCGTTTCGGTGTCGAGATCGTTGGTCGGTTCGTCGAGTAGCAGCACGTTGCCGCCCTGCTTCAGCATCTTCGCCATATGGACGCGGTTGCGTTCGCCGCCCGAAAGCTGGCCGACCTTCTTCTGCTGGTCGACGCCCTTGAAGTTGAAGGCGCCGACATAGGCGCGCGTCTGCATTTCGTGCTTGCCGATGTTCATCAGCTCGTGCCCGCCGGAGATTTCCTGCCAGACATTGTTGTCGGGCTTGAGGTCGTCGCGGCTCTGGTCGACGAAGCCGAGGCGGACGGTGTCGCCGATCGTCACCTTGCCGCTGTCCGGGGTTTCCTGTCCGGTGATCAACTTGAACAGCGTCGATTTACCTGCGCCGTTCGGACCGATCACGCCGACGATGCCGCCCGGCGGCAGCGAGAAGCTCAGGTTTTCGAACAGCAGCTTGTCGCCATAGGCTTTCGAGATACCCTCGACCTCGATGACTTTGCCGCCAAGGCGTTCGGGGACCTGGATGACGATCTGCGCCTTGCCGGGGATGCGCTTTTCCTGCGCCTCGACGAGCTGGTCGAAGCTCTTGATACGCGCCTTCGATTTGGCCTGGCGGGCTTTCGGCGACTGGCGGATCCACTCGAGCTCGTCCTTGATCGCCTTCTGGCGACCGGCATCCTCGCGCGCTTCCTGTTCGAGGCGCTTGCCCTTCTTTTCGAGATAGGTCGAATAATTGCCTTCGTAGACAAAATAGCGGCCGCGATCGAGTTCGAGGATCCAGTTCACGACATTGTCGAGGAAGTAGCGATCGTGGGTGACGAGGATGACGTTGCCCGGATAATCGACGAGATGCTTTTCGAGCCAGGCGACGCTTTCGGCGTCCAAATGGTTGGTCGGTTCGTCGAGCAGCAGGATCGACGGCTTTTCGAGCAGCAGGCGGGTGAGCGCGATGCGGCGCTTTTCACCGCCCGACAGATTCTCGACGCTCCAGTCGCCCGGCGGGCAGCGGAGCGCTTCCATCGCGATTTCGAGCTGGTTGTCGAGCGTCCAGCCGTCGACCGCGTCGATCTTTTCCTGCAGGCTGCCCATTTCTTCCATGAGCGCGTCGAAATCGGCGTCGGCGGGCGGATCCGCCATCAGCGTGCTGATCTCGTTGAAGCGGTCCATCATGTCGGCGACGCCGCGCACGCCGTCCATGACGTTTTCCTTGACCGTCTTGGTCGGATCGAGCTCGGGCTCCTGCGCCAGATATCCGACGGTGATCCCCTCGCCCGGCCAGGCTTCGCCGGTGAATTCGGTATCGATGCCCGCCATGATCTTCATCAGCGTCGATTTACCCGTGCCGTTCGGGCCGACGATGCCGATCTTGGCATCGGGATAGAATTGCAGGCTCAGATCCTTGAGCGTCGGCTTTTGCGCGCCGGGATAGGTCTTGTTCAGACCCTTCATCACGAAACTATATTGGGCGGCCATGGGAATATGCTCCGAATGCTGGCTGGGCCGCGCGCGCGGCCGGGAGAGACGAGTTGCGCGCCGGTTAGCGAATGGGCGCGCCCTTGGCAATCATTGGGGCAATCGGCGCTTGCACGCGCGGGGCTCGCCGTTACGAAAGCGGTATGAAAATCCCCCGCACCTGTGCCGGCCTTGCCGGGATCGCCGCTTTCCTTCTCGCTACCTCCAGCGCGTCCGCATCGCCGTCCCCGGCACCGGACGCGGTCGACCTTGCCCAACAGGGTAACGACGTCGCCTGGGCTATTACCCGCGACCTCACGACCGATATAGGTCCGCGAATGGCGGGAACAGAGGCTGAAGCCGCAGCACGCCGCTGGGCCACGACACGCCTTCAGGCGCTCGGCTTTACCAAGGTGCGCGAGGAAGCGTTCGACATGCCCGTGTGGGTCCGCGGCGCCGAAGAGGCATGGCTGAGCGGTCAGCTTTTCAGGCCGCAAAAGCTGGCGATCACGGCGCTCGGCAACAGCGCATCGACCGGAGCCAATGGTATCGAAGGCGAAATCGCCTATTTCGAGAGCTTCGATGCGCTCGTCGCTGCGACCGACACACAGGTGAAGGGCAAGATCGTCTTCATCGATCACAAGATGCAGCCGACGCAGGACGGGAGCGGTTATGGCTATTATGGACGCGGCCGCTTTACGGGACCCAATGTCGCGGCAAAGAAAGGTGCGATAGCGATCGTCATCCGTTCGATCGGTACCGATAATCACCGCAATCCGCACACCGGCGTGACCAATTTCGAAGCCGGCGTGAAGCCGATCCCCGCAGGCGCGATCTCGAACCCCGACGCCGACCAACTCGTCCGGCTATGGCGGCGTCCCATGCCCGTGCGCCCCGACGCGCCGCCGCTGATCAAGATGAAGCTGACGCTGACCCCGCAAAATCTCGGAACGAAGCAATCTGGCAATGTCATCGCCGAAGTGCCGGGCAGCGACCCTGCGGCCAGCCCGATCATCGTCGCCTGCCACCTCGACAGCTGGGACCTCGGCACCGGCGCGATCGATGATGCCGCGGGATGCGGCATCGTCACCGCCGCCGCAAAGCATGTCATGACTGCGGGCCAGCCGCGCCGCACGATCCGCATCCTGTGGGCGGGCGCCGAAGAGGTCGGCGTGTTCGGCGGCAAGGCCTATTTCGACGCGCACGGGAAAGAGAAACATGCCGTCGCGCTCGAATCCGATTTCGGTGCCGACCGGGTGTGGCGGATCGACTTCAAATTGCCCGACAGTGCGAAAGAACTCTCCGACCGGATCGCCGCCGCCGTAATGCCCTTTGGTGTCGTACGCGGGAGGCAGCCGGCGAATGGCGGCGCCGATATTGGTGCGCTCGTGCAGGCGGGCGTTCCGGCGATCGACCTGGCACAGGATGGGACACGTTATTTCGATATCCATCACACCCCCGATGACACTCTGGACAAGGTGGACCCGGCGCAATTGCGGCAGAATGTCGTGGTTTGGACGGCGGTTCTGGCGATTCTCGCCAACAGCAGCGATACCGAGCTTCCATGACTGTTACGGAGAAATGACAGATTTCCGCGCGCGCCGACCATCTCAATTATTTTTGTTGACGATTCATGCGGAACGGCTAAATCCCGCGGCTCGCGGTACGGGAAGTTTTCCCGGACGCGTTAAGGCATTTTAGGGAGCCCACACATCATGAAGAAGTTTGCTGCTATCGCCGTTGCTGCCAGCATGTTCGCCCTCGCCGCTTGCGGTGAAAAGGCTGCTGAAGAAGCCACCACCGAAGCTCCGGCTGCTGAAGCTGTTGCTGAAGAAGGCGCTGACGCCGCTGCTGCTGGCGCCGACGCCGCTGCCGCTGGTGCCGACGCTGCCGCTGCTGGCGCTGAAGCCGCTGCTGCTCCGGCCGACGCCGCTGCTGCTCCGGCCGCTGCTGCTGCTCCGGCTGCTGACGCCAAGGCTGCTGCTGCTGCCCCGGCTGAAGAAAAGAAGTAAGTCGCAGCCCTTCGGGGCGTTGACTGAAACGAGAAACGGGCGGTCTTCCTTCGGGAGGGCCGCCTTTTTCTTTGCCCGCTGTCCGGGCGGGATAGACTTGGGCGCCCGCGCTGTCTAAGGCGCGGGTCCAGTAGTCGGGGAGTAGCGCAGCCCGGTAGCGCGCCTGCTTTGGGAGCAGGATGTCGCAGGTTCGAATCCTGTCTCCCCGACCACTATCTTCCCAACGCGATTACCCGGCCGAGGTCGCGATCAGCCGCGCATAAAAGTCGATCATCCGCTTGAAGCTGTCGATCGCCATATGCTCGTTGGTGCCGTGGATCATCGCCGTTTCCTTCAACGTGAAGTGCATCGGCATGAAGCGGTACACATCCTCGGAAATCGGCGCCATGCTGCGGCTGTCGGTCGCCCCGACGACGAGGAAGGGCGCAACGACGGCATCGGGCGCATCCGCGCGCGCCGCCGCGACGACATATTTCCAGCCTTGCGAACTGGTCGATGACACGGGCGACGGTTCGTTCGGCGGCTTGACCCAGCTGAGCTCGACCGGCGCATCGCCGACTGCAGCCTTCGCCCGCGCCATGACGTCAGCGGAGCTGTTCCATGGCGCGATACGATAGTTGATCAACGCACTCGCCGATTGCGGCAGCACATTTTCTTTCGGACTTCCCTCGAGCATTGTCGGCGCGATCGTTGTGTGAAAGGCCGCAGCCGACGAGGGCGATGCCGAAAGCTGCTTCTTGAGCACCGGGCCGAGCAGCCACTGGTTGGCGACCGCAAGTTTGGTCGTGCCGCCCTTGTGCGCCGCGAGCGCTTCGACCATCGCCGCGCCGGGACCGCGCATCTCGATCGGGAACGGGCTTTCGGTGATCGCAAGCACGGCGCGCGCGAGCGTCGTCACGCCGGTTTCGTCGGGCGGCATCGAACTGTGCCCGCCAGGCGCGTTGGCGGTGACCTTGAGCGTCGCATAGCCCTTTTCGGCGACGCCGATCAGGATCGCGGGGCCATTGATCACCGGGGTGTCGCGCAACACCACGCTGCCTTCGTCGAGCGTATAGAGCGCGCGCACGCCCTCGGCCTTCAGCTTCGCCGCCGCGGCCACGGCGCCCGACCCGCCGGCTTCTTCGTCATGCCCCGACACGAGATAGATGCCGCGCTTGGGCTGGAATCCCTGCACGGCGAGCGCCTCGAGCGCCTCGAACAGCCCGATCAGCGAGCCCTTGTCGTCGACGGTGCCGCGGCCCCATACCGCCTTTTCGGCGATCGTCCCGGCAAAGGGCGGATATTTCCAGTCCGTTTCGGTTCCCTCGGTGACCGGCACGACGTCCTGATGCGCCATGAGGATGATCGGCGCGAGCGAAACGTCGCTGCCCGGCCAGTGATAGATGAGCGTGCGGTTCGGCAGGATCGTCCGCGTCGTCGCGCGGTGCATCGCGGGATAGGTCGTGGCGAGCCAGGCATGGAGCCGGTCCCATTCGGCGACGTCGTTTTCGGCGGGATCCTGGTGCGAGATCGTCCTGATCTGCGCCGCAGCGCTCAGATGCGCGACCGCCGCATCGAGATCATAGGCCGGCGTACCGGCAAGCCGGATATCGCTGCCGTCGGCGATGTCGTCGGGTTCGAAGGTTGCTGTGCGGACCGCCGCCGTCGCTGCCACGATCGCTACAATTGCGAGCCCCCCGATCAGGATCGTCCGCCGTTTCCCCATGTCCCTCTCCTTCTCCGCGCGCAATGAACCGCTATCGGTTTCGATTTGCAAGGAGAATACTTGGAGGGAACGGCACGGAAAATGGTGGGCCCGGCAGGACTCGAACCCGCAACCTAGCCGTTATGAGCGGCCAGCTCTAACCATTGAGCTACAGGCCCCCCTTCCACCCGGCGGGGGATGTGCGGGCGATAGCGGAGGGTGCGCCGGATTGGCAAGCGCCAACGATCAGGAGGCGGGTGTCCGGAGCGCCTCGCGGTCGGCCATCGCGAGTATCTCCGCCGCCGTTGTCGCCTCGACGCCGCGCCGGGCGAGATGGTCGAGGACGATATCCCACCAGCGATAGAAAAGCGCGAGGTCGGCATCGCTGCGGACGTAGGGCGTGTTCCCCGGCTGCAGCGACGGCGAGTGGAAGGAAAAATTCAGCACGGGCAGGCCCTGCTCGATGGCGATGTCAATCGCCCTGCACGCGCGGCTGGCCGGAATGCCTTCGGGGGTCAGTGCGATGCGCTCGACAAGGCCCAGCCGCGCCAGCGCCGCTCCCGCGTGCGTGCCGCGCCGTGCGAGCCGGTGGTACAGGCTGCGTCCCGCCCCGCCGAGCGCGCCGCCGAAGACGGTCGTCACCGGCATTTCAAGGATCGCGCCCTTGGCAGTGTGAACCCACCAGGGGTGGAGCGGCGCCGCGCGATAGTCGGGACCATGCCCGGCGCGATAGTCGAACCCCGACCGGACCGACGTGTCGCAGCGGAACCCGAGTTCGGCGAGCATCGCCGCGGTATCGGGGCCGAGGCCGTAGCGGCCCGCGCGGTAGACGGTGGGCGCTGTGCCGAAACGGTCGCGAATCGCATCGCGCAGCTCCGTCATCTTCGCGCGCTGCAGATCGGCGGGCAGATTGCCCGTATAGCTGTTGTGCGCGTTCACATCCTCGTCGTGCGGCGGCGTGACCCATGGATGGAGCTGCGCGCCGATTTCGCAGGCCCCGGCGTCGTGCGCCGGGCCAAGGATGCCGACCGCGCGGTCATCGGCGACGATCGGCCAGTCGACGAGATAGATGGGCTTCACGCCCCCCTGCTCGAAATAGCGCTGGCAGTCGGCGAGCGCGGGCACCGAAGCCAGCCGGTATCCCGTGCGGGCGAAAGGCGCAGCCCAGTCGAAATCCTCCTCGGTGTCGATCGTGACCCAGAAGCGCGGGCGCGCGCCCGCTTCGAGCCCGATCAGCTCCGCTGCAGCCGGATATGCAAAGAAATTGCCCGCAGGCTGCACCATGTCCCCTTTGCCCCGCCCCCGGGTTATTCGCCTTGCTGGACTTCCAGCTCGACCTCGGCCTTGGAGTTGGCCGAGGGCAGGTGCAAGGTCAAGGCGTTATGCCCGATATCGAGCCGTCCGCCGCTACCACGTGCGAGGCTGTCGACGAGACGCAGCGAAAAGCCGAGGCTGAGCACCGCTGCGCCGGGCGCTTCGCCCTCGGGGCTGAAGCCCGGGTCGAGCAGGTCGGCAGCGGTCGCGAAACGGATCGTCGCCGGACGGACGATACGCAGTTGGAGCATGTCGTCATGGCGCGACTCGGTAACCAGTTGGCCGACCAGGATCGCGCCCGGTTCGGACACATCGATGAGCGCGGTCAACAGGCGGCCGACCATGCGGCGGATATCGGCATCGCTCGCCAGTCCAAGGAACGGCCCGCCAACACGCGAAATGCTGAGGTCGACGCGCTGGTCGGCAAGGAGCGCTGCAAGGTCGCTTTCGACCTGCGTCACGATCGCACCGATATCGACGACTTCCTCGTGCGGCTTCGCGACGACACCCGCGCTGCTTCGCGCCGCGGTCTCGAGGTCGTCGATGATCGACTGAACCGACGCTGCATCGGCAACGATCGTTTCGGCCATCGTGCGATAGCTGTGGCTTACGGGTCCGAACATCTGCCCGGAAATAATCTGGGCGAACCCCGAAATGGCGTTGAGCGGGCTGCGAAGTTCGTGGATCAACTGGCGGATCGAGTCGCCCGAATCTTCGGACACCGTCCGGCCATAGGGGGTTTCGTTGCGTTGCGGACGCCGCGCACTCGCGCGATAGCCGCGAAACTGTCCCGTCGCCGGATCGAACCACGGAAGCGCCGAGAAGCGCCATTCGCCGGCCTCGGCAGGAGTGCCTTCGAGCAACATGCGCGCGTTGATGATTTCGGCGCGCTGACGAAACGCGCCTGCTGCGACGCCGTCGGTGCCCGGTTCGCCGCCGAACGCTGCTTCGGCGATCGACAGGCCGATCACGGCGCCGCGAGTCACGCCATCGACCCAGTGGACGACGCCGTCGGGGCCAGTTTCGAACAGGAATGCGGCACGCGGCGCGCGCGGCGCCTCGGGCTGGCTGCGGGTCGACTGATATTTGTCGATCCGGCGCACGAGCTCGCTGATCTGGCTCGGGCCGCTCTCGGGAGCCGCATCGGGCACGACGGCCATTTCGGCCGCCGGGACGGGCTTTTCGTCGGCCAGCGCCTCGGGCTGCGGCAAGGCGACCGATGCGCTGCCGAGGCTCGCGAGCGCGCGGGTGACGGCCCGCGGCAGGTCGCCGCGCCCCGCAAGCACCGATCGCGCCATCGCGCCCGTCGCGGGCAGCAGTGCGAGCCAGTCGGCTTCGGCAAGCCGCGCCTCACGCAGCATGATCGCCGATACGGCCGGAACATCATTCGCATAGAGCGCAACGAGCGGTGCAAAGCGGCCGTGGCGGGCGATCGCGCGCGCGCAGTCGCGGCGGACGGATTCGGGGACGCGTGGCCGGAGCACAGCGAGTGCATGGAGGCTGCGCCGGATATCGTCATCGGCCAGTTGATTGCCGCGCTGAGCCAGAATATCGGTGAGTTGCCGCCACGCGACAATACTCGCGCGGCGATCCGCCGGCGCCTGACGCAAGATGGTCGCAATCATCGAGTCAGCAGTCACGCGAAGTCAGCCCCACACCTTCGGTCGTTGGTTAGCATATGCTTACCGGCTAGCGTGAATCATCCGGTCATGAAAGTGCCTTCACTCTTCGCGTCACATTGTGGGACAATTGCATTCGCCTGAAATAATATTATGGTCGCCGCAGTTTTGGAAAGCGGATGTTTCAATGATGGCGAGTCAGAAATTCGATCAGATTGATTTGCAGATACTGGGCGAACTGCAAAAAAACGGGCGGATGACGAATGTCGAACTGGCACAGATGGTGGGGCTGACGGCTCCGCCATGCCTCCGCCGCGTGCGGGCTCTGGAGGAGTCCGGGGTCATCCGGTCGTACCATGCCGACCTCGATGCCGCGAAGCTGGGCTATGGCATCACCGTCTTTGCGATGGTCAGCCTGCGCAGCCAGGCCGAATCGGATTTGAAGGCATTCGAGGATTATGTCGGCGGGCTCGCTGAAGTGCGCGAATGCTATATGCTGAACGGCGAGATCGACTTCCTGCTGAAGGTCGTCGCGCGCGACCTCCAGAGCTTCCAGTCCTTCCTGACCGCGCACCTCACCTCCGCGCCGAACGTCACGAGCGTGAAGACGTCGCTCACGATTCGCACCGCGAAGCAGCTTGCGGGAATCCCGGTCGAACCCTGACCTTCAGGGCCGGGTCCGATCCAACAAAAAGGGCGCCGTTCCCATCCGGAACGACGCCCTGATCTTGTGCGTGAACCGAAAGCTTAGCTGCCGGTAGCCGGAGCGGCTGCGGGTGCCGCTGCGGGAGCTGCGCCAGCCTTGGCGCGGATCGTCCAGAGCTGCGCGAGCCGCTGGCGATTACCCTGCACCTTGGCAAAGCTCGCGGCGGCGGCGTCGCCCTGCCCGGCCAGCGCCTGCGCGACGCCCAGGCGGAACTGGGCAAGATTGTCGCCCGGCGCCGCCTTCAGCGCGGCTTCGTAAAGCGGGATCGCCTTCGCCGCGTCGCCGTTGCCGACGAGCGCATCGCCGACCGACCGCGCGACTTTCGCATTGGCGAGCGTCGCCGGCTTGGCGGCGTCGGCCGCCACCGCAGCGGCGTCGGTCGCGGCGCGCGGCCCCTGCGATTCGAGGATCGAACCGAAATGGCTGTCATTCTTCGGGACCGCACCGCTGTTCTGGCCCTGCTTGATGACCGCGACGACTTCGCCCGGGAAACCGGCTTCGGTCGCAAGCGCCGCATATTCCAGATATTCGGGACGCTGGATCATCGAATTGGTCGCGCGCATCAGCCGCAGGATATCGAGATTGAGTTCCTTGTCACCGCCCGACTGCTGCAGCAGGATGTACAGCGTGTTGCGCCAGGTGGCGGCGGTGGGATAATCTTGGACGCGCATTGTCAGCACGTCGAGCATCTCGTTCGTGCGGTTTGCCTTCTGGAATGCCTGCGCCGGACGGACATACAGTTCTTCCGACGGCTTGGCTCCGGCGGCGCGTGCGGTATCGATGCCGGCCTTAGCGATTTCCCAGCCCTTGTCGATTTGTCCACCGTTCAGATAGGCATCCATCAGCATCGGGGCGAGCGCGGCTTCGGTCGAGCCGGCAGCCTTTGCAGCTTCGAGCCGCTGGATCGCCTTGGCGTAGTTCTTCGCGGCATAGGCGAAATTGCCCGAATAGAAATTATAGACGGCGACATTCTCGGGCGGCGTCAGGCCCGAATCGATCATCGCGTCGAGCCCTTGCCCCTGCAGCGCCTGGTCCTTGCCGAGGATGCCGGCTTGCAGCTGATAGAAGGCAACCAGATATTTGTCGTCGGGCGTCGTCGCGGTGGTCTGCCCTTCGGCCAGCGCCGCCTGCAACGCCGCTGCGTCCTTCGCGCCCGTCGCATCGGTCATCTTCTTGAGCGCGGGCGCGAAACCCTTGCTCGCGGACAGGCCCTTGCCCTTCGCCGCCTCTTCCTTTTTCGGCTTTTCTTTCTTTTGCGCGGCGGCCGGCGTCGCGGTCGTCATCAGCGCGCAGCCCAGCACGGCAGCCATCGCCGTTGCGGGCATCGAGCGGAAACGGTTGAACATCGAAATCTCTCCTTTGAACTCGGCCGGCTTCGAGCGCTCATCCAGTCTGGCGCGCGCAGGTCCGGCCGCGCTTCGGTAACGCGGCTAAACCCGTCGCGTTGCCAAGGCAAGACAGCGGATATCGATATTTCATTGGGGTCAAGCGGCTGAACGGGAATTGAACCCGGTTTGCCGGGTCAGGCGAGCGCGTCGATCGCCTTGTTGATCTCGCGCAGGACCGCCGGGTCGCCCGGGGCGCCGGCCATCGCCTCTTCGGCCAGCTCGATCAGCGGGATGATCCCGAAGGTCGCGGCCAGCCCCTTCAAACGCAGCGCCGCGACTTCCCAATTGGCGTCGCAGCGCGCTCGGCGCATCAGGTCGGCGAGGTCGCGCGCGCTGCCGGTAAAGGCCGAACGCAGGTCCATCGCCATCGCGGGATCGTCGCCGAACGCCGCGCTGAGATACCGGTCGAGGGGGCCGCTGTCGAAGGACATTCCACAGGGTTGGCACCCTTGTGGTTAAGTTTCCGTTTCATGGCGGGCATTTGATGCTAAGATGTCCGAATGACGGGGGAAAAGAAAATCGTCGGATTGTGGCGGGATTCCGCGGCAAACCAGGAAGCGGACAGCGCGGCGCCGGCAGAGGCGGCCGCGCCCGAAACCATGGTCACGCCCGAAGCGGCGGCACCTGCCGAACGGGATTGGCTCGACATGTCGTCGCTCAGCGATACCGAAACGATCGAGGATGTACCGCCTGCGCCGTCGGCGTGGCGCGAGCGTGCCGCCCCTGCCCTGCTCGTCTTCCTGGCGATCGGCTGGACCGGTTTTGCGCTCGCCGTCGCGACCGATGGCCTTTCGCGCGGCCCCTCCCTCGCCGACTGGCCTGCGCTGGTCGCGACCATCGCGATGCCGCTGACGCTGCTCGCGGTGCTGTGGATGGTGCTGATGCGCTCGGGGCGGTCCGAACAGGCGCGCTTCACGCGCATCACGGCGGCCCTTCGCGAAGAAAATCTGGCGCTCAACCAGTCGATGCACTCGCTGGGCCTGCATCTCGCCGACGCGCAAAGACAGCTTGGCGAGCAGGCGAAGATCGTCCAGCAGCTCGGTCTCGACACCGTGATGCGGCTCGGCGAAAGCAGCGACAAGCTCGCCAGCAACGCGTCGGTCATCGCCAACGCGCACGACCAGCTCGCACGTTCGGGCGACGTCGCGATGCAGCGGATGGACGGGCTGCTCGCCGGCCTGCCGCGGATCGACGATGTCGCGCAGCGACTGGCGGTCAATTTCCGCGAAGCCGGCCTTGTCGCGCACCAGCAGGGCGCCAACCTCGAAGCGAAACTCGCCGCGCTGGGCGAGGAAGCGTCGAAGACCGCGCACGCAGGTCAGGCGTCGACCGCCGCGATTCTCGAAGCGATCGTTGCGCTCCAGGAACAGACGAAGGAAACCGAAACCGAGCTGCTCGCCGCATCGGCGCAGGTCACCGACGCGCAAGGCGCGGCGCTGGCGCGGCTGACCGGCGTCGCCGCTTCCGCACGCGATGACATGGCGTCGACCGTTGCCGCGATGACGGGCCAGATCGAGGCAAGCTGGCGGCAGTTTCGCGAAGGCGTCGATACCGCCGCCACCGAAATGGACGGCAAGCTCGCCGCGGCGCGCGACGCCGGCGATGCGATGGGTGCGCAGCTTTCAGCGCACGCCGAAGCAAGCGATGCGCTGGCATCGCGGATCACCGCGCATGTCGCCGATGTCGGCCAGCAGCTCGAAATCCTCGATGTCAGTGTCAGCGCGAGCACCGGGGTCATCGGGCGCGCGATCGACGATACCAAGGCACAGCTCGGCGCGTTCATGCAGGAAGTGCAGAGCGGCAACGCATCGGCGCATCAGCTCATCACCCATGCCGAATCGCTGCTGCTAGCGCTCGACGCGGTGACGCGCGAACTCGACGAAACCGTGCCGCATGCGCTCGACCGGATCACCTCGCACGGCAAGACGACGCAGACTGCGCTGTCGCAGCTGCGCCCGATGCTCGAAGCGTCCGAACTCGTCGCGCAATCGACCGCGTCGCACGTCAACGCGGTGCAGGCGACGCTCAAGGCGAACGAGGAACAGATGGCGGGTCATGCAACCAGCCAGCAGGAACTGGTCGATCGCATCAACACCTCGCTCGCCGACGCCGAAGCCGCGCTCGCCAAGCTTCGCGACGGGGCCGACGAATTCGCCGAACAGGGCGGCGCGCGGATGATCGCGACGCTGGGCGAGGTTCGCGCGACCGCCGATTCGGCCGCCGCTGAAGCGCGTCTGACGCTGGAGAAGCTTGTCGCGAGCGCGCGCGAGACGATGCAGGCAACCGCCACCGATGCGATCGACGCCGCGTTCAAGAACGAGGTGATGGCGCAGCTGACCGCGATCGAGGATGCGTCGGCGCGCGCGGTTGCGGCCGCCAACGGCGCCGCCGACCGGCTGATGCGCCAGCTGATCACGATCATGGACACGAGCGCCAGCGTCGAGCAGCGCGTGAGCGAGGCCGAACAGGCGATCGCCGCGTCGGATCGCGATTCGCTTGCCAAGCAGGTTGGGCTACTGACCGAAGCGCTCAAATCGACCGCGATCGACGTGACGAAGATATTGTCGAGCGAAGTCAGCGATACCGCGTGGGACGCCTATCTGAAGGGCGACCGCGGCGTATTCGCCCGGCGCGCGGTGAAGCTGGTCGAGAATAGCGAAGCCAAGGAAATCCTGCGCCTCTATCAGGCCGACGACGGCTTCCACGCATCGGTCAACCAGTTCATCCACGATTTCGAAGCGATGCTGCGCCTGTTGATCGGCGCGCGCGACGGGTCGGCGATCAGCGTCACCCTGCTCTCGTCGGATATCGGCAAGCTCTATGTGGCGCTGGCGCAGGCGATCGACCGCCTGCGGAACTGACGGGGCCGTGAACGACGAACCTGACAAGGTTTCGGCTAGCGATCGAAAGCTGACGTTCGGGTACTTATAACTTCGTCTTTCCCGCGAAAGCGGGAACCCAGTGTGGGGTCAACCTACGCATGCTCTGGGTCCCCGCTTTCGCGGGGATGACGAATATTAGGTGTGGCAGCTTCCCACCTCTAAGCTGACATCGAATTTCCCTAAAACAGCCGCGAGCCGTCGGGGACCTTGCGGTCGGGCGCGAAGAGGATGACCGCGCCCGCCTCGTCGGCGAAGCCCAGGGTCAGCACTTCCGACATGAACTTGCCGATCTGGCGCGGCGGGAAGTTGACGACCGCGGCGACCTGCCGTCCCGCAAGCTCTTCGAGCGTATAGCGGTCAACGATCTGCGCGCTGCTCTTCTTCACCCCGATTGAAGGACCGAAGTCGATCTTCAGCTTGAACGCGGGCTTGCGCGCCTCGGGGAAGGACTCCGCCTCGACGATCGTGCCGATACGGATGTCGACGCGGAGGAAATCGTCGAAGCCGATCGCCTCCGCCGCCGGAGTGTCCTGATCGTGGTTGACGTGCATGGCGTCATTCCATCTCGAGGATCACCGCATCGACCGCGAGGCTGTCGCCTTGCGCCGCGTTGACCGTCTTCACGACCCCCGACTTCTCGGCGCGGAGGATGTTTTCCATCTTCATCGCCTCGACCGTCGCGAGCGGCTGGCCCGCCTCGACCTTGTCGCCTTCGCCGACGTGGAGCGTGACGAGCAGGCCGGGCATCGGGCAGATGAGGAACTTCGACAGATCGGGCGGGACCTTCTCGATCATGTGCGCCGACAGCGGCGCAACATGCCAGGGCAATACGTGTACGTCATGGATGCGGCCGCGCGTCGTCATGCGCCAGCCGGAGCGCGTCTTCGCGACCTTCACCGCGAGTTCGCTGTCGTCGATCTCGGCGACCACCAGCTTGTCGCCCGGCGTATATTCGAGCGCGATGTCGATCGCCTCGCCATCGACCTTGATATGCTTGTGGCCGAGCTTGACCTTGTGCGCGCTGCCGCCAACGGTCACCTGCCATTTGGCGGGCGGATCGAGCCGGTCGCCGAGCTGGCCGTCGGTGCGCCGCGCGCGGTCGGCCTCGGCGCTCGCCATGAAGCCCGCGATCGCGGCAAGTGCGCGAACGACCTCGTCGCCGGCGTCGGCGCCGTGGAAGCCTTCGGGGTATTCCTCGGCGATGAAGCCCGTCGTCAGCTCGCCCGAACGGAAGCGCGGGTGCTGCATGATCGCCGAGACGAAATCGATATTGTGGCCGAGTCCTTCGAGCTCGAAGCGGTCGAGCGCCGCGATCTGCAAATCGGCGGCTTCGTCGCGCGTCTTGCCCCACGTGACCAGCTTCGCGATCATCGGGTCGTAGAAGATCGAGACCTCGCCCCCCTCTTCGACCCCCGCATCGACGCGCACACCGTCGACGCCGCGCTCGTCGCCTTCCCACGCCGGAACGGGGGTGCGGTAACGGACGAGACGCCCGGTCGAGGGCAGGAAGCCGCGGTACGGATCTTCGGCATAGACGCGGTTCTCGATCGCCCAGCCGTCGATCTTGATATCGTCCTGCGTCATTTCGAGCTTTTCGCCCGCGGCGACGCGGATCATCTGCTCGACAAGATCGATGCCGGTGATCGCTTCGGTCACCGGATGTTCGACCTGAAGCCGCGTGTTCATTTCGAGGAAGTAGAAGCTCTCGCCCGTCGGATCGGCGCCCGACACGATCAGCTCGACCGTGCCGGCGCTGTAATAGCCGACCGCCTTCGACAGCGCGACGCATTGCTCGCCCATCGCCTTGCGCATCTTCTCGGTCACAAACGGCGACGGCGCTTCCTCGACGACCTTCTGGTGGCGGCGCTGGATGCTGCACTCGCGTTCGTTCAGATAGAGGACGTTGCCGTGCTGGTCCCCAAGGATCTGGATCTCGATATGGCGCGGGTTCAGGATGAATTTTTCGATGAAGACGCGGTCGTCGCCGAAGCTGTTGAGACCCTCGCGCTTGGTCGCCTCGAAGCCTTCGCGGACGTCCTTTTCGTCATAGGCAAGGCGCATGCCCTTGCCGCCGCCGCCGGCGGACGCCTTCATCATAACCGGATAACCGATCTCGTTCGAAATCTCGACCGCATGCTCGGTGTCGCGGATTTCGCCGACGAAGCCGGGGACGACGTTGACGCCCGCTTCCTTCGCAAGCTTTTTCGACTCGATCTTGTCGCCCATCGCGGCGATCGCGCCGACCGGCGGGCCGATAAAGGCGATATTTTCCTTGGCGAGCGCCTCGGCGAAGCTCGTGCGTTCGGACAGGAAGCCATAGCCCGGATGCACCGCCTCGGCGCCCGTCGCCTTGCACGCCGCGATGATCTTGTCGGCGATGAGATAGGATTCGGACGCGGGCGACGCACCAATATGAACCGCCTCGTCGGCCATCTGCACGAAAGGCGCGCGTGCGTCGGCATCCGAATAGACGGCGACGGTCGCAATGCCCATGCGGCGGGCGGTCTTGATGACGCGGCAGGCGATTTCGCCGCGGTTGGCGATCAGGATCTTCTTGAACATGGCCCTCAATATTCCTCGATCAAATCTTTGAGTTGCTTGGTACGCGCATCGGTCAGCTGGGTCTGGCAACCGCTGATCATCATCGGCTCGGCCGAGCCGCCACGCATCGTGTAGCCCTCGCCCGCGCAATGCTTGTCGCGATAGGTCAGCCAAGCGCGCTGCGCGGCGAGCAGCGTGTCGAAATAGCCGGGCCGGTTGTCCTGCGTGCGGTCGAAGTCGGCGTCGATGGCTTTCATCCGTGCGGCCGTCACCTTCCACTGCGCGTTCATCGCGGCGTCGGCGCGTTCGAACTCCTTGTAGGCACAGGCATTGAGCTCGAACTGCGCCATCGCATTGTCGCAATCGATCTCGGGTTCCTGCGCGGCGGCTGCCAGAGCCAAAAGGGCGGAGAGGATCATTCCGCTGCCTCCATCTGCGCGCTCTGGCGCATCGGCTCTTCGCCCTCCATCGGGCGCAGGCCCAGTTTGGCGAACAGTGCCGCGTCCTTGCTGTCGCCGGCGTTCGCGGTGGTGAGCAGCTTGTCGCCGGTGAAGATACTGTTCGCGCCCGCCATGAAGCAGAGCGCCTGCGTCGCCTCCGACATGCTCTCGCGGCCCGCCGACAGGCGGACCATGCTCATCGGCATGGTAATGCGCGCGACCGCTACCGTGCGAACGAACTCGATATCGTCGATCTTCGCGAGCGGCGTGTCGGCGAGCATGTCGCCGAGCACGGTGCCCTTCACCGGTACCAGCGCGTTTATCGGCACGCTGCCGGGATGTTCGGGCAGCGTTGCCAGCGCGTGAATGAAGCCGACGCGGTCGGCGCGGTTCTCGCCCAGCCCGACGATCCCGCCCGAGCAGACGTTGATCCCGGCGCTGCGCACTTCGTCGAGCGTGTCGAGGCGGTCCTGGAAGGTGCGGGTCGAAATGATATTTCCGTAATTCTCCGGGCTCGTATCGATGTTGTGGTTGTAATAATCGAGCCCCGCGGCACCGAGCTGCTGCGCCTGTTCCTTCGACAGCATCCCAAGCGTCATGCAGGTTTCCATGCCCATCTGGCGCACGCCTTCGATCATCTCGACGATCGCGGGCATGTCGCGGTCCTTGGGGTTGCGCCAGGCGGCGCCCATGCAGAAACGCTTCGAGCCCGAATCCTTCGCCTGCGCTGCCGCCTGCAGCACCGCGCGCACATCCATCAACTTGGTCGCCTTGAGCCCGCTGTCGGCGCTCTTCGACTGCGAGCAATAGCCGCAATCCTCGACGCAGCCGCCGGTCTTGATGCTGAGCAAGGTGCAGAGCTGGATCTCGCCGCGCGCGTGATGGCGGCGGTGGACGCCTTGCGCCTCCCACATCAGCTCGTCGAACGGCAGGTCGAACAATTCGGCGATTTCCTCGCGCGTCCAGTCGGTGCGCGGCTGATCGTCATTCATGGCGGTTTGGGAGAGGTTCATTCGGGTCGACCCTTTGTTGTTATCGGCAAAGCTGCGCGAAACGGCGTCACGCAGCATCCTCCAGCGGCGGCATATTGTGGCCAAGCAGGCGCAGCACATCGGCGGCGCATTCGACCACGTTGGAGCCGGGGCCATAGATGCCCTGCACGCCCGCGTCGCGAAGATATTGATAATCCTGTGGCGGGATCACCCCGCCCGCGATCACCTTGATATCGCCGCGCCCGGCTTCCTTCAATTTGCCGATCAGTTCGGGGATCAGCGTCTTGTGGCCCGCGGCAAGGCTCGATGCGCCGACGACGTCGACACCGCTTTCGAGCGCGAGCACAACGGTTTCATCGGGGGTCTGGAACAGCGGTCCCGAGACGACGTCGAAGCCCATGTCGCCGAACGCCGAGGCGATGACGTTGGCGCCGCGGTCGTGACCGTCCTGCCCCATTTTGGCGACGAGCAATTTGGGTTTGCGCCCCATGCGGCGTTCGACCGCCTTCACCCCGTCGAGCACCTGCTGCCAGCGGTCGTCGCCTTCATAGGGGGCGGCGTAGACGCCCTTCACCGGGGTCGGCTGGGTGCCGTAGCGGTCGAAGCTTTCCTCCATCGCCGACGAGATTTCGCCGAGCGTCGCGCGCGCGCGCGCGGCTTCGACCGCGAGCGCGAGGAGGTTGTTTTCGATGCTCGAGGGCTGCGCGGCGCCATCGCGCAGCGCCTTGAGGGCGGCGATGCATGCCGCCTCATCGCGCGAAGCCTTGATGCGGTTGATCCGTGCGATCTGCCCCTCGCGCACCTTCGCGTTGTCGACCTCGAGCGTTTCGAGCAGGTCCTCGTCCTTCAGGCGATATTTGTTCACGCCGACGATGACGTCGTCGCCGCGGTCGACGCGCGCCTGCCGCGCCGCGGCGGCGGTCTCGATCATCGCCTTGGGCCAGCCGGCTGCCACAGCCTTGGCCATGCCGCCTTCCTTCTCGACGCGCTCGATGATCTCCCACGCCTTGTCGACCAGCTCCTGCGTCAGCGCCTCAACATAATAGGAGCCTCCCAGCGGGTCGACGACCTTGGTCATCCCCGTCTCTTCCTGGATGACGATTTGCGTGTTGCGCGCGATGCGTGCCGAGAAATCGGTCGGCAGCGCGATCGCTTCATCGAGCGCATTGGTGTGGAGGCTCTGGGTCCCGCCGAGCATCGCCGCCATCGCCTCGATCGTCGTGCGCATGACATTGTTGTACGGGTCCTGCTCGGTGAGTGACACGCCCGATGTCTGGCAGTGGGTGCGCAGCATCTTCGACCGCTCGTCTTTCGCGCCGAGGTTGGTCATCACGCGGTGCCAAAGGACGCGCGCGGCGCGCAGCTTCGCGATCTCCATGAAGAAGTTCATGCCGATCGCGAAAAAGAAGGACAGGCGCCCGGCGAACTTGTCGATGTCGAGGCCCGACGCGACGCCGTAGCGCACATATTCGGCGCCATCGGCGATGGTGAACGCCAGCTCCTGCACCTGCGTCGCGCCGGCTTCCTGCATATGGTAGCCGGAAATCGAGATGCTGTTGAACTTCGGCATCTCGCGGCTCGTGTAGCCGAAGATGTCCGAGATGATCCGCATCGAGGGTTCGGGCGGATAGATATAGGTGTTGCGGACCATGAACTCCTTGAGGATGTCGTTCTGGATGGTGCCGTCGAGCAGCTTGCGATCGACCCCCTGCTCCTCGCCCGCGACGATGAAGAAGGCGAGGATCGGGATCACTGCGCCGTTCATCGTCATCGATACCGACATCTGGTCGAGCGGGATGCCGTCGAACAGGATCTTCATATCCTCGACGCTATCGATCGCGACGCCCGCCTTGCCCACGTCGCCGACGACGCGCGGGTGGTCGCTGTCATAGCCGCGGTGCGTCGCAAGGTCGAACGCGACGCTGAGGCCCTTCTGCCCCGCCGCGAGATTGCGGCGATAGAAGGCGTTCGATTCCTCGGCGGTCGAAAAACCCGCATATTGCCGGATCGTCCACGGGCGCCCCGCATACATCGAGGCACGCACGCCGCGGGTGAAGGGCGCGAAGCCGGGCAGACCCGGATCGGCCGTCACGTCTTCGGCGGTGTAGAGCGGCTTAACGTCGATCCCCTCGGGGGTCGCCCAAGTGAGGTCCTTGCCCTTCACTTCCTTGTCGGCGGCGGCAGCCCATTGGTCGATGGTCGGCTTGTCGGTCATATGCGGTCTCTAGGTTGTGATCCCCGGAAAAAGCCGGGGCCTCGTGCAGTCATGGGACCCGGCTTTCGCCGGGGTACACAAATCAATGATTGCCCTTCGGCGTTTCCATAATCTCGGTCAGCACCCCGCCCATATCCTTGGGGTGGAGGAAGAAGATCAGCGTGCCATGCGCGCCGATGCGCGGCTCGCCGAGGACGCGCTTGCCCATCGCCTCGAACTCGGTCTTGGCGGCATGGATGTCGGGCACTTCGTAGCACAGATGATGTTGCCCCCCTGCGGGGTTCTTTTGCAGGAAAGCCGCAATCGACGCATTGCCCGGCAAGGGTTCGATCAGCTCAATTTGTGTGCCGTTCAGGCCGCTGTCGGTCGGGGTGTCGACGAAGCAGACTTTGACCCCCTGTTCGGGCAGGTCGAACGGCTCGTGGATCTGCGTCGCCCCCATCACGTCGCGATAAAAGGCGATGCTGTCGGCGATCGACGGCGTCGCGACGCCGATGTGATTGAGGCGACCCAGTTTCATCTCATTCTCCTCAGCAGCCCGGGATCTGGTCTTTTCCGACCAGCTCGTACTTGCCGTTTTTCAACACATATTGCTGCTTGATTGCGCGCGTCCCCGCATAGGTGACGGTAAAGCTCTTGTCGGGTACGGCCGTGGTGATCTGCCCGTCGAAACCCTGTTCCTTCTGGTTCAGGCCGGCGCCCGAGCTCATACTGTCGGTAAAGCCGCCGCGATCGACGGGGCCGCCCGGTGCAAGCTCGGTTATCGTCGCGCTGCTGATCGCGCAGCCCTGCCACACGCCGCCACCCGACGTGACCAAATAGGGATTCTTGCCCAGTGCATCACTGAAAGCCCAGGCGGTCGCGGCATTGCCGACGCTGCCGACCGAACCCAGGTTCAGCCACTCGCCCTTGCTCTGCCAGCCCGACGGGCCGCCCTGCAAATAATGGATCGCGTTGATCCCGCCTTCGCTGTGCCCCGCGTCATCGAGGCTGCCGAGGCTGAGCAGCACGCCGACATTGTTCGGGAGCAGGTGGATGGCGGCGGGGCGAAAAGTGTAGGTGCGCCCATCGATTTCGCGCGTCGCAGTGGTCTCGGCGCCCTTGGCGAGGCCGAAGGCGGTCTGGAACGCGAGACCGATCGTCGTGTTTTCCTCGCTGCCCAGCGCCACGGGAAAAGCGGGCTGGGCGGCGCCGACCGGCGTATCGGGATCGAACGCCCATGCGGCGGGGGCTGCGGCCAGCAGCGGAAGGATCGACAGGGGGAGAAGAAGCTTACGCATTTTCAAACCTCATTTGGAATCAATGACATCGCGATCATATACTAACCGCCCCCTGTCCTTGCCTCCAGTCCGTTGCAGCAGATGTGCCGGACGTCACATATGGCGACAAAAAACCGCGCCTCCGATCAAAGCGGGATGTTGTCGTGCTTCTTCCACGGGTTTTCGAGTTGCTTGTTCCGCAGCTTCCGGAGCCCCAGTGCGATCCGCTTGCGCGTGTTGTGCGGGTGGATGACCTCGTCGATATAGCCGCGCGACGCCGCGACGAACGGGTTCGCGAAGCGATCCTCATATTCCTTGGTGCGCTGCGCGATCTTTTCGGGATCGCCGATATCACTGCGGAAGATGATCTCGACCGCGCCCTTCGCGCCCATCACCGCGATCTCGGCGGTCGGCCAGGCGTAGTTGAGGTCGCCGCGCAGATGCTTCGACGCCATCACATCGTATGCGCCACCATAGGCCTTGCGCGTGATCACCGTGATTTTCGGCACCGTCGCCTCGGCATAGGCGAAGAGCAGCTTCGCGCCATGCTTGATGATGCCGTTATATTCCTGCGCGGTGCCGGGCAGGAAGCCGGGGACGTCGACGAAGGTGATGATCGGGATCTCGAACGCATCGCAGAAGCGGACGAAGCGCGCGGCCTTCTTCGACGAATTGATGTCGAGCACGCCCGCGAGCACGAGCGGCTGGTTCGCCACGATACCGATCGTACGCCCCTCGATCCGCCCGAAGCCGCAGATGATGTTCGCGGCGTGCGCCGGCTGCACCTCCAAGAAGTCGCCCTCGTCGACGGTCTTCCGGATCAGCTCGTGCATGTCGTACGGCTGGTTCGCATTCGGCGGGATCAGCGTGTCGAGGCTCGGCTCGGCGCGGTCGTAGGGATCGCTCGTCGGACGAACAGGCACGCCGCTGCGGTTGTTCTCGGGCAAATAATCGAAGAAGTCGCGCGCCGCGAGCAGCGCTTCGATGTCATTTTCGAACGCCAGATCGGCGACCGAGCTTTTGGTCGTGTGCGTGATCGCGCCGCCAAGCTCTTCCTGCGTCACCACCTCGTTGGTGACGGTTTTCACGACGTCGGGGCCGGTGACGAACATGTAGCTCGAATCCTTCACCATGAAGATGAAGTCGGTCATCGCGGGGCTGTAGACTGCACCGCCCGCGCACGGCCCCATGATCAGGCTGATCTGCGGAACGACGCCCGAGGCGAGCACATTGCGCTGGAACACCTCGGCATAGCCGCCGAGCGACGCGACCCCCTCCTGGATGCGCGCACCCCCGCTGTCGTTCAGGCCGATGACCGGCGCGCCGACCTTCATCGCATTGTCCATGACCTTCATGATCTTTTCGGCATGGCGCTCGGACAGCGAGCCGCCGAAGACGGTGAAGTCCTGGCTGAAGACATAGACGAGGCGGCCGTTGATCGTGCCCGATCCGGTGACGACGCCGTCGCCAGGGACGATCTGGTCCTGCATGCCGAAATCGGTGCAATTATGTTCGACATAGGTGTCGAGTTCTTCGAACGAGCCTTCGTCGAGAAGCACGTCGAGCCGCTCGCGCGCGGTCAGCTTGCCCTTCGCGTGCTGCGCGTCGATACGCTTTTGCCCGCCCCCCATGGCGGCAGCGGCACGGCGGCGTTCCATTTCGGCGATATTGGCGGACACAGGCTTCTCCATCGATCGGGAGAGCGTCGTCTGCCCGCTTCGCCGCGCAGAGGCAAATGCGAATTTGCAAAGTTGCAAAGTCCAGTTTTGCAAACTAAGTTGTGCGCATGGCTCCTCGCCGCCTCTTTGCTGGCCGCCAGCTTCGCGAGTTGCGCGAAGCGCGCACGCTCAAGCAAGCCGACTTCGCGGCCCGGCTGGGCATATCCGCTTCCTATCTCAGCCAGATCGAGCATGACGATCGCCCGCTGACCCCGGCCTTGCTGGACCGGTTGCAATCCCTGTTCCCGCTCGAATGGGAAGAAGTGACGCATGACGCCGACGACCGCCGTCAGGGCGCGCTGCGCGAGGCGGCCGCCGATCCGCTGTTCGCCGCAACGCCGATCGCGCCCGACCAGCTCGAACGCGCGGCGCTGCAACAACCGCAGCTCGCCGACCAGTTCGTTGCGTTGCACGCCGCCTATCGCCGCGCAGGCCAGCGGCTCCAGATCATCGACGAGGCCCTGACCGGCGGCACTGCCGAGGGGAGCCGCCTGCCGTGGGAAGAGGTGCGCGACTGGTTTCATGACGCGGGCAATTATGTCGACAGCATCGACCGCGCTGCCGAAGCGCTTGCAGAACAGCTCCGGGGGCGCGATCCTTCCCCCCCGATCGAGGCGATCGAACGGCGGCTGCGCGACGCGCTCGGCATTTCGATCGTCTACCAGCAGGCGCAGGCGCTGCGCGATTTCGACGCGACGATGCGCCATCTGGTGATCGACCCGTCGCAGCCCGCCGAGACGCGTCGTTTCCAGCTCGCGCACCAACTGGCGGCGCTCGCGCTCGCCAGGGAAATCGCGACGGTGGTCGAAGCGTCGCCGCTACGCACCGCGGCGGCGCGCCAGCTTCTCCATGTCGGTCTCGCCAACTATGCTGCGGGCGCGGTGCTGATGCCCTATGCGCCCTTCCGCGCCAGCGCGCGCGCGGTGCGGCACGATATCGACCAGCTGCGCCTTGCATATGGGGTCAGCTTCGAACAGGCGTGCCATCGCCTCTCGACGCTCCAGCGCCCCGGTGCGCGCGGTATTCCGATGTTCTTTTGCCGCGTCGACATGGCGGGCAACATCACCAAACGGCACAGCGCAACACGGCTACAATTCGCCCGCTTCGGCGGTGCCTGTCCGCTTTGGATCGTCCACGAAGCTGCGGCGATCCCCGACCGCATATTGTTCCAGCTTGCCGAGACGCCCGACGGACTGCGCTATGTGTCGATGGCGAAGGGACTGGTGAAGCCGTCGGGCAGCTATGCGCGCAGTCCGCGCCGCTACGCGGTCGCGCTCGGGTGTGAGGCGCAATATGCCGCCGAGTTCGTCTATGCCGACGGGGTCGATGTCACCGCGCCGCAAGCCGCGACGCGCATCGGCCTGTCGTGTCGCATCTGCCCGCGCGACGATTGCGACCAGCGCGCCTTCCCGCCGAGCGACCGGCCGATACTCGTTGACCCCGACCGACGCGACGTCGTGCCGTACCGGATCGGCTAGCCTTCGATCACCAGTTCCTCGTCGAGGAAATCGAGGAAGGCGCGGATGCGCGCGGCCGCGCGGTCCTCGGGCGCGTAAAGTGCATGGATATCCTCGCCGTCGCCGGGATTGAAGTCGGGCAGCACTTCGACGAGCCGCCCGGCCGTTAGATCCTTTGCGACATGAAAGCGCCCGTGCCGCGCTATACCGCCGCCCGCGACCGCCATGCGGCGCACCACCTCGCCCGAATTGCCGAAGAAGCTGCCGTGGACGGGGCGCTGGACGATCTTGCCGCCGATGCGAAAAGGCCAGCTGTCGACCGAGCGGCGGAAGCTGAAGCGCAGGCAGTCATGTTTGTCGAGATCGTCGGGGTGATGCGGCGTTCCGCGCCGCGCGAGATAGTCGGGGCTTGCGACCAGTACCATGCGGCTATGGCCAAGCTTCTTGGCGCGCAGGCTCGTGTCGCGGAGCGGACCAATGCGGAACGCGATATCGGCGCGTTCCTCGACCAGATCGACGATAGTATCGGACAGCGCGAGGTCGACGGTGATGTCGGGATAGCGCGCGGTAAAGCGTGGCAGGATCGGCAACAGACCCATCGTGCCGATCGAGGGCGAGGCGTTGATGCGAAGCAGCCCGCGCGGTCCCTGTTGTTCCTGGCCCAATCCCGCTTCGACCGACTGGATATCGGCTAGCAGGACGCTCATCCGGTCGCGATAAGCTTCGCCGTCCGACGTCAGCGCGAGCGAGCGCGTCGTCCGGCGCATCAATGTGACGCCCAGCCGCTGCTCAAGCCGTGCTATGCTGCGGCTGACCGCCGAGGGCGTCAGCCGCAGCGCCTTTGCCGCGGACGCGAGGCTGCCGCCATTTGCCACTGCCAGAAAGGTTTCGATATCGCCAAACCGGTTGTCCATCGCCATTCCTGATTTTGAATCACCACTGAAATGATGAAGCGCATTCTAATCAACAATAGGTCGCGCCGCTATCTTCGGATCATCAAATTGCACCAAGGAAGGATTTCATCATGGACCTCAAACTCAAGGGAAAGACGGCCCTCGTCACCGGATCGACCGCCGGCATCGGTTTTGCGATTGCCAAGCGCCTCGCCGAAGAGGGTGTCGACGTTGTCATCACCGGCCGCAACCAGCAGAAGCTCGATGAGGCCGCGGCCGAATTGGCACGGTCGGGCACGATCCGCGCGGTCCTCGCCGATCCCGCGACGCCCGAAGGCGCCGATGCGTTGATTGCAGCGGTTCCTGCGGTCGATATTCTCGTCAACAATCTCGGCATCTATGAGGCGAAACCCTTTGCCGAAATCAGCGACGCCGACTGGCACAATATCTTTGAGGTCAATGTGGTGAGCGGCGCCCGCCTGTCGCGCCACTATTTCCCCAAGATGCTCGAGAAGGACTGGGGCCGTGTGATCTTCATCGCGAGCGAAAGCGGCCTGCTGCCGCCCGCCGAGATGATCCATTACGGCATGACTAAGACCGCACAGCTCACGATCGCGCGCGGGCTAGCCGAGCAGACCAAGGGCACCGGCGTGACGGTCAATAGCGTGCTGCCCGGGCCGACGCGGTCGGAAGGGATCACCGACTTCATCCGCTCGGTGGTGTCGAACCCCGATGCGCCCGAAGCCGAACGCGAAAAGGCCTTCTTCGAGGAGCTGCGCCCGCTGTCGCTGATCCGCCGCCTGATTGAGGCGGACGAGATCGGCGCGATGGTGACCTATCTGGCGAGCCCGCTCGCGGCGGTCACCAACGGCGCCGCGATCCGCGCCGAAGGCGGGATCGTTCCGACGATCGCTTAAGGGGTGAACCCCGGCGAAAGCCGGGGCTCACTTATTTCACGGCTTCACAATTCCCCGCTCTATCAAGCTATGCGCCGTCGCGAGGATCGCTTCCTCGGGCGTGCGCATCGTCCAGCCGAGCGTCTGCATTGCATGGCTGCTGTCGCCGCCGCGCACATTGCCGAGTTCGGCGACGAGTTGCTTGAGTTCGGGCCGGACGAGCGCGAACAATTTGAGCAGCCAGTCGGGCATCTTGCGCGTCGGCACCTTCTTCGCTTTGTCGCCGAGGTTCGTGGTCAGGACGTTCGCGACGTCTATCATCTTCAGGAACGGCCCCGAACAGGCGTATCGTTCGTCGTGGATGCTTTGTGCTGTCAGCGCACGGTAATGAAGATCGGCAACGTCGCGCACGTCGATGATCCCGAAGCCGATGTCGGGGCACATCGGCACCTTGCCCTCGAGCAATTGTTTCACCAGTTCGATCGAGGTCGAGAGATCATCGCTGAGCAACGGCCCGAACACCGCCGCCGGATTGACCGAGGCAAATTCCATATCGTCGCCCTCGGCCGCGGCCCAGTCGCGCGCCGCACGTTCGGCGACGGTCTTCGAGCGCGGATAGGGCATGACGTCGGGATTATCGAGATTGGTCCAGTCGGCTTCGTTGTAGAGTTCGCGGCCCTTGCCATGGCCATAGGCGATGGCGGCCATCGACGAGGTTAGGACGAAACGCCTGACCCCCGCGGCTTTCGCAAAGCGCAAGGCGCGAAGAGCGCCCTCGCGCGCGGGAATGATGAGTTCGTCGGGATGCTTTGGTACGCCCAGCGGAAACGGCGACGCGACATGCGCGACATGGCTGCACCCCGCCATCGCATCGGCCCAGCCGGCGTCATTTTCGAGGTCGGCGGCGAAGAAGCGCAGCTTGCCGTCATCGACGCCCAGCCAGCCGCGGACTTCGTCCTCGCGCTTCAGGCTGCGAACCGTCGTGTTCACGGTCCAGCCATTTGCGATGAGCTGCCGGATCAGGAAGCCCGCGATATAGCCGCTGCCCCCGGTGACCAGTGCCGTTCCCGCCATGCGCCCCTCCCCTCACTATTTGCAGCGAAGATAGCGCATGCGGGTTACAGGCCGAAACCCTATTTGAGGAGCACCAGTTCCTCGGCCATGCTCGGGTGCAGCGCGACGGTGTTGTCGAAATCGGCCTTGGTCAGCCCCGCTTTCACTGCGATCGCGGCGGCTTGAAGGATTTCGGGCGCGTCGGGGCCGATCATGTGAAGGCCGACGACCTGGTCGGTCGCAGCGTTCACGACCATCTTGTAGAGGGCGCGCTCGTTGCGGCCCGCGAGGACATTCTTCATCGCGCGGAAATCGCTGGTGTAGACGCGGATCGAGCCGAGCTTGTTGCGTGCCTCGGCCTCGGTCATGCCGACCGCGCCGATCGGCGGATGGCTGAACACCGCACTGGGGACATTGGCATAGTCGACCACCGTCGGCTTGTTACCGAAGAAGGTGTCGGCGAACGCCTGCCCCTCGCGGATCGCGACCGGCGTGAGCTGGATGCGGTTGGTCACGTCGCCGACCGCGAAGATGCTCGGCACCGACGACTGGTTGCGCTCGTCGACCTTGATCGCGCCATGCTCGTCGAGTTCGACCCCCGCCTCTTCGAGGCCGAGGCCCTTGCTGTTAGGAACGCGCCCCGCTGCGACGAGCACCGCGTCGGCCTGGATCGCGTCGCAATTTTCGAGATTCACGGTGAGCGACCCGTCGTCATTGCGCTCGATCGATTGGAACGGCGCGTTGAAGCGGAATTCGATGCCCTTGGTCATCGAAATCTGGAGCAGCCGGTCGCGGATCTGTTCGTCATAGCCGCGCAGGATCGTGTCGCCGCGATTGACGATCGTCACCTTGCTACCAAATTCGTTGAAGATTCCGGCAAATTCATTGGCGATATAGCCGCCGCCCGCGATCACGACGCGCTTCGGCAGTTTATCGAGATGAAACACCTCGTTCGAGGTGATCGTATGTTCGCTACCCGGAAATTCGGGGACGTGCGGCCAGCCGCCGGTCGCGATCAGGATCCGTTCGGCGCTGATTTCCTGCCCGTCGGCGAGCCGTACCTTCTGCGGTCCCACGACGGTGGCGCGGGTCTTGAAGACCGTAACCTTGTGATTCTCTAGCGTCTGACCATAGAGGCCTTCGAGCCGGGTGACTTCGGCAAGGACGTTGTCGCGCAGCCGGTCCCAGTCGAACTTGCAATCGGGAACGTCCCAGCCGAACTGGCGTGCATCCTTCAGGTCCTCGGCAAAATGGGCGCCGTAAACGAGAAGCTTCTTGGGGACGCAGCCGCGGATGACGCAGGTGCCGCCGACCCGATGCTCCTCGGCTACTGCCACGCGCGCACCGTGCGATGCGGCGATGCGCGAGGCGCGGACCCCGCCCGACCCGGCGCCGATGACAAACAGGTCGAAGTCGAAATTGCTCATGGGAACCCCTGCTCTGGACGGCCGCATGCTGTTCGCGGCGAGCGCCTATGTGGTTACGCCGCGCCGCGATGCCAATCGATTTTTGCGTTCACAGCAAGCGGCCCGGCCTCAATCTCCCAACGCTGCCTGCATCAGCGCGCGGGTCGCCGGGTCGAACTCGACCGTTCCTTCGGCGAGACCCTTGGCCATTTCCTTGCCCAGCTCGACCCCGAACTGGTCGAACGGGTTGATCCCGAGCAGCACGGCGTTGGCGAACACCCGGTGCTCGTAAAAGGCGATCAGCGCGCCGAGGCTATGCGGTGTCACCTGATCGAGCAGGATCGTCGTCGACGGGCGGTTGCCCGGATAGTTGCGTGCGCCGTCGTCGCTCGCGCGTCCCGTCATCAGCGCCGCACCCTGCGCGATGCAGTTGGAGACAAGCGTTTCGTGGTGGGCGTCGTCGAGCAGGTGATCGGGCTCGCGCGCGACGACGAATTCGACCGGGGTCAGGTGCGTGCCCTGATGGAGCAGCTGGAAAACAGCGTGCTGCGCGTCGGTGCCCACCCCGCCCCAGGTGATCGGCGCGGTCTGCTGCGCCAGCGGCTTGCCGTCGAAGGTCACCGACTTGCCGTTCGATTCCATCTCGAGCTGTTGCAGGTAGTCGGGGAGCAAGCGCAGCCGCTCGTCATAAGCGAACACCGCGCGCGTCTGGCAATCGAGGCGGTTCGCGTAAATCTGGTCGGCGAAGGCCGCAAGCAGGCAGACATTGTCGGCGCCGTCGGCGAGCCGGAAATGACGATCCATCTCGGCCGCGCCCTCCAGGAGGTCGGCAAAGGCGTCCCAGCCGAGCGCGAGCGCCGCCGGAAAGCCGATCGACGACCAGAGCGAATAGCGGCCGCCCACGGTTTCGTTGAACGGAAGGATGCGCGTTTCGTCGACGCCCCATTCGATCGCACGCTCGGGCATCGCCGTCAGCGCAATGACGCGGCCCAGCGGGTCGTCGACCCCGCCTTCCTCCAGCCATTGCAGCGCCGACGCGGCGTTCAGCAGCGTTTCGGTGGTGGTGAAAGTCTTCGACGCAACCGCGACCAGCGTATGTTCGGGGCTGAACTTGCGGAACGCCTCGTCGAGCGCCGCGCCGTCGACGTTCGAGACGACCGCGACATCGTAACGCGAACCTTGCCGACCGAGCGCATCGATGAGCAGGTCCGGGCCGAGCGCCGAACCGCCGATCCCGATGTGCAAAAGGTGCCGGATCTCGCCGAACGCGCCCGCTTCGATCGCGTCGACCAGCATCCGCATCCGCTGATGCAGCGCCTGTGCGGCATGGACCGACTCCGGTGCCCCGTCGCCGCGTTCGGCGCTATGTTCGGCGGCGCGTCCCTCGGTCGGGTTGGCGATACCGCCCGAAAACAGCGTCTTGCGGCGCCCGTCGAAGTCCTGCACCTCGGCAAGGCCCGAGAGAATTGCGATCGCGTCGCCGTCGAGATGCGTCTTGGCGAAATCGAAGCGGATATCGGCAACGTTGCGCACCAGCACCTGGAGCCGGGCTTCGGGATCGGCGGCGACAAGCTCGGTCAGCTTCCGGGGCTGCCATTCGGCGAGGGCTTGCCATGCGTGATCGGCTGTCGTCATCGGAACTTCCTTGGTTTCGGACCGCATCGAGCGGGAGCGGGATATCGGCTCTTCTCTAAGCCCGCCGCCCGCCGCGCGCCAGTGTCGTCCGCCGATATTTGCTTGACGTGGCAACCTATTCATCGCCAATGCCGCGACATGACCAACGCCAGCTTTGCCGCCGATGTGACGCCCCCGACCGGACCCGCACCGTCCGCCCCCACCCCCGCGCCGGTATCGGCGAAAGAAGAGGCGGTCGATAGCGTTCGCTTCCTCGCGCTACTCGCGATCGCGGTGCTGATTTTCCGCAGTTTTTTCCTGTCGCCGTTCAACATCCCTTCCGAATCGATGCAGCCGCGGCTGCTGATCGGCGACTATCTGCTCGTGAACAAGATGGCCTACGGCTATTCGAAATACAGCCTTCCGTTTAGCGTGCCGCTGATCCCGGGCCGTATTTTCGCGCGGACCCCCGAGCGCGGCGACGTTGTCGTGTTCAAGGCGCCGCCGGTTGCCGACAATGATTATATCAAGCGCGTGATCGGGCTGCCCGGCGACAGCGTACAGGTGAAGGACGGCATCGTCTGGCTGAACGGCAAGCCGCTGAAGCGCGAAACCATGCCCGATTTCGTCATTCCGGTGACGCCCAACATGGTCGAAGCGTCGCGCGCCACGGGTACCCTGCCCTGCTACTCGCCCGAGTTCGAGGAAATTGCCGCCGACGGTCAGCGCCAGTGCCGCTACAAGCAGTTCCGCGAGACGCTGCCGAGCGGCAAAAGCTATGCAATCCTCGACATCACGACGATCCCTGAGGACAACACGCCGCTCGTCGTCGTCCCCGAAGGCCATTTGTTCCTGATGGGCGACAACCGCGACCGCAGCGCCGACAGCCGTTTCCCCGCAATGGAAAATCAGGGCATCGGCCTCGTCCCCGAAGAAAATTTGGTCGGCCACGCGCTGGTCGGCATGTTCTCGACCGACGGATCGGCGAGCTGGCTCAATCCGATCAGCTGGTTCACCGCGGCGCGCTGGGAACGCATCGGGGAAGGTTTTTGAACGACCCCCTCGACACCGGGGCGCTCGCCGGGATTATCGGCTGCACCCCGGACGACCCGGCGCTCTACGATCTGGCGCTGACTCATGGCAGCACCGGGCGCGCCGATTACCAGCGGCTCGAGTTTCTCGGCGACCGCGTGCTCGGGCTCGTCATAGCGTCCGAACTCTACACGCGTTTTCCCACGGCGAGCGAAGGCGAGATGTCGTCGTGGCTGCACGTGCTCGCATCGGGCGCGACCTGTGCCGCGATCGCGCAGCGGCTCGACCTCCCCGCGCTGATCCGCTTCGGGGCGCAGGCGCGTAACGACGGCGGACGATACAGCGACAATATCGCCGCCGACGCGATCGAGGCGTTGATCGGCGCGCTCTGGCTCGATCAGGGCGCCGACGCCGCGCGCCGCTTTGTCCTGACCCATTGGGGCGAGATGATCGACGGGCAGCAAGCGGCGCCGAAACATCCGAAGGCCGCGCTGCAGGAATGGGCGCTCGCGCGCAAGCGCCGCCCGCCCGAATATGAAATCGTCGCGCGCGAAGGCCCCGACCATGCGCCGCGCTTTCGCGTCGCAGTGAGTATCGGCAAGCTTGCACGTGCCGAAGCCGAAGGCGCATCAAAACAGGCAGCGGAAAAGGCGGCAGCCGCCGCATTGCTCGCCGAACTCGAAGGATTAAAGGAATGACCCACCGTTGCGGATTTGTCGCCGTCGTCGGCGCGCCCAACGCGGGCAAATCGACGATCGTCAACGCGCTCGTCGGCCAGAAGGTCGCGATCGTCAGCCCGAAGGCGCAGACGACGCGCACGCGGCTGATGGGCGTCGCGATGGAGGGCGAAACGCAGATTGTCCTGATCGATACCCCCGGTATCTTTGCGCCGACGCGCCGGCTCGACCGCGCGATGGTCGCGGCGGCGTGGGGCAGCCTCGAGGAAGCCGAGGCGATCCTTGTGATGGTCGACGCCGCGGCGAAGCTGACGGGCCGCGTCGAGCGCGTTCTCGAAGGCATCGCAAACCGGCCCGAGAAGAAATATCTCGTCCTCAACAAGGTCGACCTGACCAAGAAAGACAAGCTGCTGACGATCGCGACCGAACTCAACGGGCGCGTCGCGTTCGACGAAACCTTCTTTATCTCGGCGAGCAGCGGCGACGGCGTTCCCGAGCTTAAGGCGCATCTCGCGAAGCTGATGCCGGAGGGGCCGTGGCACTTCCCCGAAGACGAGGTCAGCGACGCCCCCGAACGCATGCTAGCGGCCGAAATCACACGCGAGCAGCTCTATCGCCAGCTCCACGAAGAACTGCCGTACCAGTCGACGGTCGAGACCGAGAAGTTCACGAACCGTCCCGACGGCAGCGCCGAAATCCACCAGCAGATCCTCGTCGCGCGCGACAATCAGCGCGCGATCATCCTCGGCCACAAGGGCGAGCGGATCAAGGAAATCGGCAGCCGGGCGCGCGCCGAGTTGACCGAGCTATTGGGACGCAAGGTCCATCTGTTCCTGCACGTCAAGGTCAAGGCGAACTGGGACGAGGACCGCGGCGTCTATCGCGACATGGGGCTCGACTGGGTAGACTAAATCCGCCGGCAATCGTTCGGCGGCGCATTGCCGTCGAACCGCGCGGTGATCCAGCCGATCGTTTCCTGCGCGCTGTCCTTCGCGCTCGCGCCGTGATCGCCGGTCATGTCGATCCAGCGCGTCGGGGTGCCGCGTTTGCACACCGCCTTGGCGAACTTGCGCGTGACTGCCGGCGCGACGATCGTGTCCTTGTTGCTCTGCGCAATCAGCAGCGGCCCCGGGACGCGCGCCGGATTGACGCTGTTGGTCCGCTCGAACGAGGCGAAGGGTTCGATCTTCGCAATATCCTTGTTCTTCGTCGCGCGGGCGATAGTCAGGATGCCGAGGATCGTGCCGAGCTTCGGCTTCGCGTTGAAGCTGACGCAATTATTCTCGCATAGCCGGCGAATGACGCCCTGATTGGTCCGGTTTGTGATGCTGTCGAGCGAGAAGCCGTAGAGCGTCGACCAGCTGTGAAGCGCAAAGGATAGCAACAAAGCGCGCGCATTTTTGTCGCTGCCTTGGCTGAGGTTCGCGGCAAGATCGGTCGGCGGCGCAGCCGCCGCGGTGCCGACGAGCGTCAGGTCGGGGGCGTAGCTGCGCGCCGCGATTGCGGTCCATAGCGCGGCGTGGCCGCCTTGCGATTCTCCCCAGACGGCAAAGCGGCTTCCTGCCGCCGCGCCCGGAATTTCGCGCGCCGCGCGAACCGCGTCGAGAACCGCGTTTGCGGTATCTTGGCCGACAAGAAACGGATGCATCGTCGGGCTGGCAAGACCGATATAGTCGGGCGCAACCACGACATAACCATTGCGCACGGCGTTCATGCCGGCGGAATATTCGAAGAAGTTCGGGCTAAGCGACGGCGCGCATTTCTCCGCGACCCCCCACGCGCCATGCGTCCACGCGATAACGCGGCGCGGACGCGGCGGGATGGCTTCCATCGGCGCCGCGACGATGCCGGTGACCGCGAGACGCTGGCCGGCGCCGTTCGTCGTCCAATATTGCACGCGCCACGCCTGTGTGCCGGGCGGCGTGTCGGTCATCGGCTGCGCCGAGATCAGGTAGCGCGCCTGTTGCGCGGAAGCAGGCAAGGACAGCGCGGACAGGATGGCGAGCAGGATCACGGCATAGAAATGGCGCATCGAAAGACCTCCCGATGCGCCACCCTATCACGGCCCGCTTGCGGCGCAAACGCCGCCCTTAACGCTATTCGGCCGCGGTCTTCTTTTTCGCCGGAGCCTTTTTCTTCGTGGCAGGCTTTTTCGCAGCCGCCTTCTTCGGCGCAGCCTTCTTCTTGCCCTTCGCCGGCCCCTTCGCAGCGCGTGCGTCGATCAGCGCGATCGCCTCCTCGAGTGTCAGCGTCGCGGGATCGGCGCTCTTCGGCAGTGTCGCGTTGGTGGTGCCGTCAGTCACGTACGGACCGAAGCGCCCTTCCATCAGCTTCATCTCGCCGCCGCTCGTCGGATGCGGGCCGAAGGTGTTGAGCGGCTCGGCCTTGGTGCGCCCACGCCCGCCGCCTGCGGCGGCCTCGGCGATCCGCACGACCGCGGCATTCATGCCGATGTCGAAGATTTCGGCCGTGCCCGTCAGCTTGGCATATTTGCCGTCGTGGAGCAGATAGGGACCGTAACGCCCCAGCCCCGCCATGATCGGCTTGCCGCTTTCGGGATGCACGCCGATCTCACGCGGCAGGCTGAGCAGCCGCAGCGCATAATCGAGATCAAAATCCTCGCCCGGGATGTCCTTCGGGATCGACGAACGTTTGGCCTCCTTGCCGTCGCCGAGCTGGATATAGGGACCGAAACGCCCGCTGCGCTTCGTCACTTCCAGCCCGCTCTCGGGGTCGGTGCCCAGCGTCTCGGGCCCGGTGTCGGCTTCGCCATTGCCGCCCGGCTGCGCGAATTTGCGCGTAAATTTGCAGTCGGGATAGTTGCTGCACGCGATGAACGGCCCGAACTTGCCGCCGCGCAGCGCGAGCCGCCCGGTGCCGCAGTTGGGGCAGAGGCGCGGATCGCTGCCATCGCCCTTGTCGGGGAAGAGATAGGGGCCGAGGAACTCGTCGAGCGCCGCGGTGATTTCCGACGGCTTCTGTTCCATGACCTCGCCGGTGCGCGGCTTGAAGTCGCGCCAGAAGCGTTCGAGCACCGCCTGCCACTGCGCGCGGCCGCCCGATACGTCGTCGAGTTCTTCTTCGAGCCCCGCCGTATAGTCATATTCGACATAGCGTTCGAAAAAGCGTTCGAGGAAGGCGGTGAGGAGCCGCCCGCTCTCTTCGGGAATGAAGCGGTTCTTTTCGACCGTCACATAGGCGCGGTCCTTCAGAACCTGCAGGATCGCCGCCCAGGTCGACGGACGCCCGATCCCCAGCTCTTCCATCTTCTTGACCATGCTGGCTTCGGAATAGCGCGGCGGCGGTTGGGTTTCGTGGCTTTCGACCTCCACCCCCGTCTTGGCGGGCGCGTCGCCCTTCGCCATCGCGGGCAGCAGGCGCGCATCCTCATCGTCGTTGCTGTCATCGCGGCCTTCGTCATACAGCGCAAGAAAGCCGGGGAACTTGATCACCTGTCCGGTGGCGCGCATCACCGTCTTGCCGGTGCCGTCGGCGAGGTCGATGCTCGTCCGCTCGAGCCGAGCCGAGGCCATCTGGCTCGCCATCGCGCGCTTCCAGATCAGTTCGTAAAGCCGCGCATGGTCACCGCTGCCCGCCTTGTCCTTCGAAAAATCGGTCGGACGGATCGCTTCGTGCGCCTCCTGCGCGTTTTTGGCCTTGGTTTGATAAAGGCGCGGCTTGTCGGGAACATAGCCCCCGTCATAGCGGTTCGCGATTGCGGCGCGCGCGGCGCTGATCGCGGCGCCGTCCATCTGGACGCCGTCGGTACGCATGTAAGTGATCGCACCGTCCTCGTAGAGGCCCTGCGCGACGCGCATCGTATGGCTGGCCGAGAAGCCGAGCTTGCGCGCGGCTTCCTGTTGCAAGGTCGAGGTCGTGAAGGGCGGCGGGGGATTGCGCGTCAGCGGCTTGGTTTCGACAGCATCGACGGTGAAATGCCCCGCCTTCACATCGGCTTCGGCCGCGCGCGCGTCGGCTTCGCTGGTGATCGACAGCCGTTCTACCTTCTCGCCGCGCCACTGTGAAAGGCGTGCCTTGAAGGGCGTGCCCGACATTTCGAAAAGGCCCGTGATCGACCAATATTGCTGCGCAACAAAGGCTTCGATTTCGCGCTCGCGCTCCACGATCATGCGCAGCGTCACCGACTGGACGCGGCCCGCAGATTTCGCACCGGGCAGCTTGCGCCACAGCACCGGCGACAGGGTGAAGCCGACAAGGTAATCGAGCGCGCGGCGAGCGCGATAGGCGTCGATCAGATCGTCGTCGAGGGCGCGCGGGTGCGCCATTGCGGTGAGCACTGCATCCTTGGTGATCGCGTTGAAGGTCACCCGGTCGACTTCCGCCGGCAGCGCCTTTTTGCTGCGCAGCAATTCCTGCACGTGCCAGCTGATTGCCTCGCCCTCGCGATCAGGGTCGGTCGCGAGGATCAATCGATCGGCGCTCTTTGCCGCGTCCTGGATTTCCTTCATCCGCTTCGTCTTGTCGGGATACAGTTGCCACTGCATCGCAAAGCCGTCGTCGGGATCGACCGACCCGTCCTTGGGCGGCAGGTCGCGGACGTGGCCATAGCTGGCCAAAACCTTGAAATCGCGCCCCAGATATTTCTCGATCGTCTTCGCCTTCGCAGGCGATTCCACAATTACCAATTGCATTAAAAAACTATCCCCGTCACCGGCTCTCACATGTACGCGCGAGGGTGGCGGGGATAGCTTGATTCCGTCAAGCCGGATTTTTCGTTACCCATTCTGCCATTTGAAGTCGGCGGGCAGGACGCATTTCCCGGCGTCATATTTGCCGACGCTGCGGATGATCTCCTGATCCTCAGGCTCGATACGGCGGCCGCTGATCTGGCTGTCGATCACGCGGCGGACAAGCGCGTCGAGTTTGGTCACGAGGTAGCAATCGATCGCCGGCGGCGCGTGCGGATTGCCGACGCCGCTGTCGTCGGTGAGGAACAGGTAACGCGACTGCGTGGCCGCCGCCATCGCGCGCATCGCATATTCGGCCTTGTCGGCGACGCCGGAAGCCGCAACCGGAGTGACATGGATCCGCTTGGCGCGCGCGGCTTCGGCTGCAGCCCAGGTTCGGGCGAACTTGTCGTCATGCGGAGGCGCGTCGGCGACGAGGAGCAGCGACTTCACCGCATCGGGGCGCCAGTCCTGACCGACCGCGCGGATCATCGCCTGATCCATCGCCTCGGGATAGTCGCCGCCGCCATTGGCCTGTTGCTGCGCGAGCGCGCCCTGCACGCGCCCGATGTCGCGGTCGAAAGCGATCGTGCGCGTCACATAATCGTCGCCGAGATCGCGGTAGAAGACGAAGCCGATGCGGATATCGAGGTCGCGGTGCTTCGCGGTGATCGCGCCGATGATCGACCGCAGTTCGGCCTGAAGGTAATTGATCTCGTCGCCCATGCTGCCCGTCGTGTCGACGACAAGCATCAGGTCGAGCTTGGTCACCTTTGCCGCCGCCTGACTGGCCGTCAGGCCGACGAGTTGCCCGCCAGCGGCGTTGCTCACGAGCACGGGCCGCGCGTCGGCGATGGTCCGCCCCGCCTTCCGCGCCGACACGGTAATCCGTTCGCTCAGCCTGTCGAGGCCCGGGAAGAAGACCGCGCTGCCGTCGGCCTGCGTTGCCATCGTGATGCTGTTGCCGTCGCTGCATGTCACGACGACATCGGCAAAGGGGATCGGCTGCCCGCTGCGGTCATTGACCTTCACCGTCACGACCCGCGTCGTGTCGACGCGCGGCAGGCTCTGAACCTCCTGCCCCAGATTGCCGCTGCGGTTGACGTAGGAGGCGTAAAGTTCGGGGTTGAGCAGGTCGTCGTGCTCGCCCGCGGTCAATATGCCCGACTGTGGCTGCGGTTGCGGGCGAGGATAGGGTCGGGGCGGCGGCATCACGCGCGTGTCCGTGGACGTCGCCGAAGGCTCGGCGGATCGTTCTGCCGCCGCATCCTCGGCACCGACCGCCGTCACCGGGCTCGCCGCTTCGAGGTCGGGCCGCGAAATGCGCGACCCCGTGACGATCACCTCGGATGCCTCGCTCATGTCCACATAGGCCGGCGGCGGTGGCGCCATGGGTGCTGGCGGCGGCGGAGGCGGCGGGGGACCGCCATAACGACCGCCCTTGCCCGCCTGCTGCTGCTGCGGCCGAACCTCGGGATCGAGCTTTGGCAGGGGCGCCGCGTTGCGGCAGAAACCCTCGCGGGAAGCAGGCTTCGAATGCGCCATCGCGAGCGGGATCGGGATGGGCGCCGAGGCCAGCACCGCAAACATCGTGACACTCGTCAGCAACCGGCTTCGCATCATCCAAACTCCCCGTCATGTGATACAATATCATCAAACTGCGGGGTCGCCGCTGAACCGTGACTGAACCGCGATGAAGCGTTAGATGGCCGGCAATTGGCTCGCTGTGCGAGCGATCACACGAGCGAAATCTTCGCGCCGGCGTGGCGCTCGACACGGCCGGCGAGTTCGAGTTCGAGCAGCACCAGATGGACCGCCGCCGCCGCCTGTCCCGACTGCCGCACCAGTTCATCGACCGCGACCGGCGTCGGGCCGAGCAGGTCGATCAACGCGCGCCGTTCGCCATCGGTGGCATCCGCCGGCGCCGCGGGAGCCACCAAGCGCTGCGTCGGTTCGCGCACCATCCGGGCGTCGATCGGCCCCACCGCTTCGAGGACGTCGTCGATCGTCTGGATCAGCGTCGCGCCTTCGCGGATCAGCATATTGCAACCCTGCGCGCGCGGGTCGAGCGGCGACCCCGGCACAGCCATCACCTCGCGCCCATAATCCCCTGCGCGGCGCGCAGTAATCAGCGATCCCGATCTGGGCGCCGCCTCGATCACCACCGTTCCGTGCGCAAGTCCCGCAATGATCCGGTTGCGCGACGGAAAATGGCGCGCGAGCGGCTCGGTGCCCGGCGGCTGTTCGGCGACGAGCAACTGGTCGCTGGCGATCTTTTCCTGCAGCGCCGCGTTTTCGGGCGGAAAAGCGATGTCGATCCCGCTTGCAATCACGCCGACGGTTGCTCCGCCCAGCGCACCGACATGCGCGGCGGTGTCGACGCCGCGCGCCAGCCCGCTGACCACCGTCACGCCGCGCGCACCAAGGTCGGCGCCAAGCTGGCGTGCGAAGCGGCACGCAACGGCAGAAGCATTGCGCGCGCCGACGATCGCGACGCACGGCCGCCGCAGCATCGCTGCGTCGCCGCGCATCACGAGCACGGGCGGCGCGCCCTCGACTTCGCGGAGCAACGGCGAATAATCATCCTCATCGACGAAGACATGCCGGGCGCCGAGGCTTGCCACACGATCGAGCTCACGTTCGGCAACGTCGAGGGGCGCGATGCGCGCCTTCCCTGCCCCGCCGCGCAGCACGAGATCGGGCAGCGCCTCCAGCGCCGCCTCGCCCGATCCGAAGCGCAACATCAACTGGTGCCAGCTTACCGGTCCGACGTGCAGCGTGCGGATCAGCCGCAGCCGTGCCAGCCGTTCGGCGTGGGTCACGCGCTTTCTTTCTTTCCGCCGATGCGCGGCTCGGTGCCGGCGCGCAGCCGCGCGATATTCTCGCGGTGGCGCCACAGCACGATCACCGCCAGACCCGTGAGGCCGATCGCATAGACCGGATAGCCGAGCGCGAGCGCGGCGATGGGGGCTGACACCGCGCCCAGCATGCCGCCGAGCGACGAGATACGAAGCAGCAGCACGGCGCCGAGCCACACGACCGCAAAGACCAGCCCGATCGGCCAGGCGAGTGCGAGCGCGAGGCCGAGCAGCGTCGCGACGCCCTTGCCGCCCCGGAAGTTCAGCCAGACGGGATAGCAGTGACCGATCATCGCCGCGGCGCCCGCGATCATCGCGGCGTGGTCGCCGAGTTCGGGTGCGAAATGTCGTGCGAGCAGCACCGCGACGGCGCCCTTCGCACCGTCGAGGATCAGCGTTGCCGCGGCGAGGCCCTTGCGCCCGGTGCGCAGGACGTTGGTCGCGCCGATATTGCCCGACCCGATCTGGCGCAGGTCGCCCGCGCCGAACAGCCGTGTCAGGATGACGCCAAAGGGGATCGATCCGAGAAGATAGCCGGCAGCGACCAGGTAAAATATCGTCATGGCAATCCCCGCTTCGTTCCACGCCTATGTGGCGATGTTACGGGCAGCAATCAACGGATTCGGATGCGATGGGTATCAAAATGGATTTGATAGCGGTCGCTCCCGCCTGCTAGGCGGACGCGATGCACGCCCCATCGCCCGACGCCCCGATCCTTTTCTTCGACAGCGGCCTCGGCGGGCTTACCGTGCTTGGGCCGACGCGTGCGCTGCTGCCGACCGCGCCGATCGTCTATGCCGCCGACTATGCGGGGCTGCCCTATGGCAAGAAAAGCAACGAGGAGCTCGCCGCGCGCGTCCCGGCGCTGCTCGGCCGCCTCGTCGAGCGATATCAGCCGCGCCTCGCGGTGATCGCGTGCAACACCGCGTCGACGATCGCCTTGTCGCACGTCCGTGCCGCGCTCGACGTGCCGATCGTCGGTACCGTCCCCGCGATCAAGCCCGCCGCCGAGATGACGAAAACGGGCGTCATTGGCGTCCTCGGAACCGAAGCAACGGTGCGCCAGCCCTATGTCGACGACCTGAGCGAGCGTTTCGCGCGCGGCAAGACCGTTCTCCGCCACGGCAGCCCCGGCCTCGTCACCGGTGCCGAGGCAAAGCTGCGCGGCGAGAACGTCGATCCTGCGGTCATCACCCGCGCCGTCGCGGGGCTTCGCGACCAGCCGGGCGGAGACGCGATCGACGTCATCGTCCTCGCCTGCACGCACTTCCCGCTCCTGCACGATGAGTTGCAGGCGGCGGTTGGACCCGACGTCCGGTTGATCGACGGCGCCGAGGGCATCGCCCGCCGCGTCGCGCACCTGACCGAAGGCCAGCGCTGGCCCGAAACCGGGGCGCCCGGCCTCGCGGTATTCACGCGCAGCGAAGACCGCCCGCCGCCGCCGCTCGCGGCGCTGGCACCTTATGGCATCGGCGCGATCGAGACGATCTAGCGGCGCTATTCGTTGCCGGCGGCACACGCTGCCAGCCAGGCGCGCTCTTCGGGTTCGGGGCCTTGCTCGCCCAAATCGGCGACCTTCGGCATCCCGACGAGCCGGCTTGCCCCCGCGCAAGGATGGCGATTGCGGCTTCCGAACAGGCGTCCGCTGCACAGACCCAGTCTCCGGTCTGTGGCCTGCCAGCCCACCTTTTCGGCGCCCTCGGGCGCGCGCCCGCTGCAATGGGTGTCGGTTTCCGACCCCGGATCGCCGCAAATCTTCTCGATATGCGCGACATTCGCTTTCACCGTGCCGACGAAACGCTGCTCGTAATAGGCGTTGGTCGCGAAATAGCGCTGGACCCCGCACACGCGGTTCCCGCGCTGGGCAAGCATCTTATATTCGCAGATCTCTGCGCCCTGCCAGGTGTCGCAGGACATCCACGCGCCTTCGAACGGAGCTGGCGTCAACGCCGGCGCAGCGGTTGACGCGGCGATCCCCGCGGTGATCGTCAGGATGACGGCTGTGGCCAGGCGCATATCGATTATTCCTTCCTCTGGAGTTCGGTTTCTCCCTTGCACGCGATGCGTCAAGGGCGCGGTGCGGACGATCACAATGCCCCCGTACAGCGCCAGCCGGTAGGACAATTTGCCCTATAGCTGCGAATCGTTCGCACTGGATTTCGGCCGAATTCGGCGTTATTGGCCCGCATGTTAATAGCCGCCGGAGGGAGCGGCCCAAGAGCCTGGACTGGCACCTGACTGCGGGGCTGAAACGTGAACTATAACGATATTTTCGCACGCGCGATCGACCGGCTGCACGAAGAAGGGCGTTACCGCGTCTTCATCGACATCCTGCGCAACAAGGGCGCCTTTCCCAACGCACGCTGCTTCGCCGGCCACAACGGGCCGAAGCCGATCACCGTGTGGTGCTCGAACGATTATCTCGCGATGGGCCAGCATCCCAAGGTCATCGCCGCGATGGAAGAAGCGCTGCACGACGTCGGCGCGGGTTCGGGCGGCACGCGCAATATCGGCGGCAACACGCACTATCACGTCGATCTCGAACATGAACTCGCCGACCTGCACGGCAAGGAAGGCGCGCTGCTCTTCACCTCGGGCTATATCTCGAACGAGGCGACGCTCGGCACGCTCGGCAAGCTCCTGCCGAACTGCATCATCTATTCGGACGAATTGAACCACGCCTCGATGATCGCGGGCATCCGCAATTCGGGCTGTGAAAAGCGCGTGTGGCGCCACAACGACCTCGAACATCTCGAAGAACTGCTGGCCGCCGACGATCCGGAAGCGGCCAAGCTGATCGCGTTCGAAAGCGTCTATTCGATGGACGGCGACGTCGCCCCGATCCACGCGATCTGCGACCTCGCCGACAAATATAACGCGCTCACCTATTGCGACGAAGTCCATGCCGTCGGGATGTATGGCCCGCGCGGCGGCGGCATCAGCGATCGCGACGAAGCCGCAAGCCGCATCACCATCATCGAAGGCACGCTCGGCAAGGCGTTCGGCGTGATGGGCGGCTATATCGCGGCCGACAAGAATATCATCGACGTGATCCGCAGCTATGCGCCCGGCTTCATCTTCACCACCAGCCTGTCGCCGGTGCTCGTTGCGGGCGTGCTTGCAAGCGTGCGGCACCTGAAGGCGTCGAGCGTCGAACGCGACGCGCAGCAGGAGGCTGCGGCCTACCTCAAGCAATGCTTCCGCGATGCGGGCTTGCCGGTGATGGATTCGACGACGCACATCGTTCCGCTGATGGTCGGCGATCCGGTGCGCGCGAAGAAGATCAGCGACATATTGCTCGCCGAATATGGCGTCTATGTGCAGCCGATCAATTTCCCGACCGTGCCGCGCGGCACCGAACGCCTGCGCTTCACGCCCGGCCCGGCGCATGACGAGGCGATGATGCGCGAGCTGACGCAGGCGCTGGTCGAAATCTGGGACCGCCTCGAACTGCAGCTCCAGAAGGCCGCGTGACGCTCTCTGCCGGTTATGACGAAGTCGTTGTCGGACGCCGCTCGATCCGCGGCTTCCTCGACAAGCCTGTTCCGAAAGCGATTGTCGCTGAAGTGATCGAGGTTGCGATGCGCGCGCCCTCGTCGTTCAATAACCAGTGCTGGAATTTCTCGGTCGTCACCGGGGAACCGCTCGCGGCGATCCGCCGAGGGAACACCGAAGGCATCCTCGCGGGCAAGCCCGACAGCCGCGAGTTCCGCCGCTTCGACGGCATCGCCGACGACCACCGCAGCCGCCAGATCGAGATCGCCAAGCAGCTCTTCGGTGCGATGGGCATTGCGCGCGAAGACAAGGATGCGCGGCAGGATTGGGTGCTGCGCGGTTTTCGCCAGTTCGACGCGCCGGTCAGCATCGTCGTCACCTATGACCGCGTCCTGCTCGGCAGCGACATCGCGCCGTTCGATTGCGGCGCGGTGACCAATGCGCTGGTCAACGCCGCCTGGTCGCGCGGGCTGGGCTGTGTGATCAACAGCCAGGGCATCATGCAAAGCCCCGTCGTGCGCGAACATGCGCGCATCCCCGACGATCAGGTCATCATGATCTGCGTCGCGATGGGCTGGCCCGACGCCGATTTCCCGGCGAATGCGGTGGTATCGAACCGCAAGAGCGTCGATGACGCAGTGCGGTTCGTCGGCTTCGATGACTGAGTCATTTGCTCAATCTACTTGAAATCCTTGGAATCGCGGCTGACGCAGGGAATGGCATTCCCGAAAACCGTCGGGAGCGGGTTGGATGCCTGTTCGCGCTTTCAGTGGTCATACCGGTCGCCGTAATCTTATTCGCCGTCGAATGGATCATTTGATCACGCGCCGCGGCAGGCGTATCGCCCATCTCTTCGACAAGGTCGCGATGATCCGATAGGGTGAATTCCGAATCCGGCGTCCCCATCACGAAAGATTATCATGCCAGCACAGCGTTATAGCTATACCGCCATCACGCTTCACTGGCTGATCGCGCTACTGCTGGCATTCCAGATCGCGCTGGGCTGGGCGCTCGAAGGCAACAACAGCCCCGAACTTTTCGCGCGCTACCAGCTGCACAAGTCGATCGGCATCTCGATTCTGCTGCTCAGCCTCGCCCGCCTCGCGGTGCGCCTGTTCTCGTCGCGTCCTCCGGCGTCTGAGGGACCGGCTTGGACGCGCGCGCTTGCGAGCACCGTACACGGGCTTTTCTATCTTGTGATGATCCTCGGCCCGATCACCGGCTGGCTGCTCGTTTCGACGGCGAAGGTACAGGTCCCGACCTTGCTCTATGGCATCGTCCCTTGGCCGCACCTGCCTGTCGGCCGTGCCTGGCACGAACCCGCCGAAAGCATCCATGGGGCGATGGCGTGGCTCGCGATCGGGCTGTTCGCACTCCACATCGCGGGCGCGCTGCGCCACCAATGGCTGCTCGGTAAACCCGAACTTCAGCGGATGATCCCCTTTGCACGCGGCAAGGCGGTCGGGGTTGCGATCGGGGCGCTGGCGGTGGTCGGCGCAGCCTTCGCTGCGGACAATCTCGTCTATCCCGATCGGCTGCAGCGGGTCGCAGAAAAGCAATCGGCAGCGCCCGCCGCCCAGCCCGGCGCGCCTTCGATTCCTTCACCGAAGGTCGAGGAAACGCCCGAAGTCGAAGCAACCGAAACGACGCCCGAAGAGACTGCGCAGCCGCTTGCCGACTGGACCGTCGCGTCGGGCGGCCGCCTTGGCTTCACCGCGCGCTGGAACGGCGAGGCCGTGAACGGCAGCTTCAGCCGCTGGCGCGCTGCCATCCGTTTCAGCCCCGACGAGCTCGCCAAATCGACGATCCGCGTGACCGTCGACCTCGCATCCGCCGACACCGGCGACGGGCAACGCGACGATTCACTCAAGAGCAGCGATTTCTTCAACGTCCCGGCACAACCGAACGCGGTGTTCAGTGCGCGCGACATACGACACCTCGGCGGCGACCGTTATGAGGCGCGCGGCACGCTCGACCTGCGCAGGGTCAGCAAACCGGCAACGATACGCTTCACGCTGCGTATCGATGGCGACCGCGCGCGCGTCACCGGGACCGCGCGCATCGACCGCACGTCCTTCGGTGTCGGTCAGGGCGAATGGGCGGCAACCGACGCGATCGCAGCGGGCGTGGACATCGCCTTTTCCTTCACTGCGACGCGCCCGGCGTCCTGACACACCCTTCAGGCAGGCGGACGCGTCATGCCCCAGAAATGCGGGCCGCCGCCGGCCACGTCCCATTCGGCCTGTGTGACGAAGCCCAGCCGCTCATAAAGCGGGACATTTGCCGGCGTCGCAGTCTCCAGCCAGCAGGACAGTCCTTCGGCGTCGGCTGCTGCTGTTTGTGCGCGGATGATGCGTCCGCCATGCCCCTTGCCCTGATGTTCGGTACGCACGCCGACATAATGAAGATACCAGAAGCGTCCCTTCGGCCGATGCGCGTCTATGCTCTCTTGCACCTTTAACCCGCGCGGAAGGGTGGTCCCGAAGGTCGCAACGAGCGGGACGACGGTGCGGAGGAATTCGAGTGTTCCGCTATGTGCCTGTCCCGGCGCACGCCAGAGCGCGGCGGCTTCGTCGCCCGCCGCGCGGAGCGCCAGCCCTGCGCGCATATCGGCGGGGACGAGCACGCGAAACAGGCCTCGGAGCGCACGGGTCCGGTGATCGGAGCCGGGCAGGATCCACGACAGCGCGGGATCGGTCTGGAACGCCTGCGCCAGCGTTTCGACAAGCGCGGTCTGGTCCGCTTGGTCAGCCCGAACGATCGCGTTCATTTCACCCCCTCGCCATGCCCGCTTTTACGCTACTAGCGGGATTTCCACCTCCACGGGAATGACGAAGTTAAGGTTCAATCGCGGCAATAGCCCTCGCCCTGTTTGACAATCAGGCATTCCTTCTTGCCCGCCAGATATTTGAGGCCGGTTTCGTCGCCGCTGCCGCGGCGCAGACTCAATTCCTCGCCGCCGCGCTTGAATTTGATGCCATGCTCGCTGTCTTCGCCGTCATAGGTCCCCTTGGTGTCGAGGTCCGACTGCATCTCCAGCTTGTATTTGCCGGGTTCAGCGGTGGTGATCGTGGCGTACATGCCTTCGACCCCGGTCCATTTGCCGGCCCAGCTCGCAAAGCGGTGCGGCGCAGTCGCAGGATCGGTCGCCTCGGCGCCCTCGGGCGGCACGGTTTCGACCGGAACCTCAGTCGTCGTCGCATCTGTCGGCGCGGGCGCAGGCGCTTCCGCCTTCTCGCATCCGCTCAGAACAGCCAGCGCCGCCGCGCCGGCCAGGATCAAGCCCGTTTTCGTCATCATGTCTCTCCTTCCCCGCTTCAACGCGCCGAGGGAAACAAATATCCCGTCATTCGGCAAGAATTTCCGCATAGTGCCTGGGATCGACATTGCCGCCCGACAGGGTAACGAGGGTCGCATCGCCGAGTTCGACCTTGCCCGCGAGCACCGCCGCAAGCGCAGCGGCGCCGCCGGGCTCGACGACCAGATGCAGCTTTTCGAACGCCACGCGCATCGCATGACGCACTTCGTCGCGGGTCACCACGACGCCGCGTACGCCCCGCGCCTGCAGCACCGCGAAATTGATCGGCCAGGTCTGCGGCGTCTGGAGCGCGTCGCATTCGGTAGGATAAGCGAGGTCTTCGACCGACAGGATTTCGCCAGCTTCAAGGCTGCGGGTAACATCGTCCCAGCCCTCGGGTTCGACCGCGACGACTTCGGCATAAGGACACGCAAGCGCGAGCCCCGCAGAAAGGCCGCCGCCACCGCAACAGGCGATGATCCTGTCGGGCCCAGCGATCCCGCGCGCGGCGAGCTGTGCGTGCGCCTCGATGCCGGCGCTTCCCTGCCCTTCGATGATCCACGGGTCGCCATAAGCATGGACCAGCGTCCCGCCACGCTGTTCGAGCAGCTTTGCCGCGACGGCATCGCGCGATTCGGTGACCCGGTCATAAAGAACCACCTCTGCGCCGAGCGCGCGCGTCGCTGCGAGCTTCATCTGCGGCGCGTTGCTCGGCATGACAATCGTCGCCGGTATACCGAGACGTTTCGCCGCCCAGGCGACACCCTGCGCATGATTGCCGCTCGATACGCCGACGACGCCCGCCGCCGCCTGTTCGGGCGTCAGGTCGGTGAGCCGGTGCCACGCCCCGCGAATCTTGAAGGCGCCGACGGGCTGAAGGCATTCGGCCTTGCACCAGATCGTCTTGCCATCGATGTCCATCGGCAGCAGCGGCGTCAGCGGCAGGAGTTCGGCGACCTTGGCCGCGGCGCGTTCGACGCCCGCAAGCGTGGGCGCCCGGTTCGGGTCGAGCAGGGGATCGGGGCTTTGCTGTGTCATGGCTTCGTCCTATAGGGCCGGTCATACAAGACAAGGCGGCAACGGTCCGCGACAGGAGATTTTTCATGAGCAAGGTTCTGGTGATCGGCGCAGGCGGCGTCGGTTCGGTCGCGGTGCACAAGATGGCGATGAACCCCGACATTTTTCCCGACATCACGCTGGCGAGCCGCCGCAAGTTCAAGTGCGACGCGATCGCCGAATCGGTGAAGGCGCGCACCGGCGTCACGATCAAGACCGCCGAAGTCGACGCCGACCACATCGACGCGACCGCCGCGCTGATCCGTTCGATCGGTGCGACGCACGTCGTGAACCTCGCGCTGCCCTATCAGGATCTCACGATCATGGAGGCGTGCCTGTCGACCGGCGCGCATTATCTCGACACCGCCAACTACGAACCGCGCGACGAGGCCAAGTTCGAATATCATTGGCAGTGGGCGTATCAGGATCGCTTCAAGGACGCCGGATTGATGGCGCTGCTCGGCTCGGGCTTCGACCCCGGCGTGACGAGCGTGTTCACGACCTGGCTGAAGAAGCATCATTTCGACCGCATCGACACGCTCGACATTCTCGATTGCAATGGCGGCGATCACGGCCAGCATTTCGCGACCAACTTCAATCCCGAAATCAACATCCGCGAAGTGACCGCGGTCGCGCGCCACTGGGAAAATGGCGACTGGGTCGAAACCCCGCCGATGTCGGTGAAGCAGAAGTTCGACTTCGAAGCGGTGGGCGAGAAGACGATGTACCTCATGTATCATGAGGAAATCGAAAGCCTTAAGACGCACCTGCCCGAGATCAAGCGCATCCGTTTCTGGATGACCTTTGGCGAGGCGTATATCACGCACCTCACCGTGCTGCAGAATGTCGGCATGACGCGTATCGATCCGGTCATCTACGAAGGCCGCGAGATCATCCCGTTGCAGTTCCTCAAAGCCGTGCTCCCCGAACCGTCGAGCCTTGGTGAGACGACGAAGGGCAAGACCAACATCGGCGTCATTGCGACCGGCCTCGGCAAGGACGGCAAGGAAAAGACGCTCTATCTCTACAATATCTGCGATCACGAAGAGGCGTTCGCCGAAACGGGCAACCAGGCGGTGAGCTATACCACCGGCGTTCCCGCGATGATCGGTGCCGCGATGATGGTCACCGGCACGTGGAGCGGCGACGGCGTGTTCAACATGGAGCAGATGGACCCCGATCCCTTCATGGACATGCTGAACAAGCACGGCCTGCCCTGGCAGGTGAAGGAACTCGACGGTCCGCTGAATTTCTGAGTCCATTCCCTTTTTCGTCATTCCTGCGAAAGCGGGAACCCGGTAGCGACGGCAGAACCGGGTCCCCACTTTATCGGGAATGACGAAAGGCTGTTTTCATGACGTTCCGTATCGTGGCATTTGCGCTGCTTGCTGCTCTCGCCACTCCCGCGTTCGCACAACCCGATGACGCCTATGCACCGGCGCGCGCAATCGTTGCCGACATCGGCAAGATCGTCACGCCGAACGGGGTGCAGGAGACGTTTGAGGCTACGCTCGGCGGCGCGCGGCAGGTCGTGAACGTCCGCGGCTCCGATCGCGACAATCCGATCCTGATTTTCGTTCACGGCGGCCCCGGTGCGGTCGAGATGCCCTTCGCCTGGGCTTTCCAGCGCCCGTGGGAGGACGTGTTCACCGTCGTCCAGTACGACCAGCGCGGCGCCGGACGCTCCTACCCGCTCAACAATCCGGCGGCGCTCGCCCCGACGATGACCCCCGATCGCTACCGCGACGACGCCATCGAGCTGATCGAGCTGCTGCAAAAACGGTACGGCAAGCGCAAGGTCGTGCTGATGGGGCACAGCTGGGGGTCGATCGTCGGCCTGTCGGTCGCCATCAAGCGCCCCGACCTCCTCTACGCCTATGTCGGTGTCGGGCAGGGCATCGATTTTCGCGAAGGCGAAAAGGCCGGGATGGCGTGGACGCGGGCGAAGGCCGTGGCGGCCGGGAACAAGGAGGCCGTGGCCGCAATCGATGCGCTCGCCCCATATCCCGACGGTGATTTCACGATCGCCAAGGCCGACGGCTGGCGCAAATATGCGATTCCCTACGGCTCGCTTATGTACGCCAAACCCGACCTCAACCTCTATTTCCAGACCCCGCGCCTCTCGCCCGAATATAGCGAGGCCGACCGGCAGGCATGGGGCAAAGGCAGCCTCTTTTCGGTGATGACCTTGTGGCCGCGGCTTGCCGGTGTCAGCTTCAGGCCGGTGAAGACGATGTACGTCCCGATTGTCTTCCTGCTCGGACGGCATGACTATACTGTGCCATCGCCGGTGGCGGCCGACTGGTTCGCGCAGGTCAAGGCGCCCTCGAAGAAGCTCGTCTGGCTCGAGCATTCGGCGCATATGCCGATGGTCGAGGAGCCGGGGCATTTCTTCGCCGCGCTGCTTCAGGACGTGCTGCCGCTGACGAAAGACAAGAAATGACCGCCTATCTTGCGCCGATCGGGCTTCTGTTCGTCTCGAATATCTTCATGACCTTTGCCTGGTACGGGCAACTCGGCGCGGTATCGCGGCCGATCTGGCTCGCGGTGCTGATCGCGTGGGGAATCGCCTTTTTCGAGTACTGCCTCGTTATCCCCGCAAACCGTATCGGCTATGGCGTTTACAGCGCTGCCGAACTCAAGACCTTGCAGGAAGTCATCACACTGGTCATATTCGCCGGGTTCGCGGTCTTCTGGCTCGGTGAGAAGCTGACGGTGAACCATCTCGTCGGCTTCGGTCTGATTGCGGCGGGGGCGTTCTTCATCTTCAAGGGACCGATTGCGGTCTGACAGGATTTTACAGCGACATGGAAACCCGTGCCGGCGACCCCGGAGCCTTTGCCCGCTTCGACCTCAGCCGCGTCCCCTCGCCCGCCTTCGTCGTCGATGCTGCGAAAATACGAGCGAACCTCGCGCTGCTGCGCCATATCGGCGATGCGTCGGGCGCGCGGGTACTCGCCGCACTCAAGGCGTTTTCGATGTGGCCGCTGGGGCCGACGGTTGCCGGCTATCTCGACGGTGTGTGCGCTTCCGGCCTTTATGAGGCGAAGCTGGGCCGCAGCGAATATGGCGGCGAGGTCGCGACCTATTGCGCGGGCTACAAGGAAGCCGACCTGCCCGAAATCGCGGCGCTGTCGGATCATCTCATCTTCAACTCGCCGGGGCAGATCGCGCGTTTTCGCCCGCTGCTCGACGAGCTACGCGCCGGAGGCGAAAGCTTCGACGTCGGCCTGCGCATCAACCCGATGCACAGCGAGGGCGAGGTCGCAAAATACGACCCCGCAGCGCCATGCAGCCGCCTCGGCTTCCCGATCAGCCAGTTGCTGCCCGAACATATGGAGGGCGTCGACGGCGTCCATATGCACAGCCTCTGCGAGCAGGATTTTCCGCCGCTCGAGCGGACGTGGAACGCGGTGCAGCCGATGCTGCGCCCCTTCTTCAACCAGCTCAAGTGGATCAACTTCGGCGGCGGGCATCACGTCACGCGCGCCGATTATCAGGTCGATGACCTCATCGCCTTCCTGAAGCAGGTGCGCGCCGCGACCGACTGTGACGTGATGATCGAGCCCGGCGAGGCGATCGCGCTCGACGCGGGCATCCTCGTCGGCGAGGTCCTCGACCTGTTCGACAACGGCATGCCGATCGGCATCACCGATATCTCGGCGACCTGCCATATGCCCGACGTGATCGAGGCGCCTTATCGCCCCGCAATGCTGGGTGAAGGCAGCGACGGAATGCCGACGCGCCTCGGTGGTCCGTCGTGTCTCGCGGGCGACGTCATCGGCGATTATCGCCTGCCCGGCGGTGCGCGCATCGGCCAGCGCTTCGCCTTCCTCGATCAGGCGCATTATTCGATGGTCAAGACGAACACCTTCAACGGCGTGCCGCTGCCGTCGATCTGGCTATGGGACAGCGAGACCGACGCGCTCACGCTGATCCGCGAATTCGGCTATGAGGATTTCAAGACGCGGCTGGGCTGATACAGGCAATGCTGGACCCGCTGGACATGACCGGACTCTGGACGGGCCAATATCGTTATCCCGAGCCATGGGTTCCTCCGACGGGATTTGTCGCGACGATCAACGACAACGCAGGTTCGTTGTCGGGTACGACGACAGAAGCCTCCGAATTGATCGACGGGAACGAACGCGCCGACATTCGCGGCACGCGAAACGGCGCTGCGGTAAGCTTTCACAAATATTATGACGGCGACGGGGCCTATGGCCATTCGGTGACCTACGACGGAGTGCTGAGCAGCGACGGGCAGCAGGTCGAGGGCCGCTGGGCAATCGACGACTATTCGGGCACCTTCGTCATGCACCGCAACCTGCAGTCGTTCGAGCGTGAACAGCTCGAGGCGTCCACAAGGGTCGGCATAACCGTCGAGAGATGACCGGGCTAACGCCGGGTCAGAAATGCGATCCGTTGAAGATCAGCGCAACGGCACGGCCACGCGCGTCGACTGCAGCCAGCGCGTTCCAGACATCTTCGCACTCGAACCCGCATGATATCGTGCGCTCTTCGTGGCGCGCGGTAATCTTGTAGCGTCCGGCAGCGGCCTGGCGGCAGCCGTTGGCGGTCCGCGCCTTGGCGAAAGCCGCATTGCGGATGGAATCATTGCCCTTGTACGGGATCGCCTTCACCGCAGTGCGCGCACCATCGATCGACGGGCACTGATAGACCATTCCCATCCCGGCTGGGTCATAATCCAGCACACCGCCGGGAATGAACTCCGACAGCCAGCGCTCATAATCGGTTCGCGGATGCTTGTCGTTGCCAGTTTCATCGACGATCCCGACGACGCGCACACCGCTCGCATTGACGCCGCGATAGACCAGATGCGTCTCGCTGCCCCCCGCAAGCGGCAACCTCCGCCGCGCGATCACCTGTTGGATCGTGATGGTCGATTTGGCGTCCGGGCTGCTCTGCGAACAGCCCGTCGTGGCGAGCCCCTTGAAGAACAGGGCAGTATCGATCGTGTGGTTCCGCGGCGCCGGCTGAACGCCGTAATAACTGCCCAGCATCTCACGCGCGGCGGCCTCGTCCGGGCAGATGACGGTCGAGAAATCGTTCCTGATATCGGTTTTTGCGGGTAGCGGCTCGCTCGATCCCTGCGCCGCCAACATGATTGCAAAAGCTGCAAGGATCATCGACATTCCCTTTTTTATTTCAACGACAGGGGCTTATCGTCCGGAACGGAGCAAGGTCAACCGGCGGGCGGCGCAATCTCCGCCAGCGCCTGATGGATGTCGCTGATCACGACCGAGCCCTCGCCCACCGACGAAGCGACGCGCTTGACCGATCCTTTGCGTACGTCGCCAATGGCGTAGATACGCGGCCAGCTCGTCTCGTAGCGGCTCGGCATACGGTCGAGCGACCAGCCCGCCTTGACGAGTTCGAGCGGCGCGATATCGGCGCCGGTCTTCACGAAGCCTCGCTCGTCGCACACCATCTCCCTCGGCAACCACGTCGTGTTCGGGCTGGCGCCGAGGAAGAGGAACAGGAAGCCGCAATCGCAATGGTCTTCCGCCCCGGTTTCGCGGCAGCGATAGGTCAGCCCCTCGAGCCGGTCCTCGCCGCGCAGCGCGACGACGTCGGTCGACCCGATAATCTCGATGTTCGGATGCTCTTCGAGCCGTTTGACCAGATATTCGGACATGGTTTCGCGCAGGCTCGACCGGCGGAAAATGACGTATACCTTCTTCGCGACACTCGCGAGATAGATCGCGCCCTGCCCCGCCGAATTGCCCGATCCGACGACTGTGACCTCGGCGTCGCCGCACAGCTGCGCCTCCATCGGTGTCGCCCCATAATAGATGCCGCGCCCTTCATAGGCTTCGATGCCGTCGATCGGCAGGCGCTGGTATTGCGCGCCGCTGGCGACGACGACCGCGCGGCTGCGCAGCTTGCGCCCGTCGGCGAGGTGGAGGCAATAGGCGTCGTCGCCGTCACGGCCGATCGAAGCCGCACGCACGGGCGCGACAATCCGCGCCCCGAATTTCTGCGCCTGCACCGTCGCGCGGCGCGCGAGTTCGTTCCCCGAAATGCCCGTCGGGAAACCGAGGTAATTCTCGATCTTCGACGAAGTCCCCGCCTGTCCGCCGGGCGCCAGCGAATCGAGCGCGATCACCGTCAGCCCCTCCGATGCGGCATAGACCGCCGCCGCCAATCCGCCGGGGCCGCTGCCGACAACCAGTACGTCGGCGGTCGCGCCGTCGGGGAGCAGGTCGAGCCCGAGTCCCGCCGCGAGCTGTTCGGGCGTTGGCTGGACCAGCACATCGGCCGCGCCCAGTATCACCGCGGGGAGCTGCTCGCTCGTCAATCCGCGTTCAGCCATCAGATGCGCTGCCACAGGGCCGTCTGCCGGATCGAACCAGCGATGCGCGACACCGTGCTTCATCAACAGGTCGCGCAGCGCATAGACGCTGCGATCCATTGCGGCGCCGATGACGATCGTCACCGCAAAGCCGCGATGATTGCTGAACTCGCGCCGCGCCGAGAGGACGCGGACGAAAATATCCGAATAATGCGAATTGCCCGCGATCAGCCGCTGGAAATCGGGGTGCGCGATGCGAAGAATCTCTCCATCCGCGCCCATTTCGACGCGCGACAGGTGGCGCTGCCCGGTCAGCACCGACAGATCGCCCGCGAACTGGCCGCGCTCCATCCAGCCGACGCGTTTGCGCCCCTCGTCGGTCGACGCGAAGATGTCGGTGTACCCCGACAAGGTGACGATGCAATCGGGCGCCATCGCCCCTTCCTCGACCAGCAGGTCACCGGCCCTGTGCGATTCGACGGTGCCGAAGCTGCGCAGCTCGTCCAGTTCCGCGTCGGTGAAGTTGTGATTGACCTCGGAACGGGAGACCATGCGCGTATATCCTTTCGGGCTCGATGAACGTTCACCTCTAGCGTCGCCGCAGGTCCTTGTCTCGCTTTTGCCCCGCTCGGCGTGGGTTCGCCCCGGTTCGCCCCCAGTGTTACCGCCTTATTACAAAATTGCGCGATAGGGTCTTTACAGGGGGGACCCCCCTGCATATATCGCCCTCCGCTGCCCCAGGGGGACTTCCAATAACCGCAAGGCAGCCTTTGTGTTGAACGTTATTTTTGGGGGTCCCTTGAGTTGCACCAGCATCATAGCGCCCACGGGCTGATTCAGGCACTTTCGCCGGTCGAACCTGTTACGCTTGTCCGCCCGCACGCCGCGCGGCGCGCAGCGCGTTTCTTCATCGAGCGATTTCCCGGCACGACCATGTATGCGGTCAAGGCGAATCCGTCGCCCGACCTCTTGCGCGTGCTTTGGGATTCGGGCGTCACCCATTATGACGTCGCCTCGATCGCCGAGGTGCGCCTCGCCGCGCGCACGCTTCCCGAAGCGACGCTCTGTTTCATGCATCCGGTGAAGGCCGAGGAAGCGATTTCCGAAGCCTATTGGAAGCATGGCGTGCGCACCTTCTCGCTCGACACGATGGACGAACTCGAGAAGATCGTCCGTGCGACCGAAGGTGCCGCCGACCTCAACCTGCTCGTGCGCCTGCGCGTCTCGTCCGACCATTCGAAGCTCAGCCTTGCGGCGAAGTTCGGAGCCGAGGCCGACGAGGTTGTCGAGCTGCTGATGGCGACCCGCCAGGCCGCCGACGCGCTCGGCATCTGCTTCCATGTCGGCAGCCAGGCGATGACGCCGCACGCCTATGCCCAAGCGATGGAGCGCGTCCGCGCCGCGATCGTCGCGGCGTCGGTGACGGTCGACATCATCGATGTCGGCGGCGGCTTTCCCTCGTCCTATCCGGGCATGGAGCCCCCGCCGCTCGACGCCTATTTCGAGACGATCCACCGCAGCTTCGAAAGCCTGCCGATCAGCTATTCCGCCGAACTCTGGTGCGAGCCGGGCCGCGCGCTGTCGGCCGAGTACAGCTCACTGATCGTGCGCGTCGAAAAGCGCCGCGGCGAAGAGCTGTACATCAACGACGGCGCTTATGGCGCGCTGTTCGACGCCGCCCATGTCGGCTGGCGGTTCCCCGTCTCGCTGCTGCGCGACGCGGACAGTGAAGCCGAGATGGTGCCGTTCAGCTTCTATGGCCCGACCTGCGACGATCTCGACCATATGGCGGGGCCGTTCTTCCTGCCGGCGGACATCAAGGCAGGCGATTTCATCGAAATCGGCATGCTCGGCGCCTATGGCTGCGCGATGCGCACCAAGTTCAACGGCTTCGGCGCCGACGAGACGCATGTCGTCAGCGATGAGCCGATGGCAAGCCTCTACACCGGCAGCGAGGCCGAACCCGAGCGCCGCAGCGCGACGGTGACCAAGCTGTTCTGACGAACTGCGACAGATACGAATAGGGAGGGCCGGCGCAGCGATGCGACCGGCCCTTTCCCTTTCGAACCAAGGCGCTAGATTGCGCCGCCCATGCAGCCCTTCCATCATCTCCTTGCCAACAACCTCGTTGCCAACATCACCAACTTCACGGTGTGGTTTGCGCTGACCTTCTGGACTTTTCTCGAAACCCAGTCGGTGTTCGCGACGGGGATGATCGCGGGCATCTATCTCGTGCTCACGGCCGCGCTTGGCATCTGGTTCGGCAGCCTCGTCGATCATCATGGCAAGCGCAACATGATGCTTGTGTCGAGCATCGCCTCGCTGATCCTCTACGCGATCGCGTTCACAGGCTATGCGCTCGATCCCGCCATTCGCGCCGCCGACGTGTCGAGCGCCACGCTCTGGCTGTTCATCCTCGTTTCGATGTTCGCGGTGATCGTCGGCAATATCCGGATGATCGCGCTGCCCACGCTGGTTACGCTGCTGGTGCCCGAGGACCGGCGCGACAAGGCGAACGGGCTTGTCGGGATGGTCAGCGGCATCGGCTTCCTCACGACATCGGCGATCAGCGGCTTTCTCGTCGCATGGGGCGGGATGGTGGCGACACTCGCCTTCGCGGTCGCCTTTTCGCTCGTCGCCATTGTCCACCTCCTCTTCGTCCATGTCGACGAGCCGCGCGATGAGAAAGCGAACGACGCGCCGCATCGCATCGACCTCGCCGGAACGCTGCGCGTGGTACTCGGCATCCCTGGCCTGCTCGCGCTGATCCTGTTTTCCTGCTTCAACAACCTGCTCGGCGGGGTCTTCATGGCGCTGATGGACGCCTATGGCCTGTCGCTGATGAAGGTCGAGCAATGGGGCCTGCTGTGGGCGGTGCTGTCATGCGCCTTCATCCTCAGCGGCATCGTGATTTCGCGGACCGGGCTCGGCAAGAATCCGATCCGGACGCTCCTCTTCGTGTGCCTCGTCGAATGGGCGGTCGCCGCGGTCTTCACGATCCAGTCGTCGATCCCGCTGCTGGCGATCGGCTGCTTCATCTGGATGTTCCTCGGTCCCTATGCCGAAGCGGCCGAACAGACGGCGCTGCAGAAGGTCGTCCCCTTCGAACGCCAGGGCCGCGTCTTCGGTTTCGCCCAGTCGGTCGAGCAGGCCGCCTCGCCGCTCACCGCCTTCCTGATCGCGCCGCTCACCCAGTTCATCTTCGTGCCGTTGATGACCGACGGCGCGGGCGCCGATGCGATCGGCGACTGGTACGGACGCGGTCCCGAACGCGGGATCGCGATCGTCTTCACGATCGCCGGCCTCCTCGGCATCCTCCTGACGCTGGCGGCGTTCGGCTCGCGATCCTACCGCCGGATATCCGCCGCCTATGCTGCCGGAAATGGCAGTAGCGCAGCCACCGCACCTGCTGCTTGAGGAAAGTTGCGGAAGCCTCTTCCGTTTTACTTTGCAATCATTCTATCCTGCGCCGCAAGGAAGAGGAGAAGCTATGCCCATGCTGTCGGGGATCCGCATTATCGATCTGACGACCGTTATTTTCGGCCCCTATGCAACGCAGATGCTCGCCGATCTGGGCGCCGAGGTGATCAAGGTCGAAACCCCCGGCCTTGGCGACATCTCGCGCTATCTGGGCAGCGGTGTTCCCGACCCTACGATGGGGTCGATCCACCTCACGGTGAACCGCGGCAAGCGTTCGATAGCCCTCGACCTCAAGAAGCCCGAAGATGCGGCCGTGCTAAGCGACCTTGTTGCGAGCGCCGACGTCTTTTTCCACAATGTCCGCGGCAAGGCGATCGCGCGGCTCGGTTTCGACTATGATGCGTGCAGGGCGCTGAAACCCGACATCATCTATGTTCACGGCACCGGCTTCGCACAGGACGGTCCCTATGCCGACCTCCAAGCCTATGACGATGTCATCCAGGCCGCGAGCGGCACCACCAGCCTGTTGCCGCGCGTCGACGGCGACGCCCGCCCGCGCTATTTCCCGTCGCTCATCGCCGACAAGGTCGCGGGCCAGTTCGGCGCACAGGCGATCCTCGCCGCGCTCGTCCATAAGCTGCGGACCGGCGAGGGCCAGCATGTCGAAGTGCCGATGTTCGAGTGTTTTTCTTCCTTCATGCTGACCGAGCACCTGCGCGACGCCGCGCTCGACCCGCCGATCGGCCCCGCGGGTTATCCGCGCCAGCTCGACCCGACGCGCCAGCCCTTCCCGACGCGCGACGGCTATCTCGCGATCGTTCCTTACACCCCCGACTCGACCGCGCGGCTGATGGCGCTTCTCGGAAGTGCAGACCTGCTCGAAACGCCGGAATATGAAGCGGCGAAGGCAAAGGGGCAGCATATGCCGATCATCTACAGCGAGATCGCCCGCAAGACGCCGGCAAAGACCAGCGCCGAATGGCTCACACTTTTCGCCGATAACGACATTCCGGCGATGGCGGCGCGCGACCTTCAGGATATCAAAGAGGACCCGCATTTCGTCGCGACCGGCTTTTTCCTCCATCGCACGCACCCCGATGTCGGCGCGTTTCACGAAATGCAGCCGCCGGTGAAGTATGGCGCGATGGCGCCGCGCGACCTCGGTTTCGCGCCGCGGGTCGATGGCGACGGGGCAGCTATCCGCGCGGAACTGGCGACCGGTAGGGCCTGAACGTCTGCCGTTGCATTGTCGGCGATGCCCTCTAGCATCCCCGACTGGAACAAGGGGGGAGCCATTATGCCTGAAAGCCTGCTCGCACCCGGCGCGGTCCTCGCGCTGTGGACACTCATCATGCTCGGCTGGGTCGCCGCGACGCGCTTTCCGGCGCTCGCCAAATCGGGCATCGACCTGAAGGCAGCCCCTCCGGGAGGCCGCGGCGCCGACCTCGAGAATATCCTGCCGCCGCAGGTTAACTGGAAATCGCACAATTATACGCACCTGCTCGAACAGCCGACGCTCTTCTATGCCGTGATCATCTTCCTGCACCTGTCGGGTGGCAGCACCGATCTGACGCGCGGCCTTGCGTGGGCCTATGTCATTTTGCGTATCGTCCACAGCCTGTGGCAGGCGCGCGTGAACCGAGTGCCCATTCGCTTTGCGATCTTCGGGCTGTCGACCTTCTGCCTGCTCGCATTGTCGTTGCTGGCCGTGATCGCCACTTTGGGTTGAGGGGGGAAAGATTATGGATACGAACGCTATATTAGGGCCGGTCGCAACGCTTGCGCTCTGGTCGATGGTCATGTGGGTGTGGATGTACGCCACGCGCATCCCGGCGATGAGCCGCGCGAAGATCGATGCTGCGAAGATGGTGGGCGGCACCGGTAAAGGGCTCGACGACGTGCTGCCGCAGGAAGTGCAGTGGAAAGCGCACAACTACAACCATCTGATGGAACAGCCGACGGTCTTCTACGCCGTGGCGCTCGCGCTTGCGATCGGCGGCATGGGCGGCGGGCTCAACGCACAGATTGCATGGGCCTATGTCGCCCTGCGCATCGTCCACAGCCTGATCCAGGTCACCGTCAACCGCGTGCTATGGCGCTTCGTCGTGTTCGCGCTCGCCAGCCTCGCGCTCCTCGCGCTGTGCATCCACGCCTTCATGGGCTTCGTGCTGTACTGATCTAGCGCGAAAACCGCGCGGCCAGTTCCACATGGGTCGACCAGCGGAACTGGCCGACGGGCTGCACCCAGTCGAGGCTATAGCCGCCCTCGACCAGCATCTTCGCGTCGCGCGCGAAGCTTGCGGGATTGCAACTGACATAGGCGATCACCGGGGATGTTGACCCCGCGAGCTGCTTCACCTGCTCCTCAGCCCCTGCGCGCGGCGGATCGAGGATGACCGCACCGAAGCGATTGAGTTCGGCGGGTACGAGCGGGCGGCGGAACAAGTCGCGGTGCTCGGTCGCGACGAGCGCGCGGGCGCGGTTCGCGGCGCCCGTCAGCGCCGCGATCGCATCGCGCGCGCCTTCGGCGGCATAGACTTTACGCCCGGCCTGTACCGACAGCGCAAAGGTGCCGACGCCTGCGAACAGGTCCGCGACTGCTCCGGCGTCCCCGACTGCCTTCTTGACCGCATCGATCAACGCCGTCTGCCCGGTCGCCGTCGGCTGCAAAAAGGCAAAGGGCGGCACCTCGACCGTGACATCGCCAAAGCGCATCGTCGGCGGTTCGGGCTGCCAGAGGATTTCGAGCCCTTCGCCCTGATCGATCGCAAAGCGCGCCAGTCGATGCGCGCCCGCAAAATCCTGGAGCGCCATCGCCGCATCGAGCCCTTCGGCCTTCACGCCTTCCAGGATCAGTTCGACGCCCTGATCGAGCATCTGCATCTTGACCTTCACGGGCCGGCGCGGCTGCGCGATCATGACCAGCAATTCACGCACAGGCGCGATCAGCGCGAAAAGTTCGGGCAGCAATAGCGGACACATCCGCATATCGACGATCTGGTTGCTCTGCGCAGCGTTGAAGCCGATCGCGACCTGCTTGCCGGTGCGGAGCGCGGTCAGCGCGGCGCGCCGGCGGCTTTGCGGCGGTGACAGGACGGCGGGCAGGACCTCGCCAAAGACTACATCCTGCCCCTCCAGCCCGCCGACCACGCGGTCGCGCACAAAATCGGCGAGTGCGGGTTCGGCGACGTGCTGCAACTGGCAGCCGCCACATTTGCCGAAATGCCGGCACACGGGTTCGGCACGGTTCGGACCCGGGATGATGATCCCGTCGTCGCGAACGCGGTCGCCCGGGACGCCGCCCATGACATGGCGGCCGTCGGCGGTCACGCCATCGCCGCGTGCGGCGATGCGCTCGATCAGCGCAGCTTCGCTCATGTCAGTCCCTTATCAGATCGTCGGCTACAAGGCCGGGGCCTATACGCGCGGCTTGCGCGATATGCCAGCCCACCGCGGCGACCGCGGCATCGAAAGCATCGCCGCCCCGTGCGAGCATCGCTCCGCAAGCGCCCGCGAGCACATCGCCCGTCCCCGCCGTCGCCAGCCAGGGGCTGCCGGGCCAGGCGGCCGCGACCCGGCCATCGGGTGCGGCAATGATCGTGTCGGCGCCCTTGTAGATGACGACGGCCTGCGTGCGGACCGCGGCAGCTTTCGCGCGGTCGATCTTGTTCCCGTAAGCTTGCGGAAAGGCGCGCGCAAACTCGCCTTCGTGGGGCGTCAGAATCGCCTTGCGCGGCGTCTCGGCGAGGCGCGGCAAGGCCGCGTCGATCGCCGCCGCATCGAGAATAAGCGGTTTTCCAGAATCGAGCGCCGCTTCGACATCGAACAGCAATTCGTCGCCCGCCGGAAAGCCCGGCCCGATGACCACCGCCCCGACACGCGGATCGCCAAGCCGCTCGCCGAATTTCTCTTCGCTCTCGGCAATGATCGCGGCGAAGGGTGCATGTGCGCTGCCTTCGAGCACCGCATAGCCCGCCCCCGCGCGCAGCGCCGCTGCGGCCGCCAGCCCGGCGGCCCCGCGCATCGGTCCGGCAAAGACGAGTACCATGCCGCGCGTGAATTTATGCGCCGTCGCGTCGGGTGTGTGCGTTTGCGTCTTCGGCAAGGTCCGCATCGCCTTGCTCGCGGAGATGCCGATCGGTGCAAGCAGGACGCGGCCGCATGCCGGCGCAGTCGGCAACAGCACATGCGCGGGCTTGAGCGCGCCCAGTGCGAGTGTCACATCGGCGGGAAGCGGCGGGATCCAATCCTCGACGCCGTCGCTGTCGACCCCGCTCGGAACGTCGACCGCAAGGATGCGCCGGTCGGAAAAATGCCCGAGGATCGCGGCGAGGTCGTCCACGATCGGCCGCGACAGCCCGACGCCGAACAGCGCGTCGACAACCAGCGGCGCGGGCGAGAGACGGCCATCGAGTTTCTCGACAGGTCCGCTCCAGCCCGCCCTTGCCGCCTTCGCCAGATCGGTCACCGGCTCGCCGAGAGCGGCGACGCGAACCGAAGCTCCGCGCACTGCAAGCTGCCGCGCGGCAACATAGCCATCGCCGCCATTGTTACCGGGACCGCACAGGATCAGGATCGGCGCGCCTGCCGCCATCCGCCAGGCGGTATCGGCGACCGCTGCCCCGGCAAGTTCCATCAGTTCGGATAGCGATGTGCCCTGGATCGCGCACGCCGCCTCGGCTTCACGCATCGCCTTGGCGGTCAGGATCGGGGCGTCGGCGGGGACGGACATGCCTCTGCCCTATCACGAACGCGCGAAGGCGCCTACTTCGCGCCGCCGGTGTTGGCGGGCAGGCGATAGCGGTCGTTGCCAACCGCGACTTCGATGACATTGTCGCCGACGATTGTAACCTTTGCGGGTTCTGCCCCGTCGGCGGACACCACCCCGCGTCCGTCGGTCGTGATCTGAAGCCGGCGGTAACCGACATTGCTGCGGCCGACGACAAGGATCGCCCCGCCCTCGCCGCTCATCTCCTCGACCGTGCAGGTGCGGTCGAACAGCTTCGCGCCCTCGAGTGCGCATTCGATGCGACCATTCTCGGCCGCCGCCTTCGATCCGCGCGCCTCGGCTTCAGCCAGTTCGCCATTGTCGGGCGTGCGGTCGCAGCCCGCAAGCGCGATGAGCGCTACCAACGCCCCCCCAAGTCTTTTCATCCCTTGCCCTTCAGCTGCGACAAGTCGCGCACCGCGCCGCGCGCGGCGCTCGTCGTCATCGCGGCATAAGCCTGAAGTGCTACCGAAACCTTGCGCGGGCGCGGCTTGGCCGGCTGCCATGCCGCATCGCCCTTGGCCTCCATCGTGGCCCGGCGGTCCGCAAGCACGCTGTCGGCCACCGCCAGCGTGATCGTGCGCGACGGGATATCGATGTTGATGAGGTCGCCATTCTCGACCAGTCCGATCGTTCCGCCCTCGGCCGCCTCGGGCGAGACATGGCCGATCGACAGCCCCGATGTGCCGCCCGAGAAGCGCCCGTCGGTGATCAATGCACACGCCGCGCCTAGCCCCTTCGACTTGAGGTAGCTCGTCGGATAGAGCATTTCCTGCATCCCCGGTCCGCCCTTTGGCCCTTCGTAGCGGATGACGACGACGTCACCCGCCTCGACCTGTCCGGTCAGGATGCCCGCGACCGCCGCATCCTGGCTTTCATAAACTTTGGCGGGACCGGAGAATTTCAGGATGCTCTCGTCGACACCCGCGGTCTTCACGATACAGCCGTCGAGCGCGATATTGCCCGACAGTACCGCGAGTCCACCGTCCTTGCTGAACGCATGGTCGGCCGAACGGATCACGCCGGCTTCGCGATCGAGGTCGAGATCGTCCCAGCGCCGGTCCTGGCTGAACGCGGTCTGCGTCGGCACTCCGCCAGGGGCGGCGAGGAAGAATTTCTGCACCTCGGGGTCGTTGGTACGCGAGATATCCCATTTGTTGAGCGCATCGCCCAGCGTCGCGCTGTGCACCGTCGGCAGATGCGCATGGAGCAGCCCCGCGCGTTCGAGCTCACCAAGGATCGCCATGATCCCGCCCGCGCGGTGCACATCCTCCATATGGACGTCGCTCTTCGCCGGCGCGACCTTCGACAGGCATGGCACGCGGCGCGACAGCCGGTCGATGTCCTCCATCGTGAAATCGACCCCCGCCTCGAACGCCGCGGCGAGCAGGTGGAGCACCGTGTTCGTCGACCCGCCCATCGCGATGTCGAGGCTCATCGCATTTTCGAACGCCTCGAAGATCGCGATATTGCGCGGCAAGACGCTGTCGTCGCCTTCCTCATAATGGCGCTTGCACATCTCGACCGCGATCCGGCCCGCGCGCAGGAACAACTGCTTGCGGTCGGCGTGCGTCGCGAGCGTCGATCCGTTGCCCGGCAGCGACAGTCCCAGCGCCTCGGTCAGGCAATTCATCGAGTTGGCGGTGAACATCCCCGAACAGCTTCCGCACGTCGGGCAGGCCGCCTTTTCGATCTCAGACACTTCCGCGTCGCTATATTTCTCGTCGGCAGCGGCGACCATCGCGTCGACGAGGTCGAGCGCGACCTCCTTGCCCTTCAGCACGACCTTGCCCGCTTCCATCGGTCCGCCCGACACGAACACGACGGGGATGTTGATCCGCAGCGCCGCCATCAGCATGCCGGGCGTGATCTTGTCGCAGTTCGAGATGCACACCATCGCGTCGGCGCAATGCGCGTTGACCATATATTCGACGCTGTCGGCGATCAGGTCGCGGCTCGGCAGACTATAGAGCATACCGTCATGCCCCATCGCGATGCCGTCGTCGACCGCGATCGTATTGAATTCCTTGGCAACCCCGCCCGCGGCTTCGATCTCGCGCGCGACCATCTGGCCAAGGTCCTTCAGGTGGACGTGACCGGGCACGAACTGGGTGAAGCTGTTGACCACCGCGATGATCGGCTTGCCGAAATCGCTGTCCTTCATCCCCGTCGCGCGCCACAGGCCGCGCGCGCCCGCCATATTGCGGCCGTGAGTGGTGGTGCGCGAACGATATGAAGGCATTTTCTACAGTCCTGATAATAATATTACAAAAATAAGCGAAGAGACGCGCCTCTACACGCCTATTTGGCCAGATTCAATGCAAGCTTGCTGCACATGCGAGAAAGCCGTTCGGCAAACAGCGCCTGCCCCGCCGCATCGCCGACCAGATCCTGGCGCATCTCGATTCCGACATAGGGAATATCATTGCCCTCGGCATGGCGGTTCATCGTCGCGTTGAGCAGCTTGCCCGAATAGGGCTGCTGGTCGCCGACATTCAGCCCCTCGGCCTCCAGTGCCGCGATTGCCGCGCCGGCAAGCCTCTCGTCCTCGTTATAGAGCACGCCGACATGCCACGGCCGCGCCTGATCGGGGTGCGCCGCGAGCGACGGGGTGAAGCTGTGCAGCGACAGGATCATTGCCGGGCGGTGCGCCGCGATCGTAGCGGCGATATAATCGTGATAGGGTCGGAAAAAGCGCGCCAGCCGGACCTCGCGCGCCGCATCGTCGAGCGCGTTGCCCGGCACCGCATGGCCGTCGCTCGCGATCGGCAGCACCCCCGGCGCATCTTCGTCGCGGTTGCAGTCGACAACGAGCCGCGACACGCCGCCGAGGATCGCCGCATCGACCGCGCCGCTTTCGACCAGCAACGCCGCGACCTCCGCCACGCCGATATCGATCGCAATGTGGTTGACGAGCAGCGCCGGATCGATGCCGAGATCGATATCGTCGGGGACAAGAGCCGACGCATGATCGGCGATCAGCAATATGCCGCCCGTCCGCGCTTCGCCCAACTGCCGCCACGCTTCGCTCACCGCAATACTCCCGTCATCGTCCACCAGCCCGGATGCCGCGCGGTGAGCGCCGCGGCGGCCGCATCGCGCTCCGCCATCGCATCGAACAGCCCAAAACAGGTCGCACCCGATCCCGACATGCGCGCCAGCCAGGGCCGCAGCGCCCCTAATTCGGTGAGTATGTCGACGATCGCTGGGCATTGGGCAATCGCGGGCCGCTGGAGATCGTTGCGCGCGCCGAGCAGTTGCGCACGCCAATCGGGACCGGTGAACAAGGGGCCGCGGTCGATCCCGTCCCACGCGGCGAACACCGGTCCGGTAGAGACCTGCTGGCGCGGATTGACCAGCAGCACCGGCGTCCCGCCCAGCTGCAACTCGGGAACCGGGTTCAATTCCTCGCCGACCCCGACGCCGAGACAGGTCGCGCTCGCGATGCAGGCGGCGATATCGGCGCCGAGCGGACTGACGACGCGCGCCAGCGCCGCATCGCCGAGTTCGGGCAGGAAATGCTGCCGCACGAGCCGCGCCATCGCCGCGGCGTCGGCCGACCCGCCGCCGATCCCCGCCGCGACTGGCAGCGTCTTGGTCAGCACAACCCCAAGCGGCGGCACCCGGTCGGCGCCGTAGCGCGTGCGCAGTAGTGCCAGTACCTTCATCACCAGATTGTCGTCGCCCGCGCTCAATCCTTCGGCGAACGCGCCATCGATCGTCAGCGCATCCTTATCGGCAACCTCCGCCCTGATCGCATCGCCATTGTCGACGAACGCAAACAGCGTCTCGATCTCGTGATAGCCGTCGCTCCGCCGCGCGCGGACGTGCAGCGCGAGGTTGATCTTGGCCCAGCCCGTTTCGTGCAGGGTGCCCGTCATGGCGCGGTGGTGGCGTGGGTCAGCCCGTCGCGCAGCTTCGCCTCCAGCCGCGTCGCCATCTCCGCATCGGCGAGCAATGCAGCGGCGCGCCAGTTGTAGCGCGCCTGAAACTTCTGCCCGGCCTTCCAGTAAGCATCGCCGAGATGCTCGACGATCACCGCATTGCCGGGTTCGCCGCGCTGCGCCTTTTCGAGCAACCCGACCGCATCGTCAGTGCGCCCCGTCAGGAAATAGGCCCAGCCGAGCGAGTCGGTAATGCTCGCATTCTGCGGGTCCTGGCGCCACGCCGCCTCGATCCGCGCGAGCGACTGCTTCACATCCTTGCGTCGTTCCAGCGCTGAATAGCCGGCGAAGTTGAGGATCGCCGCGTCGTCGGGCCGCAGCGCTACCGCCTTTTCCATCAAAGGTGCCGCCGCGTCCCATTTGTCCGCCTGCAGCAGCAATTCCGCCCGGGCGATCAGCAGGGTACCGCGCAGCGACTGATCGCCCTCGCCCTCGCCAAGTGCCCCCTCGAGCCGCTCATACGCCCGCGCCGCCGCGACCGGGTCGCCTGACCTCCGCGCGATGTCGGCCAGCCTGACGAGCAGGCTTCGCGCCGCATCCGCGCCCACCGAAGCCTCGGCCAGCTTCGCCGCACCGGCGAGCTCGCCCGCATCTGCCATCAATTCGGCGCGGCGCATCGCGAGCACCGGCGGCAAGGCAGCGCGCCCCGCGTCGAGCATCGCCAGCGCATCGTCCTGTTGCCCGTTGCGGTCGAGTGCTTCGACCAGCGTCATCCGGACCGCCCAGTCCTGATCGTCGAGCCAATAGGCCGCGCGCGCGAACAACAGCGGCAGTTTCGCGCTGCCACCCGGAGTGCGCGCCAATCCGTCGGCAAGCAGCCCGAGCCACTGCGCCGTTCCCGCGCGCGGGCTGGTAACGGGCTGGTCGGGCAACAACAGCATCGGATCCTCGCGCTGCCCCGACGCGAGCGCGATCCGTGCGCGCAACCGCTCGGCAGCGCCGGCCTCGCCCGCCTTGTCGAGCGTCGCGGCAGTGCGCAGCGCAACGAGCTGGCTTGTCCGGTCGGTGAGCGTGACGCCATCGGTCAGCGTCGCCGCCGCGGCCGCGCGCTTCGTGGCGATCTGGACCATCGCGACCTGAAGCGTCAGCGAGGGTTCGGGGCGCGCGCGATTGTTCGCCGCAATCAGGTGACGCTCGGGCAGTTTTTCGCGCGCACCGACGTCGATCCACGCATTGATCGTCGGCAAGATCAACCGCGCGATCGCGTCGGCGCCCGCCTTGTCGTTTCGGCCGGCCATCGTGTCGCGCGCGGCTTTCCAGTCCGACCGGCGCATCGCATCGACCAGCAGGACGAGCTGCGCGTCGAACCGGCGTTCGCCGCTGCTCCACAAGCTCGATGCCGCAGCCCGCGCTGCCTCGAGATTCCCCGCTTCGATTGCCTGTTCGAGCATCCGCCCGCGCAGGCCGGGAAGGCCGGGCGCAAGGCTCGAGGCCGTGGTGAGCGCCGATAGCGCGGCCGCGGGTTCCCCGCTCTCTTCGGCCAGTCGCGCGCGCACCAGCGCATTCAGCGCCGCGCCGCTGTCGTCGACGGCCTGCGCCGGCACCGCCGCCGCAACGGCGGCGACGATCAGGAGCAGGCGCGCGGGCTTACATATTGGGGTAATTGGGGCCTCCGCCGCCTTCGGGAGTGACCCAGTTGATATTCTGGGTCGGGTCCTTGATATCGCACGTTTTGCAATGGACGCAATTCTGCGCGTTGATCACGAACTTGGGATCGCCCTCGGCTTCGCCGACGATTTCATAGACGCCCGCCGGGCAATAGCGCTGCGCGGGCTCGTCAAAGAGCGGCAGGTTATACGCGACCGGGATCGATGGATCCTTCAGCTGCAGATGGACCGGCTGGTCTTCCTCGTGATTGGTGTTCGAGATGAACACCGATGACAGGCGGTCGAAGGTCAGCACGCCGTCGGGTTTGGGATAATCGGGTTTCGGCATGATGTCGGCCCGGTACAGGCTCTCATTGTCCGGATGATGCTTCATCGTGAAGGGGACTTTGATCTTCAGCGTTTCGAGCCACATCGTGATCCCCGACAGCAATGTCCCCGCCAGATCGCCATATTTCTCGACGAGCGGCAGGACGTTCCGCACGACGCTGAGTTCCTTCTTGACCCAGCTATCGTCAAAAGCGGTTTGATAGGCGTCGAGCGTGTCGCTGCTGCGCCCCGCGGTGACAGCGGCGAATGCGGCCTCGGCCGCCATCATGCCCGATTTCATCGCGGTATGCGTACCCTTGATACGCGGGACGTTCAGGAACCCGGCGGTATCGCCGATCAGGGCGCCGCCCGGGAAAGCGAGCTTGGGCACCGACTGGAGGCCGCCGTCGCTGATCGCGCGTGCGCCGTAGGACACGCGCTTGCCGCCCTTCAGGATCTTCGCGATCTCGGGATGCGTCTTCCACTTCTGCATCTCCTGGAACGGGGAGATGTGTGGGTTGCGATAGTTGAGCCAGGTGACGAAACCGAGCGCGACCTGCCCGTTCGCCTGATGATAGAGGAAACCGCCGCCATTGGCATTTTCGTCGAGCGGCCAGCCCTGCGTGTGGATGACACGGCCCTCTGCATGGTTTGCGGGGTCGATGTCCCACAATTCCTTGACGCCAAGACCGTAAACCTGCGGCTCGCAATCGGCGTCGAGCGCGAACTGCGGCTTGATCATCTTGGTCAGATGGCCGCGCACGCCTTCGGCAAAGAAGGTATATTTGGCGTGGAGTTCGAGGCCCGGGGCATAGTCGCCCTTGTGGCTGCCGTCGCGCGCGACGCCCATGTCGCCCGTCGCGACGCCTTTGACCGAGCCATCCTCATTGTAGAGAATTTCCGCGGCGGGGAAGCCGGGGAAGATCTCGACCCCCAGCCCTTCGGCCTGTTCGGCGAGCCAGCGGCAAAGATTGCCGAGGCTGCCCGTATAGGTACCCTTGTTGTGCATGAAGCCCGGCGAAATGAATTCGGGAAGCGCGAACTTCTTCGCCTTCGTCAGCACCCAGTGCTGGTTGTCGTTCACGGGGACTTCGGCGAGCGGACAGCCTTGCGTCCGCCATTCGGGGAGCAGTTCGTCGAGCGACTTCGGATCGATCACCGCGCCCGACAGGATATGCGCGCCGACCTCGGACCCTTTTTCGAGGATGCAGACCGACAATTCACTGCCCGCTTCATTCGCGAGTTGTTTCAGGCGGATCGCCGCCGATAGCCCCGCCGGCCCCGCGCCGACGATGACCACGTCATAGGGCATCGATTCCCGTTCGCTCACCGCAAATACCTTTCTGCCGTCCCTGCGCCGATCATTCATCGTGTCCGACGCTCATTCTGTCACGAATTGCGATGCCCGCCAATTGACGCGCCCGTCAACTGTCTGTTTCAAACATTTTCATGGGTGGGCGAAACTCTGCGTTGCTGGCGGAAAGCACTTGCGACTGGTGGTCGCTGGCGGGCGTCGATGCGCTCGTCGGCGAGGAACCGGCGGGCTGGCTCGTCACGCCCCCGGCGAATGACGCTGCGGCAACGAAGGCGAAACGCGCGGTGCGCGTCGAACCCGAACCGCTCCCGCTTCCCGCAGCGCTCCAGCGCCAGGAAGCTCCCGAAGCCTCCGCGCCGAAGGGCCCGACCGTCTTTCCCGACGACTGGAACGAATTCCAGCGCTGGCTCACCGAACATGGCGACGTGCCCGGCAGCCAGTGGGACGCACGCCGTGTGCTTCCCGTCGGCGAAGCGGGCGCGCCGCTGATGCTGCTCACCGCCTGGCCCGAAATCGACGACCAGCGCGATGGCGTACTATTCTCCGGGCCGGCGGGGCAGTTGCTCGACGCGATGTTGCGCGCGATCGGCCTGACGCGCGGCGAATGCTATGTCGCCAGCCTCGCGGTGACCCGCCCCGCCGGCGGGCGCTGCGACGGCGACGATGCAGTGGAACTCGACCGCCTGCTGTGGCACCATCTGCGGCTCGCCAGACCGGCACGCCTGCTGCTGATTGGCAGCGACATCCTGCGCATGGCGGCGGCGACGCCGCTGCCCGACGCGCGCGGAAAGTTACTCGATATTAACCAAGATGGCGGCAAGGTGGAGGCGGTAGCAGTCGCGCACCCCGCGATGTTGCTGGCCCGGCCCGCCCAGAAGGCGGCCGCATGGGATAGCCTGAAACTGTTCAACCGGGGACGTTGACGGATGCAGAATATGACCAAAACCCTCGTTTCGTGCGCCGCTCTGGCGCTTTCCATCGGCGCGGTGCCCGCGCTCGCCGCCGACGCGGGCAGCCGGGACCTTGTATCGGCACCGCAAACCGTGCCCAACATCTTGTCGGCGAAGCAGAAGCAGCTTTACACACAGGTGCTCACCGCGATCCGCGGCCAGCGCTGGGCCGAGGCAAAATCCTTGCTCGATGGCGCCGACAACGGCCCGCTCACCGATTTCCTGCGCGCTGAACTGCTCACGGCACCGAACAGCCCGCGCGCCGAAGTTTCGGACATCATGCCGATCCTGTCGCGTTCGCCGCAATTGCCGCAGGCTGAGCAGCTAAGCCGGCTGGCCGCCAAGCGTGGCGCGACCGATCTCCCTACCCTGCCCTCGCAGGCGCGCCTTGCATGGGCGGGCAGCGCTCCGCGCCGGCTCGGCGCCGATGCGGTGGGCGGCGATCCCGTCGCGGCGAGCCTCGCGCGCACGATTCCCGAGCGGATCAAGAATGACGATCCCGCGGGTGCCGAAGCGCTGCTCAACGCTGTCGCCGACCAGCTGACACCGCAGGCCCGCGACGAATGGCGCCAGAAGGTTGCCTGGTCTTATTATATCGAGAATGACGACGCCAACGCGCTTCGGCTTGCGAATGAGTGTAGCGCGGGCAGCGGCGCCTGGTCGACGCAGGGCGCATGGGTCAAAGGCCTCGCCGCGTGGCGCACGCGCGACTATCGCACCGCGTTGATGGCTTTCGACCGCGTCGCGAAGGAAGCGCCCGACAGCGAACTCCGTGCCGCGGCTTATTATTGGGCCGCGCGCGCTGCGGTCGCCGCGGGCGAACCCGCATCGGTCCAGTCGCGCCTCCGCGCCGCCGCGGCCAACGAGGAAACCTTCTACGGCCTGCTCGCGGTCGAAACGCTCGGTGTCGAAACGAACAGCCAGCGCGAACATGTCCGTGCCGACCGCAGCGCCTGGCGCGCACTCGAAGGCCTGCCGAACGTCCGGATCGCGATGGCGCTGTCCGAGATCGGCGAAGACAAATATGCCGGCGACACGCTGCGCCATCAGGCGCGGATCGGCGATGCGCGGCAGCATGAGCAGCTTCTTGCGATCGCGGGCGCCCTCAGCCTGCCCGAAGCGCAGCTCTATCTCGCGCACAACACGCCGCAGGGCCGCAAACCCTCGGCGCAGTCGCGCTATCCGCAGCCTAAATGGGAACCCAATGGCGGCTGGAAGGTCGATCCCGCGCTGGTCTTCGCCCACACGCTGCAGGAATCGCGTTTCCAGCGCGCCGTCGTCAGCCCGGCGGGCGCGCTTGGCTTAATGCAAGTACGCCCCGGCACCGCGCGCGACGTCGCGCGCTGGCGCGGCGACCTCGGAACGGGCGACCTGCGCAGCCCCGCGGTCAACATGGATATGGGGCAAAGCTATCTGCAATATCTAAGCAAGGACCCGTCGACCGGCGGCCTGCTGCCCAAGGTGATCGCTGCCTATAACGCCGGGCCGGCGCCCGTTGCGCGCTGGCAGTCGGAAATTCGCGATAACGGTGACCCGCTGCTTTACATGGAATCGATCCCCTATTGGGAAACGCGCGGCTATGTCGGCATCGTGCTGCGCAACTACTGGATGTACGAAGCGCAGCAGGGCAAGCCGTCGATCAGCCGCGCCGCGCTCGCGCAGGGCAAATGGCCGCGCTTTCCCGACGGGAAGGACCGCACGCGCCTGACCTACGCCGGCGATCTCACGAATGCCGATTGACGAAAGCCTCGTTTTCAAACCCGTTCGCATCGCGTTGCTCACCATTTCGGACAGCCGCAGCGCCGCTGAGGACCGGTCGGGCGACAAGCTTGACGAATTGCTGACCGGCGCGGGGCATATCCTCGCAGCGCGCGCGATCATCCGGGACGAAACCGACCTGATCGTGTCGCGTCTCCATAACTGGATCGACGACCCCGAGGTCGATGTCGTGATCACCACCGGCGGCACCGGGCTGACGGGCCGCGATGTGACGCCCGAGGCGCTGCACCGGCTCGACGGCAAGGATATCCCCGGTTTCGGCGAGCTGTTCCGTTGGCTCAGCTACCAGAAGATCGGTACCTCGACTATCCAGTCGCGCGCCTGTGCCATTGTCGCGCGCGGCACTTACATCTTCGCGCTGCCCGGCTCGACCGGGGCGGTAACCGACGCATGGGAAGGTATCTTGTCGACCCAGCTCGATAGCCGGCACAAGCCCTGCAATTTTGTCGAGCTGATGCCGCGGCTCACCGAATAGACATTTCGTTCTTTCTTTGTTCTCGTTAGCGCGATATCCTGCGCCGATGGAATCAACGAAGCCCCTGCCCCCGATAACGGGCCGCGGCGCACCGACCAATCTGCGCCCTACCCGCACCGGCTCGCTCGACCGCGAGGCCGACGGCGACTGGCTCGATGCCGCGGAGGACATCGACGGCGAGGCGCCAAGGCTGCGCACGACGGTAACCGTCGAGCATCCGAAGACGATCATTTCGCGCAACAAATCGCCCGACATCAGCTTCGACCGCTCGATCAACCCCTATCGCGGCTGCGAGCATGGCTGCATCTATTGCTTCGCTCGCCCGACGCATGCCTTCCACGACCTGTCGCCGGGGCTCGATTTCGAAAGCAGGCTGTTCGCCAAACCCGATGCCGCAAGACTGCTGCGCGCCGAACTCGCAAAACGCGGCTACACGCCGGCTCCGCTCGCGATCGGGACCAACACCGACGGCTACCAGCCGATCGAGCGCGAATGGGGCATCACGCGGTCGGTGATCGAGGTGCTGGCGGAGACGCGGCACCCGCTGATCGTCACGACCAAGTCCGACCGGATATTGCGCGACATCGACCTGCTCGCCGATATGGCGCGCGACCATCTGGTCGGCGTCGCGGTGTCGGTGACAACGCTCGACCCCGCCATCGCCCGGACGCTCGAACCGCGCGCGCCGCATCCCCGCCGCCGCCTCGCCGCGATCCGCAAGCTCATCGACGCCGGCGTGCCGACGCAGGTCAATATCTCGCCGATCATCCCCGCGATCACCGATCATGAGGTCGAGGCGATCATGGCGGCGGCGGCGGAGGCGGGCGCGATCCGTGCTTCGTACATATTGATGCGCTTGCCGTTCGAGGTCGCGCCGCTGTTCCGTGCGTGGCTTGCCGCGCACTACCCCGATCGCGCCGACAAGGTGATGCACATGGTGCAGGAGATCCGCGGCGGCCGCGACAACGACCCCGCCTTCTTTACACGCATGAAGGGTCACGGCGTCTGGGCGCAGCTCATCCGCACGCGCGTTAAGCGCGCGGCGCGCGAACATGGCATGGACCGGAGCTTCCCGCCGATCCGCAGCGACCTGTTCCGCCCGCCCGAACGCGACGGCCATATGGAGCTGTTCTAGGCCTCCGCCAGCGACTTCAGCTGGTAATCCTTGTAATCGTCGCGGATCTGGCGCTTCAAAATCTTGCCCGTCGCCGTATGCGGCAGTTCGTCCACGAAGACGATCTCGTCGGGCAGCCACCATTTCGCGACCTTGTCCTTGAGATAATCGACGATCGCGGCCTCGCTCGCCTCGGCCCCCGGTTTCTTGACGATCAGCAGGATCGGGCGTTCGTCCCATTTGGGATGATAGACGCCGACCGCTGCGGCTTCCTGCACCCCCGGCGCGCCGACGGCGGCATTCTCGAGCTCGATCGAACTGATCCATTCGCCGCCCGATTTGATCACATCCTTCGCGCGATCGGTGATCTGCATGACCCCGTCGGGGTGCAACACCGCGACATCGCCGGTATCGAACCAGCCGTCGGCATCGGCTGCATCGGCATCGGCCTTGAAATAGCGCTGGATGATCCACGGCCCGCGGCACTGCAATCGCCCGCTCGTCACGCCGTCGCGCGGCAGCTCGTTGTCTTCGTCGTCGACGATGCGCAGCTCGACGCCGAACGGCGGGGAGCCCTGACGGCACACGATGTCGACCTGTTCGTCGAAGCTCAGCTCGTCCCAGTTCCACGGGCGCTTGCCCATCGTCCCGATCGGGCTGGTTTCGGTCATCCCCCACGCATGGCCGACCGCGATCCCCGCGCGCATGAAGCGCTCGATCATCGCACGCGGCGCCGCCGAGCCGCCGATGATCACGCGCTCGAGCTTGCCATAGCCGATGCCCGTCGCGTCCATATGTGCGAACATCGCGATCCACACCGTCGGCACGCCCGCGCTGTGCGTCACGCCCTCGTTGTGCATCAGGTCGCACAGGACCTGCGCGTCATTGGTCGCCGAGAACACCAGCTTGGCGCCAACCGTCGCGGCGGCAAAGGGAACGCCCCAGCTGTTGGCGTGGAACATCGGCACGATCGGCAGGATGACGCTGCGGTTCGCGAGGCCGAAAACGTCGGGCTGAATCTCGGTGATCGCGTGGATGACGTTCGAGCGATGCTCGTAAAGCACGCCCTTCGGATTGCCCGTCGTGCCGCTGGTGTAGCAAAGCCCCACCGGATCGCGCTCGTCGAGTTCGACCCATTGAAAGCTGCCATCCTCGGCGTCGATCAGGTCGCGGTACGACGAATAGCCGTCGCGCGCCGGCGCATCGAACAGGACGAAATGCTCGACCGTCGGCAACTGATCCCGCAGCCGCTCGACGATCGGGAGGAACATCGCGTCGAACAGCAGCACGCGGTCTTCGGCATGGTTGATGATGTAGACGAGCTGTTCGTCGAACAGCCGCGGGTTTACCGTGTGGAGCACCCCGCCCATGCCCGCGCTGCCGTACCAGCTGACGAGATGATGGCCATGGTTCATCGCGAGCGTCGCGATGCGGTCGCCCCTCTGGATGCCCAGCTTCGTCATCGCGGCGGCAAAACGGCGTGCATCCGCGCCGACCTCACCCCAAGTCGTCCGCGTCATGCTGCCGTCGGCCCAGCGCGAGACGATCTCGCGCGTCGCATGTTCGCGCGCGGCGTGATCGATCAGACTGGTGACGAGCAGCGGTTGGCCCTGCATTCCCATGATACGGCATCCTCGAATTTATATCGTTGCCGTTCGGGGATAGGGCCGGGAATGCCCGCTATGCAAGGGGTGAAGGGTTCAGCGAACGCGGAACTCGCGCGGCGCGACCAGCGAAAGAGCGGTTTCGGCAACACCGGCAACCATGTCGAGGCGCGAAACCGTGTCCGGTCCCAGCGCGAAGTTGCGGCCCAGTTCGATGCGGATATCCTCATCGGTCAGCGGATCGCGCGTCGCGATCACGACCTTTCCGCGCGCGTCGTCGCGTTTTTCGAGCAGCCGTGCAATCTCGTCGATCGCTTCGGGAAGCTCGACCCGGCACGTCAGTTGAAGTGCCGCGGTCGCGGCGATATCGGCGAGCGACTGCGCCCCGCGTACCGTCACGCGCGGCGTTTCTTCGCCTTCGAGAAGGTCCAGCTCGACCGACAGCATCGCGCAGCCGCCGTCGCTCGCCAGCGTCTCTAGCGTCTTTCCGGCGATCTCGTCGAAGCAACTCGACTGGAACTGCCCGCTGCGATCCGACAGCGTCAGGTTCAGGAAGCGATTGCCGCGCTGCGACACGCGCGGGCGCGCGCTTTCGACCATCGCAGCCATCACCATCGGGATCCGCGTTCCCGGCGTCATTTCGACATTGTCGCAGATGTCGCCATAAGTGCGGGCACCGCGCGCCGAGATGATCGCCTCAAACTGTTCGACGGGGTGCGACGAATAATAGAAACCGAAGGCGTCCTTCTCGCGCGTCATGCGCTCGGCGAGCGTCCACGGCTCGGCCGCGGGCAATTGCAGCGCCGGTGCGATCGCGATGTCGCCGCCGAACAGGCCGCCCTGCCCCGTCGAGCGCTCGTGCGCCGAACTGTTCGCGCAGGCAAGCAGGCTTTCGGCGCCCGCGAAGGCGCGCGGCCGGTCGGGTTCGACGCAATCGAACGCCCCCGCCCCGGCCAAGGCCTCGATCTGGCGCCGGTTGAGCAATTTCGGGTCGATGCGGCTCGCGAAATCGTCGAGCGAGGCGAAATCGCCCTTCACATGCCGTTCGGCGACAAGCGCTTCCATCGCCTTTTCACCGACGCCCTTGAGCGCGCCGAGCGCATAGCGCACCGCGAGCCCCTCGTCGCTCCGTCCGACCGAAAAATCGGCCTCGCTGTCGTTGATCGATGGCGGCGCGACTGCGACGTCGAGCCGCCGCATATCATCGATGAAGATCGACAATTTGTCGGTCTGGTGGCTGTCGAACGACATCGACGCGGCGAAAAATTCGTGCGGATAATGCGCCTTCAGCCACGCTGTCTGGTACGACAGCAGCGCGTAAGCCGCCGCATGGCTCTTGTTGAAGCCATAGCCTGCGAACTTGTCGATCAAGTCGAACAGTTCGTTCGCGGCCTTCGCGTCGATATTGTTATGCTCGCCGCACCCCTTGACGAAGGTGTCGCGCTGCGCGTCCATCTCTGCCTGCACCTTCTTGCCCATCGCGCGGCGCAAGAGGTCGGCACCGCCAAGGCTGTAGCCGGCGAGGATCTGCGCCGCCTGCATCACCTGTTCCTGATAGACGAAGATGCCATAGGTTTCGGCAAGGATGCCTTCGAGCAAAGGGTGCGGATAGGCGATCTTCTCGCGCCCGTTCTTGCGCGCGCCGAACAACGGAATATTGTCCATCGGACCCGGGCGATAGAGCGCGACGAGCGCGATGATGTCGCCGAAATTGGTCGGCTTCACCGCCGACAGCGTGCGCCGCATCCCTTCGGATTCGAGCTGGAACACCCCAACCGTCTCGCCGCGCTGGAGCAGTTCGTAGACCGCGGCATCGTCCCAAGCGAGCGCGTCGAGATCGACGTCGACGCCGCGGAGCGCGAGCAATCGCCGTGCTTCCTTGAGCACCGACAGCGTCTTGAGTCCGAGAAAGTCGAATTTCACGAGGCCCGCGCTTTCGACATATTTCATGTCGAACTGCGTCACGGGCATGTCGGAGCGCGGATCGCGATAGAGCGGGACGAGCTGGTCGAGCGGACGGTCGCCGATGACGACGCCCGCGGCGTGCGTCGAGCTGTGGCGCGGCAGGCCTTCGAGCTGCTTGGCCATGTCGAACAGGCGGCGGACGCCGTCATCCTGCTTATATTCGGTCATCAGCTCGGACACGCCGTTCAGCGCGCGGTCGAGCGTCCATGGGTCCGTCGGATGGTTGGGCACCAGCTTTGCGAGCCGGTCGACCTGGCCATAGCTCATCTGAAGTACGCGGCCGGTGTCCTTGAGCACCGCGCGCGCCTTGAGCTTACCGAAGGTGATGATCTGCGCGACGGTGTCGCGGCCGTATTTCTCCTGCACATAGCGGATCACTTCGCCGCGCCGCGTTTCGCAGAAGTCGATGTCGAAGTCGGGCATCGACACGCGTTCGGGATTGAGGAAGCGTTCGAACAGCAGGCCAAGCTTGAGCGGGTCGAGGTCGGTGATCGTCAGCGCCCAGGCGACGACGCTGCCCGCGCCCGAACCACGCCCCGGACCCACCGGAATGTCGTGCGTCTTCGCCCATTTTATGAAGTCGGCAACGATCAGGAAGTAACCAGGGAAGCCCATCTGGACGATCACCCCGACCTCGAAATCGAGGCGATCGACATAGGTCCGGCGTTCTTCGTCCGAAAGGTCTGGATAATGCGCAAGCCGCGCGGCGAGCCCCGCGTGCGCGTCGGCCTTGAGCTGCGCCGCCTCACCCTCGCGGTCGCCGGCAAGGCTCGGCAGGATCGGCGCACGCTTCGGCGCCATGAACGCGCAGCGCTGCGCAACAACCAGACTGTTGCGGATCGCCTCGGGCAGGTCGGAGAACGCGTCCTCCATCGCCTCGGCGGGCTTCAGCCACGCTTCCGGACAGCTGACCCGCCGATCTTCGCTTTCGACATAGGCCGATTGTGCGATGCACAGCATGGCATCGTGCGCGGGATGGAACTGTGGTTCGACGAAGCTCGCAGGGTTGGTCGCGACGATCGGCAGCGCGCGCGCATAGGCAAGGTCCACCAGTGCCTTTTCGGCTGCCGTCTCCGCTGCGTCGCCGCGCCGCGACAGTTCGATATAAAGACGGTCCGCGAACAGCGCCTCGAGCTGCTCGACATAATCATTCGCCGCTGTCGCCTGTTCGCCCGCGAGCAGGCGCGCCAGCGCGCCCTCGCCGCCGCCGGTCAGGCAGATCAGCCCGTCGGTCTTGCCTGCAAGGTCGGAGAGCAAAACATGCGGTTCCTGTTCGACCGGACGCCCGAGATGCGCCGCCGACACGAGCGCGCAAAGATTGTTATAGCCTATATCGTCCTGCGCGTAGAGCGCGAGCCAGTCGATCAGCGGCGCGCCATTTGCCAGCCGCTGGCCGGGGCGCGCCACGCTGAGCAGCGCGCCGACAATCGGCTGCACGCCCGCTGCCTTGCACGCGTCGCCAAAAGCCATCGCGCCATAGAGCCCGTTGCGGTCGCAGATCGCAATCGCTGGAAAACCGCGGTCGCGCGCCGCCTTCGCAATCGCCTTGGGCTCGATCGCCCCCTCCAGCATGGTAAAGCTGGAAAAGACGCGAAGGGGGACAAAGGGGCTGTAGGCCATCGAATGACGCTACAGTGACAGCACTGATTCTGCCAAGGCTTAACCCAGCAGATCCTCGATCTCTTTGCGCAATTGCTCGGGCTTGGTTGTCGGCGCGTGGCGCGACACGGTCTTGCCATTGCGGTCGACGAGGAACTTGGTGAAATTCCACTTGATCCCGCTACCGAGCAGCCCGGTCTTTTCCTTCTTCAGATGCTTGAAGATCGGGTCGGCATCGTCGCCGTTGACGTCGATCTTTGCCATCAGTGGGAAGGATACATCATAGGTCAGCGAGCAGAAATTCTTGATTTCCTCGGCGTCGCCCGGCTCCTGCGCGCCGAACTGGTTGCACGGAAAGGCGAGTATCTCGAACCCGCGATCCTTGTAATCGCGATAGAGCTCTTCCAGCCCCTCATATTGCGGGGTGAAGCCGCATTTCGAGGCGGTGTTGACGATCAGCAGCACCTTGCCGCGATAGTCAGCCAGCGACTGCGTGCCGCCGCCGGGCAGCTTCGCCGAAAGATCATAAAGCGCCATATTCCGTCCCCTCCTGCCGGCGCGAACCTACGCCTCTATCCGCCCGTCGTGCAAGCGCAGCACGCGGTCCATCCGCGCGGCGAGCCGCTCGTTGTGCGTCGCGACGAGCGCCGCCGAACCATGATCGCGCACGAGCTTCACAAACTGGTCGAACACCCGGTCGGCGGTCGCCTCGTCGAGATTGCCTGTCGGCTCGTCGGCGAGCACGAGCAAGGGCCGGTTCGCCAGCGCGCGCGCGACCGCAACGCGCTGCTGCTCACCGCCCGACAGCTTGCTCGGCTTGTGGTGCAGCCGCTCGCCTAGCCCGAGCCGTCCGAGCAAGTCGGCGGCGCGCTCTTCGGCCTCCGCCTGTGCCGCCCCGCGGATCAGCTGCGGCAGAACGACATTCTCGATCGCGTTGAAATCGGGCAGCAAATGGTGGAACTGATAGACGAATCCGATCTTCTCGCGCCGCGTCTTGGTCCGCTCGCCCTGATCATATCGCGTGACGTCATGGCCATCGATGCTGATCCTCCCATCGAAGCCGCCTTCGAGCAGGCCCACCGCCTGAAGCATCGTCGACTTGCCCGACCCCGACGGGCCGAGCAGCGCAACGATCTCGCCGCGCTCCAGATGCGCATCGACGCCGCGCAGCACGTCGATCGTGACCTCGCCTTGCGTGAAGCTGCGCTTGAGCGCCTTCAGTTCAAGGATGATGTCACTCATAACGCAGCACCTGCACGGGGTCGGTATTCGCGGCCTTGAACGCCGGATAGAGCGTCGCGAGGAAACTGAAAACGACCGCCATCAGCGCGATGACGGTGATTTCGACCGGGTCGGGCTTCGACGGCAATTCGGTCAGGAAGCGGATCGAGGGATCCCAGAGCGGCTGGCCGGTCAGGAACTCGACCCCGCGCAGCACGCCAGCGCGGAAATAGAGGAGACTGAAGCCGAAGATCATGCCGACGACGGTTCCCGCGATGCCGATCGACAGGCCGATCGCCATGAAGATACGCATCACCGAATCGCGCGGCGCGCCCATCGTCCGCAAGATCGCCATGTCGCGCGTCTTCGCGCGCACCAGCATGATCAACGACGAGATAATATTGAACGAGGCGACGAGGATGATGAGCGACAGGATCACGAACATTGCGACGCGCTCGACCGACAGCGCCTCGAACAGGCTCGCATTCATCGACCGCCAGTCGGATATCACGGCCTGCGCAGCGACCTTTTCGCCGAGCGGCCGCAATATTTCGCCGACCTTGTCGGGGTCGGTGGTCTTGATCTCGATCATCCCGACCTGGTCGCCGGTGAGCAGGAGCAGCTGCGCATCCTCCATCGGCATGACGACATAGGCCTTGTCGAAATCATAGACGCCGATCTCGAAAATCGCCGAAATGCGGTAGCTGATCTCGCGCGGGACGGTGCCGAAAGGCGTCGATCGCCCCGCCGGGTTGATAATCGTCAGGTTCGATCCCACCGTCGCGCCGAGATTGCGCGCGAGTTCGCTGCCGATCGCGACATTGCCCGATCCGGGGGTCAGCGTATTAAGGCTGCCCTGCAAAACCTTGCCGTTCAGCGTCTCGTTCTTGCGAATGTCGGACACCAGCATGCCGCGCACCAATATGCCCTCGACGCGCCCGTTGAAGGTACCGAGTAACGGCTGTTCGATCAGCGGCGTCGCCGAAACCACGCCCGGCGTCGCCTTCGCCTGTTTCAGCACATCCTGCCAGTCGTCGAGCCGCCCGCCAAAGCCCTGCACCACCGCGTGGCCGTTCAGGCCGACGATCTTGTCGAACAGGTCGCTGCGCACGCCATTCATCACGCTCATCACGATTATGAGCGCCGCAACGCCGAGCATCACCGCCGTAAAGCTGAACGCCGCGGCGACGAAGATGAACCCTTCGCCGCGCTGCGGAAGCATATAGCGTTTGAAGATGGTGCGTTCGTACGGACGCAGGATCATAAGGCGAGCAGCCGTTGCGGCGTATGGGTAATGACACGCATATCGCCGCTTTAAGCAGGCCCGGCGCCGCTGGCAATGGCCGCCCGCATCGTGCCAGTTCTGCGAATGATTCGCAAAATATGTTGCCCATAGGTCACAGCGGTCGGCAAAAGCGGGGCCAAGTGCCCGTGAGAGGGTGACAAAGCCCCCCCGCCGACCTACCCCAGCGTTTCTGGTTCAACGCGGCCCAAAGGCCCGGCTCCAGGGAGTGCAGACCTTTCGCCAGGTCTGCAACAAAGGGGGATGGCGAGTGTTCGTCACAGGCGCCCGGGTTTCGCAAAGCGAGGCCCGGGCGTTGTGATTCCGGTGCGAAGAGCCGCCCTGTTTATCCCTCGCTTTCGCTGATATCTTCCAGCATATCGGCATCGAGCACGCGCACGCGGCCCTGTTCGAGCGAAATCACACCCGATTCTTCCCAGCTCTTGAGCTGGCGGTTGATATGCTCGCGGCTCATCCCCGCAAAATTGCCGAGTTCGGTCTGACTCAGTTCAACCCGCTGCGACGCCTCGACATCCTTGCGAATCAAGCGTTTCAGATAACGCGCAAGCCGCGGTCCCGACGCGTAGGCGCGGTCGCTCTCGATCGTCTGGTCGGCGGTGCGCAGCCGCCGTGCGAGCTGCTGCATCAGCGACCAGGCGAATTCTGGATGGCTCGCGGCGAAATCCTTGAGCGCATTGCGGCCAAGCTGCAACGCGCTGCCCGCGCTCGTCGCGGTGACCGATGCGGTGCGTTCGCCGCCGTCGAGCAGCGCGATCTCGCCCAATATCGCGCCGGGTTCGGCATAGGCGAGCACGATCTCGCGCCCGCCCGAGGTCAGCATGGAAACGCGCGCCGTGCCTTCGGTCAGGATCAGCATCATGTCGCCCGGGTCGCCCTGGACGAGCAGTTCCTTGCCCTTGACGAAATTGACCTGCACCGCGCGGCTGGCGATTTCGGCCCAATCTTCGACCGAAAGTCCGGAAAAGATGCTGTCGGGGCCCTGCAACTCGGCGAGTTTCGCGTGATCCATGCCCCTGTACCCCTTTTTCGAACCGTTAAACCAGCCGGCTCTGCTTCACCGCCGCTTCGATAAACCCAGCAAACAGCGGATGCGGGTCGAACGGCTTCGACTTGAGCTCGGGATGGAATTGCACCCCGATAAACCACGGATGGTCCGGACGCTCAACGATTTCCGGTAACATGCCGTCGGGCGACATGCCCGAAAAGACCAGACCGCCCTTCTCGAGGCTTTCGCGATAGGCGCCGTTGACCTCGTAACGATGGCGGTGGCGCTCGCTGATCTCGTTTGCGCCATAGACGCTCGCAACATGGCTGTTCGGCGACAGCTTCGCCTCATAGGCGCCAAGCCGCATCGTGCCGCCAAGGTCGGTGTCCGCGCCGCGCTTTTGCAGGCCTTCGTCGCTCATCCATTCGGTGATCATGCCGACGACCGGTTCGTCGGTCGGACCGAATTCGGTGCTCGATGCGTCGGCGATCCCGCTCGTGTTCCGCGCCGCCTCAATGCACGCCATCTGCATGCCGAGGCAGATGCCGAAGAAGGGCACGCCCCGCTCGCGCGCAAAGCGCACGCTCGAAATCTTGCCTTCGGACCCGCGCTCGCCAAACCCGCCGGGGACGAGAATCCCGTGCATCGGTTCGAGATTGGCGGCGAGTTCCTCGTCGCGCTCGAACATCTCGGCGTCTAGCCAGCGGATATTGACCTTGACCCGGTGCGCCATGCCGCCGTGGACGAGCGCTTCGTTGAGCGATTTATAGGCGTCGGGCAGTGACACATATTTGCCGACCACGCCGATCGTGACCTCACCTTCGGGATGCTGCTTGCGGTCCATGATGTCGTACCAGCGCGACAGGTCGGGCGCGGGCGCGTCGTGGATGCCGAACGCACGCAGGACCTCGCTGTCGAGCCCTTCGCCATGATATTGGACGGGAACCGAATAGATGCTGTCGGCGTCGAGCGCGGGGATTACCGCTTCCTTGCGGACGTTGCAGAAGAGTGCGATCTTGGCGCGCTCGCTATCGGGCAGCGGCTTTTCGCAGCGGCAGAGGAGAATGTCGGGCTGGACGCCGAGCGAGGCGAGTTCGCGCACGCTGTGCTGCGTCGGCTTGGTCTTCAGTTCGCCCGCGGCCGCGATATACGGCACCAGCGTGACATGGACCGAGATCGCGTTCTCGCGCCCCTCTTCATTCTTGAGCTGGCGGATAGCTTCGATGAAGGGCAGCGATTCGATGTCGCCAACGGTGCCGCCGATTTCGCACAGCACGAAGTCGAGGTCGTCGGTTTCGGCGCGCGCGAATTCCTTGATCGCGTCGGTGACGTGCGGGACGACCTGCACCGTCGCGCCCAGATAGTCGCCGCGGCGTTCCTTGGCGATGATGCCCTGATAGATGCGGCCCGAAGTGACATTGTCGCTCTGCCGCGCCGCAACGCCGGTAAAGCGTTCATAATGGCCAAGATCGAGGTCGGTCTCCGCCCCGTCGTCGGTCACATAGACCTCGCCGTGCTGATAGGGCGACATCGTGCCCGGATCGACGTTCAGATAGGGATCGAACTTCCGGATGCGAACGCGATAGCCCCGCGCTTGCAACAGAGCCGCGAGGCTAGCCGCCATCAAACCTTTGCCAAGGGAGGAGACCACGCCGCCGGTGATAAAAATGAACCGCGCCATGGGAGGAAAGACTTACTCAACAGGAGGGGGACGGCGCAAGCCGTCGAATCGCATCCGGCGGAAAATATTTCCGCCGGGCGGGGTTATGTTGGAGGCCGAAGCCGCCGGTTATTTCTTGGCGGGCGGCGCCTGCGCGGGAGCCGGAGCGGCTTCCTGGTTCGCGGCCGCAGCAGCGGCGGCTGCCAGCGGATCGTCGCTCGTCGGTGCGGGAGCCGCACCAGCGGGCGCGCCGGCCTGACCACCTTGGGCCGCAGGCTGTGCCGGTCCGGTCAGCGACGATGCCGGAGCCGCGCCGCTGGTCTGCGCCGTTTTCGACAGCGAGGTGTCGATGGTCGAACCGCTACGGCCAACCGAAGCCATCGCCGCGAGTACGATCGAGAGCGCAACGAAAGCCGTCGCGAGGATCGTCGTCGCGCGGGTCATGAAATCCGCCGCGCCACGCGCCGACAGCAGGCCCGCGGGGCTGCCGCCGACGCCCAGGCCGCCACCTTCCGACTTCTGCATCAAAATGACGCCGATCATCACCGCGGCGACGAGCGCCTGCAGGACGAGTATGAAGGTGAAGAGGCTGGACATCATATTTTCCCGAACTTGCACGGCCTCACACGGACCGCGCCCGCGGCGCACATAGAGACGAAGGCGCTTCGCTTCAACCCATACGTCGCCGCCCGGGCGACGGCTATACTACCCCAGCGCTGCCGCTGCCGCGACGATGGGCACGAATTTCGCCGCGGTCAGGCTTGCACCACCGACAAGCGCGCCGTCGACGTCGCCCGCATCGAGCAGTTCGGCGGCGTTCTCGCCGTTGACCGAGCCGCCGTACAATATGCGCATCTCCTCTGCCGCGCCATCGAAGCGCGCTGCGAGCGCGCCGCGGATCGCACCGTGCATCGCCGCGACATCTGCGACGGTCGGGACGAGGCCGGTGCCGATCGCCCAGATCGGCTCATAGGCGATGGCAAGCTGCTGCGGATCGAACTCGTCGGGTACCGATCCGGCGACCTGCGCCAGCACATAATCGATCGCCCCGCCCGATTCGCGCACTTCTCGCGGTTCGCCGACGCACAGGATGACCGACAGGTCGGCGGACAGTCCCGCCTCGGCCTTGGCGCGCACCTCGGCATCGCTTTCGCTAAACCCTTCGCGTCGTTCACTGTGCCCGACGATCACGACGCTCGCGCCGATATCGGCGAGCATCGGCGCCGCGACCGACCCGGTGAAGGCGCCCGAAACCGCACTGTGGCAATCCTGTCCGCCGACGGCCTTCCCCGGAACCGCTGCGACCATTGCGCCGATCAACGTGAAGGGCGGACAGATTGCGACGTCGACCGCTCCATGCCCGTCAGCGGCGGAAAAGATGGCCTGCGCCTCGCCGATCGCGTCCGACATCCCGTTCATTTTCCAGTTGCCGACTACATATTTGCGCCGCGCCATTACCCCGTACCTCCCGCTATTCTTACGATGCCCATGCCCTAGCGGCGGGCGGGTGCGATGCGCAAGCCGCGTCGCACCATTCGAAAACGCCCTTTCCCGCCTTGATGACACGTCGCGGCGCCTCTAAAGCAACGCGCAATCGCGCGCACCCGCGCCCTGCCGGAAAGAATGTACCTTTCATGATTACCGCTATCCGCGCCATGTTCTCCTCAACGATCGGCAAGTTCCTCGCCCTCGCTTTCGTCGCGCTCGTCGGCGTCGCCTTTGCGCTTGGCGACGTGACCGGCAATTCGAGCTTCGGCGGGCTTGGCGGTGCGAATGTCGCGAAGGTCGGTAGTGAAGAGATCGGCGTCGGCGAACTGCGCGATCGCGCCCGGCAGGCGTACAACCAGGCGCGGCAGCAGCAGCCCGGCCTGACGATGGCGGCCTTCGTCGAATCGGGCGGCCTCGACCAGGTGCTCGATCAGCTCGTCGAGGGGCTCGCCTTCGACCAATATGCGACAAAGATGGGTTTTGGCGTCAGCAAGCGGCTGATCGATGGGCGCATCGCCGACCTTCCCGCCTTTGCCGGCGTGTCGGGCAAGTTCGACCAGAAGGTGTTCGAAAATTTCCTCCGCCAGAACGGACTGACCGAAACCCAGCTTCGCCGCGACCTGCGCCAGCAATTGCTGATCGAACAGCTTGCCGCGCCGATCGCGACGATGCCGCGCATCGCGCCGGGCATGGCGCAGCCTTATGCCGCGCTGCTGATGGAGCAGCGCCGCGGTCAGGCGACCTTCATCCCCGCCAGCCCCTTCGCCCCGACCGCCGACCCCGGCGATGCGGCGCTGCAGACCTTCCTGTCGCAGAACAAGGCCAAGTTCACCGTGCCCGAACGCCGCGCGATCCAATATGCGGTGTTCGACCGGACCGCGGTCCCCGTCCCCGCGGTGACCGACGCCGAAATCGCCAAGGTCTATAAGGACAATGCCCCGCAATATGCGGCGAGCGAGACGCGCCGCTTCGCGCAGGTGATCGTGCCCGACCAGGCTGCCGCAACGGCGCTGGCCGCAAAGGTACGCGGCGGAACCTCGCTCGCCGCCGCCGCGCATGCCGCGGGCCTCTCGGCCTCGACCACTGGCGACCTCACCCAGTCGGCCTATGCGGCGACATCGACCGCCGCCGCCGCCAAGACCGCCTTCGCGGCGAAACAGGGCGACCTGGTCGGCCCGACGCAGACAGGGCTTGGCTGGACAGTCGCGCGTGTCGAGAATGTCACCGCCCGTCCCGCGCGGAGCCTTGCCGACGCCAGTGCCGAGATCCGCACCGAACTTGCCAAGAACAAGGCGAACGAGGCGATTGTCGACTATTACAACAAGCTTCAGGACGCCGTGAACGGCGGCGCGTCGATCGAGGAAATCGCCACCGACCGCAAGCTCCAGCTCGTCGAAACCCCGGCCCTGCTCCCCAGCGGCCGCGTACCCTCGCAGCCCGACTATGCGCTCGCCCCCGAACTCGCGCCGCTCGTAGCGCAGGCGTTCCAGGCGGCGGGCGAAGGCGAAGGCCATATCGCGACGCTCGTCGAGAATGAGAAATTCGCCGTCTATGCGGTGAAATCGATCGTCGCCGCCGCGCCTCCACCCTTCGCGCAGATCCGCCCCGCGCTGCTCGGCGAATGGCGCTTTGCCGAGGGCCAGAAGGTCGCACGCGACAAGGCGCGCGCGATCGTCAAGTCGGTCGAAGGCGGCAAGAGCCTCAACGAGGCCGTCGCTGCCGCCGGCCCGAATATCGGCAATGTCCAGACCATCGGCGGCCGCCGCGCCGAACTCGGCGCGGGCGGCAAACCCGTTCCGCCCGAACTCGCACTGCTCTTCTCGATGGCGAAGGACAGCGTCAAGACGCTCGAAATCCCCGGTAACCGCGGCTGGATGGTGATCGCGCTCGACGATGTCCAGCGCCCCGATCCGAAATCGATCGAGCCCGCGCGTGTCGCCGCGATCGCGCAGCCACTCGCGCCCGCCTTCGGCAATGAACTGATCGAGCAGCTCGCCGCCGAAGCAAAGCGCCGCGCCGGCGTCACGATCAACAAGAAGCTCGTCGACCAGCTGCGCGCCGAACTGACCGGCAACGCGCCGGTCGCCGAATAAGGGTGAGCCTCGAAGGCAGGGCCGCCGCGCTCGAGGCGCTGGCGCAGGGCCGCGGCGCGGTCGTCTGGCAGCGGCTGATCGCCGATGTCGAAACCCCGGTGTCGGCGGCGCTCAAGCTGATCGAGCCGGGCCGCGGCGACTGGGTGCTCGAATCGGTCGAAAGCGGCGAAACGCGCGGCCGCTACAGCCTGATTGGCCTCGACCCCGACCTGATGTTCGAGGTCATAGGCGACGCGGCGCGGATCAACCGCGACTGGCGCCGCGACCGCGAGGCGTTCCAGCGGCTTGAAACCCCGGCGCTCCAGGCGCTGCGCGACCTCGTCGCCGAATGCCGCTTCGACGTGCCCGAGGGACTGCCCAAGGCACTTGCGACGCTCGTCGGTTTTTTCGCCTATGAAACGATCGGCCTCGTCGAGCGCATCCCGCGCGCGCCCGGCGCCGGGCTCGGCCTGCCCGACATGGTGTTCGTGCGTCCGACGACGATCCTCGTCTTCGACCGCCTCGCCGACGAACTGTTCCTGATCGCGCCGATCTGGCCCGACGCTAAAGCGCCGATCGACCGCATGATCGATGCCGCGCAGGAACGGCTCGACGATATCGCCGCGCGCCTGTCGAGCGTCAGCGCGCATTCCGATCGTGCCCTGACCGACGCGCTACCCGGTGATATCGTCGCAAACGCCGCCACCTCGCCCGCGGATTTTGCCGCGATGGTCGCGGCTGCGAAGGATTATATCGCTGCGGGCGACATCTTCCAGGTCGTGCTGTCGCAGCGTTTCTCGACGCCGTTCGACCTGCCGCCCTTCGACCTCTACCGCGCGCTCCGGCGGATCAACCCCTCGCCTTTCCTCTATTTCCTCGACCTGCCCGGCTTCGCGCTAATCGGCTCATCGCCCGAGATTCTCGTCCGAGTCCGCGATGAAGAGATCACGATCAGGCCCATCGCCGGTACCCGCCCACGTGGACGCACGAGCGCCGAGGATGCCGAGAACCGCGAAAGCCTGCTCGCCGACCCCAAGGAACGCGCCGAGCATCTGATGCTGCTCGACCTCGGCCGCAACGACGTCGGCCGCGCGGCGGTCGGGGGAAGCGTCACCGTGACCGACAGCTATACCGTCGAATTCTACAGCCACGTCATGCACATCGTCTCGAACGTCATCGGCCGTATCGCCCCCGGCAAGGACGCGATCGACGCGCTGTTCGCGGGCTTCCCGGCGGGGACTGTCAGCGGCGCGCCCAAGGTGCGCGCGTGCCAGATCATCGCCGAGCTCGAAGCCGATGCGCGCGGGCCCTATGCCGGCGGCGTCGGCTATTTCGCGCCCGACGGCAATATGGACAGCTGCATCGTGCTGCGCACCGCGATCGTCAAGGACGGCGAAATGCATGTCCAGGCCGGCGCCGGCATCGTCGCCGACAGCGACCCCGCCTATGAACAGCGCGAGTGCGAAGCGAAGGCCGGCGCGCTCTTCGCCGCGGCGCGCGAGGCGGTGAAGCTCGCCGGTACGCCGGGCTACGGGCAATGACAGGCAGTGTTCTGCCGACTGGCTTGGAATCCATCGAACGAGTCACATTTTTCAAGCGCGACGAGTTGATGGCCGATCTGGTCTGCTGTGAACTCACGTCTCGCGGGCAGATATGGACCCTCCACGAAGAGATGTCCGTTTGGGACGATGCCATCGCAGAATTAGGGACGCTTCCGGGTTTTAGAGACGATTGGTATGCTCATGTTGCCACGCCGCCGTTCGCTGCCAGCCGTTATACGGCTTTTCAGTCCGGGTAATTCGCGCCCCACCGGCCAGCAGGATTTGAACAAATGAAATGTCGCCTGATCGCCCCGCTCGCCCTGCTGCTCACCAGTGCCGTCCCTGCTCATGCCCAGACGGTCGAAGGCGCCGTCGAAGGCGATGCGATCCTTAAGGATTTCTCCTTCGCGAGCGGTGAAAAGCTGCCCGAGCTCAAGATCCACTACACCACGCTCGGCATACCGCAACGCGACGCCAAGGGCCAAGTCACCAACGCGGTGATGATCCTCCACGGCACCGGCGGCACCGGGAAGCAATTCTTCCAGCCGCAGTTTGCCGGCGAACTCTTCGGCCCCGGCCAGCTGCTCGATACGCGGAAATATTACATCATCCTGCCCGACAATATCGGCCATGGCGGATCGTCGAAGCCCAGCGACGGGCTGCGGATGAAATTCCCGCGCTACGACTACGCCGACATGGTCGGCGCCCAGCACCGGATGCTCACCGAAAAGCTCGGCGTGAAGAAGCTGAAGCTCATCCTCGGCACATCGATGGGCTGTATGCATGCCTTCGTCTGGGGCGAAACCTGGCCCGATTTCGCCGAAAAGCTCGCGCCCTTCGCCTGCCTGCCGGTCGAAATCGCGGGACAGAACCGCATGTGGCGCACGCTGTCGATCGACGCGATCAAGGCCGATCCGCTGTGGCAGGACGGCAATTACACCAGCCCGCCCGCCGCAGGCCTGCGCACCGCCGCCTCGCTCAGCATGATCGCGGGCGCCAACCCCTATGCGCTGCAGGCGCAATATCCGACGCGCGAGGCTGCGGAGAAATACAAGGACGAGGCGTTCGCCCGGACCTATGGCCGCAATGACGCGAATGACACGATTTATCAGCTCGATAGTTCGCGAACCTATAATCCCTGGCCAAATCTCGAAAAGATCAGGGTGCCGGTGCTCTGGATCAATTCGGCCGACGATTTTATCAACCCGCCCGCCTATGGCATCACCGAAAAAGCTGCGGCGCGCATGAAGACGACCAGGTTCATCCTGATTCCGGCGAGCCCCGAAACCAAGGGCCACAGCACCCACACGTGGGCGAAATTCTGGAAGGGCGATCTGGCGAAACTGATGGCGGAGTAACGAAGGAAGAGTTGCGCCCCGAAAAGCTTCTATCCCTTCCCCAATCCCCGCAAAATCGTTAGTGCGCCCCCATGATCCTCGTCATCGACAATTATGACAGCTTCACCTTCAACCTCGTTCACTATCTGATCGAGCTGGGGGTCGACGTGCGCGTCGAGCGCAACGACGCGCTGACCGCGGCCGACGCGCTCGCGACCGGCGCCGACGCGATCCTCATCTCGCCCGGTCCATGCACCCCGAACGAAGCGGGAATCAGCCTCGATCTCGTCGCCGCCTGTGCCGAAGCGCGGCGTCCGCTGCTCGGCGTGTGCCTCGGCCATCAGGCGATCGGCCAGCATTTCGGCGGCACCGTCCAGCGCGGCCACTTAATGCACGGCAAGACCTCGCCCGTCTGCCACGACAACAGCGGGCTCTACGCGGGCCTGCCCTCGCCCTTCCAGGCGACGCGCTATCACAGCCTTGAGGTCGTCGATATTCCCGACAGCCTCGCGATCAACGCGACAAGCGACGACGGCGCAGTCATGGGTTTCCGCCACGTCGACCTGCCGATCCACGGCGTCCAGTTCCACCCCGAAAGCATCGCGACCGAGCACGGCCATGCGATGCTCGCCAATTTCCTGAAGATTGCGGGGCTGCCGGTCGGCGAGCGCAAGGCGGCATGAGTCGCTTCGGCCCGTTTCCCGACCCCTCGGTGCTGCTCGATCATGACGAGGCGGCCGACGCCTTCGCGACGATGCTCGACGGTGGCGCGAGCGACGAGCAGGTCACCGAATTCCTGATTGCCCTTTCCGACCGCGGCGAAACGATGGTCGAAATCGCGGCGGCTGCGCAGGCGATGCGCGACCGGCTGATTCCCGTCGCGGCGCCCGCGGGCGCGATCGACGTTTGCGGCACCGGCGGCGACGGCCACCACACGCTCAATGTTTCGACCGCCGTGTCGATCGTCGTTGCGGCGTGTGAAGTTCCAGTCGCAAAGCATGGTAATAGGGCCGCTTCTTCCAAATCGGGCGCGGCCGACACGCTCGAGGCGCTCGGTCTCGATATGGAGCGCGCCGACCGTCAGGCCGAAGAGCAGCTCGCCGACCTCGGCATCTGCTTCCTCTTCGCGGGCACGCGGCATCCGGCAATGAAGCGCATCATGCCGATCCGCAAGGCGATCGGCCGCCGCACGATCTTCAACCTGATGGGCCCGCTCGCCAATCCCGCGCGCGTCACGCGCCAGCTCGTCGGCATCGCGCGCCCCGCTTATGTGCCGGTCTATGCCGAGGCGCTGCACCGGCTCGGTACCGAACATTCGCGTGTGATATCGGGCGACGAAGGCCTAGACGAACTGTCGCTCGCGGGCGGCAATGAGGTTGCGGTGATCACGTCCGAGGGCGTGCGGATGCAGCGCAGCGTCGCGGCCGATGCGGGCCTTCCGACGCGCTCGCTCGCCGAAATCCGCGGCGGCGACGCCGAATATAACGCCAAGGCGCTTCGCCGCCTGCTCGAAGGCGAGCTGGGCGCTTATCGCGACGCGGTGCTCTATAACGCCGCCGAAGCCCTCGTTGTCGCGGGTGCCGCCGATACGCTGATCGAGGGTGTCGAGGAAGCTGCCGAGGCAATCGACAAAGGGCTTGCCAACGCGCTGCTCAATTGCTGGATCGCTTATAAATGAACAAGCTCACCCAAATCCTCGATACCAAGGCCGGTGAAGTCGCCGAGCGCCGCGCGATCCGCTCTTTCTCCGAGCTCGACGCGATCGATTCCGGTCCGGTGCGCGGCTTCGCCGCGGCGCTTCAGGCCAAGATCGATGCAGGGGGCTTCGGCCTGATTGCCGAAATAAAAAAAGCATCGCCATCCAAAGGATTGATTAGACAGGATTTCGACCCCGGCGATCATGCGCGCGCTTATGCCGCGGGAGGCGCTGCCTGTCTGTCGGTCCTGACCGACGCGCCCTATTTTCAGGGGCATGAGGATTATCTCGTCGCGGCGCGCGCGGCGTGCACTCTCCCGGCGCTCCGCAAGGATTTCATGGTCGACCCCTGGCAGGTCGCCGAAGCGCGCGCGATCGGCGCCGACGCGATCCTGATCATCGTCGCGGCGCTCGACAACGGCGTGATGCACGAGATCGAGGCCGCGGCGTTCGAACGCGGCATGGACGTGCTCGTAGAGGTGCACGACGAGGCCGAACTCGACCGCGCACTGACGCAGCTCCGCTCGCGCCTCATCGGCGTCAACAACCGCGACCTCCGCACCTTTGAAACCGACCTCGCGGTCACCGAACGCCTCGCCAAACTTGTTCCGCCCGATACGCTGCTAGTCGGCGAAAGCGGCATCGCGAGCCACGCCGACTGCCAGCGCCTTGCCGAAAGCGGCGTCAAAGCGTTCCTCGTCGGCGAAAGCCTGATGCGTCAGCATGACGTCACGGCGGCAACAAAGGCGCTGCTGGAGGGCTGAACGCGGTAACGCCTGCCCGCCCGGTTCGAAAGCAGCGACGGGCAGGCGTGTCGGTTCCGGCTAGACCTTTCCGTCGATCGCCGCGCGCCAATGATCGTGAAGCGCGCCGACGCCCGCGCTGGTGAGGATCGGCATCGCCTCGCGAAGCTGGTCGTCGGTCCAGCGCCACCATGCGAGTTCGAGCAGCATGGCGATGTCCGCCTCATCGAACCGCTTGCGGATCGTCCGCGCCGGGTTACCCCCGACGATGGCATAGGGTTCCACATCGCGCGTCACGAGGGCGCGTGTCCCGATCACGGCGCCGTCGCCGACCTTGACGCCTGGCATGACGATCGCTTCCGACCCGATCCATACGTCATTACCGATTACGGTATCGCCCGCGCGCTCGAATCCGTTCACTGCACCCTCAAACGCGGGCACTTCGGGCATCCAGAAGAAAGGAAAGGTGCTGATCCAGTCGTTCCGGTGCCCCTGATTGCCGGCCATGATGAAGGCCGCCCCCGATCCGATCGAGCAGAAACTGCCGATAACGAGCCGATCGACACCCGCGTCAGGGAAAAGGAAACGGGCGCAGTCGTCGAAACTGTGGCCGTGGTAATAGCCCGAATAATAGCCGGCCGACGACGATGTTCGGATTCGTGACCTGCCGGTCGAGCGTGACGCCCTTGAAAGGGCTTTCGAAAAAATTGTTCATAGAAATACCATCGAATCTGGGCCGGATTTCCGGCTTCATTTCATGCGTCCGCACATGCGAACGCGGACCGGCACGCTTCACGCATGCCGGCGCGGAGGCTTCTCGCGTCGAAACGCGAAAGCCGATTCAGATGGTACAGTCGGCGGACTTCATACCGCCTCCATGCGCCGGATGTCGGCTCGATTGCAAGGGCTCGACGGAATTTGCCATCGGACCATTGCAGCTCGAACGTCGGCAAGCGGCCAAAGCGTCTTGCCTTTCCGGCCCGCCATTGCTTGGCTTGCGCCATGACGAACAGACCGACTCATCTCGATGAAACAGGCGCGGCCCATATGGTCGATGTCGGCGCCAAGCCCGCCACACAGCGCCGCGCGGTCGCGGGCGGGCGTATCACCATGTCCACCGAGGCGCTCGAAGCGATCCGCAGCGGAAACGCGCCCAAGGGCGACGTCCTGTCGACCGCGCGGATCGCCGGGATCATGGCCGCAAAGCGAACCGCCGACCTCATCCCGCTCTGCCACCCGCTCGCACTGACCAAGGTCGGTATCGATTTTGCATGGGAAGACAATGGTATCGCGGTCAAAGCTGTCGCGCAGACGAGCGGGCCGACGGGCGTCGAGATGGAGGCGCTCACCGCTGCTTCGGTCGCGCTGCTGACGCTGTACGACATGGCGAAGGCGCTCGATCGTGCGATGATCCTCGGCGATATCCGCTTGCTGGAAAAGAGCGGCGGCCGTTCGGGCGACTGGCGCGCAGAATGAGCGGGCTGCTTCCGGTCGAAGACGCGCAGGCGCGCCTGCTCGCACTACGCGAATCGCTTGGAAGTGAAAATATCGCGCTTTCCGAATCGCTTGGAAGATATCTTTCGCACGATGTCCGGGCTTTGCGCGACCAGCCCTCGGCCGCCCTGTCGGCGATGGACGGTTACGCGATCCGGTTCGACGACTTGCCGGGACCCTGGCAGGTCATCGGCGAGGCCGCCGCCGGTTCCGCGCCCGCACTACGCGTCGACGCGGGCCAGGCGATGCGCATCTTCACCGGGGCGTTGGTACCTGAGGGCGCCGACACCGTGATCGTGCAGGAGGATGTCGCGCTGTCGAACGGACGGCTCCTCCTCACCGGTGACGGGCCGGGTTCGCGCGGCCGCCATATCCGCGCGCGCGCGATCGATTTCGCCGTGGGCGATTGCCTGTTGCCGGCGGGAACCCGAATGACTCCCGGTGCGATAGCCGCGGCGGCGATGAGCGGCGCCGGACAACTCGCCGTCGGCACGCGCCCGAGCGTCGCGATCGTGACCACGGGCGACGAACTCGTGCAGCCCGGACGCGCGCTCGCGCCCGGCCAGATCCCCGACAGCAATGGCGCGATGCTCGCGGCGATGCTCGCGGGCGACGTCGCCGATCCGGTCCTGCCGCACCACATTCCCGACGACCGGGAAAAACTCGCTCATGTTCTCAAGGAAATGGCACGACGTCACGACGTCATCGTCACCGTCGGCGGTGCCTCGGTCGGTGACCATGATCATGTCCGCGGCGCGCTCGAACAGGCGGGCGGGAGCCTCGATTTCTGGCGCATCGCGATGCGCCCCGGCAAACCCGTGATCGCCGGCAGGCTCGGCGACGCGATCCTGCTCGGCCTTCCCGGCAACCCCTCGTCGGCGTTCGTCACCGCGACCTTGTTCCTGCTACCGCTCGTCCGGCACCTCGCCGGCGCACGCTATCCGCTACCGGTGGCGCACCGCGCACCGCTCGCCGCCGCCTTGTCCGCCGGCGGCGGACGACGCGATTATCTGCGCGCACGACTCGAAAATGGCGCGCTCTTTCCGCTTTTCGGGCAAGAGAGCGGGCTGACACTGCCGCTCGCGTCGGCGAACGCATTGCTGATCCGCGAGATCGGCGCCGCGGCGCGCGATGCCGGGGAAATGGCGGATTACATCGCCGTCGCTTGACAAGTTCCGCTTTGTTCCACTATCGTTCTCTCTATGTCCGGCCTGGGCGTCATCCAGGCCATCATGGAGAACGACCGATGTTGACCGCAAAGCAGCATGAACTGCTCCACTTCATCCAGGAACGGCTCGACGCCAGCGGCATCTCGCCGTCGTTCGAAGAGATGAAGGAGGCGCTGGGCCTCAAGTCGAAATCGGGCATACATCGTCTGATAAGTGCTTTGGAAGAAAGAGGATTCCTCCGCCGCCTTCCCAACCGAGCGCGCGCGCTCGAAGTGCTCAAGGTTCCCGACGCCGCGAAGCCCGCCGTGCGCGATGATCGCGACAATATCGTCCCGCTCCGCAAACCCGCCCTCACGCCGCGCCCGATCGCTGCGAACGACATCATCGAGGTCCCGCTCCACGGCAAGATCGCCGCGGGCGTGCCGATCGAGGCGTTCGAGGATCACAATAATCTCGCTGTTCCTGCCGCGCTTCTCGGCTCGGGCGAACATTATGCGCTCGAAGTCTCAGGCGATTCCATGGTCGAAGCGGGCATTTTCGACGGCGATTATGCGCTGATCCAGAAGGCGAGCACCGCCCGCGAAGGCGACATCGTCGTCGCGCTCGTCGACGGGCAGGACGCGACGCTCAAATATTTCCGCCGCGAAGGCCGGATGATCCGGCTCGATCCCGCGAACAGCGCCTATGAACCGCAGCGCTACCCCGCCGAGCGCGTTATCGTGCAAGGTCGGCTGTCGGGACTGCTTCGTCGTTACCACTAAGCTGCGGCGGCAAACGCCACGGATGTTCGTCGCCCGCCCTGAGTGTGGCCACGGCTTCGGGCCTTTCGCCCAGATAGAGCGCCAGTCCGCCCGTTTCGGCAAGGCTGTCGCGATCGATCGTCATCCAGCGCGCTACGCATTCGCGCGGTAACCAGCGGTCGCTGATCACGACATCGGCCGCCGCGCAGGCTGCGACCATGTCTGCACCCTCGATCCGGTCGCGGCCGCGCGAGGCGAGAATGATGCGCCGCGCCGCGCCGTCGCCCTGATTCCAGCGGCAGAAATCGCGGTTGCATTCGACATGATCGAGTTCGGCGAGCGCTCCCAGCGGCACATCAACGCCCGCCGCCTCCGCCATCGTATCGCGAATATAGTCCCCGGCGCGATCACGGAGCAGCGCGTAACTGCCATCGGGAAGCGCCGCGGCGATATGGCGACCGTCGCCGGTAACCAGCAGGTCGGGACGCGGCTGCGCGACCAGGGCTGCCACGCCGATGACCAGCGGAAAAACCCCCGCCCGTCGCCAGCCGGTTTGCCATAGCAGGATCCAGAGTCCGCCAAAAACAGCCAGCGCAAAACCCCATGGCGGGAAGCTGGGCAGCATGGCCACCGCGCCGGGTGCGTGTGCGACGGCGTGCGCAAGGCCGAGCAACAGTCGCAGCGCCTGTTCGGCCACCCACCAGAAGGGCGCGCCGAGGCCGACGCTGTCGCATAACAGCGCGAGCGCCTCGGCCGGCATGATCACGAAGGTCGTGAGCGGGATCGCGACGACATTGGCAAGCGCGCCATACAGCCCCGCCTTGTGGAAGTGGAATAGCGCGATCGGCGCGAGCGCGACTTCGACGACAAGACCGGTGATCAGAAGCCCCGCGATGCCGCGCCCCAGCCGAAACAGCCACGACTCTTCGCGTCGCGCTAGGAACGCCCGCATTGCGCGGCTCTCGTGAAGCGCAATGATCGCGGTAACCGCCGCGAAACTGAGCTGAAAGCTTGGCCCAGCGAGCGATTCGGGACGCCAGATCAGGACGATCAGCGCCCCCGCCGCGACGAGCCGCAATGTGAGCGCCTCGCGCCCCATCAGGAAGGCGGCGAGCACGAGGAGTGCCGCGATAAACGACCGCAGCGTCGGAACCTCCGCCCCCGCAAGGAGCGTATACTCCCCTCCCGCAAGCGCACCCGCAGCGGCGGCAAGCGGCAGGACATAGCCCGCGAGCGCGAACCGGCGATTGAGCGCGAGAAGCCGCATCGTCAGCAGCATCGCAAAGCCGACCACCGCGGTCACATGCAGCCCGCTGATCGACAGAAGGTGCGCAAGGCCGCTGCGCCGCATCGCTTCCTCGTCCGCTTCGCTGATCGCACCGCGATCGCCGGTCACGAGCGCCGCCGCGATGCCGCCCGCCGATCCTTCGACCTGGCCATGGATATGCGCGCTCAGTCGCGCGCGCAGCGGCGGCGCCGCGCTTCCACGCCCCGGCGCACGCGAAACCTCCCCGAGCACAGTCCCCACCGCGCCGATGTGATCGAACCACGCACGCTGCGCGAAATCATAACCGCCGGGCAGGCTCGCGGTCGGCGGCGGCATCAACCGGGCACGCACACCGATCGTCTCGCCGTCGACCATATCAACCGCCTGCTCACTGCGCAGCGTGAGCCGCACGCGCGGGGGCAAGTCGCTCCGCCGCTGCGGCAGCGCGAGGATGCGCAGCTGCCCCTTCGCGGGCAGAGGTTCGACGCGCTCGACGATTGCGGAAAACTCGGTCACGACCGGCGCTGCGAGGACGGGCGCGGACACCCAGAGCGCGCGGCCCCAGACGAGCAGCATCCCGGTCGCCATCACGCCGCAGGCGACGGCAACCCCGCGTCCAAGGCGACTCGACCAGCCCAGCAACAACCCGTCAAGCAAACCTCCGGCGAGAAGGAGGAGCAGCCCGATCCAATGCGTCACCGACGGAAGCGCGAACCATGCCGCGATGCCGGCGCCCAACACGATGGGCAGCCACAGCCCGATCCGCTCGCGCTCGGCCTCCAGCCGCATTTCGAGCGCGTCGGCGATCCGATACCGGAGACGGCCCCGATCTCGCACAATGGGCGTTTGAAGCGGCCCTGTCGCCATGCTAGGGGCACCCCCGATCCCGCCCGACTGGGCGGCAAAGTGAGTGAAAGAGGCCGCAGTGGCAACCGAAAACCAAACCAAAGTGGCTGGAGCGACGACCGAAGCGACCGGCACCGACGTGGTGACGCGCTTCGCGCCCTCGCCGACCGGCTATCTGCACATCGGCGGCGCGCGTACCGCGTTGTTCAACTGGCTGTTCGCGCGCCATCACGGCGGCAAATTCCTTCTGCGCATCGAGGATACCGACCGCGCCCGGTCGACCGATGCGGCGATCGACGCGATTCTCGACGGGATGCAGTGGCTCGACCTCGACTGGGACGGCGAAACCGTGTTCCAGTTCGCGCGCGCCCCGCGCCATGCCGAGGTTGCGCACGAGCTGCTCGCGAAGGGCGAAGCCTATCGTTGCTACCTGACACAGGACGAACTGGCCGCGATGCGCGCCGAAGCACAGGAAAAGCGCCTGCCCTTCCGCGTCCGCAGCCCCTGGCGCGACCGCGACGACGGCGACCCGTCGGTTCCGCACGTTATCCGCCTGCGCGCGCCACAGGATGGTGCGGTGACGATCGCTGACAAGGTGCAGGGCGACGTCACCGTCCAGAATGCCGAACTCGACGATTTCATCCTGCTGCGCAGCGACGGGACGCCGACCTATATGCTGAGCGTCGTTGTCGACGACAACGACATGGGCGTGACGCACGTGATCCGCGGCGACGATCATCTCAACAACGCCTTCCGCCAGCTGGCGCTGATCCGCGCGATGGGCTGGCGCGAACCCGTTTATGCGCATGTCCCGCTGATCCACGGGGCCGACGGCGCAAAGCTGTCGAAGCGTCACGGCGCACTCGGCGTCGACGCGTACCGCGACGAAATGGGCTATCTCGCCGAAGCGGTGAACAATTATCTGCTTCGCCTCGGCTGGGGGCACGGCGACGACGAGATCATCAGCCGCGAACAGGCCGTCGAGTGGTTCGAGCTCGACCATGTCGGCCGCTCGCCGTCGCGCTTCGATTTTAAGAAGCTCGAAAATCTCAACGGCCACTATATCCGCGAAGCCGACGATGCGCGCCTCGCTGGCCTCGTCGCCCCGCGCGTCGAGAAACTCGTCGGCCGCGCGCTCGACGATGCCGACCGCGACCTGCTGACGCGCGCAATGGATGCGCTCAAACCGCGCGCCAAGACGCTCGACGAAATCGCCGATGGCGCGACCTTCCTGTTCCAGCCGGACCCGTTGCCGGTGGACGAAAAGGCAATCGAGGTGCTAAAGGCCGCGCCCGAAGGCTTGCTTGCCGCGGTGACAGAGCGACTGCGCGGGCTGAACGACTGGACGACAGAAGAGCTGGACGCCGCCGTACGCGCCGAAACCGAAGCCGCCGAACTGGGGCTCGGTAAATTGGCGCAACCGCTACGCGCTGCACTAACCGGCCGAACCGTTTCCCCGGGAATTTTCGACGTGCTGCTGTTGCTCGGACGAGATGTCAGTCTGGCTCGACTTGACGCAGCGCAACATTATCCGGCAGGGGCGTAGCCACTCTCTCTCCCCGCCGTCAGTACAGGGAATAAAATATGACCGACACCGCGAAAATCACGCTGGGCGACAAGACCGTCGACAGCCCTGTCCTGTCGGGCACCGTCGGCCCCGATGTCGTCGATATCCGCAAATTCTACGCGCAGACCGGTGCGTTCACTTACGATCCGGGCTTCACCTCTACCGCGAGCTGTGAATCGCAGATCACCTATATCGATGGCGATGAAGGTGTCCTGCTCCACCGCGGTTACGCGATCGGCGACCTCGCCGAACATTCGAGCTTCATGGAAACCTGCTACCTGCTGCTCAACGGCGAACTGCCGAATGCACAGGAACTGGCCGACTTCGACAATACGATCACCCGCCACACGATGCTGCACGAGCAGCTCGCAACCTTCTATCGCGGTTTCCGCCGCGACGCGCACCCTATGGCGGTGATGTGCGGCGTCGTCGGCGCACTCAGCGCTTTCTACCACGACTCCACCGAGATCCACGATCCGCACCAGCGGATGATCGCCAGCCACCGCCTGATCGCCAAGATGCCGACGATCGCCGCGATGGCGTATAAATATTCGGTCGGCCAGCCGTTCGTCTATCCCGACAACAAGCTCAGCTACACCGGCAACTTCCTGCGCATGACCTTTGGCGTCCCCGCCGAAGAATATGAAGTTGTTCCCGCCGTCGAGCGCGCGCTCGACCGTATCTTTATCCTCCACGCCGATCACGAGCAGAATGCGTCGACCTCGACCGTTCGCCTCGCGGGTTCGTCGGGCGCCAATCCGTTCGCTTGCATCGCCGCAGGCATCGCCTGCCTGTGGGGCCCTGCGCATGGCGGCGCGAACGAAGCCGCACTCAACATGCTGCGCGAGATCGGCCGTCCGGAACGCATCCCCGAGTATATCGCGCGCGCGAAGGACAAGGACGATCCGTTCCGCCTGATGGGCTTCGGCCACCGCGTGTACAAGAATTACGACCCGCGCGCGACCGTGATGCAGAAGACGGTACGCGAGGTATTCGACGCGCTGAAGGTCAACGACCCCGTATTCGAGGTCGCGCTGCAGCTCGAGGAAATGGCGCTGAGCGACCCCTATTTCGTCGAGAAGAAGCTGTTCCCGAACGTCGACTTCTATTCGGGCGTGATCCTGTCGGCGATCGGTTTCCCGACGACGATGTTCACCGCGTTGTTCGCTCTCGCCCGCACCGTCGGCTGGGTCGCGCAGTGGAACGAAATGATTTCGGACCCCGCGCAGAAGATCGGCCGTCCGCGCCAGCTTTATACCGGCCCGACGCATCGTCCCTTCGTTCCGGTAGACAAGCGCTAAGACCGGTTTCCGGGCATTTTCGAACGGCGGTGCAGGCAACTGCGCCGCCGTTTCGATTCAAGCGTCGCGCGCCGGAAGGCTCAGCGTAAAGCGCGCGCCCTGCCCCGGCGCGCTGTCGACGGTCAGGTCGCCGTCCATCGCGCGCGCGAGGCGGCGGGCGATATAGAGGCCGAGGCCCGAACCCCCGCTGTCGGTGCGACCAAGCCGCTCGAATTTTTCGAACACAACCGCCTGCTGGTCGGCGTCGATGCCCTGCCCCTGGTCGGCAACGGTTACCGTCGCGCGGTCGCCCTCGCGGTCTACGCGAATCCAGATTTGCGAATCGTCGGGCGAATAGCGGATCGCATTGCCGAGCAGGTTGAGCAGGACCTGCAACACGCGGCGGAATTCGCCCGTCGCCGGTGCCCGATCGTCGGTACGCGGTGCATCGATCCGGATGCCCTTCTCCTCAGCCTTCATCCCGAGCAGGCCGACCGCGCGCCGTGCGAGGTCGCCAAGGTCGATTTCGTCACGCGCCGCCTTGAAGCCGGGCCGTTCGATATTCTGCAGGTCGGCGAGGTCGTCGACAAGGCCGAGCAGATGACGCCCGGCATGCGCAATATCGCCAGCGTAACGCGCGTAGTCGGCGCGAATGGGGCCGTCGAACTGGCCCGAAATCGTTTCGGCCGTCGCAATGATGCGGCTCAGCGGCCCGCGCAGCGCGCCGTCGATGCGGCGTCCGAACTGGGGATCGGACAAGGGCAGCGACCCGAAAGCCGGATCGACCAGCGCCGCGCCCGCCTTGGGTTCGGCCGGTGGCTGTTTGTCGGCCACGACAGCCAGGCCGCGAAAGCCGGTGAAGCGGCCAGTAGCGTCGAACAGGGCCTCGCCGGACAGCGTCATTGCCCTGTCGGCCACCCGGACGCGCTGTCCGTCGAAGCGCGATTGCCGCGCCAGCGCACGCAGCACAGGGAAGCGCCCGTCTTCATCGGGCTGGAGTTCGAACAGTTCCGAAAGCGAGCGTGCCTCCCAACCATCGGGGATCGGCGGTGCATCGGTTGCGGCGCGCAGCGCAACGATGCGCAATTGCTGGTCGCATTCCCACGTCCAGCCCTGCGGCGCGGCCGCGCTATCGCCGATCGCCGGAATCTGCGGCTGGGCAAGCGGGCGGGTGCGCCAATCGGTAATCTCGAGGCTCGCACCGTCGGCGTCGGGCGTAATGCGCACGAGCGCGTGGATGTCGCTATGGTCGTCGGCCGCGTAGAGCGGGCGGCTGATGTCGCGGTGCAGCCGCTGCGCCAGAGTCACGAGACGCGCGAGATGCGGCAGCGCCAGTGGCTTATTGAGCCCGGCGCCCGCGCGCTGCTGCAAGCGCAGCAGCGGCGCGTCGGCGCTCACCAGCGCTCCCGTCCGGTCGATCCGGCCCCGAATGACGCGTTCGATCATTGTGCCTGCCCCGGCGCAGGAAAATCACCAAAATCCGCTCCACTTACGGCGCGCGCCGGCAACATAGCGAGCGACGCCTCGAGCGGCGCGAGTGCCGTGTGATCGAGGCGGAGCGGCGCCAGCAGCGACGGCAGTGCGGCGGTTTCGGCCGTCATCAGCGCAATTGCCATATCGTCATAGGCGCGGCGATGCGACGCCGCGGCCAGCGCGATCAGCGTCGGCCAGTCGTGGCGCGCGATCGCGGCAGCCGCCGCATCGGGCCGCGCGACACGCAACGCTTCGCTATAGGCAGCGCCCGCAGCGGTGATCCCCGTTTCATGCCCATGTTGCTCGGTTGCGGCCCGCACCGCCTCACCCAGTTCGCGGGCGCGTTTCGCGTCCTTGCTCACTTCGGCCAGCCGCCAGGCTGCTATGTCGAGCAGGAGCGCACGGAAAATCTCTTCGCCGATGTCGGCGACGGCAAGCGCCGGATTGCCGAGCGCATCGAACCGGCGGCGATCGGCGATCTGAAGCGCCAGATAGGCTCGCTCGACATCAGACAGCGTCTCAATGACCGTTGGCGCCTCGGCGATCGACGCGACCGGTTCGGACAGGATAGGCGGCGGACTCGACCGCTGCGCCGATTGCTCGCGCCAGCGATGCTCTTCGGCACGCGCGAAGCAAATGCCGGCAAGCCGCACCGCGCAAGGCAATCCGCCGCGCAGCCACGCGCTCCACAACCCGGCAGGATCGATTCCGGGATCTAGCCGCGCAGCAACGTCGACGACCAGCCGGCGCGCGATCCCGAGCGACAGCGCACGCTGTTCCTCGGTCAGCCGCCCCCCGGTTGGCGCGGCGAAATAATCCGCCAGCTCGCGCAGGCGCGCCGACAGTGTCGGCGACGGCGGATCGATGCCGGGCGAGAAGACGGATTCACTCATGCGCATCCGCCAATAACAGCATGGCGTTAATAGGCCTTAAACCTTCAAGGCCATTGTTCTAGCGCGCTTCCGGGCGCCGCGCGAGCCGCAGCCAGAGCAGGACCTGGAACAGCGCGAGCAGCGGCAGGATCGCGAACATCAGCGGCGCGAAGCCGAACAGCAATGCAGGCGCCAGCATTATCCACGCCTGATCGGCGTCGGGAAGCAGCCAGTGAAAGCGCCTCTTCTCGCCCGAATCCTCGTAAAGCGCACGCGCCAGCAGGATCGTCGCGGCGAGACATGGCGCCAGCGCGGCTTCCGAAAACGGCGGCATCCTCTGCTCCGGGCCAGCGAGCGACAACAGCCAGGGGAAGATCGCGAGCAATACCCATGCAAAGCCCCGAATCACATCGCGCGCGCGGTCCTGCGCCGCGCTTTCGGCGCGAAAGGATGACAGGAAGCGCATCGCGGCCAGCCCCAGCCCGCCCAGGATCGCCATCAGAGCACCCGCCGCCGCCAGCCCGCTCGCGGCGAGCAAGCCGACCGCGACCCACAAAATGGCCGTGACATAGGGCAAAAAGCGCGCCGTTCTCGGCGACTTGACGATCAGCGGCCCCGCGAGCCGGATCAGCGGCATCATGATTGCCGATCGCCCGAGCCCCATGCCGCCATATTCGACCTGTTGCAGGCTCGATTGCTCGATCAGCGCCGCGGTCGGACGGTCGGTAACGATCGCAATCTCGCCCTGCTCGAACAGCGCCGGTTCGCAATAGAGCCGCCGCGCGCCCGATTGCACCGCGAGCCGCAGCAGGGTGAGCATCATGTCCCACTCGCCGGGCATCGCCGCGAGTTCGGCAACCATCGTATCCGAAATACACGCAAGCCCGCCCCAGCGGCGCGTCGCGTCGATCCGCTCGAATGCCTGCGTCAGCGGGGTGTCGCCGGTCACAAGGATCGCGGGCGATCCGGGCCGGGCAATCGCAGCATAATGCGTTCCCCCCGCACGCAGCCCGTCGGCGACAAGGATGATCCGGTCGTCACCCTCTACCAGCCCCATCAGGTCGGGTGCGGCACGAACGGGGGTCACCTTGACACCGCGGCGCCGAATGCGATCGCAGGTCGCCAGCAACTCCGCGGGAACCGCACCCACCGCCACGGCGATATGCGTCACACCGACGTCCGAAAGGCGCGCGGCTTGCCGCTCGATCAGCGTTTCGCCCGCGACCGTGACGAGCGCGCGGAGCGACCCGTCGGGCAGCGTTTCGCTGGCGCCGACCAGCGCAATCAGAGCCATCGGCGCAACGGTTTTTCAGCAGCGGTCATCGCAGCGCAGCTTTACGGCCCAACGGGCGATTGGCAAGCCCCGCGGCGACGCGCGATGACGCCACGGCTTCACCCTGTTTTCCTCTACTTTTCCTGCCTTTTCAGCCCGCAAAAATTTGGTCGGAAAATGACCGAATCGCTGGTCTTTCCACCCATCATCGGCTAGGCCAAATCCATCTCCCGAAAGAGCAGAAAAAGGCCGGGTCTTGACCGAAGAAAATACGCCTATGCAGCCGTCCGAGGACGGCGTGTCGTCGATCAACATCGTCGATGAAATGAAGACGTCCTATCTCGATTACGCGATGAGCGTGATCGTCAGCCGCGCGCTCCCCGACGTGCGCGACGGTTTGAAGCCGGTACACCGCCGCATCCTCTATTCGGCGTTCGAAAGCGGCTATGTCGCCGGACGGCCATATCGCAAGTCGGCACGCATCGTCGGCGACGTGATGGGTAAATATCACCCGCACGGCGACAGCTCGATTTACGAAGCGCTGGCGCGCATGACGCAGGACTGGTCGATGAGCGTGCCGCTCGTCGACGGCCAGGGCAATTTCGGGTCGATGGACCCCGATCCGCCGGCGGCGATGCGCTACACCGAATCGCGCCTCGCAAAGGTCGCGAACACGCTGCTCGGCGATCTCGACAAGGACACGGTCGACTTCCAGCCGAACTACGACGGGTCGGAATCCGAACCGACGGTGCTTCCGGCGCGCTATCCCAATCTGCTCGTCAACGGAGCTGGCGGCATCGCGGTCGGCATGGCGACCAATATTCCACCGCATAACCTCGGCGAAGTGATCAACGCGACGCTCGCCACGATCGACAATCCCGAAATCACCCTCGACGACCTGATGGCGATCATCCCGGGCCCCGATTTCCCGACTGGCGCGACGATGCTCGGTCAGGGCGGCGCCCGCAACGCCTATGCCACGGGGCGTGGCTCGATCATGATGCGGTCGACCTATGTCATCGAGGAGGGCCGCGGTGATCGCCAGTCGATCGTGCTGACGTCGATCCCCTTCCAGGTCGGCAAGTCGGGTCTCGTCGAAAAGATCGCCGAGGCGGCACGCGACAAGCGCATCGAAGGCGTCGCCGACATCCGCGACGAATCGAACCGCGAAGGCGTGCGCGTCGTCATCGAACTGAAGCGCGACGCGACCGCCGAAGTCGTGCTCAACCAGCTGTGGCGCCACACGCCCGCGCAGTCGAGCTTCCCCGCCAATATGCTCGCGATCCGCGGCGGACGCCCCGAAATGATGGGGCTGAAGACGATCCTCGAGGCATTTGTCGCCTTCCGCGAAGAGGTCATCACCCGCCGCTGCAAGTTCGAACTCGCAAAGGCGCGCGACCGTGCGCATATCTTGCTCGGTCTCGTCGTCGCGGTCAGCAATCTCGACGAAGTCGTCCGCATCATCCGCGGTTCGTCGAGCCCCGCGGCGGCGCGCGACGCGTTGCTGGCGCGCGAATGGCCGATCGGCGACATCGCCCCCTACATCCGCCTCGTCGAAGCGATCGACGGCGAAATGGACGATAGTTCGAGCTATCGCCTGTCGGAAATCCAGGTGAAGGCGATCCTCGACCTGCGCCTGCACCGCCTGACCGCGCTCGGCCGTGACGATATCGGCAACGAACTCAAGGAACTGGCAAGCGAGATTGAGGAACTTCTTTCGATCCTCGCCGATCGCGAGAAACTCTATGCCGTGATGCGCGAAGAGCTGGTCGCGGTGCGCGACGAGTTTGCCAAACCGCGCCGCACGCTGCTCGCGCCCGCCGCCGACGGTATCGACGACGAGGATCTGATCGAGCGCGAAGAGATGGTCGTCACCGTCACCCTCGATGGCTATATCAAGCGTACCCCGCTCGACACCTTCCGCGCGCAGCGCCGCGGCGGCAAGGGCCGCGCCGGCATGGCGACGAAGGACGAGGATGTCGTTACCGAACTGTTCGTCACCTCGACACACACGCCGGTGCTCTTCTTCTCGACCCTCGGCAAGGTCTACCGCATGAAGGTGTGGCGCCTGCCCGAGGGCGGGCCGGCGACGCGCGGCCGTCCGATGATCAACCTGCTGCCGCTCGGCAAGGACGAGACGATCTCGACCGTGTTGCCGCTGCCCGAGGATGAGGCCGAATGGGGCAAGCTGCACGTCATGTTCGCAACAGCGAAGGGCAATGTGCGTCGTAACAGCATGGACGCCTTCACCAACGTGCCCTCGAACGGCAAGATCGCGATGAAGTTCGAAGGTGAGGACGAGGACGACCGCCTGATCGGTGTCGCGCTCCTCGACGAAAGCGACGATGTGCTGCTCGCGACGCGTCAGGGCAAGGCGATCCGCTTCGCCGGCGACGACGTTCGTGAATTCCAGAGCCGCAACTCGACCGGCGTGCGCGGGATGCGCCTTTCCGATGGCGACGAGGTCATTTCTCTGTCGATCCTGCACAAGGTCGGAACGACGAGCGAGGAGCGCGAAGCCTATCTCCGCGCCGCACCGTGGAAGGACAATGAAAACGAACCGACGCTCGATGGCGACCGCATGGCCGAACTCGCCGCGCGCGAAGAGTTCATCCTGACGGTCTGCGCCAATGGTTATGGCAAATTGTCGTCGGCGTACGAATATCGCCGCACCGGTCGCGGCGGTCAGGGGATCACCAACATCGACAATATCGGCCGCAACGGCCCGGTCGTCGCGAGCTTCCCTGCCACCAAGGTGCATCAGCTGATGCTGGTCACCGACCAGGCCAAGCTGATCCGCATGGGCCTCGATTCGATGCGCGTCATCGGCCGCGGCTCGGCGGGCGTGCGCCTGTTCGACGTCGCCAAGGACGAACATGTCGTCTCGGCGGCGCTCATCGAGGAAAGCGACGAGGAAGAGGTCGAAGGCGTGGAAGCGGTCGAAGGCGACGCGCCCGCAGCCGAAACGCCGACCGAGGCAGCGCCGGAGTGACCGCCTCGACGGCCTTCAAGGTGCTGACCCAGCAGCAATGGGCCGATTTCGAGCGCGAACGCGTGTTCCGCGGCGCACCGGTGGATATCGCCGACGGCTATATCCACCTGTCGACCGCCGAACAGCTCGAAGAGACGATCGCAAAATATTTCGCAGGCCAGAGCTGCCTGATGATCGCCGAGGTGGACCTGCTCCTCCTCGGCGACGCGATCCGCTGGGAGCCCGCGCGCGGCGGCGAGCTGTTTCCGCACATTTATGCGGAACTGCCGATTCATGCGGTGGTGAGTCTGCAACGCCGCGACTGACGTCAGATCGGCCGCAACCGCCGTCGATCCTCGCTACTAACGGAGCGTTGCCCTCCACGCGCGGACCGCCGCCATCGTCTTTTCGATATGCGCCTGCGGCTTCGGATCGGTGTAGCTCATCAGGATCGTGCCATTGGGTGCGATGACATAGGACGTCCGGTTGGAGAGCATGGTCCCGTCGGGGCGCCGCATCGTCGAGTCATATTGCGCCGCGACCTTCGCGCCGGGGTCGGCCGCGACCGCGAACTTGTCGCGGCATTCCGATTTCGAAAATTCGGCGACGCGCTCGATGTTGCCCGCCGTCACGCCGATGACACGCGCGCCCTGCCGGTTGAAGTCGTCGCTCGCTTCGGCGAACAGATGCGCCTCGACCGTGCAGCCGGGCGTGAAGGCGGCGGGAAAGAAATAGAGCACGACCGGCCCGTTGCGGAGCGTCTGCTTCAGCGACAGGGTGAACGGCTTACCCCCTTGCGCGGCCTTCAGCGTGAAATCGGGTGCCTTTGCGCCTTGCTGGAGCGCGGCGATGCCCGAGGCCGGAACGACGGCCAGCGACAGGCCGAGACCCGTCACCATCGCGAATTTCATCAGGCTTTTCATCTGCGGCCTCCACATCGGCGGCAGGAAAGCTCCTGCCATGATGTGCACTCTACCGTGATATTCGGCGAGGGCAATCGGGCCGATATCGGCCGGTCGACGCCGCGCCATGCGGACCTTCGACCCGCACAGCACAAGTGTCTGACAGAATCAGCAGCGACGGCCGCCGCGGTCGATCTCGCGGCCGATCAACGCGCCCGCCGCACCGCCGATAATCGTGCCGGGCAGGCGGTCACCGTAACGGTCGACCTCGCGACCGAGCAACGCGCCGGCGGCACCGCCGACGATCAGCCCGGTGGTTCCGCTGCCGCGCTTGCAATAATAGCGGCGGTCCCCGCGATAATGATTGCGCCGATAGTCGCGGCGGTAATCGCGCCGATAATCGCGATACCGGTCATGATCACGATCGCTGTAATAGCTATGGCGGTGGTGGCGGTCGCGCGCCTCCGCCTCTGCAGGCAGCGCCGCCACGGTGCTGGCACCGATCAGCGCGGTCAACGCCAGTCTTTTTAGCAAGAACATCTGTCTTCTCCGTCTTGCCCCCCGCAATCGAAACTAGAGAGAGAAAGATGGCGCTTGGCTGAACTGCCGCGGTCATCCGGTGCCAGGCCTATCGGTTCGGCGACGTTTCGGGGCGGTCTGGCGCGCCCGATTGACCGTGCGATACAAAGGGCGCAGCATCGCGCCATGACGCTCACCATCACCCCCAGCGGCCAGGCCTGCGGCGCGCGCATCACCGGTGTCGACCTGACCCAGCCGCTCACGCCCGAAACCGTCGCCGAAATCCGCGCCGCGTGGCTCGACCATCACGTCCTCGCCTTTCCCGACCAGCCGATGAGCGAGGACGACCTCGAGCGTTTCACCGGATATTTCGGCGATTTCGGCGACGATCCGTTTATCCGCCCGATCCCGGGCCACGAGCACATCATCGCGGTGAAGCGCAAGGCGGACGAGACCGCGCCGCTCTTCGCCGAAAACTGGCACAGCGACTGGAGTTTCCAGGCGCGTCCGCCGGCCGGCACCTGCCTCTTCGGAATCACGATTCCCCCGGTCGGCGGCAACACCGAATTTGCGAACCAGCACGCCGCGCTCGACGCGATGCCCGCCGGGTTGCGAGCCCGGGTCGAGGGATTGAACGCTATCCACAGCGCGCGTGCCGGCTATGCGCCGCAAGGCATGTATGGCGCGAACGACAAGGACCGCAGCATGGATATCCGCTCGGGGGACGAAGCGCTCGAAACACAGCTCCATCCCTTCGTCCGCGAACATCCCGAAACGGGGCGCCCCGGCCTGTTCGGCTGCGCGGGTTACATCATCGGCTTCGACGGGCTCGATGATAGCGAGGGACTCCCGCTCCTCTACGAGCTCATCCAGTGGCAAGGACGCGAGGAGTTCCGCTACAGCCACGAATGGGAACCCGACATGCTGGTCATGTGGGACAATCGCTCGGTCCTTCACCGTGCAACCGGCGGTTACGATGGCTATGATCGCCTGCTTCACCGCACGACGATCGCCGCGTGGGACGGATAGCGAAACTCGAGCGCCCCGCCATGCGTTGCTCCGGGCAGAAGGAGCAAGATCATGACCCTCCCCAGCAACGCCCTCGTCCTCGTCGCCGACGGCCGCAAGGCTCTATTCCTGCGCAATCAGGGCAACGATCGCCAGATCGACTTGCGCACCACCTCGCATCAGGAGCGCGAGGATCGCAAGGATAGCGATATCAAGACCGATGCGTCGGGACAGTCGCCCGCCCCCGCCGGCACCGGCCTTCCGGGCGGCACGATGGGCGAAGCCGATTTCCACCAGCAGGAAGAATACCGTTTCGCGCGCGAGCTCGCCGAAAAGATCAACGCAATGGCGCTCGCGGGCAAGTTCGACGCGCTGGTCGTCGTCGCCCCCGCGCGCACCATGGGCGAGCTTCGCCCGCTCTGGCACAAGGAAACCAGCACCCGGATCGTCGGCGAGCATGTCAAGGAGATGACCGACCGGCCGATCTCCGACATCGAGGCGCTCCTCGTCGGCGAGGGCGCCCATCCCTCCTGATCAGGCGCGTGCCTCTTTCGACAGCGTGCTCACCACGCCCCACGCAATCAACGCCTGGCCCGCGAAATAGAGCGGCCAGACCAGCCATATCCGGGCGTCCTTCGAAATCACGTCGCCCTCGCCCGCAAAGATGAACAGGTCGCTAGCGAGGAACAGCATCGCGCCGATCCCGGTGCGGTAGCGCGGAAAGCGGCTGGTCCATGCAGCGCCCGCCATCGCGGCGACGAACAGCGAATAGACGGCGGCGTGCCACCAACCCGGCGCCGGACTCAGCATCGCCCAGACGATCGCCAGCGTCGCCGGCATCGCCAGCCAGCCGAGCAGTCGCTGCGACGGGGTCGTCTGCGACCGTCGGTTGGTGAGGTACAGAATGATTGCGATGACATGCCCGACCACGAACGCGACCGCGCCGACCTCAAGCCCCTTCGCATCGAGCAGATAATCGCCGAGCGCCCCGAAACCGAGCGCTGCCGCGATCAGCCAGCCGTTCCGCTCGCGCGCATTCGCCGCGGCCCACAGCGCCAGCAATCCGACTCCGCTCGTCTTCCACGCCCAGATCGCCGGGCCGTCGAGCCGCTGATACACCGCGAAGAAGAAGCTGATCCCGCCAGCCAGCGCCAGCCACCACAGCCATCGCGCCCGATCCCAATCCTGCTTGCCGCCCATCCTCCGCCCCTTTGCATCTTGCCTTCAATGGGCCTAGTGCGCGGCAACTGCCGCGCAAGTCAACCAGCGCGCGCGGTTCCACAAGTACAAGTCAACGGATAGCGTAAAATGGGTCACGACATTCACATCATCGGCGGCGGCCTCGCCGGATCCGAAGCCGCATGGCAACTCGCCGAGGCCGGCTATCGCGTTCGCCTCTCCGAAATGCGCGGCGGCGGCGACATGACCCCGGCGCATCAGGGCGATGCACTTGCCGAGATGGTGTGCTCGAACAGCTTTCGCAGCGACGACGGCGACAGCAATGCCGTCGGTCTCCTCCATCGCGAGATGCGCACGCTGGGTTCGATCATCATGCGCGAGGCCGACGTGCACAAGGTCCCCGCGGGCTCGGCGCTCGCGGTCGATCGCGACCTCTTCTCGGGCGGCGTCACGCGCGCGCTCGAAGAGCATCCGAATATCACCATCGTTCGCGAACGTATCGACACCTTACCGTCGGAAGGGCTGACCATCGTCGCCACCGGCCCGCTCACGGCAGCGGGCCTCGCCTCCAGCATCGGTGCCGCTACGGGCAAGGATGCACTCGCCTTCTTCGACGCAATCGCTCCCATCGTCTACCGCGACAGCATCGACATGGATGTCGCGTGGATGGCGAGCCGCTGGGATAAGGTCGGACCGATCGGCGACGGCAAGGATTATATCAACTGCCCGATGGACAAGGACCAGTATCACGCCTTCGTCCAGGGACTCGTCGACGGCGACAAGACCGAGTTCAAGGACTGGGAAAAGGACACGCCCTATTTCGAGGGCTGCATGCCGATCGAGGTGATGGCCGAACGCGGTCCCGAAACCTTGCGCTTCGGCCCCATGAAAGGCGTCGGGCTCGACAATCCGCGCACGGGGCGCTGGCCCTATGCCGTCGTCCAGCTACGGCAGGACAATGCGCTCGGCACGCTGTGGAATATGGTCGGCTTCCAGACCAAGCTGAAGCACGCTGCGCAAGTCGAGCTGTTCCGCACCATCCCCGGCCTCGAAAAGGCCGAATTCGCGCGTTTGGGCGGGCTTCATCGCAACAGCTTCATCCGCTCGCCCGAACTCCTCGACAGCCAGCTCCGCCTCAAATCGGCGCCGCACATCCGCTTCGCGGGGCAGATCACGGGCTGCGAGGGCTATGTCGAAAGCGCCGCGATCGGCCTCGTCGCCGCACGCTTTGCAATTGCCGAGCTCGGCGGTCGTGATTTGTCCCCGCCGCCGCCCGAAACCGCGCTCGGCGCGCTGCTTGGCCATATCACCGGCGGCGCCGATGCCGCGAGCTACCAGCCGATGAACGTCAATTTCGGGCTCTTTCCGCCGCTCGCCGAGGATGTCCGCAAGAAGGACCGCAAGCTCGGCTATACGCAGCGTGCAGGGACGGCGTTGGCCGCATGGGTCAAAGCCGCCGACGGGGTCGCCGCTTAGCAGCTACATTTCGGCTTGGCCGCACGCTTGGGCGCCGTCGTCGCGAACTCGACCCGCGTGAGGTCGCCCGACTTGTCGCGGTCGGCACCCGCAAAGCGTTCGCCAGTCGCGGCAGCCCATTCCTCGAAGGTCAGCAGGTTATTGCCGTCCTTGTCGAGCTTGCGGAATGCCGCGGTGCGCGACGACATCAACTCCACCCGGCTGATCTTGTCATTGCGGTCGCGGTCGAAGCGGTTGAAGCGCCGCTCTTCGCGCGACGCTTCCTTGGCGGCGGGCAGCGCCGGCGGCGCGGGGCCGCGCTTGGGGGCATTGGCGGCGGCCACGGGGATCGCGGGCAAATTCGGCGGCGGGTCGGGCAAGACCTCTTCCTCGGCGATCTGTGTATAGCCCTTCCACATGAACAGGCCGCCGGTGAGCAAGAGCGCGCTCGCCACGCCGCCGATCAGAAAACGGGAAACCGCCATACCGCCCCTCCGCGCCGGTTGATCGCCCTTGCTATCACGGCTCGCCGGGAGCCGACAATAATCACCACCACAATGGCCACGAATTTTGATCGACAAACCTGTTCAAAAACAGAGCATCGATTGCTACATTCGATCAATGCACAACTACCTCCCCTCGCTGAAGCAGATGCAATATCTCGTCGCACTGCACGAGCACGGCCATTTCGGCCGCGCCGCCGACGCGTGCAACGTCACGCAATCGACGCTGTCGGCGGGCATTCGCGAACTTGAAACCTTGCTTGGACAGACGCTCGTCGAACGCACTCGCCGCGTCGTGCGCTTCACCGGGCTCGGCAACGCGATCGTCGAAAAGGCACACCGCGTGTTGCGCGAGGCTGAGGAACTCGCCGACATGGCCGCCGCCGCGGCAGCACCGCTCGTCGGTGAGTTGCGTATGAGCGTCATCCCAACGATCGCGCCCTTCCTCCTTCCCGGACTGCTCCCGCGTCTTCGCAAGGAGCGCCCGTCGCTGAAGCTCTTCCTTCGCGAAGAACCGAGCGCGCAGGCGTGCGAGTCGCTCCACCACGGCACCGTCGACTGCGTCCTGCTCGCCCTCCCCTATGCGTGCGGCGACGTCGAAGCCGAAAATCTGTTCGACGACGCGCTGTTCGTCGCCTTCCCCGGCGACCAGTCCGAGGACCTCCCCGCGATGGTCAGCGCCGATCAGCTCGACCCGGCGCAGATGCTGATGCTCGAGGACGGACATTGCCTGAAAGACCATGTCCTCGCCGCGTGCAACCGCCCCGAACTGCGCGCCGGCGCGCGGATGATGGGGACATCGCTGCACACGCTGGTACAGATGGTCGACAACGGCCTTGGCATCACGATGCTTCCCCAAATGGCGATTGAGGCGGGCATTCTCGATCACACCGACATCGACACGCGGCCGCTCGATTCGGAACATGACTGGCGAACGATCGCGCTCGTATGGCGTAAGGGCAGCCCGCGCGCCGACGAGTTCCGAATGCTCGCGGATATTTTCCGTAAACATCAGGTGACGAACTAGGCCGGGTCCCAGCGCTCCGCGCGGCTGTGATCGCCTTCGCGCTGCTCGACCCATTGCACGCGCCCGTCGGCGAACGTCTCGCGCTTCCACAGCATGACGTCGGTTTTCAGCCGATCGATCAGAAATTCGCACGCCGCGAGCGCTTCGGCGCGGTGCGGGCTACTCGCGAGGACAAGGACGATCGTGTCGCCCGGCTCCATCGCGCCGACGCGGTGGATCAGCGTCAGCGCCGAAAGCCGCCAGCGGTCGGTGGCGGCGTGGGCCAGGTCCGCCAGCCCCGCTTCGGTCATCACCGGATGATGTTCGAGGAACAGCTCGACAAGATCGCCTTCGCCGCGCACCCGGCCGATGAAACTCGCGCTCGCGCCATGCCCGCCGGCATCGTGAAGGTCGAGTTCGGCGGCCACATCGACCGCCGCGGGCTGGACCAGGACGCGGATCATCCGCCCGTCACCGGCGGAAACAACGCAACTTCGCGGGCGCCCGAAAGCGGCGCGTCAGGCCCCATCATCACCCCGTCGACCGCAGCCCGGATTCGCCGAGGTTCGGCAAAGGCGATCGCGCCCCGCGCGTCGCGCGCCGCGAGCCACGCAACCAGCGCGCCGACATCGGCTATGCTCGCCGGAACCTCGACGACCTCTTCAGCGATCCCCATCCGCTCACGGACCCAGGCAAAATAGGCAATGTGCAACGCCATCGCGCTCAATCCATATGCTTCAGGCCGACGCGCAGATAATCCCAACCGGTAATCAGCGTCAGCACGGCTGCGCCCCAGAGCGAGGCCAGCCCGACGGTCTTGATCCACGCCATCGCCGGAAGCGCGCCCGCAAGGATCAGCGCGCCGAAGGCGACGAGCTGGAAGGTCGTCTTCCACTTCGCCAGCTGCGTGACGGGCATCGACACCTGCAGCGTCGCGAGGAATTCGCGCAAACCGGATACGATGATCTCGCGCAGGAGGATCATCAGCGCGGCGATGACATGGTAGCCGGCAATATCGCGCGTGAAGACGAGCAGCAGGATCACCGCCGCGATCATGATCTTGTCGGCGATCGGGTCGAGGAAGGCGCCGAGCCGCGACACGATCCCGCGCGAGCGTGCAACATAGCCGTCAAAATAATCGGTAATGCCCATCAGGCAGTAGAGGCCAAAGGCAAGCGCATAGTCGATCGGCTTGGGCTGGTGCGATCCTTCGACCACGCCGGGCCACAACAGGAAAAGCAATATGGGCACCGCCAGGATGCGCGACAATGTCAGGATGTTCGGAAGACTGAGCATGGTCCCTGATTCCAGCGCGCGCGTTACGTTCCGCCCAAAATGGGCTTTGACCCCGCTTCCCCTAACCGATAAGCCCGCTGGGCGACAACCATATTGCCTCTTGGGGCGGGCGTTGTCCGAATGTCGGGGTACAAAAGTGGATTTTCAATGACCGGTTCCTTTGCGCTGATGAAGCAACGCCGGTTCCTGCCACTGTTCGCGACACAGTTCCTCAACGCCTTCAACGACAATTTCTACAAGATGGCGATGGTGATCCTCGTCACCTTCACCATCTACAAGGATCCCGAGACCGAGGCGTGGTTCAACGCGCTCGCAGGGGGGCTTTTCATCCTGCCCTTCTTCCTTTTTTCCGCGCTCGCCGGGCAACTCGCCGACAGCACCGACAAGACGCGGATGATCCGCGCCATCAAGACGGCCGAAATCTTTATCATGATCGTCGGCGCGATCGGCATCTGGTTTCATCTGGTGCCCGTGATGCTGCTCGCGCTGTTCGCAATGGGCATGCACTCGACCTTCTTCGGTCCGATCAAATATGCGATCCTGCCGCAGCATCTGCACGAGGACGAAGTACTGGCGGGAACCGGCTGGGTCGAGGCGGGCACCTATATCGCGATCCTCGGCGGCACAATCGTCGGCGGTCTTACCCCGCCGCACATCGCCATCCCAGGCATCATCCTCGTCGCGATCATCGGACGCCTGACCGCGACCTATGTGCCTTCGGCACCGCCCGAGAAGGAAGCGGCGGGCATGGTCATCGACCGGAATGTGCTTCGCTCGTCGTGGCAGATCGTCAATTCGACGATGCATATCCCGCGGCTGTTTCTTGCGATCCTCTCCATCAGCTTCTTCTGGGCGATCGGTGCGATCCTCGCCGCGCAGTTCCCACCGCTGGTGAAAAACGCGTTGGGCGCCGACAACACCGTCGCGACCCTGTTTACTGCGATTTTCTCGGTTGGTGTCGCGATCGGTTCGATCGTCGTCAACCGCCTGCTCAAAGGGCATGTTTCGGCGCGCTATTCGCCGGGATCGGTGATCGTGATGGGGCTGTTCGTGCTCGACCTGTGGTGGAATGTGAAGGGGTGGAGCCACCATGGCGCGACGCTGATGAACTGGCGCGACTTCCTCGCGCTCACCGCGGGCGATCGCATCATCCTCGACCTGCTCGGCATCGCAATCGCAGGCGGCATGTTTGTCGTGCCGCTCTATGCGTTCCTGACGACGACGGTCGCCAAGTCACAGACCGCACGCACCGTCGCCGCAAACAATATCGTCAATTCGGGCTTCATGGTTGCCGCGACGCTGTTGCTCAGTGTGCTGATCGGTATCGGCCTGACAATCGACGACACGCTGCTGATGGTCGCGGCGATGTGCCTCGTGTCGGCGATGCTGGCGTGGCGCCTGCACAAGGCCTGCGATGGAGTCCCGCAATTGCGGCCTGATTAGATCAGGAACATCATCGTCGCGGTAAAGAAAATAGCGAAGCTCTGCAGGAACAGCCGGAAATCGTTGTTCGAAAAGATCGTGACCGGCTCGCGATGCGCAGCGAGCGCCCTTCGCAATTCACTCTGCCAGTCCGCCGGCGCGCTCAACCGTGCGATCGTCAGCTGCCGTGCCCCATGTTCGCGAACCAGGGTGCGAATATCGATATGATCGTCCGAGTCCATGCAGCCGAGGCTAGGACGATGTTAACGAGTCGATAAGGTTAAAAGAGTGTTAACGCCGCAACGTCCTGATGTGGGACGCTCTGCGGCGGACGCCTTAAGATGCCGGCATCGGCTTGATGCGGACTGGACGGTTGTCGCCGACCCCCGACTGGAAAGGCTTGCAACGCGCCGGTTTCATTCGCGCGCCCAGACACAGGCGCACCTCGCTGAGCCACCCCTTCCGGTCGAGCGAGACGGCGATCATCGGCGGCGTCACGCCGCGATTGACCGCGGCAAAGGCCCTCCGGATACTGCCCGCCGTCTGGGGTTCCGCCACAAGCTTCTTCATGTCGGGAAAGCGTACCGCGCGGAACAATATATCTGCCGACCGGAAATAGGCGGCGGGATTGGGGCTCATACACGTCCCATGCTTCGCCCATTCATGCTGGAGGAGCTGCGCCGACGGCGTCATGCACATATGCTTCTTCAGCACCGGCTGCGGCACGATCTTCGCCGGGCGGCACCATTGCGGATAACCGGGGGCATCGGTTTCGGGCCATAGCCCGTGGAGCACCCAGCCGAAACGCCCGCCCTCACCCGAGCATTGGAAACGGTCACGCGCATCGCGCGGATTGCGTGCGTTGGCACAGTGTTGCGGCGACCAGCTCATGCTGAGCAGATAGCCCGTCGTCTTGGGATTACGGACGGGTTCGCCGCGCTTGGGCTGCTCGAGGCGCGGCACCGCGATGCGGTCGGGCGCCGAGCAAGCCAGCGATTGCGCCTGCGCCGCGACCGGTATCAGCGCCAGCGCAACCGCGCTAAGCCAGCGCAAAATCGAGCCCGATGTCCGCCGCCGGCGCCGACTGCGTCAGCCGCCCGACCGAAACAAAGGTTACGCCCGTCGCACCGATGTCGCGGATCGTATCGAGCCGGACCCCGCCCGACGCCTCGGTCGGCACCTTACCACCAACCAAAGCGACGCATTCGCGCAATTCGGCGATGTCCATATTGTCGAGCAGCAGGTGCGTCGCACCGGCGGCCAGCGCAGGTTCGACCTGCGCGACGCGGTCGACTTCGACGATGATGCTTGCGATCCCCGCCGTAACCGCGCGCCGCACGGCTTCCTCGACCGATCCGGCGACCGCGACATGATTGTCCTTGATCATCGCCGCGTCCCACAGGCCCATGCGGTGATTGGTCGCGCCGCCCATCCGCGTCGCATATTTCTCGAGCACGCGAAGGCCCGGAATCGTCTTGCGCGTATCGAGCAAGGTCGCGCCGGTTCCGGCGAGCGCATCCACATATTGGCGCGTCATCGTTGCGATGCCCGACAGATGCTGCACCGTATTGAGCGCCGATCGCTCGGCGGTCAGCATCGCGCGGGCATTGCCCGACAGCCGCATCAGGTCGCTGCCCGGCGCAACCTGCGTGCCCTCTTCGACCAGTATCTCGATCTCCATTGCGGGGTCGAGGGCACAAAAGAATCGCTCGGCGATCGGCAGGCCCGCGACGGTGATCGCATCGCGGCTGTCCATCACGCCGCCGAAGCGCGCATCGGCGGGGATCGTCGCCATCGAGGTGATGTCGCCCCCTGCCCCCAGGTCCTCGGCCAAAGTGGCGCGAACGAAGGCATCGAGGTCGAAATCGGGCAAAGAGAATTGGGTCATGCCGCCTGCGATAATCGCACCGCCTAGCAAATCAACTTGACGTTTACGTCAACTGGCGCTGACATGGGTGCAAATAGACAAACAGGAGAGGCCCCATGCAATCCCCCATCTGCGCGATGCTCGGTATCGAATTCCCGCTCCTTGCCTTTTCGCATTGCCGCGACGTCGTCGTTGCCGTGTCGAAGGCCGGGGGAATGGGCGTCTTCGGCGCCGCCGCGCTGCCGCCTGAACGGCTCGAGGAAGAGCTGCAGTGGATCGACGCCCATATCGGCGGCCTCCCCTATGGCGTCGACCTGATCGTCCCCAACAGCTTCGTCGGCAAGGGCGAGGCCCCGTCGTCGGGCGCCGCGAAGATACCCGAAACGCACCTGCAGTTCGCCGCCGACCTGCTCGGTAAGTTCGACGTCGATGCCGCGGGACTCGAAGCCGCGATGGACGCCCGGCAAAGCTTTGGCGACAATATGCACGAGGATGGCGCCGCCAGGCTGCTCGAAGTCGCATTCCGTCATCCGATCAAGTTGATCGCCAATGCGCTGGGCGTTCCGCCGCCGCGGATGCTCGAACTCGGCAAGCGCCACAACGTCCCCGTCGCGGCGCTGGTCGGCACGCGCGACCATGCGCTGGCGCAGGTCCGTGCTGGAGTCGATATCCTTGTTGTCGCGGGCGGCGAAGCGGGCGGCCATTGCGGCGAGGTCGCGACGATGGTGCTGGTGCCCGAAGTTGCCGCGGCAGTCGAGGCCGTCGGTGCGAATACCCCAATCCTCGCGGCGGGCGGGATCGTCACCGGTCGCCAGATGGCCGCGGCGATGGCGATGGGCGCGCACGGTGCGTGGACGGGATCGGTCTGGCTGACGACAGCGGAGGCCGAAACCAATCCGATCGTGAAGGAAAAGATGCTCGCAGCATCATCGCGCGACACGGTGCGGTCGAAGAGCCGCACCGGCAAGCCGTCGCGCCAGCTCCGTTCGCCGTGGACCGATGCGTGGGAGGCCGATGGCGCGCCCAAGCCGCTCCCGATGCCGCTGCAATCGCTGGTCAGCGAACCCGCGCTGCGCAAGGTCGATAAATTATCCGAAGGCGGCCACGAAGGCGCGAAGGCGCTCGCAACCTATTGGGTCGGCCAGGGCGTCGGCTTGATGAACGAAGCGATGGGCGCCGGGCAGGTCGTGCAGGAATTCAAGGAAGACTGGATCGCCGCCTGCGAACGGCTCAACGGCTTTATCGGCGACTAGGCAAAAAAGTCCCCGCCGAAGCGGGGACTTTGTAATTCAGCTGACGGTCGCCTTGACGATCTTGCCGGGCTCGCGCGGCGGCTCGCCCTTGGGCAGCGCGTCGACATTGTCCATGCCTTCGATCACCTCGCCCCAAACGGTGTACTGGTTGTCGAGGAAGCGTGCGTCGTCGAAGCAGATGAAGAACTGGCTGTTCGCGCTGTTCGGATTCTGCGCGCGCGCCATCGAGCAGACACCGCGGACGTGCGGCTCGCTGTTGAATTCCTGCGGCAGGTCGGGAAGCTCGCTGCCGCCCATACCGGTGCCGGTCGGATCGCCGCCCTGTGCCATGAAGCCCGGAATCACGCGGTGGAACACGACACCGTCGTAAAAGCCTTCCTTGGCGAGCGACGAGATGCGCTCGACATGCAGCGGCGCGAGGTCGGGGCGAAGGCGGATGACGACATCGCCGGTCGACAGCGAAAGGGTAAGCGTTTCTGACATGGTTGAACTCCTGCGGTCTGCGTTGGCGGTCCCATAACCGCCGCCGCCGTCAAAGCCACGCACTAAATGCGCAAAAGGCGTTCGCGGCGTTGCCATCGGCGGGTGGCGGCACTAGGGGAAAGCTCGCACGCCGCAATTGTCAGGGAGGACCGCGCGATGGACAAACGCGAAGATTCCCTGCCGCCGGAAGAAATCGTCATCACCGACGAGCGTGAACGCGACCCGCCGCCGCGCGAAGCCGAAACCGAACTCGATGAGGACGACCGGCTGAAGCCCGAATTCGTCCGCGACGTCATCGATCTTGCCGAAGCCGGCGAGAGCGAAGCTGCGCGCGAGCGGGTCGGCCGCCTCCATCCCGCCGACATCGCCGACCTGTTCGAACTCGCGCGTTCCGACGAGCGCCCGATGCTGGCCGCGGTGCTCGGCGACATGCTGTCCGCCGATGTGCTGGCGGAAATGAACGATTATGTCCGCGAGGAACTGATCGACCTGCTCGCGCCCGAGCAAGTTGCCGAACTCGCGTCCGAACTCGATACCGACGATGCCGTCGCGATCATCGAGGACATGGAAGAGGACGAGCAGCAGGCCGTCCTTCAGGCGATGGAACCCGAAGATCGTGCCGCGATCGAGGATGCCCTCTCCTTCCCCGAGGAATCGGCCGGGCGCCTGATGCAGCGCGACCTGGTCGCGGTTCCCGAACATGTGACCGTCGGCGATGTGATCGACCGACTGCGCGAAGACACCGACCTTGCCAGCGACTTCTGGGAAATCTTCGTCGTCGATCCGATGCACCGCCCCGTCGGCACCTGCCAGTTGAGCTGGATTCTGCGCACCCCGCGCGACATCGCAATCAGCGATGTGATGAAGCGCGAACAGACGCTGATCCCTATCGACATGGATCAGGAAGAGGTCGCGCTGCGATTCCAGAAATATGCGCTGATTTCGGCCGCGGTCGTCGACAAGGGTGGGCGGCTGGTCGGCATGATCACGGTCGACGACATCGTCCACATCATTCAGGAAGAAGCGGGCGAGGATATCCTGCGCCTGTCGGGCGCGGGCGACGGTGACATCAACGAACCGATCCGCGAAACCTACAGCGCGCGCGTGCGCTGGCTGATTGCCAATCTTGGTACCGCGCTCGTTGCGTCGACGATCGTCGGTTTCTTCGGCGGCGCGATCGAACATATGGTCGCGCTCGCCGCGCTGATGCCGATCGTCGCGGGGGTTGGCGGCAATGCGGGCACGCAGACGCTCGCTGTGACGGTACGTGCGCTTGCGATGAACCAGCTCACCGATTCGAACAGCTGGCGCGCGATCTGGCGCGAGATGAAGATCGCACTGCTCAATGGCGGGACGATCGCGCTCATTGCCGGGACCGCGACCGCTTTGTGGTTCGGCAATCCACAGCTTGGCGGCGTTATCGCCGCAGCGATGATCGTGAACATATTCGTGGCGGGGGTTGCGGGGGTCGCGATCCCGCTGCTGCTCGACCGGCTCGATCAGGACCCCGCGGTCGCAAGTTCGATCTTCGTCACGATGACGACCGATTCCATGGGATTTTTGGCGTTCCTCGGCCTCGCCGTGCTCAGCGGCCTGACCGCACTCTAACGGCAAGATACTGGAATCCGGGAAGTTCGGAACGATCCGAAAAAAATTTCATCAACATGATTTTTTTTGGGAACCTATCCGGCTCGTCCGTCGTTTCCATTTCGAGCAGCGGTCATCGCCCCCCCGCAGCGCTGCTCAGCAACATTGGCCCGGCCCGCATTTCCCTCCCCCCCTCGAAAGCGTGCCGGGCCATTTTGCACCACATCCTGAGAGGTAGAAATATGACGAGTTACCGCGCAATCCTTCTCGCCCTGATGGCAAGCTTTCTGGTCGCTGGCTGTAACACGGTAAAGGGTGCCGGTCGCGATATCGAATCTGTCGGCCAGGCCGGCAGCGATGCCATCAACTGATCGGGGAATTGAGTAACTTACCCTAAGCCTCTTCGAGAGGCTCGACAGGCGCCTCTTCGGCGCCTGTTTTGCGTCGGCGCTGGGTAAACCAGATCGCGAAGAGCGACATTTCATAGAGGAATACCAGCGGCACTGCGAGCAGGAGCTGGCTGAGGATATCGGGCGGTGTGAACACCGCAGCGATCGCAAAGGCCGCAACGATCATATAGCGGCGCGCCGAAACCAGCTGCTCGCGCGTCACCAGTCCCGAGCGCTCGATGAGCATCAGCAGGATGGGGAGCAGGAAGGCGATGCCGAACGCCATGATAAACTGCATCGTGAAGCTGAGGTAATTGCCGACCGAAGGCAGCGCTTCCTGTGTGATCCCCCCGATATCGCCCTGGTACCCGAGCAGGAATTTGAGCGCGATCGGGATGGTGATAAAGTAGGCGAAGCTCGCGCCGATCGCGAAAAGGACCGGTGTCGCGAGCAGGAACGGCAGCAACGCCCGCTTTTCCTTGCGATAGAGCCCCGGCGCAACGAACTTCCAAAGCTGGTTGGCGATCACCGGAAAGGCGATCATCGTCGCGGCGAACAGCGCCACCTTGATCTCGACGAAAAACGCCTCGAACAATTGCGTATAGATGAGCTTTCCCTGCCCCGCGCGGACAAGGGGCTGGACCAGAATGCCGAAAATCGGCTTCGCATAATATAGGCACACGCCAAAGGCGACGCCGATCGCCAGCAGCGATTTCAGCAGGCGCGAGCGCAGCTCGATCAAGTGGTCGAGCAGCGGCATCTTGCCGCCGGCGCCGTCATCGTCACCAGTCGTCACGGGCGCTTCTTCGGCGCTCATGGCAGTGGCCCGTCCTTCGGCGGGATCGCATGCGTTTCGGGCGGACTCGCGGCCGCCGCCTCGTCGGCCTCCGCTTCGGTTGCGGGTCCGGATCCGGCAGTGGGTGCCGATGCGGCTGGCGACGGCGTGTTCACATCGTCGATGCGCGGGAATTCCCGCATGATCGCGTCATTCTGTTCGCGCCATTGCTTTTCGAGCTCTTCGAGCTCGGCCTCGCGCATCATCGTGTCGAGCCCGGCACGGAAATGGCGCGCCATGCCACGCGCCTTCCCCATCCATTTGCCGACAAAGCGCATTGCCTTGGGGAGGTCCTTGGGGCCGATAACGACCAAGGCCACCACCACGACGAGCAACAACTCGGTGGGCGCAACGTCAAACATGAACTAACACTTCCCCCGCAAGCGGACGGCAATCAGAGCTTGTCGTGCTCGGCAGTCGGGGTCGAAACCGGGGTGGCATCGGGCGCGCGCTGGCCTTCGATGTGCTTGGGTGCGGGCGTCGGCGCATCATCGTCGGCCATGCCCTTCTTGAAGCTTTTGATGCCCTTGGCGACATCGCCCATCATGTCCGAAAAACGGCCCTTGCCGAACAGCAGCAGGACGAGAATCCCGACCACGAGCCAGTGCCAGATGCTGAAGCTACCCATCTCAAATTCTCCTTGAGGCCGCTATCTAGGCTTCCTCGCCGTCTTTTACTAGGTCCAGTTCGCCCATCGCTTCCTCGAAAGCGAGATCGACCGGGTCGAGTAGTCCCGCCGCGCGCAAATCCTCCACGCCCGGCAGGTCCTTGCGGCTCGTGAGGCCGAAATGTTGCAGAAACGCGTCGGTCGTCTTGTAAATCAGTGGACGCCCCGGCACCTCGCGGCGGCCCGCGGGGGCAATCCACTCAGCCTCCATCAGCACGTCGAGCGTCCCCTTGGATGTCTGGACCCCACGGATCGCCTCGATTTCCGCGCGGCTGACGGGTTCGTGATAGGCGACGATGGCCAGCACTTCGGCGGCGGCGCGCGACAGCTTGCGCGGATCGTCGCGCTCGCGGCGGAGCAGGTGCGCAAGGTCGGAGGGGGTCTGGAAATGCCAATGCCCGCCGCGCTCGACCAGTTCGATCCCGCTGCCCGCATGCCGCGCGGCGATCGCCTGGATGATCGCGCGAACGTCACCCGGCGTCATCTCTCCGCCCAGCCGATTCGCGACCTGCCGTGCGTCGAGCGCTTCGTCGCTGGCGAAAAGCATCGCCTCTATCGCGCGTTCGAGATCGTCGATCATGCCCCTTGTCCCATTGCGGCTGCCTTCAGATAAAGCGGTTCGAACGCGCCCTCCTGCTTCAACTCGACGCGGCCCTGTCGCGCCAGTTCGAGGGCAGCGACGAAGCTCGATGCGATTGCGGAACGACGGAGCGGACCGTCATAGTCGGCCGGAAGGAAATCGGAGAGTTCGGCCCAGTCGAGCTTTACTCCCAGCATCCGCTGCAGATGCTGCAGGGCGGCGTCGAGTGTAACCACCGGGCGGCGCGAGACCGTGTGCACGACCGGCTCGGACCGGAGCTTGACCTGCCCATAGGCCGAAAGCAGGTCGTAAAGGCTCGCGTCCCAGCGCCGGACCCGGACGTCGCGCAGCCCTTCCGGCTTGGCGCGCAGGAAGACATCGCGGCCGACGCGGTCGCGCGCGAGCAGCCGCGCCGCCGCATCGCGCATCGCCGCGAGCCGTTGAAGCCGCAGTTGCAGGCGCAGCGCCAGTTCGTCGGGCGACGGATCCTCCAGCGGGTCCTTGGGGAGCAGCAACGCCGATTTGAGATAGGCGAGCCACGCCGCCATCACGAGATAGTCGGCGGCGACCTCCAGCTTCAGCTCGCGCGCTTCGGCGATGAACGAGAGATATTGTTCGACCAGCGCGAGGATCGAAATCTGCTTGAGGTCGACCTTCTGGTTACGCGCCAGCGCCAGCAAGAGGTCGAGCGGGCCTTCCCAGCTTTCGAGCGAAAGCTGCAGGGCGTCTTCGCGTTCGGGCGCTGCCGGCGCGATCTCGAAATCGAGCGGCAGTTCGTCCATCAGCCGGTCAGGCCATCGCCAGCAGCGCGTCACGCTGGTCGACCAGCGTCGCAAAGGCCCGGTCGTCGCCGACCCCCAAAACACGGTCCATCGCGCCTTCGAGGCGCGCGCGCGAGACGGTGCTGATCGGATCGAGCGCATTCGCGATCCCGACCATGTCGTCCATCTTGCCCCAGCAATTGAGCGCGATGTCGCAGCCCGCAGCAACGGCGTCGGCCGCGCGCGAAGGGACGTCGCCCGACAGCGCTTCCATATCGAGATCGTCGCTGAGCAGCAGGCCATGAAAGCCAATGCGCTGGCGGATCACGCTGTCGATGACGAGCGGGGACAGCGTCGCGGGCCGGTCCGGGTCCCAGGCGGTGAAGACGACATGGCAGGTCATCGCCATCGCCGCGTCGCGGAGCGCCGCGAAGGGCGCCAGATCGGTCTGGAGATCGCGGTCGGGCGCGGTGACGATGGGCAGTTCCTTGTGCGAATCGAGCAGGGCGCGGCCATGGCCGGGGATATGTTTGACGATCCCGACGACACCCCCATCCTGCAGCCCGCTCAGGATCGCGCGCCCGAGCGCGGCGACGCGCATCGGTTCGCTGCCGAGCGCACGGTCGCCGATGACGTCACTGGCGCCCGGCTGGCGGACGTCGAGCAATGGCAGGCAATCGACCGTGATGCCGACCTCCGACAGCATGGCGGCGAGCGCCATCGCGTTGAGCCGCGCCGCCTCGATCGCGCTCGCGGGCGCCCGTTCGTACAGCGCATCGAACGCCGCACCGCTTGGGAAAGCGGGCCATTCGGGCGATTTCATGCGCGCGACGCGGCCGCCCTCCTGATCGATCAGGATCGGCAGATTGGCGCGCCCATCGAGCGCGCGCAGTTCGTCGGTCAGGCGGCGTACCTGCTCGCGGTTTTCGATGTTGCGCCCGAACAGGATATAGCCCGCGGGGTCGCTGTCGCGAAAGAAAGCGCGTTCGTCGTCGGTGAGGGTCAGGCCCGACAGGCCAAAAATCGCGGGTATCATCGTACGTCAAACTCCATCGGTCGCCGTCCCCTCAGACAGCGACCAAGCGATGATCATGCCATAGTGGGAGCATTGCACCAACGGAGTCTGCGGCCAAACGGGCCGAATCAGCGAACGACGACGCAATTTTCACCCGCGACACGCAATTTTCCGCACAAATTCGCGGCGTTGGCGGCCGTACCCGCCGAGACGCGCAAACGATAGACGGTCCCATCGCCGACCTTTGCGGGCGACACCGATTTGTTGAGTTCGGCGAGATACGCAAAACGCTTCGACAAATTGGTCCACGCCTTGGCGGCCGCGGCATCGCTGCTGAATGCGCCGAGCTGGATCATTGCCCCGTTCGAAACCGGCGCGGGCTTTGCAGCAAATTCGGCCGTCTTCACCGGGGCGGCAGCGGGCTTGCCCTTGTCCGCAGGGGCGGCCTTGGCCGCCGCAGCCTTTGTCGCGGCAGCCTTGTCCGCAGCGACCTTCTTCGCCGCCGCCTCACGTTCCTGCGGGGTCACCGCAGGCTCTTCGGGCATCCGCGTCGGATCGACCTTGCCCGCCGGCTCGGCGCCTTCGCTGGCCGAGAAGCTGGCATCGCCCTCGCCGTCGAACGTCTTTGCGCCGTCATTCTTGGGTGCGACCTTATAGTCACCCTGCTGCGCGGCGATCAGCTCGCCCTTGCCGCGTGCGCCGCCGTTCTGGACCCACCATAGGCCGCCGAGCACCGCACCGATCAGGAGCAGCCCGCCGAGCACCATCACCAGCAGCCGCGCAGGCGACACTTCGCCGTCTTCCTCGAACCCGTCGGCCGCTTCGAGCCAGGGGAGACGATCATCGTCTTCCAGACCCAGCCCCGCATCCGCCTGCCCGGCGCCCTTGTTCTCGGCCATCAAACCATCTCCTCGAGCGCCTCGACCCCCATCAGGTTCAGCCCGTTGCGGATAACCTGCCCGATTCCATCGGCCAAATAAAGGCGCGTCGCGGTCAGTTCGGGATCATTGTCGAGCACGATGCGTAGGCCCGGGTCGTCGTTGCCCAGATTGTACCAGGCGTGGAACGCCGCTGCGACATCGGCAAGGTAGAAGGCGATCCGGTGCGGCTCGCGCGCCGAGGCCGACGCCTCGACCGTCCGCGGGAACTGTGCAAGCAGCTTGATCAGCCCAAGCTCGTGCGCATTGAGGCGCGCCGGCGCGGGCGCCGGAAGGACGATCCCCGCATCGGACGCCTTCTTGCGTAGCCGCGCGATCCGGGCGTTGGCATATTGCAGATACCAGACCGGGTTGTCGCGCGACGCCTCGACCACCTTGGCGAAATCGAAGTCCATCTGTGCATCGGCCTTGCGCGTCAGCATGGTGAAACGCACGGCATCCTTGCCGACCTCGTCGACGACATCGGCGAGCGTCACGAAATTGCCCGCGCGCTTCGACATCTTGAACGGCTCGCCATTCTTGAGCAGGCGAACCATCTGCACCAGCTTGACGTCGAACCGCGTCTTGCCGCCGGTGAGCGCCGCAACCGCGGCCTTGATCCGCTTGACGGTGCCCGCATGGTCGGCGCCCCAGATATCGATCAATTCGTCGGCATTCTGCGCCTTCTGATAGTGATAGGCGAGGTCGGCGCCGAAATAAGTCCAGCTGCCGTCCGACTTTTTGATCGGGCGATCCTGGTCGTCGCCAAATTGCGTCGAGCGGAAAAGCGGCAGTTCCACCGGCTCCCAATCCTCGGGCGTCTCGCCCTTCGGCGCTTCGAGCTGGCCGTCGTAAACCAGATCATGCTCGCGCAGCCATTTCTCGGCGGCGGCGGGCTTGCCTTCGGCCTGGAGCTCGGCCTCCGACGAGAAGAGGTCGTGATGAATGCCGAGCTTTGCGAGGTCGGCGCGGATCATGTCCATCATCGCGCTGACCGCCTCGGCGCGGAACAGGCCAAGCCAGGCGCTTTCGGGCGCGCCGACGAACCGGTCGCCATATTCGACCGCGAGCTTGTCGGCGACGGGCATCAGATAATCACCGGGATAAAGCCCCTCGGGGATCGCGCCGATCTCTTCGCCGAGCGCTTCGCGATACCGCATGTGCACCGAACGCGCGAGCACATCGACCTGCGCACCCGCGTCGTTGACATAATATTCGCGGATCACCTCATGCCCGGCATATTCGAGCAGCGCGGCGAGCGCGTCGCCGACGACCGCGCCCCGGCAATGCCCGACGTGCATCGGGCCGGTAGGGTTCGCCGAGACATATTCGACGTTGACGCGGCGCCCCTGCCCCATCGTCGACCGGCCATAGTCGCCGCCTTCGCTGAAGATCAGCGCAAGTTCGTCGCGCCAGCTATCGTCGACGAGGCGAAGGTTGATGAAGCCGGGACCAGCGACGCTCGCCTCGGTCACCTCATCGAGCGCGCCCAGTTCGGCGACAAGCAGTTCGGCGAGCGCGCGCGGGTTCATGCCCGCGGGCTTCGCGAGCACCATCGCCGCGTTGGTCGCGACATCGCCATGCGCGGGATCGCGCGGCGGCTCGACGCTGATCGCCGAACGGTCGAGGCCGACGGGCAAGGCGTCGCGGGCGGCAAGCGCGTCGAGCGCGGTGCCGATATGGTCGGAAAAACGGCTGAACAGGGTCACAGGGCTTGGCCTATCTTCGATCGGAAAGTCTTGCGCGCGCCCTATCGCAGCTTGGCGCACGCGAAAAGCCCTGCGTCACCGGGCGGCGCGCAGGGCGTGAAAAAGCGAACGGCGCCGGGGCGCCGCCGCAGGTCCTATCGTCGGACGTTATATTCCAGCTGGTCCTGCGTCAGCTGGAAGCCCACAAGCAGCTCGAAGCTCGCCCGCTGCACCGCGGCGCGCACTTCGGGAAGGCTGAGCGGATCGACCGCCGCGTCCTGGTCGCCCGCCTTGCGCTTGCGCGTGATGCGTTCCTGGATGTCGGCGGGCAACGTCGCCGCGGCGCGATCGACATAGGCCGACGCCTGCGCCCGGCCGGTGCCGCGGACCTGGCCCTCGGCAAAAGTCACCGCCACATTGCCAAGCCGCTTTGCAACGACGGCGGTGCCGCCCTGGAGGACGGTGGCATAATAAGGTAGCGTTACCGTCCGCGCGGGCCCGGCGTCGCGGCGCGTAGCGACGACATCGAAACTCGCGAGCTGATAGACTTTCTCGCCGGCGTCGTTGCACTGCGGCGTCACATTGGTGATCGCAGCAACGACGTCGACCGCGCGCGCGTCGCGGCTTGTTGCCGGGTCGAACAGCGTAATGTCGCCAGTGTGCAGCGGAACCGCCACCGCCGGGCAGGCGCTGCGCGTCGAGGTGATGCCAACACCGCCCGCAAGGTCGATTTCATTATCCTTCGCACAACCCGCCACCATCGCCATGGCCGCCGTGCTGCACAGCACGGTCAGGAATTTACGCGACGGGAACGAAATGGGCATCATGATAATCAGGCTTTCCAAACAGGCGCTTTGACAGGCGTCGGGACGGTCGATCCCGCTTCATGCGCGCCGCTTCTTATCGGTGCGATGAACAAGGCGCAACAAAGAGAACGACAATGAGGCGGGGACGAAGCCGCTTTACCGCAATGCGCCTGCTGCGCTAGAGCGCGCGCATTATGAACGCTCCCCACCCGATGACGCGCCCCGACGGCAATGAAGCGGCAGAACTTAGGGTTTTGATCGCGGCACCGCGCGGCTTTTGCGCCGGCGTCGATCGCGCAATCCGCATCGTCGAACTCGCGCTCCAGAAATATGGCGCGCCGGTTTTCGTCCGGCATGAAATTGTCCACAATCGCTATGTCGTGGACTCATTGAAGGCAAAGGGCGCGGTTTTCGTCGAATCGCTCGACCAGGTTCCCGACGATGTTCCGGTGGTGTTCAGCGCGCACGGCGTGCCCAAGGCGGTGCCGGCCAAGGCCGAGATGCGCGGACTCGACTATATCGACGCGACCTGCCCGCTGGTGTCGAAAGTACACCGTCAGGCCGAACGGGTGTTTGAGGCCGGACGACATATCATCTTCGTGGGTCACGCGGGGCACCCCGAAGTGATCGGTACGCTGGGCCAGCTTCCCGAAGGCGCGATGACGCTGGTCGAATCGGTCGACGATGTTGCCGCGCTGGCGCCGTCCGATCCCGACATGTTGTCGTTCCTGACGCAGACGACGCTGTCGGTCGACGATACGCGTGACATCATCGCGGCGTTGCAGCATCGTTTTCCCAACATCTCCGGGCCGCGTGGCGAGGATATCTGTTACGCGACGTCGAACCGGCAGGACGCGGTCAAGGCAATCGCAGGCGACTGCGACCGCATGATCGTGATCGGCGCACCGAACAGTTCGAACAGCCTGCGCCTTGTCGAGGTTGCCGAACGGCTCGGGACGCCCGCGCATCTTGTCCAACGCGGAACCGATGTTGACCCCGAGTGGCTGCAGGGCATCGCCACGCTAGGCATCACCGCCGGCGCCAGCGCGCCGGAGACGCTGGTACGCGAAGTGATCGACGCCGTCGCATCGGTTCGTCCCATCATCGAAAACATCGTCGTGACCGCCGAGGAGAATATGGTGTTCAAGCTGCCGCGCGGCCTCGAAACAGCCTGATGGCAGTCTATACGCACGTCGAGCCCGACGACCTTGCCGCATTGGTGGCCCGCTACGACATCGGCACCGTCGTCTCGTGCAAGGGGATCGCGGAGGGCGTCGAGAACAGCAATTTCCTGCTCGAAACCACGGGTGGCCGTTTCATCCTGACGCTCTACGAAAAACGCGTCAGCGAGGGCGACCTTCCCTTCTTCGTCGACCTGCTGAACCATCTCGCCAGTCAGGATTGCCCGGTCCCCGCGATGATCCGCGACCGGAGCGGCGTCGCAATTCAGCAGATTTCGGACCGTGCCGCGTGCGTGATCCAGTTCCTGCCCGGAATTTCGCTGACGCAGCCGACGCCCGAGCAGTGCGAAGCGGCTGGCTCCGCGCTCGGCCAGATGCACTGCGCGCTCGAAGGCTATGCGGGTGCGCGAGAGAACAGCATGGGCCACAGGCATTGGCGCGCCGTTGCCGAGGCGACGGGAAATCTCGATGCCGTGCTGCCAGGTCTCCAGTCGATCGTCGACGAGGAACTGGCCTGGCTCGACGCGCACTGGCCCGACGACCTGCCCGCGCATGTCATTCACGCCGACCTTTTTCCCGACAATGTCCTGATGCTCGGCGAGCGCGTCACCGGGCTGATCGACTTCTATTTTGCGGCGACCGATTTTCGGGCCTACGACCTCGTCATCACCCACGCGTCGTGGTGCTTTTCGGCCGACGGAAGGCATTGCGATACGGGACGCGCGCAGGCATTGATGCGGGGTTATGCGCGCGAGATCGCGCTGAGCGAGGCCGAGGTCGCTGCGCTGCCGCTACTTGCCCGCGGCGCATCACTGCGCTTCCTGCTGACCCGCGCGCACGACTGGGTGCACACGCCCGCCGATGCGCTGGTCACGCGCAAGGATCCCTCGCCTTTCCTCGCGCGCCTGCAGCGCTACAGCGCCGCCGACGCGGCAAGCTTGTTCGCCGCAGCATGACGGAGGGTTCGAGCAAGACGGTGATCGTTGCCACCGACGGCGCGTGCAAGGGCAACCCCGGTCCGGGCGGCTGGGGCGCCGTGCTGCGTTGGGGCGACGTCGTAAAAACCTTGTCGGGAGGCGAGCCCGATACGACGAACAACCGCATGGAATTGATGGCGGCGATCGAAGCGCTCGCCGCGCTGAAGCGGAGCTGCAACGTCGAACTGTCGACCGACAGCGTCTATGTCCGCGACGGCATCACCAAATGGGTTTTCGGCTGGCAGAAGAATGGCTGGAAGACCGCGGCGAAAAAGCCGGTGGCCAACGCCGACCTTTGGCAGCGCCTCGTCAAGGAAAACGCCCGGCACAAGGTCGAATGGATCTGGGTGAAAGGCCATGCGGGCCACGGCGACAATGAACTGGCCGACACGCTGGCGAGCGACGCCGCGCTGGAAGTTGCGCGGGCGCACAGAGCGCCCGCGCGCTAAAGATCATTCGGTTTCGCGAACTTCCGCGCCCGGGCCGTTCTTCAGGATCGACTCGATGGCTTTTTTTGCGGAGGCCTTGCTGCTATAGCCTTCGGTCCAGAAGATGGGTTCGCTGTTATATTTGAAATAGGCGACAAACTCGCCGGCCTTGTTCTTCTTGATCTCGAAATAATGGGCCATGCCATCCTCCACAGGTCAGGCTGTGCCGGGGATGGCACTGCCAACATCATGTTAAGCCGGTCGTTTCATCGCGCGCAAGCCGTCAGACGCATTCAGCCGAAACGCGATGGCGCGAACGGTGCCGGGTCGATATCCGCGATAGCGCCCGCCGGAGCCGACGCGCCGAGCTGCGCGGCGAGCAACGCGGCGATCGCGGGCGAGGTCTGGATACCGAACCCGCCCTGCCCCGCGCACCAGATGAAGGCGCGCTCGTGCCGATCGGCGCCAAAGACGGGAAGGCGGTCGGGCGCGAAGCTGCGCAGCCCCGCCCATTTGCGCTCAACCGCAACGACCGGCCAGTCAACGACCGACTGCATCCGATCGATCGCCAGCGCGACGTCGAGTTCCTCGGGTGCCGCATCGTGCGGCGCGGTCGGGGTTTCGTCGTGCGGCGTCAGCCAGACCCGGCCCTCGCTCTGCCCCTTGAAGTAGAATTCTCCGCCGACATGGACGACCAGCGGCAGGTCGGCGGGAACCGGCACGCCGAGCCGGACCTGCATCACCGTTCGGCGATAGGGCTGGATGCCGACCGGCGCGATGCCGCAGGCGGCGGCGACCTCGTCCGCCCACGCCCCCGCCGCGTTGACGATCAGCGCCGCGCGGACGCGTTCGTCACCTAGTTCGACATCCCACCCGTCGCCGACGCGCCGCGCCCGCCGCAATGGCGCGCGCGTGACCAACGTAGCGCCCGCACGCTTCGCTGCGCGAAGATAGGCGGCATGGAGAGCGCCAACGTCGATGTCGCGGCACGCCGCTTCGTAAGCAGCTTCACTCCATTCGGCGCGAAGCCCTGGGATCTTTGCCGCGACAGCCGCGCCCGACATCCGCACGACATCGACGCCCCGCGCAGCGAACTCGGCGGCGAAGGCGTCGACCGCCGCCGCCTCCGACCTTTCGCCCAGCGTCAATGCGCCGCGCGGCAACAGGAAGCCGCGATCCGAAAACTCGGCGGGCGGGTGATCCAGCATCTCCAGCGATGCCCGGGTCAACGGCTGGACCCCTGCCCCGCCATAGCTTTCGTGCCAGAAAGCGGCGGACCGGCCGGTCGCGTGATAGCCCGGCGCATCCTCCGCCTCGACCAGCATGACGCGGCGCGAGGGGGCAAGCGCGGCGGCAAGGCTGGCCCCGGCGATCCCGGCGCCGACAATCAGCACATCGGTGGCGGAGGGCGGCGCGGCGGTCATGCCCGCCGCATATCCGCTGGACCGGGGAATGCAAGCTGCGCGTTCCGGTGCGTATGGTTACCCTTTGGTAAGCCATAATGCGTAGGAGAAAGCCGATGGAAAACGGCGCAATCTCCCTCGGCCTGATGGTCCTGCTCGGCGTGCTGATGATTGCCGCCGCGATCAGCGACCTGCGGTCGCGGACCATTTCGAACGAACTCAACGCCGTGATCGCGCTGCTCGCAATCCCCTTCTGGATCGCGAGCGGCCTCGCGGCATGGCCCGATGTCCCGATCCAGTTCGGAGCCGCGCTGGCCGTGTTCCTCGTCTTTGCCGGACTCTTCGCCATCGGCGCGATGGGCGGCGGTGACGTGAAAATGATCGGCGCCGTGATGCTCTGGATCCCGCTGCCGCTGTTCATGCCCACGCTCACCGTGATGGCCGTCGGGGGCGGAATCCTGTCCGCCATCATGCTTATCTATATGAAATTGCGACCTTCGGAAAAGGCTGCGGAGGTGCCCTATGGGGTGGCCATCGCCGCAGCAGGCCTTTGGGCGCTTCACCAACACTATCTTAACCAGTTTCAGTCTATCGGTTGAAGCTGAGGGCAAGCACCGCCGGTTCTGGTTGGTGTGAGGAGGCGAAAAATCGTCATGGATACGCGAAAGATTATGCTGATCGTCGGCGCGCTGGTGATTGCCATCAGCGCGGCGTTCGGGGTCAACCTGATGATGCGCGGGGCGGCAGCGCCGCAGGCTCGTGCAGCGGCGGCACCGGAAATTACCGGTCCGATGATTTTGGTGGCGACGCGGCAGCTCCCCGTCGGCACGATTATCGGCCCGGACAGCTTCCGGTTTCAGCCCTGGCCGAAGGAATTGGTCGAAAAGGCCTATTTCATGAAAGACAAGACCGACGTGAACACGTTGGTCGGCACCGTCGTGCGCTATCCGATCACCGCCGGCCAGCCGCTGACGCAGGGCGCGCTGGTTCATCCCGACGATCGCGGCTTCCTCGCCGCGGCGCTTGGCCCGGGCATGCGTGCCGTGACGGTCAAGGTCAGCCAGGAACAGGGTGTCGCCGGCTTCGTCTTTCCGGGTGACCGCGTCGACGTGATGCTCGCCCAGACGATCGAAGTCCAGGAAGGCAGCGCCTATCCCGACAAGCAGATTTTCACCGCCGAAACGATCGTTCGCAACGTTCGCGTGCTGGCGACCGACCAGCGTTATGACGCCGAGGATGAAACGGGCAAGACCCCGGTTCGCACCTTCGGCTCGGTAACGCTCGAAGCCACGCCCGAAATCGCCGAAAAGATCGCAGTTGCGCAGGACATGGGGAAATTGTCGCTGGCCCTGCGCCCGCTCGCCGAAAGCACCGGCGACCTCGAAAGCGCCATTGCCTCGGGCGAGATCAACGTTCCCGCCAAGGGTGGCGCGGTCGCCGAGCGCAAGATGCTGGCCGAAGCCGCCGCGCGTCCGACGGCGAGCCGTTCGTCGGCGACGACCGGTGGCGACGTCTCGCGCTTCTGGATCCCGGTTCGCGGCCGCGTGTCGTCGCCGCCGCAGGCGTCGGGCAACACCAATTCCGCTCCGTCCTATGTGGATCGCGGTGGCGCCGCTTCGGCCGGTCCGGTCGTTCGCGTGACCCGCGGCGACAAGATGACCGTCGTTCCGGTTGGGGGTAAGTAAGATGAACAGCAAAGCCAATTTCAAGGCGGTAGCCTTGGCCCGCACGCTGGCGATCGGTCTGGTCGCGACCACCCTGGTCGCCGCACCTTCGGCGCCGGTGCACGCCCAGGCTGTGCAGAACGCCAGCGGCAGCATCGACCTGTCGGTCGGCCGTGGCCGCCTCGTCAGCCTGCCGGCCTCGATGTCGGACATCTTCGTCGCCGACGACAGCGTCGCCGACGTCCAGGTCCGCTCGAACCGCCAGCTCTATATCTTTGCCAAGAAGCCTGGCGAGACCAGCATCTATGCCACCGACGCCAGCGGGCGGGTCGTCTTTTCGACCGTCGCCCGCGTCGGCAACAACATCGAGACGATCGACCAGATGCTGTCGCTGGCCATGCCCGGCGCGAGCATTTCGGCGAACACGATGAATGGCTTTGTCCTGCTGACCGGAACGGTCCAGTCGCCCGACGACGCGGCCGAGGCCGAACGGCTGGTGCAGGCATTTGTCGGCGAACCGACCAAGGTCCTGTCTCGCCTGCGGACGGCAACGCCGTTGCAGGTCAACCTGCAGGTCCGCATCGCCGAAGTTAACCGCTCGCTGGTCAAGGAAATCAGCGGCAACGTCCTGACGCGCGACAGCACCGGGGGCTTCCTCGGCGGCATATTCCGCGGGCGCCAGGCGGGAACCATCACCTATAATCCCGACGGCTCGACAAGCTTCGCCGTCAACACGCCCCCGGGGACGAGCAGCCTCGTGGGTGCGGGCCGCCTGTTCGGCCTCGATCTCATCGCCTCGCTTGACGTGGGTGAGCGGTCGGGCATGGTCGCGACGCTGGCCCAGCCCAACCTGACCGCCATCTCGGGCGAGACTGCAAACTTCCTCGCGGGCGGCGAATTCCCGGTGCCGATTCCCGGAAACTTCGCCGGCACGACGATCGAATATCGTCAATATGGCGTCAGCCTGGCCTATACACCGACGGTCCTGTCGAACGGCCGGATCAGCCTGCGCGTTCGTCCCGAAGTATCGGAGCTTTCGACCGAAGGCGCGATCCAGATGCAGGGCTTTCAGGTCCCCGCACTGACCGTCCGCCGAGCCGAAACGACCGTGGAACTGGGCTCGGGCGAAAGCTTCATGATCGCCGGGCTGCTGAACAATCGCTCTATCGGCGCGATCGACAAGATCCCCGGCCTCGGCGACATCCCCGTGCTGGGAACCCTGTTCAAATCGGACAGCTTCCGCCGCGGCGAGACCGAGTTGGTGATCGTCGTGACTCCCTATCTGGTCCAGCCGGTGTCGGCGAACGAGATCAAGCTGCCGACCGACGCCTTCCAGGATTCGAACGACCTGCAGCGCCTGCTCCTCGGCCAGACGAGCAACGGCGTGACGGGCGGCGACCGCCCCAAGCCGCGGCTCGACACCAGCGTGGGCGACGCCGATCGCCCGCGCGGCGGCGACGCGTCGCCGGGCTTCAGCATCAAGTGACGCGGCGGATTTCAGGAGCAAAGTGATGAAGAAAATCGCAACTTGGACGGTCCTGGCTCTCGCCACGTCGCTCGCTGGCTGCACGGGTGCCGCCTATAGCAACCGCAGCCTCGAATCGGTGCACCAGCCGGTCGTGCGCAACAGCATCTATCAATTCGACGTCGCTGCCGCGAACGGCGAATTGCCGCCCAGCGAACAGGGCCGCCTGCAAGGATGGTTCGATGCGATGGGCGTACGCTACGGCGACCGCGTCGCGATCGAGGACGGGTCGGCATATGGCGCCGGCTCTGCCCAGGCGACCGTCCGTTCGATGGTCGAACGCCGCGGCATGCTGCTCAGCTCCGACGTACCGGTGACCACCGGCGCGGTGCCGCAGGGCTATCTGCGCGTCATCGTCACGCGCGCGACGGCGTCGGTGCCGGGTTGCCCGAACTGGGACAGCAAATCGTCGTTCAATCCCGTCAATGCGACCTCGTCGAATTACGGCTGCGCGGTGAACAGCAACATCGCCTCGATGGTTGCCGATCCCAATGACCTGATCCGCGGCGCCAGCGAAACGGGCAGCGATCCCGCCGCCGCGACGCGCGCGATCAAGACCTATCGCACCAAACCCCAGACCGGTGCCGGCGCATTGCCCGGCGTAGCAACGAGCGGAGGAGGCAGCAAGTGAACGCTCCTTTCAAATCAGCAGGGCTGCGTGATCCCTTCAACGCCTTCGTCTGTGACGACGATACGCTGGAGTTGATCCGCGCCGCGGCCAACGACATGGGCTGGCCGATCGAAAAATGTAACAAGGGCGGCCTGCGCAACGCCGTGCAGTCGCTGTCGGTGTCGGCAAGCCCGAACATCCTGTTCGTCGACATGTCGGAATCGGGCGACCCGATCAACGACATCAACGCCCTTGCCGAGGTCTGCGAACCCGGCACGGTGGTGATCGCGGCTGGTCAGGTGAACGACGTTCGCCTGTACCGCGACCTCCTGTCGAGCGGCATCCAGGATTATCTCCTGAAACCGTTGTCGCTCGAACAGGTGCGCGAATCGCTGACCATGGCCCAGGCCATGCTGACCGCGCCGAAACACAGCGACATGTCGGACGACAAGCCGCATCACATGATGGGCGTCGTCGGCGTGCGCGGCGGTGTCGGCGCGTCGCTCGTGTCGACTTCGCTCGCTTGGGCGATCAGCGAACAGGCGGGCCGCCAGACGGCGCTGCTCGATCTCGACGTCCATTTCGGCACCGGCGCGCTGACGCTCGACCTCGAGCCCGGCCGCGGCCTGATCGACGCGATCGACAATCCCAGCCGCATCGACGGCCTGTTCATCGAACGCGCAATGGTGCGGGCGTCGGACAAGCTCAGCCTGCTGTCGGCCGAAGCCCCGATCCATCAGCCGGTGATGACCGACGGCTCGGCCTTCTTCCAGCTCGAGGAAGAGCTTCGCAATGCGTTCGAGATGACGATCGTCGACATCCCGCGTCAGGTCCTGATCCCCTTCCCGCACCTCGTGTCGGAAGCGGGTACGATCCTCCTCGTCAGCGACGTCACGCTCGCTGCCGCGCGCGACACGATCCGCCTTCTGTCCTGGTTCAAGCAGAATGTTCCTGGCGCGCGGGTGATCCTCGTCGCGAACAAGTTCCAGAACGCTATCGGCGAACTGTCGCGCAAGGAGTTCGAATCGTCCATCGAACGCCAGATCGACATCGTCATCCCGTTCGACCCCAAGATGGTCAGCCAATCCGCCAAGCTCGGAAAATCCTATGCCGAAATCTGCAAGGGCACGAAATCGGCGCAGGTCTGGACCAACTTGACGCGCCTCATTCTCGACGGCGCCGATGTCGAAGCCGAAGAGGCCCAGATCGCGGCGAGCAAAGGCAAGTCGGGCGGCTCGCTGCTCGGCAAGCTCGGCCTGATGACGAAAAAGGGCGCGAAACAGGCGGCATGACGGCGCCCGGCGCGCCGTCACCTCCACCAGCGATAGAAGCGGACATCAGCCAGTCATGAATCTGCCAGTCATCCTTATCATCGCCGGAGCCTTTCTGGCCTTTTCCCTTCTCGTGATCCTGCTCGGCGGGCCGTCGGTCGGCAAGGCAAAGACGCGGCGCCTGGCGTCGGTCAAGGACCGGCACGCCGCATCCACCGAAGCCGTGGTGGCGGCGCAGATGCGCAAGACGATCGCATCGTCGCAGGGCCATTCGACGCTGACGAACCTGATGCCGCGCCGCGAAGAGCTGGAAAAGCGCATACGCCGGACCGGCAAGGGCTGGACCGTTACGCAATATATGTTTGCCTCGATGGCCTTGTTCGTGGCCGTCACGGGCGGCCTGCTGGCCGTGCGCGCGCCAATCCTCATGGCCGGTCTCGTCGGATTGATGATCAGCCTCGGTCTGCCTTACCTGGTTGTCGGCATGGCGATCAAAAAGCGCGTCAAGCAGTTCAACACCCGTTTTCCCGACGCCATCGACCTTCTGGTACGCGGCTTGAAGTCGGGTTTGCCGGTCACCGAGACCTTCCAGGTGGTGAGCCAGGAACTGCCGGGGCCGGTCGGCGAAGAATTCAGGGGCGTCGTCGAACGCATTCGCATCGGCAATACGATGGAAGCCGCGTTGCAGGAATCCGCCGAGATGCTCGGCACGCCCGAGTTCCAGTTTTTCTGCATCACGATCCAGATCCAGCGGGAAACGGGCGGCAACCTCGCCGAGACGCTCGCCAACCTGTCCGAAGTCTTGCGCAAGCGCGCGCAGATGAAGCTGAAGATCAAGGCGATGTCGTCCGAAGCGAAGGCGTCCGCCTATATCGTTGGCGCGCTGCCCTTCTTCGTCTTCGGCGTCGTGTGGTCGATGAACCCCAGCTATCTGGCGGGTTTCTTCACCGAACAGCGTTTGATCGTGACAGGCCTCGGCGGTCTCGTCTGGATGGGCATCGGCGCCGGGATCATGGCCAAGATGATCAGTTTCGAAATCTGAAGGGGCAGACCAAGTGAACAGCAGCCTCCTTCTTTCTTCCGCATTCACCGGCGCGCAGACCGGCCCGATGATACTGGGCGTCGATGTCGTGTGGGCCGGCACCATGTTGGCCGCGGTCGGCGTCTTCGCCGTCCTGTTCGCCATCTACAATGCGCTGACGGTTCGCAATCCGATGACCAAGCGCGTCAAGGCGCTGAATGACCGCCGCGAACAGCTTAAGGCCGGCATCACCGCCTCGACCGCGAAACGCCGGGCGAGGCTGGTTCGGAAGAACCAGCATGCCGACAAGATGCGGACCTTCCTCGGCAAGCTCCAGGTGCTGCAGGAAGAGCAGATCAAGGACGTCCAGCAGAAGCTGGCGCAGGCGGGCATCCGGTCGAAGGACCTGGCGGTTGCCGTGATCTTTGGCCGCATGGTGCTGCCCATCGTTTTCGGCGGGCTTGCGGCTTTCCTGATCTATGGTCTCGACATGTGGCCCGACATGACGCCGTTCAAACGTTCGGCCATCACGATGGGCGCGCTGCTCCTGGGCTACAAGGCGCCCGACCTTTTCGTGCAGAACAAGCGGCAGAAGCGCACCGATGCGATCCGCAAGGGCCTGCCCGACGCGCTCGACCTGCTCGTCATCTGCGCCGAGGCGGGGCTCACCGTCGACTCCGCCTTTTCGCGCGTGTCGAAGGAACTGGGCCGCGCCTATCCCGAACTCGGCGAAGAATTCGCCCTCACCTCGATCGAACTCGGCTTTCTGACCGAACGGCGACAGGCCTTTGAAAACCTCGCCTATCGCGTGAACCTGGAATCGGTGAAGGGCGTCGTCACGACCATGATCCAGACCGAAAAATATGGCACGCCGCTCGCCAGCGCCTTGCGCGTGCTGTCGGCCGAATTCCGTAACGAACGCATGATGCGTGCCGAAGAAAAAGCCGCGCGCCTGCCCGCGATCATGACGGTGCCGCTGATCCTCTTCATCCTGCCGGTGCTGTTCATCGTCATTCTGGGGCCGGCGTCCTGCGCGCTCAGCGACGCGCTCTCGGGCGGCAGCTTCGGCGGCGGCTGATCCGGCGGCGACGAGAAAACAAAAGGGGCGGGAGTGATCCCGCCCCTTTTTTGTTCACCCGACCTGCTGCTCGATCGCGCCGAATATGCTGTGGTGGCGATCGTCATCCATCCAGATGCGGACCGTATCGCCCTTCTGCATGAACGGGGTTTTGGGCTCGCCCTGCTGGATCGTCTCGACTGTCCGCACCTCGGCCAGACAGCTATAGCCAAGGCCGCCCGCGGCGATCGGCTTGCCCGGGCCGCCATCGGCATCGCGGTTCGACACCGTGCCCGACCCGATGATCGTTCCGGCTCCGAGGTCGCGCGTCTTTGCGGCGTGCGCGATCAGCGCGCCGAAATCGAAGGTCATGTCGGCGCCGGCGTCCGCGCGGCCCAGCGGCTCGCCGTTGAGATCGACGCTCAGCGTGCCATGCAGCTTGCCGTCCTTCCAGCGTTCGCCCAGCGCATCGGGCGTCACGAACACCGGCGACATCGCGCTCGACGGCTTCGACTGGAAAAAGCCGAAGCCCTTGGCAAGTTCCGCCGGGATCAGGCCGCGAAGCGACACATCGTTGGTCAGGCCGACGAGCAGGATCTTCTCGCGCGCCGCGACCGGGTCGATGCCCGCCGGAACATCGCCGGTCACGACGACGATTTCGGCCTCCATATCGCATCCCCATGCGGGATCGCCGAGCGGGATCGGATCGCGCGGGCCAAGGAAGGCGTCGCTACCGCCCTGGTACATCAGCGGATCGTGCCAGAAGCTGTCGGGCATTTCGGCGCCCCGCGCCTGCCGCACCAGCGCGACATGGTTCACATAGGCGCTGCCGTCGGCCCATTGATAGGCGCGCGGCAGCGGCGAAGCCGCGTCGCGTTCGTGGAAGCGCTCCTTGGGAATCGCGTCGTGGTTCAAGTCTTCGGCCAGGGCGGCGAGGCGCGGTGCGGCATAGGCCCAATTATCGAGCGCGGCCTGCATGGTCGGGACGATCTGGCCGGCGTCGGCATACCAGGCAAGATCGTCCGAAACGACGACGAGGCGTCCGTCGCGGCCCTTTTTGAGCGATGCTAGTTTCACGAATTTTCCTTTTTCTGACGATGCGGCTGGACCGACATCGCCCGAAAGGAAGCGAAATCAGCGCGACATCGTGATCGAGGCGAAACAGGTAAAGCCGCTCTGCCCCGCCTGCAAGCGCCGGATATATTGGAGGTAGGCCTGCGACTGGTTGTAGGTCGTTCCCGGCAGCGTCTGGCCGCGAAAGGCGCGCTTGACTTCCTCGCCTGTGAACGGACGCGCCGAGCCCGGGAAGGCGCCCTTGGTTCCCGGGGGAACCAGCTTGCCCGCGGTGTCGATATATTTTCCTGCCCCCGTTGGTCCGGGCACCGGGATCTGGCAATTCATCACCGACACGGCGGTCTGTGCGAAGGCCGGACGGATCGTAAGCGCGGCCGACACACCAACGGCGCCGAGCGCCAGCATCCGGCGGCGCGTGGGAACGGATTCACCGGTTTCGGCGGGGTTGTCGCTGGCATCCATGACGCGCGCATAACCCAATGATGGCGCAAGGAAAAGCAAAACACCGCCGCGCCGTCGGCGCTTCCCGCTTTGGGACATTCGCGAGCGGCGCGTTAATTACCGTAAACATCCTTGCCTCTCCGCATCGCTTCGTGCGACGCACCGCCGCGATGCTCGATCGTCTGTCCAGCCTGGTTATCGCCCTGACGCTCGTCGCCATTGCGGCCATTTTTGCGGCGCTGTCCGGCGGCGATCCGCTGTCGATCGCGATCATGCTGCTCGCCGGCTTCATTGCCGCCGCCACCGTTTACAGCGCGCTCCCCACGGCGACGCCCGATGCGCAGGGAACCACTTCGCCGCCAGTCGAAGCGCCCCCGATATCTCTGCTCCGCCATCCGGACTTCGCGCATTGGGTCGATCAGGAAAAGGAGCCGCTACTCGGTACTGCGGACAATATCGTCACGATCGCCAACGATGCCGCAATCCGGCTGCTCGGGCGGCACATCGTCGGCGCCGACGTGCGCACCGCGATCCGCCACCCCGCTGCGACCGACTGGCTTTCGCATATCGACGGCAATGCCCCGCTCGAAACGGTCAGCCTGGTCGATTTTCCCCGCCCGGGACAGCGCTGGACGATGCGGACGGCGGTCCTTTCGGGAAGCGAACGGATCATCTTCCTCTCGGACCGCTCCGCGATCGACGCCGCCGACCGGATGCGGTCGGATTTTGTCGCCAATGCCAGCCACGAACTGCGCACCCCCCTCGCCGCCATCCTCGGCTATGTCGAGACATTGCAGGAAATGAACGGCGAAGCCGATGCGCCGACGCGCAATCGTTTCCTGTCGATCATCGACCGCGAGGCGCGGCGGATGCAGCAGCTCGTCATCGACCTCCTGTCGATCTCGCGGGTCGAGGCCGATCGTTTTCGCCGTCCTACGACGCCCGTCGATCTCGCCAGCATCGTCCAGACGACGATCATGCAATTGCGCGACAGCGAACAGGGGCGCGCGAAGGACATTGTTGCGCGGCTCGGCGATGGCCCGGCGCCTATGCTGGGGGACGAAGCGCAGCTGAAACAGCTCGCGCACAACATCGTGTCGAACGCGATGAAATATGGCCATGCCGATACGCCCGTCACCGTCGAGCTTGTACGCGAAGGCCGCCGCATACGCCTCGCGGTCAGCGACGAGGGCGACGGGATCGCGCCCGATCACCTGCCGCGCCTGACCGAGCGCTTCTACCGCGTCGACGAGGCGCGCAGCCGTTCTGTGGGCGGAACGGGGCTTGGCCTCGCCATCGTCAAGCACATCAGCGAGCGCCATCAGGGCCAGCTCGATATCGAAAGCGAACTGGGCAAAGGCACCCGTGTTTCGGTGACATTCCCGCTGTCCGGCGAGAGCTGAGCGGTGGTCGGCAAAGCGCGAATCCGGCCCTATCCTTGACTTTTGACCCGATAGCGCCCATCTTCCGGTAGCTATCGTCGCCTGCGACGGATTTTTTTGCCTGATCGGCGGACACTTCCATCTTCACGCTACCTGGCGCCATCGGCATCGGCCGGTGGTAACTCCGCTTCCGTGAAAGGAACGACCTATGCCGATCGGCACCGTAAAATTCTTCAACACCGAAAAGGGCTATGGCTTCATCGCCAACGAGGACGGCTCGGGCGACAATTTCGTCCACATTACCGCCCTCGAACGCGCCGGGATGACAACGCAGAACAAGGATCAGCGCGTTTCCTACGATCTGGAAACCGACCAGCGCGGCAAGACCGCCGCTGTCAACATCCAGCAGGCCTGATCGTTTGGCCAAAGAGGAACTACTGACCCTCGACGGCCAGATCGATGAAATCCTTCCCGACGGGCGCTTTGGCGTCATTCTGGAAAATGATCATCGGATCATCGCTTATACGGCAGGCCGGATGCGACGTTTTCGCATCCGGTCGGTCGTCGGCGACGCCGTTCGCGTCGAAATGACGCCCTATGACCTGACCAAGGGCCGCATCGTTTACCGCGATCGCGGTGCCGGTCCGGCCGGAAGCGGCCCTCGCAAGGGCAACCGGCGCTGAACACCTAACCAGAACAAAACAATGATTACAGGATATTATGAACTTTAGTTTGAATGCATTTCCTTCCCTTCTCCGGCCCTATTCCGCGATCAATGCGCGGGCCGACAAGCCAGCGCGGCGATCGCCGACGCTGTCGCGGCGCGAACTTCGCCGCCTGATCGCCCAAATGGTCGACTAACTTTCCAGCAAGCCGGCTTGCAGCCAATCAACCCAAGGATTTCCGCCATGTCGAACACCAGCGATTTCTACCTGATCCAGGCGGATAAATGCGCTGCCGACGCGGCGGAAAGCACGCTGTCGCAGGTTCGCGACCGCAATCTGCGCGCCGAACAGGCGTGGCGCACGATGGCCGAGCGTCTGATCCAGACCGAAGCCACCCGCGCGCGCCAAGTCGCAGCCGCCGCGGCCAAGGCCGAAGCGAAAAGCACCGCGGACTGACCGGTTTCCGGTCAGTCGATACGGCCCAGCAACGCCCCGATCTTCCTGAACATCTCGTCGATCTGCGACTTTTCGACGATCAGCGGCGGCGAAAGCGCAATGATGTCGCCCGTCGCGCGGACGAGCAATCCATCGTCGAAACAGCCATGGAACAATTCCATCGCACGCGCCGTCGGCGCACCCGCACGCGGTTCGAGTTCGATGCCCGCGACGAGGCCGATGGTGCGGATGTCGATGACATGGCGCGTGCCCTTCAGGCTGTGCGCCGCATCCTCCCAATAAGCGCCAAGCTCGTTCGCGCGATCGAACAGGCCCTCGCGCGCATAAAGATCGAGCGTCGCGAGACCCGCGGCGCTCGCGAGCGGATGCCCCGAGTAGGTATAGCCGTGAAACAGCTCGATCCCGCCCGGCACGCTGTCGATCACCGCATCGTGAAGTTCGCGCTTCACCGCCACCGCGCCCATCGGCACCGCGGCGTTGGTCAGGCCCTTCGCCATCGTGATGATGTCGGGCGTCACGCCCCAGGTCCCCGCCGCGGTCGCTCCGCCGACCCGGCCGAATGCCGTGATCACCTCGTCGAAGATCAGGATGATGCCGTGCTTGTCGCAGATGTCGCGCAGGCGCTGGAGATACCCGACGGGCGGAATGAGCACGCCGGTCGAGCCCGCCATCGGTTCGACGATCACGGCCGCGATGGTGTCCGCGCCGTGCAGATCGACCAGGCGCTGGAGATCGTCGGCCAGCTCGGCGCCGTGCTGCGGAAAACCGCGCGTAAAGGCGTTGCGTTCGATATCGTGCGTGTGACGGAGGTGATCGACGCCCGGTAACCCGCCGCCAAAGGCACGGCGATTATTCACGAGCCCGCCCACGCTGATCCCGCCGAAACCGGTGCCATGATAGCCGCGCTCGCGCCCGATCAACCGCGTGCGCGTCCCCTGCCCCTTTGCGCGCTGGATCGCGAGCGCGATCTTTAGCGCAGTATCGACCGATTCCGAACCGCTGTTGGTGAAGAATATCCGGTCGAGCCCTTCGGGCATCAGGTCGGCGAGGCGCTGCGCAAGCTCGAAGGGCAACGGATGCCCGAGCTGGAATGTCGGTGCGAAATCGAGCGTCGCGGCCGCCTTCGCAATCGCGTCGGTGATTTCGGGGCGGCAGTGGCCCGCGTTGCTGCACCACAGCCCCGCGGTGCCGTCGAGGATCGCCCGCCCGTCGCTGCTCCGGTAGTGCATCCCGCTCGCCGACACGAGCTGGCGCGGGTTCGCCTTGTACGAACGATTGGCGGTGAACGGCATCCAGAAGCTTGCCAATTGGTCGTTATCACCCCGCATAGCAGTACATCTCCCTTGCCTCGACGAAGCGCGCAATCTGGCCGGGTGCCGCGCCGCTGGCAATGCCGAAAATGGCCGATAACGGCCCCTCTGGCGCATCGCCGAACCATGCGATACGCTGCCTGCTCCACAACGGGCCGACTCCTCGGCCCAATCGGGGGCGCATGTCAGTCAATCTGGAACAATGGATCAGCGACCATAAGATCGACGAAGTCGAATGTATCGTCCCCGACATCAACGGAGTCCAGCGCGGCAAGGTGCTGCCCGCCAAGAAGTTCCTCTCCTCGGTCAAGGACAAGTCGCTGCGCATCCCGGGCAGCGTCTTCATCTGCACGATCGACGGCCACTATCCCGAAGATATCGACGACATCTGGGACAAGGACCCCGACAAGATATTGATCGCCGATCCGAGCACGATCTGTGTCGCGCCGGGCTTCACTTCGCCGACCGCCTTCGTCATCGCAGACGCCTTCAACGGCGATGGGACCGAGGTCGAGATTGCGCCGCGCACGATCCTGAAAAAGGTGTTGGACCTCTATGCGGAAAAGGGCTGGAAACCGATTATCGCGCCCGAGGTCGAATTCTACCTCGTCTCGCAGAATGCCGACCCCGATTTCCCGCTGACCCCGCCGGTCGGCCAGTCGGGGCGCAGCGAGAGCGCGAGCCAGCCTTACGGGCTGGAGGCGATGAACGAATATGAGGATATCATCGATCATATCTATGACGATTGCGAGCTGATGGGGCTCGATATCGATACGATGATCCACGAGATGGGCGCGGCGCAGCTCGAGGTCAATTTCGAGCATGGCAATCCGCTCCGCCTCGCCGACGAGGTCTTTCTGTTCAAGCGTGTCGTGCGCAACGTCGCGAAGCAGCACGACGTCTATGCGACCTTCATGGCGAACCCGATGGCGGGCCAACCCGGGAGTGCGATGCACATCCACCAGTCGGTCGTCGACGCCGCGACCGGCAAGAATCTCTTCTCGACCGCCAACGGCCGCGATAGCGCGATGTTCCGCAGCTATATCGCGGGACTGGTGCGCTACATGCCGCAAATCTCGCCGTTGTGGGCGCCGAATGTGAACAGCTTCCGCCGCATGCGCCCCGACAGCGCCGCGCCGATCAATGTGCAGTGGGGCGAAGACAACCGCTCGTGCGGGTTCCGCGTGCCGATTTCGGACAAGAACAACCGCCGGGTCGAAAACCGCCTGCCCGGCGCGGACAGCAATCCCTATCTCGCGATCGCCGCGTCGCTGATCTGCGGCTATATCGGCATGGTCGACCGCATGGTGCCCGCCAAGCCGATCACGGGCAGCGCATACAACCGCGCGCGCACCCTGCCCCGTACGCTCGAAGCCGCGCTCGACCGCTTTGCTTCGTGCAAGAAGGTTCGCAACCTGCTCGGCGACGATTTTTTCGAAATCTTCTTCGCGGTGAAGGACTATGAGCTGTTCAATTACCAGTCGGTCGTGTCGAGCTGGGAACGCGAACATCTGTTGATGCGGGTCTGACCCGCACCGCCGCCATGATCGACCCGCTGAATCACAGCTATTATGCCGCGACCGCGAACGAATGGCGGCCACGGGCGTTTGAAGGCGACCTGGAATGCGATGTCGCCGTGCTCGGTGGCGGTTTCACTGGCCTTTCGGCGGCACTCGCCTGTGCCGAACGAGGCTATTCGGTCATCGTCGTCGAAGCAGAGCACATCGGTTTCGGCGCATCGGGCCGCAATGGCGGGCAATTGATCCCCGGCCTCCGCTGGACAGCGTCCGAACTGGAGGCCGAGTTCGGCCGCGAGCGGGCGGACGCACTCTTTGACCTGTGCTGGCGGCAGAACCGGGTGAAGGCGCGGATCGAGAAACACGGCATCGGATGCGATCTCAGGACAGGGCATCTTGAGGCCGCCTGGACGCCCAAGGATTTCGACACGATGAAGCGCGAGGCCGAGTATCTTGCCGCACGCTTCGATTATGCAAGCGATGTCATCGCAAAGGGCGACATGGCAGCGCATATCGCCAGCCCGCTCTATCATGGCGGCCTCCACGACCCACAGGGCGGCCATTTCCATCCGCTGAACTATGCGATCGGACTCGCAAGAGCGGCCGAAGCGGCCGGTGTCCGCATCATGGAGGGCGAGCGCGTCAACCGGATCGCCCTTTTCAACGACGGGTCGAGCGAACTGTTCACACTCAAGACAATCGTCGGCGCGCGCTACGTCATCGATGCGACCGATAGCTGGATCGGCGACGTCGAGCCCGACCTTGGCCGCTACACCGTGCCGATCATGAACTATAATGTTGCAACGGCTCCGCTTGCGGATGCCGATGCGCTGCTCCCCAGCGATGCGGCGGTTGCCGACAGCCGCTTCGTACTCAACTATTTCCGCCTGTCCGCCGACAAGCGCCTCATCTTCGGTGGCGGCGAGCGTTATTCGCAGACCCCGCCGCGCGACATCGCCGCGTTCGTGCGGCCCTTCATGGTCGAAGTGTTCCCCCAGATCGCCGACGCACCCATCGACTATGGCTGGGGCGGCGCGGTTGCCGTGACGATGAACCGCCTGCCGCACATCGGGCGGCGCGGGAACGTCTTTTACGCGCACGGGTTTTCGGGGCATGGCGCGCTGGTGACGACGCTCGCGGGCGAACTGATCGCCGAGGCGATGGCGGGGACCGCCGAACGTTTCGACGTCCTCGCGAACCTACCGTCAAAGCCCTTCCCCGGCGGCAAATGGCTGCGCCGGCCGCTCGCGAAGCTCGGGCTGCTCTGGTATGCGATGCGGGACAAGCTCGGATGATATCCGGCGCCGCAATCGCGCGCGTCGCTAACCGCGAGGCCGAACGCTTCCGCGCTGCGAACCCCCGTGCCTTCGCGCACCATGCGGCCGCGAAGGGCTGGTTTCAGTCGGTCCCGTTCCACTGGATGCGCGACTGGCCGAGCCCAGTGCCGATCGTCGCCTTCTCGGCAAAGGACGCGACGCTGACCAGCATCGACGGTCAGATCTATGACGATTTCTGCCTTGGCGACACCGCGAGCCTGTTCGGCCATTCGCCGCCGGCGCTCGCCGCCGCGCTTTCGGAACGGCTGGCGGCGATGTTCAGCCTTCCGCAATGGCAGGTGACGACCACCGCCAGCGAGGCCAATCGCGCGGTCATCCGCTGGTGCCGCGGGATCAGCGGACGAGCCAAAATCCTGACCTTCAACGGCGCCTATCACGGCGCAGTCGACGATGCCTTCGTCGACCTGAAAGACGGCATGCCGACGATGCGCGCCAGCCTCGTGGGTCAGGTCCATGATTTGCGCACCACCACCACGGTGATCGAGTTCAACGACGAGGAAGCGCTGGCGGCCGAGCTGCGCCGAGGCGACGTCGCCTGCGTGCTGGCCGAGCCGGTGATGACCAATGTCGGCATGGTGCTCGATGCGCCGGGCTTCCTCACGACACTGCGACGACTGTCCGACGAGACCGGCACGCTGCTCATTTTCGACGAAACGCACACCATCTCGTCCGGTTATGGCGGGCACGGCGTCTCCCATGGCCCGAAGCCCGACCTGATGGTCGTCGGAAAGTCGATCGGCGGCGGCGTACCGTGTGCGGTCTATGGATTCAGCACGGACGTCGCCGACCGCATGGCCGCGCTCAACGCCGCACGCCCGTCCGGGCATAGCGGGATCGGCACCACATTGTCGGCCAACGCGCTCGCGATCACCGCGATGGATACCATGTTGTCCGATGTCATCACGCCGGCGGCTTATGACCGGATTCTGCCAGGCGCCGCGCGGCTCGTCGGGGGACTCGAGCAGGTCATCGCGGCTTCCGGCCTCGACTGGCATGTCACACAGGTCGGCGCGCGCGTCGAGTTTCTTACCTGTCCCGCGCCGCCCCGAAACGGCAGCGAAGCGAAAGCCGCGATGCACCCCGAACTCGAAGCGGCAATCCACCTCTTCCTCGCCAATCGCGGGATTCTGCTGGCGCCGTTCCACAATATGATGTTGGTGAGCCCCGTGACCGGCGGCCATCAGATCGACCGGCTGGTCGGCGCCTTTGCCGACTGCGTGCGGGCATTGAAGGAGTAGAGGGGCGATGTCGAAGTCATCGGGCGTGATCGCGCCGCGTTCGGAGGCGGAAGCCTTTTTCAAGGACAATCCCGACGTCGATTCGATCGAGATGATCTACACCGACATGGGCGGCGTCCCGCGCGGCAAGCGCCTGCGCCAGCATGAAGTGCTCGCAGTATACGAAAGCGGCCGCATGTTCCCGGGCTCGATCACCGTCGTCGACATCACCGGACAGGACACGGTCGAGACAGGCCTTGTCTGGGAAGATGGCGACGCCGACCGGTCGATGAAGCCGATCCCCGGCACGCTCGTCCGCACACCGTGGGGCGGCGATCATGCCGCGCAGTTCCTCGTCGATTTCTACGAACTCGACGGCACGCCGCACGACCTCGATCCGCGCCACGTCCTCGGCCGCGTCATCGACCGCTATACCGCCGATGGCCTCACCCCCGTTCTCGCGGTCGAGCTCGAATTCTACCTCGTCGATCCGCGCCGCGCGCGCGACGGCAAGGTACGCCCTGCCCGCCCGGCGTACAGCCGCGACACGCCGCGCAATGTCGAGGTTTACGGCCTGCGCGAACTCGATGATTTCCGCCCTTTCTTCGATGCGCTCTACGCCGCCACCGACATTCAGGGCCTGCCGCTCGAAAGCGCGATCTCCGAATTCGCGCCCGGTCAGTTCGAGCTGACCTTGCGCCACAAGCCCGACGCCCTGCGCGCCTGCGACGACGCGATCATGTACAAGCGCCTCGTCAAGGCGATCGCGCAAGCCCAGGGGCTAGAGGCCACCTTCATGGCCAAGCCCTTCGCCGAACAGGCGGGCAGCGGCATGCACATCCATGTCTCGGTCGACGACGGGGCGGGCAACAATATCTTCGCGAGCGACGACCCCGAAGGCACGCCTGCGCTGCGCCACGCCATCGGCGGGATGATCGGCAGCGTCGGCGACGGTTTCGCGCTCTTCGCCCCGCACGCGAACAGCTATCGCCGCTTCAAGGCGAACAGCTATGCCCCCGTCGCGCCGACCTGGGGGGTCAACAACCGCACGGTATCGTTCCGCATTCCCGCGGGACCGCCACCGAGCCGCCATGTCGAACATCGCGCGTGCGGCGCCGACGCGAACCCCTATCTCGCAGTCGCGGCGGTCCTGGCCGGGATGCACCATGGTATGATGAACAAGGCCGATCCGGGCGCCGCGGTCGTCGGTAACGGCTATGACCGCGACAACAGCGGCGACGACAAGCCGCCGTCGAACTGGTTCGCGGCGGTCGATCGCTTTCACGCGTCGAAGCTGATGCGCGCCTATCTGGGCGACCGCTTCGTCGACATGTTCAGTATCGTGAAGCGGGTGGAGCAGGACAATTATTTCAGCGTCGTCCCGACGCTCGATTACGACTGGTATCTGCGCAACGCCTGATCGCATTGGAACAAAGTTTCAAAGAATCTTGGTGCAGCGCAAAAAAGCTCTTTCCAAGCCGCCCGGATTGAGTCAGCTTGACGTCACATACAGGGAGGCTGCGCCATGGATCCGTTCGAACTGATCAAGCAAACCCGCGGGCGTCGCTCGCTCCTTCAGGCGCTGGGTGTCGCGGCGGTCGGGATCAGCTTCGGCGGTCTCGCGGCGTGCAGCAAGGAGGGCGGCAAGAAGCTCTCCAACGGCGAGGAAGCCAAGCTCAACTTCTATAACTGGGATACCTATATCGGCGAGAATACGCTCGATAATTTCAAGGAAGCGACGGGCGTCGACGTCACGATGGACCTGTTCGACAGCAACGACGTGCTGTTCGCCAAGTTCAAGGCCGGCAATCCGGGCTATGACGTCATCGTGCCGTCGAACGATTTCGTCGAGCGGATGAGCAAGGCCGATATGCTGCTGCCGCTCGACCACGCGCAGATTCCGAACAAGAAGAATATCGACCCCGCCTACATCAACGTCGAATATGACCTGCAGCGCAAATTTTCGATGCCCTATACGTGGCTCGCGCTCGGCATCGGCTATCGCAAGTCGAAGGTGAAGGCGGCGCCCGACAGCTGGAAAGTGCTGTTCGACAGCCCCGAATATGCGGGCCGCATCGCCTGGCTCTCCGAAGCCGGCGACATGTTCCGTCTCTATGGCAAATATCTCGGAAAATCGGTCAACGCGCTGACCCCGGCGGACATCGCGACGATCGAAAAGATGATGATCAAGCAAAAGCCCAATGTGAAGAAATTCCACGAGGACGACGGGCAGGACCTGCTGCTGAAGGGCGACGTCGACGTCGTACTCGAATATAATGGCGACATCGCGCAGGCGATGGTCGAGGACAAGGATATCGATTTCGTCATCCCGAAAGAGGGCAGCCAACTTAATTCGGACAATCTGTGCATCCCGAAGGGCGCGCCGCATCCGAAGAATGCGCACGCCTTCATCAACTATATCCTCGACGCCAATGTCGACAAGGAAATCACCGAGACGATCCTCTACCCGACGCCCAACGCCGCGGCGAAGGCATTGATGCTCGACAGCTACAAGAACAACCCGGTGATCTTCCCGCCCGCCGAGGCGCTGGCGAAATGCGAATATGCGCGCTTCAACCCCGAACTCCAGCCGCTCTACGAAGAAGCCTTCACACGGGTGCGGGCGGCCTGACGGTCTGAAGGGGGCATCGGGGGGTGGCCGAACAGGACTGGAAAACGAACAGACGGGTTTTTGCAGCAGTATCGCTGCCGACCTTGTTCTGGATCATCGTCTTTTTCCTCGTCCCGATGGCGATCGTCTGGCTCTACAGCTTCGGAGAGAATAAGGGCCTGACCGAGATCAGCATCTCGGGCACGCTCGACAATTACAAGCGCGCCACCGAGTGGCTCTACCTTACCATCTTCGGCAAGAGCTTCGCGGTCGCGGCGCTTGTCACGCTGATCTGCCTGATTATCGGCTTTCCGGTCGCGATGGCGATCACCTTCGCCAGTGAGAAATGGCGGCCGTGGCTGCTGCTCGGCATCATGCTGCCCTTCTGGACCAATTTGCTCATCCGCACCTATGCGCTGATGATGCTGCTCGGGACGCAGGGCTTCGCGAACAAGGGCCTCGGCGCGCTCTGGGAAGGGACAAGTTGGATCAAGACGCTCGTCGGGCTCCAGCCGCTCCCGACATGGGAACCGGTGCAGCTGCTCTTCAACAATTTCGCGGTCGTGTTCGGGCTCGTCTATGTCCATCTGCCCTTCATGGTGCTGCCGCTCTACGCCGCGCTCGACCGGCTCGACCGCAGCCTGATCGAGGCGAGCCTCGACCTCGGCGCCGGCCATTTCCGCACGATCATGCGCATCGTCGTTCCGCTCGCCGCGCCGGGCATCGTCGCCGGGGTGATGATCACCCTGATCCCCGCATTGGGCGCCTATCTGACCCCCGATTTGATGGGCGGAACCGACAGCCAGATGATCGCCAATGTCATCGAACGCCAGTTCAAGAAGGCGAACGACTGGCCCTTCGGCGCCGCCCTCTCCTTCTTGCTCATATACGCAATGTTCGCGCTGATCGCGATCCAGTCGATGCGCAGGAAAGTACCCGAGGTCCGCTGATGGCGCTCTTCGCCCGCACACCTGTCGCGCCGCTCGAATACAGCCGCACCTTGTGGATGCGCCTCTGGGTCGGCGCGGTGATGGTCTTCCTCTATGCTCCGCTGATCGTGCTGATGATCTTCAGCTTCAACGACAGCAAACGCAATGTCGTGTGGCGCGGCTTCACCACCAAATATTATGAAAAGGCGCTCAGCAACGATCAGCTCGTCGAGGCCTTGCTCAATTCGCTTACCATCGCGGCGCTCGCGACGATCGTCAGCCTTATGCTCGGCGCGGTCGCGGCGGTGATGCTGTGGCGCTTCCGCTTCCCGCTCAAAAGCGCGGTCGACGGCACGATCTCGCTGCCGATCATCGTCCCCGAAATCTGCCTTGGCGTCGCCTTCCTGATGTTCTTCGCCGCGGTCGACTGGCCGACTGACCTCGTCTGGCCGTTCAACCTCGGCGCGATCACGATCGCCCATATCACCTTTTGCTTCCCTTTCGTGACGATGGTCGTGCGCTCGCGTCTCGCGACCTTCAATCGCGAGCAGGAGGAAGCCGCAAAGGATCTTGGCGCCAGCGAATGGCAGGTTTTCCGCGACGTGCTGATCCCGCACATCAGGCCGGCACTGGTAGCCGGCGCGCTGCTGTCCTTCACTTTGAGCCTCGATGATTTCGTCATCACCTATTTCACCAGCGGCCCCGACACGATCACCTTCCCGGTGAAGGTCTATTCGATGGTGCGCTTCTCGGTGACGCCCGAGGTCAATGCGGCATCGACGTTGCTCATCATCCTGACCGTCATCCTGACCTTCGTCGCGCTGAAGCTTCAGGGCGTGAAAGCCATTGCGGAAACCCACTGACCATGACCGACCCCGCCAAACCGATCATCCAGATCCAGAACGTCTCGAAACGCTTCGGCAAGGTGACCGCGGTCGACAATGTCAGCCTCGACATCAACGCCGGCGAGTTCTTCGTGCTGCTCGGCCCCTCGGGATGCGGCAAGACGACCCTGCTCCGCATGATCGCCGGCTTCGAACTGCCCACCGAGGGCAAGATATTGATCGACGGGCAGGATATGTCAGGAATCCCGCCGAACAAGCGCCCGGTCAACATGGTGTTCCAGAGCTATGCCGTGTTCCCGCATATGAGCGTCGCCGACAATGTCGCCTATGGCCTGAAGATCGCGGGCGTGAAGGGCGGCGAGATCAAGGATCGCGTTGCCGAGGCGCTTGAGCTGGTGAAGCTCGGCGGGTTCGAAACGCGTATGCCCGACCAGATGTCGGGCGGCCAGCGCCAGCGCGTCGCCCTCGCACGCAGCCTCGTGATGCGGCCCAAGGTGCTGCTGCTCGACGAGCCGCTGTCGGCACTCGACGCAAAGCTTCGCGCGCAGATGCAGTTCGAGCTGTCCGAGTTGCAGGAAAAGGTCGGCATCACCTTCGTCACCGTCACCCACGATCAGGACGAGGCGCTGTCGATGGCGTGCCGCATCGGCGTAATCAACAAGGGCGAGGTGGCGCAGCTCGCGACCCCATCCGACCTCTACGAATATCCCGCCAACCGCTTCGTCGCCGATTTCGTCGGGTCGGTGAATATCTTCGAGGGCAAGCTGACGCTCGATGAACCCGACAAGGCCGCAGTCGATTGCCCGGGGCTTGGCAAGGTCTATCTCAATCACGGCGTCACCGGCCCGCACGGCGCCGACGTCTGGGTCGCGTTGCGACCCGAAAAAATCTATCTCCACGTCCCCGGCGCGGGCAAGGCGGTCACGGCCGCCGCGCAGGACGCGCCCGACGGCCACAATTTCGCGCGCGGCAAGATCAAGGGTATGTCCTATCTCGGCGATATCACATTGTTCGAGATCGAGCTGGAAACGGGCGCCCGCATTCGCGTGTCACGCCCGAACCTGTCGCGCCACGACCAGGAGGATTTCACCTGGGACGACAAGGTCAGCATGCACTGGCGCGCCGATAGCCCAGTGGTGTTGCTGGGCTGATCTTTCCAGTCGTCACCCCGGAACCGAATCCGGGGTCCATGACTTCGATGCCGCGATATATCCCGGATCAAGCCCGGGATGACGAGACTAGTGGGTCTTCTTGCCTGGTATCAGGTGTAAGACACCGACGATAACGCCGCCAAGCAACAGGCCAAACACGCCTGCTCCGCCCGCGTTGATGAGCCATTCCCAGACTCCGGCCCCCGGTAGGCCGCCGGCGACCGAGTGTGCGAAATCGTGGAGTCCATGCCCGATATTGCCGATATGATACTCGTCGAGGCCATGCAGGAAAATCTGGCCGCCGACCCACAGCATCGCCGCGGTGCCGATCAGCGCCAGCGCCGACAGCAATTTGGGCATGAAGGACACGAGTCCACGCCCGATCGCCTTGCGCGCCGCATTGCCTTCCTTCGCCATATGCAGACCGATATCATCCATCTTCACGATCAGCCCGACGACGCCGTAAACCGCAATGGTGATCGCGATCGCAACCACTGCGAGCGTCGCGGCGCGCATCGCGAAATGCTCGTCGAGCACTTCGTTGAGCGCGATCACCATGATTTCGGCCGAGAGGATGAAGTCCGTGCGCACCGCGCCCTTCACCATCGCCTCTTCATGGTCCTGATCGGCGACGACCGCGGCATCCTCGGCGAGGCTCGTCTTGTCCTTCTGCAACGAGTGCAGCACCTTTTCGGCGCCCTCGAAGCACAGATAGGCGCCGCCGATCATCAACAGCGGGGTGATCGCCCACTGTGCGACGGCCGACAACAACAGCAGTGCGGGCAGGATCAGCACCAGTTTGTTGAAGATCGACCCCTTGGTGATCCGCCAGATGATCGGCAGTTCGCGGTCGGGCGTAAAGCCGGTGACGTAGCGCGGCGTAACCGCGGTATCGTCGACGACCACGCCCGCGGCCTTCACCCCCGCTTTCGACGCCGCAGCACCGATGTCGTCGATGCTCGCCGCAGCGACCTTGGCGATCGTCGCAATATCGTCGAGCAGGGCAAAAAGGCCGGAGGGCATAGAGGTTTGATCTTTCCTGTTTAAAGCGCGCGGAGTTTCGGCATCACCTCATCGAGAGATTTGCGGATGATGGCAACCATCTCGTCAATCTGTTCTGGGGTGATGATCAACGGCGGGCACATGACCAGACTGTCACGGATGCCGCGGACCATCAGGCCGTTCGCAATGCACGCGTCGCGCGCCATTGGTCCCGCCGTGCCTTCGGCGCCGCCGAAGCGGGCGCGCGTAGCCTTGTCGGCGACGATCTCGACGGCGCCGAGCAGCCCGACCGAGCGCGTCTCGCCAACGAGCGGATGATCGTTCAGCGTCGCCAGCGCCTTGGCGAGATGCGGCCCGGTGACGCCGCCGGTGCGCTCGACAAGGCCTTCGCGCTCGATGATCTCGATATTCTTGAGCGCGACCGCCGCGGCGACCGGATGACCCGAATAAGTGAAGCCATGGACAAAATCGCCGCCGGTCTTGAGCACATCGACGACATGGCTCGCCACTGCGGTCGCCGAAATCGGCAGATAGCCCGACGACAGACCCTTCGCCATCGGCATCAGGTCGGGGGTGAAGCCCATCGTTTCATGCCCCCACATCTTGCCGGTACGCCCGAACCCGCAGATCACCTCGTCGGCGACGACGAGCAGGCCATATTTGCGCGCCACGGCCTCAACCTTAGGCCAATACCCCTTGGGCGGGATAATCACACCGCCCGCGCCCTGCACCGGTTCGCCGATAAATGCGGCGCAATTTTCGGGGCCGACCTCGAGAATCTTGTCTTCGATCGCCTGCACGCACGCGTCGCAGAACTCCTCCTCGCTCATCCCCTGCCCTTCGCCGAAATAATAGGGCTGGCGGACATGCTCGACGCCGGGGATCGGCAGATCGCCCTGTGCGTGCATCGTCTTCATCCCGCCCAGCGAGACACCCGCGACGGTCGAACCATGATAGGCGTTCCAGCGGCTGATAAAGACCGTTCGCTTCGGTTCGCCTTTGAGCTTCCAATAATGGCGGACCATGCGGAACACCGTGTCGTTCGCTTCGCTGCCCGAGGCGTTGAAGAAGATGTGCGGCAGGCGGTTGCCCGTCAGGCTGGCGATCTTTGCCGCAAGCGTCACCGTCGGCGGCGTCGCGGTCTTGAAGAAGGTGTTGTAAAAGGGCAGCTCGCGCATCTGCGCGGCCGCCGCCTCGACCAGTTCCTCGCGGCCATAGCCGATGTTGACGCACCACAGGCCCGCCATGCCGTCAAGGATGCGGTGACCATCGCCGTCGTGGATATAACAACCCTCGGCATGGGTGATGATCCGGCTGCCGCCAAGCTTTTCGATCTCGGCCCAGTCGGCCTGCGCGGGAAGGTGGTGCGCGACGTCGAGGCGGCGCAGTTCGGCGATGTCGTGATTGCGGGGCATGATAAAACTCCTGATTATCTGGAAACGGAAAGAAGCCGGATCCGGAACATCAGGGCGAGAAGCAGAGCCGCGCGAGATAGCGGTCATAGCGAGTAACGCGCCTGTTCACAGCGTACCCCGCAAGGCCTGACCGAGCAGGCGGAAATAGGTCTGGCTCTCTTCGTTGCCGTCGACCGCCCATTCGGGGTGCCATTGAACGGCAAGCAACGGCGCGCCGTTAGGCCGCGCGCTGAACGCCTCGACCAAACCGTCGGGCGCGCGCGCCTCGATCGACAGCCCGTCGGCCAGCCGGCCGACGCCCTGATAATGCACCGAGTTCACGTCGAGCGACGAAGCGCCGTAGGCCGATGCCAGCATCCCGCCCTCGACCAGATCGACATGGTGGCGATGATCGAACATCGCGTCGAACAGCGTGCCGTCGGGCGTATGGTGGCGCAGCAATTCGCCGTTCGTCGCGGTATCGCGGCGCAGCGTCCCGCCGAGCGCGACATTGATATCCTGGAACCCCCGGCATATGCCGAAAAGCGGGCGCTGCGCGGCAATCACCGCCTCGACGAGGTCGCGCATCATGCGGTCGCGATCGGGGTCGAACGGCCCCTCGCCCGCGTCGTCCTCGCCATAACGCGCAGGCTCGACGTTCGACGGCGACCCGGTTAGCAGCACACCGTCGAGCCGACTGACGATCTCGTCGGCGCGCATATAGTCGGGAAGCGACGGGATCAGCAGCGCGGCGCAATCGGCATGGCGCATCGCCGCCTTGGCATAACGGTTCATCACCGCCTGCGCATATTCGGCGCCGACCTGCCGGTTGCAGGCGATGATGCCGAGGACGGGGCGGGCGGACACGGGCGGCGGAATCCTTCAGAAAGCGAGAATAGCTTGCTGCCGATTTTCTCCGGCCGATGCCAGCGATATTTGCGTCAGCCGTGCTGGCGCGCAAAGGCCGCCGCGGCGCCGAACAGCCCGGGCTGCGGGTGGGTGATCAGCTTGACCGGCAGCGCCGACATGAAGCCTTCGAACCGCCCCTTTTCGATAAAGCGTTCGGGGAAGCCCGACCGGACGAGGCTGTCGCGGATGCGCAGTCCCAACCCGCCGGCAATGACCACCCCGCCCGCCCCCTGCGCGAGCGCGAGGTCACCCGACACGCTGCCCAGCGACAGGCAGAAACGGTCGACCGCCGCGGCGGCAAGGCTGTCCTCGCCGCTCAGCGCCTTGGTCCAGATCGCTTTGTCGTCGAGCGGGGTCACCGCACGTCCTTCGAGCATCGCGAGCGTTTCATAGATGTCGACGATGCCGGGTCCCGACACGATGCGTTCGATCGACACCCGCCGGTGCCGCTTGCGCAGCCGCGCAAGGATCGCATCCTCGATGCTGTCGAGCGGCGCGAAATCGATATGCCCGCCCTCGGTCGCCTGGACGCGATAATCGGCGCCGTCGCGCCAGATATGTGCGACGCCCAGGCCGGTTCCGGGACCGATGACGCTGATCGTACCCGTCGCGGGGAGCGGTTCGTCGGGGCCCGTCAACCGCTCGAAATAGCTTGCGTCGGCCTGCGCGACCGCATGGCCCACCGCCTCGAAATCATTGACCAGCACATAGCGGTCGACGTTCAGCTTTTCGCCCACCAGCGCGGGGCGAATGATCCACGGATTGTTGGTGAATCGGATAATCTCGCCGCGCGTCGGTCCCGCAATCGCGATCGCGACTGCGCGCGGCAGCGTGCCGCCCTGCTGGCGCTCGAAATCCTGCCAGGCGGTCTGGAAGCTTGCATGGTCCTTGGTGTGCAGGGTCGTCGCCTCGCCGAGCGACAGGACGCGCCCGCCCTCGACCTCGGCAATCGCGAACCGCGCATGGGTGCCGCCAATGTCCACGGTGACGATCTGTTCGCTCATGACTCTCCCTCGCCGATCCCGATATGGCCGGACTGCGCGTGGAATGTCGCATGGCCCGGTACGATGCAACAAGGCATAGCTATGCGCCGCCCCTTGCCCTTTGCCTGTCACAAGCCTATTTGCGAATCGTTCGCAACAATAGGAAGTGCCGATCGATGTCCGATGCCCAGCCCGCCCCGACCCACGACTGGACCGGCGACAGCGGCGAGCGCTGGGCCGCCAACCTGACACGGCTCGACCTGATGCTCGAGGATTTCGGCAGTGCCGCGATTGCTGCGGCCAAGGCGCAGCCCGGCGAACAGGTCCTCGACATCGGCTGCGGGTCGGGGACAACGAGTTTCACACTGGCGCAGCAGGTCGGGCCGTCGGGACACGTCCTCGGCGTCGATATCTCCGAACAGCTCGTCGAGATCGCGCGCGCCGCCATCCCCGACGGCGCGCCGATCGAGTTTCGCTGCGCCGACGCCGCGACCGCAGCTTTGCCGCACGGGCAGTTCGACCTGCTGTTTTCGCGCTTTGGCGTGATGTTCTTCGACGACCCCGTCGCCGCCTTCGCACATATGCGCAGCGCGCTGAAGCCGGGCGGACGCGCGGCCTTCATATGCTGGCGCGGCGCGCAGGAGAATGACTGGGTCCGCCTGCCTATGGCAGCGATCCGCGACATCGTGCAGCCCGCGCCCGCCAACCCCAATGCGCCCGGCCCCTTCGCCTTTGGCGACCGGCAGCGGCTCGCCGACATCCTCGCCGCGGCAGGGTTCACAGCAATCGACATCGCTCCGTTTGATACCGCCCTCTCCTACGGCCGCGGCGCGAGCCGCGAGGCGGCGGTCGACGATGCGCTCGACATGGCATTCCAGGTCGGCCCGCTGTCGCGCGCGCTCGTCGATCAATCCGACGATATCCGTACTCGCGCGGCGGATGCCGTGCGCGCCGCCTTTGCGAGGCGCCCCGGCAAAACATCGGTGCTGATCGACGGCGCCGCATGGGTCGTGACCGCGCAAAACTAGGGGCGCGCAGCCACGCGCATTTTTTTCCAAGGCTGCGCCGACGCTGCTCCGTCTTGTGATTATCGCCGGAACGATGCTCCGGCCCCGATCACAAGAGGAACCCGATGCGCAAGACCTTGCTGGCCTCCACCTGCCTGGCCACCCTCCTTTCGACCACCGCCCAAGCCGAAACGACGATCACCACCGCGACGACGGCGCCGGTGCGGACATCGACGATCAAATCGGGCGCCCCCGACGATATCAAGATCACTTCGGCGGGGTCGATCAAGCCGACGGCCGCGGGTCCCGCCGTCACGATCGACAGCAATCACAAGGTCGTCAACGAAGGGACGATCGAATTCAGCAACGTCAATGGCGCGACCGGCATTTTCGCCGGCGCCGGAACTTCGGGCGGGATCACCAACGCGGCGACCGGCAAGATCACCATCGACGAAACCTATGCGCCGACCGATATCGACAATGACGGTGACCTCGACGGCGCCTTTGCCATTGGCAGCAATCGCGTCGGCATCGCCACCGGCGGCGCCTTTACCGGCAACGTCGTCAACAGCGGCACGATCGCGATTGAAGGCAATGATTCGGCGGGCATCCGCCTCGGCGGACCGCTGACCGGCAATTTCACCAATGACGGCACCGTCACCGTCCTCGGCGACCGCGCGCTCGGCGTCGGGCTGCAGGATGTGGCGGGCAACGTCCGCCTCGCCGGGACGATCACCGCGACGGGTCTCGATGCGACCGGCGCGCGGCTTGCGGGCAACATTACGGGTGCGCTCGTCGTCCAGGGCAATCTGACCGCCACCGGCTATCGCTTCACCACTCCGCCGGCCGACCCGTCGAAGCTCGACGCCGACGACCTGCTGATCGGCGGCAACGCGCTGTCGGTAGAAGGCAATGTGACGGGCGGCATCGTCCTCGCCGCGGCTCCCAAGGACACCAAGCCTGACGACAAGGACGAAGACAAGGACGGCATCGACGACGACAAGGAAGGCACCGCAGCGGTCCGCTCCTTCGGTTCGGCAGCGGCGGTCCGCATCGGCTCCGCCACCCAGGCCGTCACGATCGGCCCCGTCGCCGGAACCGGAACCGGCCTCGGTCTGATCATCGAAGGGTCGGTCATCGGCAACGGACTGTACACCGGCAAGGACGGCAATGGCATGCAGATCGGCGGCCTTGGCGGCGCGGTCAACATCGCCGGCGGCATCGGCATCAGCACCACGGGCAGCGTGCTGGCGCTGTCGAAGGATACCGCCGCAACGGCGATCCGCATCGGCAGCGGCGCGACCACCCCCGAACTCCGCAATGCGGGCAAGATCGACGCAACGACCGCGGGCAACGCCGCGAATTCGATCGCGACGGCGGTGCTGGTCGAGGCTGGCGGCGACGTGCCTCTGATCCGCAACAGCGGTTCGATCACCGCCAAGACCGGCGGCGACAACGGCACTGCGCGCGCCATCGTCGACCTGTCGGGCAAGGTTGGCACGGTCGAGAACAGCGGCACGATCAGCGCCACTGGCGCCCTTGCATCTTCGGATCGCAACATCGCGATCGACCTGTCGGCGAATAGCAATGGCGCGCTGGTCAAGCAGACCGCAGTGGCCGCAGGCATCACCGCGCCCAGCATCATCGGCGATGTCCGCTTTGGCGGCGGCAACGACGTGTTCGACATCGCCGACGGCTCGGTGAAGGGGAACAGCTTTTTCGGCGGCGGCCATAACCGCCTCGCCCTGTCGGGTGATGCGACCTATGCCGGCAACGCCCGCTTCGGCGCAGGCAATGACACTATGACGCTCGCCGGGACGTCAAAATTCACCGGCCTCGCCGATTTCGGCGGCGGCGGCGATATCCTGACCATCGGCGGCACGTCGATTTTCTCGGGCACGCTCGCCAATTCGCAGGGTCTGGCGGTCTCGGTCTCGGGCGGCACTTTCGATGTCGGCGGCGCGGCAACGATCTCGTCGCTCGCAATCACCGACAAGGGCACGCTGGGCGTGATGCTCGATACGGGCAGCACTGGAACCAACCTCCAGGTCACCGGCAACGCCAGCTTCGGCGCTGAATCGAAACTCGCGCTGAAGCTTTCGAGCATCGAAAAGGCCGAGGGCAAGCATGTCGTGCTGACCGCCGGCAGCCTCACCGGCGCAAACAACCTGACCGCATCGCAGACCTTGCTGCCCTTCCTTTATAAGGGCACGCTGACGTCGAACGCGACGCAATTGATCGTCGACGTGTCGCGCAAGTCGACGACCGAACTCGGACTGAATCGCTCCGAAGCAGGTGCGTTCGATGCGGTGCTCGACGCCGTGATTGCCGACAAGAAGGTCGAAGGCGTCTTCCTCGGCATCACCGATGGCGCCCAATTCCGCGGCCAGCTCGGCCAGATGCTCCCCGAGCATGAAGGCGGCGTCTTTGAAACAGTCACTTCGGGTTCGCGTGCGCTGTCGCGTTACCTGCAGGACCCCAATGCGCCATTCCAGGACGAAGGCAAGTGGGGCTATTGGGTCAACCAGGCCGTCTGGGGCACGTCGAAAAGCGTCGGCGACACCGCGAGCTATGACGTCAGCGGCTGGGGCATTTCGGGCGGCGCCGAAATCAAGACCGATGTCGGCAGTTTCGGTGGCTCGATCGCCTTCCTCAACGGCAAGGACGGCAATGGCAGCAATGCCAACGAAGTCAGCACCAGCCAGTTCGAAGGCGCGCTGCACTGGCGCCTGCGCTCGGACGGCTTCATGGCCAACGCCCGCGTTTCGGGTGCGCCGATCAGCATGAAGGGCACGCGCATCTTCCGCGCCGAAGCCGGCGCCGACGACATCGAAAAGACGATGAAGGGCAAATGGGACGGCACCTTGTGGTCGGCTTCGGGCTCGCTCGCCTATGATGCCCGTGCCGGCGGCCTGACGATCCGCCCGATGGTCGCGGTCGACTACTTCAAGCTGAAGGAAGACGGCTATCAGGAAACCGGCGGCGGCGATGCGCTCGACCTCAAGGTATTGAGCCGCGACAGCGACGAACTCGCCGTGTCGGGGACCGTTGCCATCGGACTCGATTTCGGCGGCGCCGACGAATATGACGGTTGGACCCGCTTCGAACTCGAAGGCGGCCGCCGCCAGATCGTCAGCGGTACGCTGGGCGCGACCACTGCGTCGTTCAAGGACGGCACTCCCTTCACCCTCACCCCTGATGATCGCACGAGCGGCTGGATCGGCCGTTTCCGTGGCATCGCCGGAAACTCGGCCTTCCAGGTCGCCGGCGAAGTGTCCGCGGAAGAACAGCAAAGCCATATCGGCTGGGCTTTCCGTGCGAGTCTGCGGGTCGGCCTCTAGCCCCCCTGGCCGGCCCCGCCCGCGAGGGGGAAGCGTTACCCCTACCCACGCTTCCCCCTTGCCTTGGGACATGAACGAAGAAACCGATGCTTGCACTGGCCATCATCCCCCTCGCTCCGCCGCGGTTGCACCGCAGGCCATTGGCGCTATATGACGGCGCGATCAGGGGGACGTATGGCGCAGCAAGAATGGGCGCTGACCGACAGAAGATGGCGTTCCAAAGCAAGCAATCCATGACCGAGCCGCGTGACCGAACCGACGCCGCCCAAGGCATCGAAGGCGTATTGCTCGCCAACCGGGACCGTATCGTCCGCTTTCTGGAGGTTCGCGGCGCGGGCGACGGTGCCGAAGACCTGTTCCAGGACCTGTGGATGCGGTTGACCGACCGGCGAAGCGGGCCGATTGCCGATCCCCTCCCTTACATCATGCGCGCGGCGAACAACCTGATGCTCGACCGCTATCGCTCGGCGCGGCAGCGCGAGCTACGTGACAAGGCGTGGGGTGAAGCTTCCGCCACGCACGCGCCGTCGAGCGAAACCTCGCTGATCTCGCGCGAGCAACTCGTTCTGGTTGAAAAGGCGATCGCCGCGACCGGCGAGCGGCCGGCGCGCATCTTCCGCCGCTTTCGTGTCGACGGCCTCAACCAGCGCGATATAGCCGGTGAAATGGGGGTCAGCCTGAGTACCGTCGAAGCCGACCTGCGCAAGGTCTATGCCGCGCTCGCCGTGATCCGGAGGCAGTTCGATGCAAGCTGACCCGACGACCACCGAAGCGCGCGCAATCGACTGGCTGATCCGCCAGCGCGATCCCCTGTTCGACGATTGGGACGGCTTCGCCGACTGGCTCGCCGAGGATGCGGATCATGCCGCAATCTATGATGCGGTCGCGAGCCTCGACCGCGATCTCGATACGTTGCCCCCGGTTGGGAAATCTTCGGTGGTGACGCCACCCGACGCCCCGCGCCGTCCGTCGCGACGTGCGTGGTTCGGCGGTGCGATGGCTGCGGCGCTGGTCGGCGCAGTCAGCCTGTCGAGCCTGGGCCCGTTCCGCAGCGCGGACCGGATCGAAACCCTGGCGGGCGAACATCGTACGGTCACGCTCGCCGACGGGTCGAAGATCGAGATCAACGGCGCGTCGGTGGTCGAAATCGACAAGGACCGCCCGCGCTTTGCCCGGCTGGAATCGGGCGAGGCGATGTTCCACGTCGTGCACCGCGACAACGATCCCTTCGTCGTCGAAACGGGCGGCGCCAAGATCGTCGACCTTGGCACTGCCTTCAACGTCGTGCGACGCGATCGCCAGACCTCGGTTGCGGTCTCCGAAGGCATCGTCCTGTACAACCCCGACCGCGACAATGTCCGCCTCGTTGCGGGTAAGGGGATCGAAGCGCGCGATGGCGAGCGTAAGCCACCCGTCGTAAGGGATGTCGATATCGCAAATGTCGGCGGCTGGCGCAGCGGCCTGCTCGTCTATAACGGCACCCCGCTCACCGTCGTCGCCGAGGACCTGAAGCGCACCGCCGGGATGCAGGTCAGCATCGCGCCCGAGGCGAATGACCTGTCGTTCCGCGGCGCGCTGATTATCGACAAAAACCGCAACCGTACGATCGCCGACCTCGCCGCCCTGTCGGGTACCCGGGCCGAGCGCCAAGGCGATGGCTGGATATTGACCCGCTGAACATGCAATCGCGCCTTTGTCTTGCCGCAGCAGCAATTGCGTTGAGCCTGCCCGCGCAGGCTCTGGCGGCGGAGGAACGCGCGTTCGACGTACCCAAAGGTAATCTGTCGAGCGTGTTGCCGGTCATCAGTCGGCAGGCCGGGGTCAGTATCAGCGTCGTCGATGCGAAACTCTGGCAGGCGCGCGTCAAGCCGGTGCGCGGACGGATGAGCGTCGACGAGGCGATCCGCCGCTTGCTGGCCGGGTCCGACGCGCGCGCGGTGCGCGTCAGCGCGACGAGCTGGCGGATCGAGCCGCGCCCCGTTGGACCGCGCGTCGCACGCGCGGCACCACCACTGCGGCAGGCGCCGCAAGCGCGCGCCCGCGAACCATCGCAGGACACGATTGCGTCGGCAGAGGACGAAATCATCGTCACCGCGTCGAAAACCGATCTTCCCTATTCGCACTTTGCGGGCGTCGTCACCCAATTGGATGGCGGCGATTTGACGTTCGGTGGCGAGCGCGGGATGGATTCGATCCTGTCGCGGACGGCAACGGTCTCTTCGACGCACCTCGGTTCGGGGCGCAACAAGCTGTTCATTCGCGGCATTGCCGATTCGAGCTTCACCGGCCCGACGCAGTCGACCGTTGGCCAATATTTCGGCGACATCCGCCTCAGCTACAACGCCCCCGACCCCGATCTTCGGCTTTACGATGTCGACAATGTCGAAATCCTCGAAGGACCGCAGGGGACGCTTTATGGCGCCGGATCACTCGGCGGCATCATCCGCGTCGTGCCCAAGGCCCCCGACCCGCGCACGATGACGATTCAGGCAATCGCGGGCGTCTCGATCACCCAGCATGGCGACCCCGGCGGCGACATCGCCGCGATCGCCAACCTCCCCGTTGGCGAAGACGGCCATGCGCTGCGCCTCGTCGGCTATATGCTGACCGACGGCGGCTATATCGACAATCCGCTGCGCGGGCAGAACGACGTCAACCGCGTCCATGTGCGCGGCGGGCGCGGGACCTTCCGGTTCGAGGCCGGCGACGACTGGACGGTCGATTTCGGCGGCGTCTATCAGGCGATCACGTCGGACGACGCCCAATATGCCGACAAGGACGGCCCGCCGCTGACCCGCAATTCGATGGTCGAGCAGAATGCGACCGCACGTTACGGCATGGGCACGATCGTCGTCATGAAGGACTGGGACGACCTGCACTTCCAGTCGTCGAACGCCTTCATCGATCACCGCCTGTTCGAACGCTTCGACGCCAGCCTTCCCGAGGCGCGGCAAGGGTCCGATATGTCCAACGGCGGCGTGCCTGCCCCGCCTTCGGTTGCAGCGGTGGATGTCGAGCGCCTGTTCGCGCCCATTCAGGTCGTTCCACTGAACAATGTCCCGCGTGTACTCGACCAGCATAATGCGACGCGCATGTTCGTCAGCGAAAACCGCCTGTCGCGCCCTTATCGCGACGGCCTGGGCTGGGTGGTCGGCGCCAGCTTCATCGACAACCGGGCCCGGCAGGACCGCGAATATGGCTATGGCCCGCTTCGCGCGGTCCTGCCCGGTGTAACCAACCGGATCACCGAATTCACAGGCTACGCCGAGGCGACGGTCGAGGTGATGCCGAACATCATCGCCTCTGGCGGCGTTCGCCTGTCGCATGCGCGGCTGGGGGGTGCGGCCGAAGGCGTCTCCTTCGCTCTCTCGCAGGCGGGACGCGCAACAACCGCTTCACGCCACGAAACCGATCTGCTGCCGTCCTTCTCGCTGCTCGCAACGCCGCTGCACAATGTCCGGCTCTATGCGCGCTATCAGGAGGGGTTCCGCCCCGGCGGCCTCGCAGTCGACGGCAATTTCGTGCGGCGCTTCCTCAACGACCAGGTCCGGACGTGGGAAGCCGGAATGCGCTTCGGCGACAAGGGGCAGAGCCTGTTCGACGCCAGCGTCTCGATCTCGCACAGCCGCTGGCGCAACATTCAGGCCGATTTTATCGACAGCACAGGTTTCCCGACCACCGCCAACATCGGCGATGGGCGTATCACCAGCATTTCAGGCGCTCTCGCGATGCGTCCGACCGAGGCACTGACCCTCGAGCTGGGCGCGGTCTATAATCACAGCCGGGTCGACGACCTCGCGCCGCGGATCCTGCCCGTATATGACGCGGCGCCGGGCCGGCTCGGCCGCATTCCCAATGTTGCGAGCCATGCGGTGCGCGGTTCGGTGAACTATGCCACGGTCATCGGCGACGAGGGTTTCCGCCTGAACGGCTGGGCCAATTATATCGGCCCGTCGCGGCTCGGCATCGGGCCGGTGCTCGGCGAAAGCCAGGGCGATTATATCGATACGGGCCTCGCGATGCGCGTCGGCAACGAACGCCGCGGGCTGTCATTAACGCTGACCAATTTGTTCGATTCGCGCGGAAATCGCTTTTCGCTGGGCACGCCCTTCGTCGAGGGCAATGAAGGGTTCCTGACCCCGCTGCGCCCGCGCACGCTCCGGATCGCCGTCGACCTCGCCTATTAGGGCGACGCCGCGGCTCTCCCAACCCGGTCGGCCCCCGACGGCGGGGCCATCAGTCGGCCAGCGTAATCCGTTCGTATCGGTCCATATGATGATCGACGCTGCCGAACTGGCCTTCGATCATCGTTGATCGCTTGAAATAATGGCCGATCGCCAGTTCCTGCGTGATGCCGATGCCGCCGTGCGTCTGGATCGCGTTCTGGCCGACGAAATTGGCGCCGCGTCCGACCTTCGCCTTCGCGGCCGATACTGCCGCCATGCGCTCGTTCGCGGGCAGGCCCAGCTTCAGTGTGCCCATGATCGTCATAGAGCGCGCCTGTTCGACTTCCATGAACATGTCGACCATGCGGTGCTGGAGCACCTGGAACTTCGCGATCGGCACGCCGAACTGCTTGCGCTGCTGTGTATATTCTAGCGTGCCTTCGTGCAGTTTCTGCATCACGCCGGTCGCCTCGGCACACACCGCAACGGTCGCTTCGTCGACGATCTGCTCGATCAGCGACAGCGCAGCCCCCTCGCCGCCAAGCAGCGCATCGCCGGGGATCGCGACATTCTCGAAATAGATTTCCGACGCGCGGCTGCCGTCGACGGTCGGATAGTCGCGGCGAACGATGCCCGGCAGGTTGGCGTCGATCAGGAACAGCGACACGCCATCCTTGTCACGCTGGTTGCCGCCGGTGCGCGCGGTGACGAGCAGGTGCGTCGCCCAAGGCGCGGCATAGACCACACCCTTGTGGCCGTTCAGCACATAGCCCGCGCCGTCCTTCTTCGCGGTGGTGCGCAGATTCGCCAGGTCATAGCGGCCCTGCGGCTCGGCATAGGCGAAGGCAATGATCGCGTTGCCGGCGATGATCTCGGGGATCATCGCATCGGCCCGCGCGCCGCCGACGGCCTTGAGCGCGCCGCCCGCGATCACGACGGTCGGAAGATACGGCTCGATCCCGATGACCTTGCCCAGCTCCTCCATGACGATCGCATTTTCGAGCGCGCCGCCGCCGAGGCCGCCATGTTCTTCGGCAAAGGGCGCGCCGAGCATGCCCAGTTCTTGCGCGAGCGCAGTCCAGATCGCGGGGTCGCGGCCGCTGTCCGAATTGATGAACTTCTGGCGCGTTTCGAAATCATAGGTGTCGCCGAGGAAGCGGGCGAGCGTGTCGCGGATCATGTCCTGCGTTTCGGTGTAGGTGAAATCCATTCTTCTATTCCCTAATTTCACCGTCACCCCGGCGAAGGCCGGGGTCTCAAGGCCGTGGGGCCGAGATTCCGGCTTTCGCCGGAATGACGTGGATTATCTGATCAGAGTCCGAGCACCATCTTCGCGATGATGTTGCGCTGAATCTCATTCGACCCGCCATAGATCGTCGTCTTGCGCGTGTTGAAATAGGTCGGCGCCGCGCGGTGCGCATAGTCCGGACCGATCGGATGTTCGTTGTCGCCCTCTCCGAAACCGCGGAAATAGGGCGCGCCATAATGGCTGACGGCTTCGAGCGTCAGCTCGGTCAACCGCTGCTGGATTTCCGAACCCTTGATCTTGAGCAGGCTCGATTCTGGCCCCGGGCCGCGGTTAGCGTTCGGACCGGCAAGACTGCGCAATTCGGTGAATTCGAGCGCCGCGAGATCGACTTCGAGGTCGGCGACCTTGCGCTTGAAAAAGGCGTTGGCGAGCAGCGGCTTGTCGCCGTCGAGTTCGGTGCGGGCGATCGCCTTCACCTTCTCGATCCCGCGCTTCGACGCCGCGACACCGGCGATACCGGTACGTTCGTGCGCGAGCAGGAACTTGGCGCAGGTCCAGCCCTTATTCTCTTCGTAAACGCGCTGCGATTGCGGCACGCGGACATCCTCGAGCCACACTTCGTTGACCTCATGCTCGCCGCCCAGCGTGATGATCGGGCGCACGGTGATGCCGGGCGATTTCATGTCGATGAGGAGGAAGCTGATGCCTTCCTGCTGCTTTGCGTCCTTGTCGGTGCGGACGAGGAAGAAGCCCCAGTCGGCGTGCTGTGCCAGCGTCGTCCAGGTCTTTTGACCATTGACGATATAATCGTCGCCGTCGGGGACCGCGGCGGTACGCAGCGAAGCGAGGTCGGAGCCCGAGCCGGGTTCCGAATAGCCCTGGCACCACCAATCCTCGCCCGACAGGATGCGCGGCAGGAAATGCGCCTTCTGTTCGGGGGTGCCAAAGGTATAGATAACGGGACCGACCATCGCGAGGCCAAAGGGCATCAGGCGGATACAGTCGGCGCGGGCTGTTTCCTCCGACCAGATGAAACGCTGCGTCGGCGTCCAGCCGGTGCCGCCATATTCGACCGGCCAGGCGGGTGCGATCCAGCCCTTCTTGTGCAGGATCCTGTGCCAGACGAGGAAATCCTCCTTGGACAGCTCCTCGCCCTCATCCTGCTTCCCGCGCAGCTCGGCGGGGTAATTTTCGGCGATGAAGTCGCGCACTTCCTTTTGGAAGGCGAGATCTTCGGGGCTGAATTCCATGTCCATCACGAATCTCCCATCGGGTAATGGCGCCCTTATACTGGGCGCTCACCTTTACGTAAACGGCAAGTTGCGACTTGCAACCTTCCCGCCCCGATGATTGCGCGTAACGGCCACGCTTGTCCAGCGCGGCCGCCATTGCCGATACAGGAATGCCGCCTAACCGGTAGCCCGCGGGGTCGCGAGGATGACCGCCCCGTCGCTCGCATAGGCGCCGCGAACTTCGGCGATCGACAGGGTGACGGGCAGGATCGCGCCGTCGCGCGTGATCATCTCTGAACCGATGCGCGCGGGTTCGCCGGTCCGGAACACCGTTTCCAGTGCCTCGACAAAGGCCTGTCGCTGCCCGATCGCGAGCAGGGCCGAAAAGCGCACTCGCCGGATCGCGGCGACATCGACCCCGACCATGGCGGTCAGCGCATCATTCGCGGTCTCGACCGTTTCGCGCACGGTAATGCGGGCGTGGCCGATACTGCCGTCGGCCTCGACAGTCGCAAGCAGCGCACTCCGTGCATCGCCCGCGGCACATTCCTCCATCGTCTCGCTGACATCGCGCAAGATGATCGCGCCGCCCACCGGCACGGGTACCAGGTCGACGCGCAGCCATTGGCGCGGGCGCAGGATAGCGGGCATGTCGCCCGAAAAGCGTTCGCGATAATCAATGAGCCGGCTCAGCCGATGCGATAGCAGGCTGCCGTCGAGCCCCGGCAAGGCGTCCACCAGGTCGCCGCCGATCAGCGCGGCGGCTGCGGTGCCCAGCATGTCGCTCGCCGCGGGATTAACCGCCGCGATACGCCACCCCCGGTCGATCGCGATCACACCATCGCGGACCGCCTCGACCAGTCCTGCGAGCGAGGCTTGCAGCTGGTTCGTTCCCGAAGCGACCTCGGTCGCACCATCGCGGTCGAGGCGCCGGTAATCGTCGAGCGAGATCAGCACATGCGCATCCTTGCCATGATGTGTGACGACCACGGGCTTGCGCGCCGACTGCAACCGCCAATTGGCAAAGCCCCGGATGAAATCCGCCGCCGATACACGCTGTGGTTCATGCGCCGTCGCCATCTTCGCCCTCCCCGATTTCCGGTGCAACTCCTCCCTTATGGGTTGTGCCGGGCGATACTGGTCACAAAGCGCATCCGCCCCGGCACCGTTATGAACCGATCAGACCAGCCGCGCTTTTCCGCAGCGCAGCGCGTTGACTCGCGCATCGGCCTGGCCGATGCCGACGCCGAGCAGGCCGGTAAGGTCCGACAGCACACCGTCGAGAACCGGCGCAGCAAGCGCGACGGCTCCGCCGACGGTCGCCGTCAGCGCCTTCAGGTTGAGTCCGAGACCGAGGACATTGACGTGCAGCTCCATCCGGTCCGACAGCGATTTCGCCGCACCAGCGACCAGCCCGGTGCTCGACACGGTCTTCACCTGCCCCTCGTCGATCGCTGTGCGCGAAAAGGCGACCTTCTTCTGCGCGAGATCCGACAGCACCAGCTCGGCTTCGGCATCGACAGTGACGAGCGGCAATTTCACCACGCGCGCCACCTTCGGGTCGAGTGGGCGCTCCATGTCCCGAAAATCGCCGTCGTCGACCGTCCCGATGGCAAGCATCGCGGGCGACGTCACGACGCCAAGCGACACCGCCTCGCTGCTGTTGGGGCGGCAGTCGATATCGGTGATCCGCGCCGACGCCGACCCGAGTTCGGCGAGGACCGGCAGATGGGCGCTAGCGACCGGTGTCGCGATCCGCGTGTCGAGTTTCAGCCGCACCTGCGCGGTGCGGACGACCACATCGTTGGTGTCGGTGACTGCAATCAGCGGGGAGTTTGCCGGCGGTTCGCCGATCATCAGCGCGATGTCGATCCCCGACCCGCCTGGCAGGTTGCTCGCCACCGACAGGTCAACCTGACGGTTCGCATTGCCGAGCAGTAGCATCGCACGGAGCAGGCTGAGCGCGTTGACATTCACCGGATTTGCCGGGTCGACACGGATGCTCGACGATCGCGGGCCGAGGTCGATCGCACGCGACGGCAGCAAGCTTCGTGGCAGCGCCCGGTCGGCGATATGCTCGAGCGCCGTCGCGGCGCGGCCGTCCGACGCCTTCGCCAGCGCCGACACGACCTGCGGCATCGTCACCTGCGTATCGAGCGTCTGCCCGAAGGTTAGCACGTCGGCGTTGAGCTCGGTGCGCAGCGCCTCCGAAAAGGCGAGCAGGTCGACATCGGTACTCGCGAGCGCCTCATAATCCATCAGCGAAAGGCTGAGCTGGCTTCCCGTCAGGCTCGACAGGAGCGCGTTGGGCAGCCCCCCGTTCACGGCGGCGACGCGCGATCCGAGCGAAAAGGCGGCATAGCCGCGCCGTGCTCCGGTCGCGGTCGCGCGGATGATGCTGTCCTGCCGACCGGTCAGGAAGCTGCCGAAGAACAGCGGGCGGTCGCGCGCCAGCGTAATCCGCACGGCGTTCGGCGAGCTGCCCCCGCTCGAAAAGCGCTGTTCGGCCTGAACGCCCGGGTCTGCCGCATAGGTTCCGCGAGTCAGCACCGCGATGCGGATGCCGCAATCGCAGTTTGCCGCGATGATCCGCTGCGCCGCTGCCTGCTCTTCGCCGGGGCGGCCCGCTGCTGCCATCGCGGCGGCGTCGGCGATCCCCTGCAACTTGCGTCGATCGAGATAGAGCGAGCCGAGGTCGACGGCGAACGCCGCCGCGCCGATCAGCATCGTCGTCGCGAAGGCCGTGGTAATGCTGATGCTGGCGCGGCGGCTGCGAACAAGCGCACGAAGGAGAGTGAGCGCCGTCATGATCAATCGACCGGCAATTCAAAGGTCGCCTCGGCGCGGATGATATTGCCCGGCGACGGGACGAAGCCCGACCGCAGGAAGCTGTCCTGCGGCACGGTAAAGGCCACCCTGACGGTGATCGCTTCGGTCGTTTCGGACACCGTGATGCTGTGCGTGCCGCCAATCGCATGCAGGCTTCGCGCGACCGCGCGACCGGCGACCGCCCGCCGGTCGGGGGCGTCGAGGCCGATGATCGAGGCGCGGGCGCCATCGTTCGCCGCCTGCTGCACATTGTGCGCGAGCATGAAATATTGGCCATAGACGAGGATGCCCATCAGCAACGCGAGGAGCAGCGGCAGCACCAGCGCCATTTCGACGATGGCAGCGCCGCGCTCCCCGCGCGCGAGGGTCGCACCAGTCAGGGCGAGTTTGCGGACGTGCCGCGAAAGTCGGGTCGAGCCTGTCATGCCGCAAGCATCGCGGGGACGAATGAAGGCGGCGTCGAGAGCACCCGACGCCGCATTTGCGTATTTTACGTTGTTTCGCGGCCCCGCGACGGGGCCGAACGGGCCGCGCTGCGCCTATCGTTGCAAAGCCGTTACCAGCGGCGATGAGTCCCCGCGCGGAAGATATGGATTATTCCGCAGCTTCCAGCTTGTCCTGCGTGCGAAGGTCGAAGTCCGATGCATCGTGCCGCTCGTGGAGCTGGCTCGCCGGATCGCCCATCACGCGGTTGACCATCCGTCCGCGTTTGACCGCCGGGCGCGCGGCAATCTGGTCGGTCCAGCGTTGGACATGCTTGTAATCGTCGACCTGCAGGAACTCGCCCGCATCATAGACGAGCCCCTTCACGAGCGCGCCATACCACGGCCAGATCGCCATATCCGCGACAGTATAGTCGGCGCCGGCGATAAATTCATGGTCCGCAAGGCGGCGGTCGAGCACGTCGAGCTGGCGCTTCACCTCCATCGCATAGCGGTTGATCGGATATTCCTGCTTGAAAGGCGCATAGGCATAAAAATGACCGAAGCCGCCGCCGAGGAAGGGCGCGCTGCCCATCTGCCACATCAGCCAGGACAGGGTTTCGGCGCGCTTCGCGGTTTCGGTCGGCAGGAATTCGCCGAACTTCTCGGCGAGGTGGATCAGGATCGCGCCCGATTCGAACACGCGGATCGGCTCCGGGCCGCTGCGGTCGACAAGTGCGGGGATCTTGCTGTTCGGATTGGCGTCGACAAAGCCGCTCGAAAACTGGTCGCCGTCGCCGATCTTGATCAGCCAGGCGTCATATTCGGCGCCGCTGTGCCCTGCGGCCAGCAGCTCCTCGAGCATCACGGTGACCTTCACGCCGTTCGGCGTGCCGAGCGAATAGAGCTGGAGCGGATGCTTGCCGACCGGCAGGTCCTTGTCGTGCGTCGGCCCCGCGATCGGACGGTTGATATTGGCGAAACGCCCGCCGCTTTCCTTGTCCCACGTCCAGATCTTCGGCGGCACATACTCGCTGTTATCGGTCATCGGAAGCTCCTGGGCTGATTTTTATACTGACCGGTAACTTAATTGGCGATTGGCGTTTGTCCACCCTCGCCCGATCAAATAATCCTTGCTGCCCGTAAAGCCGAGATGGCTTCGGCATCATAGCCGAGTTCAGCGAGGATCGCGTCGCTGTGCTCGCCCACCTGCGGGGCACGGGCCGGGTTGACCTTGTCGCTGGCCGAAAGGTGGATCGGCGCGCGGATCACCGGAATTGTGCCCAGCGCACCCGGATATCCGACCGGCTCGACCAGTCCCATCGCCGTGACCTGCGGCTGCGCCAGCGCCTCACCGGCGCGGAGCACCGGCGCGGCTGGAACGCGCGCGGCCGCGAGTTCGGCGATCGCGTCGGCGCTCGTCCTCTCGATGCACCAGCGCTGCATGATCGCGCTCAGCTCTGCGCCATTGTCGCCGCGCAATATGTCGCTGGCGTAAAGCGGGTCGTCGACAAGCTCCGGGCGTTCGACGAGCGCGGCCCAGCGCGCGAAGATCGGCGCGCCGACGATCTGGGTGAGGATCCATCCGTCGCGCGTCCGGAACACATCGGTCGGCGCCGAACTGAAGGCACGATTGCCAATCGGTTGCCGGTCGATGCCGTTCAGCGCGTGGTCGATCGTCAGCGCGTTCGACATCGCGAGCGCGGTGCCGAGCAGCGATCCCGACACGCATTGCCCCTTCCCCGTCGCCTCGCGCTCGCGCAGCGCCAGCATGACGCCGAAGGCGCAGTGGAGCGCGGTGCCGAAATCGACATAATTGACCTGCGCGCGGTACGGCTGGTCGGCCGTGCCGGTCAGGTGTACGGTGCCCGACATCGCCTGCCCGACCGCGTCGAACCCGACGCGGCTGGCGAGCGGACCGTCGCTGCCGAACGCCGACGCCGTCGCGAGGATGACGCGCGGGTTGATCGCCGACAGGCTGTCATAATCGAGCCCGAGCTTCACCAAAGCGTCGTAGGGCATGTTGGCGATCACGACATCGGCCGTTTCGACGAGGCGGCGGACGATCTCGCGCCCTTCGACGCTGCCGGGTTTCAACGCCAGGCACCGCTTCGCGCGGCTCATCTGCATGAACATCGCGCCCGATCCGTCGTCGGCAACCGGGACCGTATAGCGGTCGTCGTTGCCGCCCGGCGCCTCGATCCGGATCACGTCGGCGCCATAATCGGCGAGCAATGCCGCACAATAGGGGCCTGCAATATAGCGGCCGAAATCGAGTACCCGGATTCCCTTCAACGGCACGCTTTGCTCTCCCCGATGCTGTTCTGCCGACCGGGCTAGCAGCCGCTCGTCGACGCTGCCAGTTCTTCGTCGAAACCTGTCCCTTGCATGTTCGCGCCCGAACCATATGGTCGGCACATAATTTCAAACGGGGATAATTTCATGGCGCGTATCGCTCTCGCCCTCGCGGCGACTCTGGCTTGTTCCACCTCGGTATGGGCGCAAGGCGTGCCGGCACCGGCAGCACCCCCCGCCGATGCGAAACCCGACAAATGGGACGTCAACGCGCCGCCGGGCATGGCGACGCGCAAGGTTCAGCTCGCGGTCGACGAAGGCAGCTGGATGAATGTCGACGTCGCCCCCGATGGCCGCACGATCGCGTTCGACCTGCTCGGCGACATCTATACGATGCCGATCGAGGGCGGCACGCCGACGCGTATCGCCGAGGGCCTCGCCTATGAGCACCAGCCGCGCTTCTCGCCCGACGGCAGGCGCATCGCCTTTGTTTCCGACCGTGCGGGCGGCGACAATATCTGGCTGATGAACCGCGACGGCAGCGACAAAAGGCAAATCTCGAAAGAAGATTTTCGCCTGCTGAACCAGCCGAGTTGGAGTCCCGACGGCCAGTTCATCGTCGCGAAGAAACATTTCACGACCGGCCGCTCGCTCGGCACCGGCGAGGTGTGGATGTACCATGTGTCGGGCGGCGCGGGCGTACCGCTCGTCAAGAAGCCCAACGAACGCCATCAGAAGGAACTCGGCGAACCGACCTTCGCGCCCGACGGCAAAGGCGTTTATTACACGCGCAACGTCACGCCGGGGCCGATTTTCGAATATGCACAGGACAGCAACACCGACCTGTTCCATATCGAGCGCTACGACCTGAATGACGGTGAGGTCACGACCGTCGCCGCGGGTGCAGGCGGCGCGGTCCGGCCGTCGCCCTCGCCCGACGGCAAGAAACTTGCATTCGTCCGCCGCGAGGGCACGCAGTCGAAGCTGTATGTGAAGGATCTTTCCTCGGGCACCGAGAAAAAGGTCTATGACGCGCTCGACCAGGACGTGCAGGAAACCTGGGCGGTCACCGGCGTCTATCCCAATATGGGCTGGACACCCGACAGCAACGACATCGTCTTCTGGGCCGGCGGCAAGCTGCGTCGCGTGAGCGCCGCCGGCGGCGAAGCGCGGATCATCCCCTTCAGCGTCAGCGACGATCGCGTGATCGTCGATGCGACGCACCCGACAGTCGAGGTCGCGCCCGACAGCTTTGCAACGCAGATGCCGCGCTGGGCCGAAGTATCGCCCGACGGCCGCTCGGTCGTGTTCGAAACGCTCGGCAAGCTGTGGGTGAAGCCCGCATCTGGCGGCGCGGCGCGGCGCCTCACCGCGGCGAAGGACAATGGCTTCGAATTGTGGCCGAGCTGGTCGCGCGACGGCCGCTCGATCGTCTTCGTGCGCTGGACCGACGCCGGGCTCGGCGAAGTCCATGTCGTCGGCGCCGGGGGCGGAACCTCGCGCAAGGTCACCGGGGTGCCCGGCCATTATGCCGAACCCCGCTTCTCGCCCGACGGCAAGACGATCGCCTTCGAACGGCGCACGGGCGGCGGCCTGCGCTCGGCGCGATGGGGAGAGAATCCCGGCATCTACCGTATTCCCGCGGCCGGCGGCACCCCCGAGCGGGTCAGCGACAATGGCGCCAAGCCGCAATTCGGCGCGGGGAACGACCGTATCTTCATGGTCACCGCCGCCGACGGCAAGAGCCAGCTCGTCAGCACCGACATCCATGGGCAGGACAAGCGAGTCCATGCCAATGGCGAACTCGTCAGCGATTATGAAATCTCGCCCGACGGCCGCACCCTCGCCTTCCGTCAGAATTACGACGCCTATGTAACCCCGCTGATGCCCGGTGGGCAGGATGTCTCGCTCGGTACGAAAAGCGGCGCGCTGCCCGTCACGCGGGTCAGCGGCAGCGGCGCCGAATATATCCATTGGTCGGACGGCGGGCGCCGCCTTCACTGGAGCCGCGGCGCGACCTTGTTCGGCGCCGACCTCGCGAGCTTCTTCACCAACGCGCCCGCCGACGAAAAGGCGCCGAAATTCGTCCCGCCGACCGAAGGCGTGTCGCTGTCGATGCCGCAAGCGGCGTCAAAGCATAAGGGCGTCGTCGTCGTCACCGGCGCAAAGATCGTGACGATGGCCGACAAGGACGGCGGCGTGATTGAGAATGGCGCGATCGTCATCGACGGCGACCGCATCACTGCGGTCGGCCCGGCGGGCGCGATCACCGTTCCCGCAGGCGCGGTGACGGTCGACGCGACCGGCAAGACGATCGTCCCGGGCTTCGTCGACGCGCACGCGCATGGGTCGCACGGCGATGACGAGCTGGTGCCGCAGCAGAACTGGTCCGAAATCGTTAACCTCGCGATGGGGACGACGACAAGCCACAATCCCTCGTCGCGCGCGTCGGAAATCTTCGTCTCGTCGGAAATGCAGCGTGCCGGGCTGATCCTCGCGCCGCGCATCTTTTCGACAGGGGAGATCATCTATGGTGCGAAGGCGGCGGGCGTTTATGCCGAGATCAACGGCTATGATGACGCGCTCGCCCACGTCCGCCGATTGAAGGCGCAGGGTGCGCATAGCGTCAAGAATTACAACCAGCCGCGCCGCGACCAGCGTCAGATGGTGGTGAAGGCCGCGCAGGCTGAAGGCTTGACCGTCGTCCCCGAGGGCGGCTCGCTGTTCACGCAGGACGTCACACTGATCCAGGACGGCAACTCGACCGTCGAACACAACATCCCGCTCCACATCTTCTACAAGGATCTGGTGCAGCTCTGGGGGCAGACGCAGGTCGACTACACCCCCACGCTTGTGGTGACCTATGGCGGCCCCGCCGGCGATCCCTATTGGCGCGCCCATACCAATGTGTGGGAACATCCGATCCTGTCGCGCCATGCGCCGCCGGCCGAACTCGCCGCGAATAACAAGCGCCGCGTGATCGCGCCCGAAAGCGATTATGTCGACGATGATTCGGCACGCGAGGCGGGCAAGATCGCCGCGGCAGGCCGCATGGTGTCGATCGGCGCGCACGGCCAGCAGTCGGGGCTCGGCGCGCATTGGGAAATCTGGTCGTTCGTGCGCGGCGGCTGGAGCAATATCGATGCGCTGCGCGCCGCGACGATCATGCCCGCAACGTCGCTCGGCTATGCGAAGGATGTCGGCTCGCTCGAAGCGGGCAAGCTCGCCGACCTCCTGATTCTCGACGCCGATCCGACCGAAAACATCCGCAATACCGACCGAATCCACCGCGTGATGCTCGGCGGACGGCTCTACGATCCGCTGACGATGAACGAGGCCGAGACGGGGAATCGCAGGCGCGAAGCCTATTGGTGGGAGGCCGACAAGCCCTGATAGGACGACGAAATCCAGCGGCGGATCGCCTTTTTGTGACGAGAGGGTTGCAAGACGTCCGGACCGCCGCTAGGGGCGTCTCCTCTCAGCGAGGAGAGTTGGCTGAGTGGTCGAAAGCGTCGCACTCGAAATGCGAAGTGCCGGCAACGGTACCGAGGGTTCGAATCCCTCACTCTCCTCCATTTTCTCCCCTTAGCGGGGCTGAAATGACTGGCCTTTTCGACCGGGGCCGCAAACATCCATCAGCCATCGACGCGAGCCTCGCGCGCGAATTCATGGCTCAATCGGCGAAGTCCCCTTGACCAGCGCCCCTGCGCCCACGCACTGGAACCGGGCGGCGCCGGACGAGACGGCCTTGCCCACGACGGCGGGCCAAGCGGGTTCGGTCGAAGTCTTCCCACCGACGATACATTTATAGGCATAGCCATTGTCGACGGTCGGCAAAATATACTGGCCCTTGTCATATTTTGCGGCCGAAACGAAGGTGAAGCCGAGGATGCCGGCGCGCGCGCATAGGTTATATTCATAGCCGCCAGCGGCTGGATCGCGGTCTATTTTGAGCCCGGCCGGCAGCCAGCGCCCGTTCTGTCCGTTCGCGTCACGCGGGGTAAAACCGCGAAATCGTGCGCCATTCGATACCGTGACCTGCGGGGTTTCCAAAGGACCATCCCACACATCGCACTCCGAGTTGAAACGGACATAGCCGCCGAGCGCGATCGTTGAATTGATGTAATTTCCAACGGATAACACGCGCGTGACGCCAGTCACTTCGATCGGCTGGTTCACGACATTGCCACGCAGGTGGATCTGCCCCTGATCGTTCGTTGCCGAATATATGAGAAACTTGCCTGCGGGCCCTTCGCTCTGGCAACTTTCGATGATCACCGGATCGGGGCCGTCGCCGCTGATCTCGAACATTCTGGACGTCTCGTATCGAAGGCCCGCAGCGCATTGGCTGATCCGCATGAAGCCGGGGGTGATCAATTTGAAGGCGACGCCCTGCAACTGGTCAAATCCGATGCGCTCGATGACCGAGAAATCCGCTGCATTGGTCGCATCGATCACAAAGCCGTTCACGCAGGTGTGGAATGTGCTGTCCCGGAAGCTGATCTCGTCGCATTGCTCCAGCGGCGCCCTTTTGCTGCTGTCACCCCATTGCACCGCGGTTCCGGCGCCGAATATGAGAAGGTCCTGAAAGACCAACCCCTTGGTCGCCGGCTTGTTGTCGGAACCGATGCTGATTGCACGGGTATGCGCAACCGCATTGCAGTCGATGCCGAGGCGGGAGAGGCGGCAGGTCTGGACCGACCCATAGCGAATGGCAGGCGACGCGGCAGGCCCGCGATATCGGATCCACGTTCCTTCAAAAATATTGCCATTGTCATAGCGATAGCAGGCGCCTTGGCCTTCGAGCGAAATACCGCTGGGTATGACAAGCGTCGAATCGATACGGAAGCGACCGTTCAGCCGGACCGTGCCGATGCCATTCGCATGGGCAAAATCGATCGCTGCCTTGATCGCCGGCGCGGCATCGGCCTTTCCGGTCGGGTCTGCATTATAGGGCGCATCGGTGACCCAGATTTCCTGCGCAAGGCGTCGGCCGACGCTATTTCCTTCATTTTTCGCGTCATGCGAAAAGCCCACCATCTGCCCGCCGGTGGTCGAACGGAGATGGTCGATATAATCCTGGACGCTGCCCCCGCCGTCGACCGCGACATAGTGCGCCGCCGATGGCGCACCTTTTGCCGGGGCAGCCTGGGGCGCCGCGCCTTCAGCCGCGCCGAGCTTCTTCGAAGAGTCCCAAACGGCCCAAGAACCGGCCACTGCCAGCATACCCCGCCGCCCGATCTTTCCACCGCGATATTCCATAATGCCTCCGTCCATCAGGCGGATATCTGGAAGCCACGGCAGCGCAAGGCCTATACATCCTCGCCTCCTCCCGTTTTTCTTTCCTTCCGACGTCGGACAGGCGGGCGCCCCGACCGCGGTCGGGACGGCCCTGCCCGCTTTTAGCCGCGAATGCTGAGCAGCGACGGCGCCGTCAACGAGGCGACCACCGCACCGACGATCAGGAACAGCACGATCGCGACGATAACGACGACCGCCGTATAGCCGATCGCCTTGTCCTGCGGCGCCTTCATCAGCACCGGCAGGCCGAGATAGAGCAGGTACAGGCCGTAGAGGCCCAGCAAGGCGCCGATCAGCCCCAGCGCGGGAACGAGTCCGAAAATACCGCCCACCCAGCCCGCGGTCGCCGAATAGGCAGCGACCTTGAGCGCCTGGACCTGGTCCTTCTGGCCGCCGAAATTCGGGGCTAGCCCGTCGATGACGAGCGCAAGGAGGAACACCGTTGCCAGCGTCAGGCCATAGGACAGGATCGCCGACACCAGCGCGCTGGCGATCGGCGGGTGATAGGTCACGCCGAACGCGGTAAATCCGAACACCTGCCCGCCGATGAATTGCGCAACCGGCCCGATCGCGGCGAGCGCGACCACATAGGGCACATAGATCGACTGCGTCGTGGCGGGTTCGGCCGCGATAACGGGCCAGGTCTCCTTCGGCTTGAAAAGGATGTCCTTTGCGCGCTGGACAATGCCCGACGCCGGGCTGCTGTTCTTTGGTGGTAGGTCGGCCATCATGCGTCTCCCCTGATCGTAGCGGCCCGCGGAATGCAATGGCCAGAGGAGAGTCGTAGCCCGAATAGCCAGCGTATCTGTAACCTCGATCACAGCCCGATTCGGCAAACCGCAGCCGGGTTGAATGTAACGGACTTGAAACGTGCGTAAACCGCCATAGATTGAGTGGATGACGCTCGAATCCCCTTCCGAACTTCCCCCAACGGTTACGGCCCCGTTGATCGGCCGCGCACGTTTCGCCCCGGGCGATATTGTCCGCCATCGCATGTTCGATTTTCGCGGCGTCGTGTTCGACATCGACCCGGTCTTCGCAAACAGCGACGAATGGTATGAGGCGATCCCCGAGGAAATCCGCCCGGCGAAAGAGCAGCCTTATTATCATTTGTTCGCCGAAAACGGCGATTCATCGTACATCGCCTATGTCAGCCAGCAGAATCTGGTCGCCGATGGCGATGGCGGGCCGATCGACCATCCGCAGATCGACGCGATGTTCGACGGGCTGGACCACGGCCGCTACCGCGTCCGCGCCATCCACCGCCACTAGGCGAATATCAGGCCTTCAGCTTCCACCCCGTGGCCAGCAGGCGATAGGTCAGCAGGCCCAATCCGATATTCACCGCGACCAGCACCAGCGCGGCGGTCAGCACCGGGTTCGCGATCGTCGAATCGACGGTACCGATGAAGCCGTAGCGAAAGCCCATGATCGCGTAATAGACCGGATTGCCGTGCGCGATCGTCTGGAACCAGGGCGCGAGCTTGTCGACCGAGTAGAAGGTGCCCGAAAGGAGCGCGAGCGGGGTCACCACGAAATTGGTCACCGCGGCGGCATGGTCGAACTTTTCCGCCCAGATCGACGTCATCAACCCCAGAAAAGCCAGCATCATCGCGCCAAGCACGCCGAAGACCGCGACTGCCCACAGATGATCGGTGCCGACATGGACACCGGGCCAGAGCAGCATCGCGAGCCAGAGCGCGAGGCCCACGAGGATCGCGCGCGTGACCGCCGCGCCGACCAGCGCGATGATCAGCTCACCGACCGCGAGCGGCGGCATCAGATAATCGACGATCGTTCCCTGGATCTTGCCGACCAGCAGCGAGAAGCTGGAATTGGCGAAACTGTTCTGCAGCATCGCCATCATGATCAGGCCCGGCGCGATGAAATCGGCGAAGGGAACGCCGATGACCATGCGTCCCGCGCCGCCCAGCGCGACGGTGAAAATGACGAGGAACAAAAGCGTGGTAATCGCCGGCGCCCAGATTGTTTGCAGCTGGACCTTGAAAAACCGCCGCACCTCCTTGACATATAGCGCCTGCATGCCGGGAACGTTCAGCGTCCGGATATGCGGTACACCGGGTTCCGCGAACGGCGGGCTCCCGGCGAAATTGCTCGAGTCGGGGCGCGAAATTTGGGGCTGGTCGTTCATGGCGTTCTCGCCTATCGCCTCCCCGATCTTACCGCAAGCTGGGCAGCGACTGGTGCCGGTCCCGAAGGGATCGGCAAGGCGGATCGTCTAACCGCCCGCGGCGTGGAATGATAAGGAATTGAACATGTCATGGACCGATGAGCGCATCGAAAGCCTGCGCACCATGCGGGAAAAGGGGCTGACCGCCAGCCAGATCGCCGACGAGCTTGGCGGCGTGAGCCGCAACGCGGTGATCGGCAAGGCGCATCGCCTCGGCCTGAAATCGCGCCCCTCGCCCGTCAAAGCGACCGAAAAGGTTGCCAAGCCGGCCAAGGCGCCCGCGCCTGCTGCGCCGCGCCCGGCTGCGCCTGCCGCCGCGCCGCGTGCTGCGGCGCCGGTGGCCCCGCGCCCCGTCGCCCCGCTCCGGCCCGAGCCGAAGCCACCGGTGGACGCCCCCGAAGCGGACGCTGCGTCGGGTGACGCGCCGCCGAAGGCCGACACCCCGCGCATCGTTTCGATCGGCCCGGGCGGCTTTATCCGTCAGGGACCCGGCGACCAGCAGGCGCCGATCCCCCCCGCGCCGCCGCGCCGGCTGGTGCCCGCGAAGCCTAGCCCCGAAATCGCCGACAAGACGACTTTGCTCGACCTCAACGACCGCATCTGCCGCTGGCCGATGGGGCATCCGGGCGAGCCCGATTTCCATTTTTGCGGCGAAGCCGTGAATCCGGGCTTCCCCTATTGCGTCGAGCATTGCGGCCGCGCCTATCAGGCCCAGCTACCCCGCGGCACGCGCCGTCCGCCCCCGCCCCCGCCGTTCGGTGGTCCCCGAGTTCGTTAAGACGCACTCGGTGAGGCCTTTCAGCCAGGATTTCCAGTTCGCGCGCGCCCTAGGCCTACAAATGGTCGAGCGCGGCGACGGGCGTTGCACGATGGCGATCGACATCGAACGCGAGCGCCATTTCAACCCGAACGGCGTCGCACATGGCGGCGTAGCCTATTCGCTCGCGGACACAACCATGGGCGGCGCGCTGATGAGCCTGCTCGGCGAGGGGCTGGTCTGCGCGACGCTGGAGATCAAGTTCAACTATCATGTCGGCGTGCGCGAAGGCCCGCTAACCTGCGAGGCTACCGTGCTTCATCAGGGCAAACGGATTGCCAATATTGATGCACGCCTCTTTCAGGATGGCCGCCTCGTCGGCAGCGCGAACGGCAATTTCGCGATTTTTCCGATACCGTCGGCCCAATAGGCGAAAGGCGCCGGGTCCTTCGACCCGACGCCTCCCGTGCCCGCTCCCAAGAGGTCAGAAGCGGAGACTCAGCGAACCGCGCACACTGTGCGTGCGGAAATGGGGATTGCTGCGCTGGATGTCCGTCCCGCCGCCATTGAGCAGGAACGGGTTGGTCGGCGGCGCGGTGCCGGGACCGACGTTGACGACATAGTCCTTGTCCTTGAGGTCGGTGTAAAGATACTCGAGGCCGACCGAGATATTGTTCGTCACCATCAATTCGGCACCACCGCCCGCGGCATAGCCCCAGCCGTTGGTCTTGCCATTGTCCGAAAAGCTGTTGGCGGTGTTGCTCGTCGTGAACTTATTGTCGAGCCGCGCATAGGCGCCGCCACCCGTCACATAGAAAAGCGCGCCGCCGCCGGGGGTGTAACCCGCACGCAAGCGGGCGCCCGCCTGATAATCGGCCTCGCGGCTCATCGTATAGCTGGCCGGCGTGGTCGAAAAGCCGCTGACGCTGTCTCGCGCATGGCTGCGCCCGCCTTCCAGCACCGCGCCGATGACGAAATTCCCCATGCGCTTGTCGTAGCCGAGCCGCGCATAATATTCGGGGCCATCCTTGTCGTTCTTGCACCCTAGATTGGCGGTGCCCGTCGCAGCGCCGTTACAGAATCCGGGCGAGAAGGCATTGGCGCCACCCGAAGTGGTCACCTGATCGCCATAGGTGCCGTCGCGGTTGGTGTCGAAGACGAGCGTTTCACCGCGGTCGCTGCCTTGCAGCGTGCCGCCACCGGCGATGCTGATATAGGGTCCGTTGAAGTCCTGCGAGGTGTCGCGGCCTTCCTGCGCCATCGCGGGCATGGCTGCCCCGGCGGCCGCAAGCGCGGCGAGGAGAGAGAGGTTTTTCATTTTTTACTCCACTTTTTGAGTGACTTTGCAGTCGGCACCTCAACCCGCAGGCTTCGTCCAAAGTTCCCTCCTGCCACGAAAACGGGACGAGCCGAGCCGCCAGCAGCCGCCGAAAAGCGCCTTGCCAGCCGCCTTGGCGCCCCACTATAGCTGGGTCATGAGTCACGATTTGTTCGACGCCGCAAACCCCGCCACCGACAGCTATAACGCTTCGCAGATCGAGGTGCTGGAGGGGCTCGAACCCGTCCGCCGGCGCCCTGGCATGTATATCGGCGGCACCGACGAACGTGCGCTGCATCATCTCGCCGCCGAAGTCATCGACAACAGTATGGACGAAGCCGTCGCCGGTCACGCGACGCGGATCGAGATATCGCTCGATGTCGGCAACCGGCTGACCGTCGTCGACAACGGCCGCGGCATGCCGGTCGATCCGCACCCCAAATTCCCGGGCAAGTCCGCGCTGGAAGTCATCATGACGATGCTCCATTCGGGCGGCAAGTTCGAGGGCAAGGCCTATGCAACCTCGGGCGGTCTCCACGGCGTCGGCGTCAGCGTGGTCAACGCGCTGTCGACCGAAACCGTCATCGAAGTCGCACGAAACAAGCTCCTCTATCGCCAGCGTTTTTCGCGTGGCACCCCGCTCGGCGGGCTTGAGGAGCTGGGTCCCACGCCCAATCGCCGCGGCACCAGCGTCTCCTTCATTCCCGACCCCGAAATCTTTGGCGAGCATGGCCGTTTCAAGCCGCAGCGTCTCTATCGCATGGCACGCTCGAAGGCCTATCTGTTCGCGGGCGTCGAAATCCGCTGGAAATGCGCGCCCGAACTGATCGGCGACGACACCCCCGCCGAGGCGGTGTTCCAATTCCCCGGCGGCCTCGCCGACCATCTGAAGGAACAGATCGGCACGCGCGAATGCGCGACCGCCGAGCCTTTCGTCGGGCGGCAGGAATTCCCGGGCGATCAGGGGCGCGCCGAATGGGCGATCGCCTGGCCCTTATGGTCCGACGGATCGTATAGCTGGTATTGCAACACCATCCCGACCCCGGCCGGCGGAACGCACGAGGCCGGTCTGCGCGCCGCGCTGACCAAGGGATTGCGCGCGTTCGGCGAGTTGATCGGGCAGAAAAAGGCGGCGCAGATCACCGCCGAAGACGTGTTCAACGGCGGCGAGATGATGCTGTCGGTGTTCATCCGCGATCCGCAGTTCCAGAGCCAGACGAAGGACCGGCTGTCGAGCCCCGAGGCCGCGCGTTTCACTGAAAATGCCGTGCGCGACCATTTCGACCATTTCCTGTCGGACAATATGGACCGTGGCCGCGCACTGCTCGGCCTCGTCCTCGACCGGATGGACGAGCGGCTGAAGCGCAAGGCCGAACGCGAGGTCAAACGCAAGACCGCGACGAGCGGGCGCAAGCTGCGCTTGCCGGGCAAGCTGACGGACTGTGCGAACGACGGTCCCGAAGGCACGGAATTGTTTATTGTCGAAGGCGACAGCGCAGGCGGCAGCGCCAAGCAGGCGCGCGACCGCAAGACGCAGGCGATCCTGCCGATCCGCGGCAAGATTTTGAACGTTGCGAGCGCCAGCGCCGACAAGATCCGCGCCAATCAGGAAATCGCCGACCTGGCGCTCGCCCTCGGCTGCGGGATGCGCAAGGATTGCGACGCCGATCGTCTGCGCTACGAAAAGATCGTGATCATGACCGACGCCGACGTCGACGGCGCACATATCGCGACGCTGCTGATGACTTTCTTCTTTCAGGAAATGCCCGACATCGTGCGCGAGGGGCATGTGTACCTGGCACAGCCGCCGCTCTATCGCCTCACCGCGGGCAATATGTCGGCTTATGCCCGCGACGACGCGCACCGCGCCGAACTCGAAGCGACGCAGTTCAAAGGCAAGAAGGTCGAAGTAGGCCGCTTCAAGGGTTTGGGAGAAATGAACCCCAACCAGCTGAAAGAAACGACGATGGATCCCGCAACGCGGTCGATGCTGCGCGTCACCCTGCCGCAGGAATATGAAGAGCGGCACCAGGTCAAGGATCTGGTCGACCGGCTGATGGGCAAGCATCCGGAGCATCGTTTCCAGTTCATCCAGGCGAATGCCGCGACGCTCGACGAGGCGGCGATCGACGCCTGAGGAGGCTTTCATGGCGAGATTTCGGTCGGGGGCGATAGCGGCAGCGATGCTGGCGGCGTCCTCACCCGCAATCGCCATGGCGCAGACCGCAGCCACCGCCGCACCGGCGGCGCAAACCGCTTTCGATCGCCGCGCAGCGCAACTGGTCGACCTGTTCGCCGGAAACATCGCCTATGCGGACTATTTCGATCCGCATTTCCAGACCGCCGTCCCCGAGCCGCAGTTCAAATCCTTCAGCGCGGGTTTGATCGCGCAATATGGCAAGCCGGTCGCAATCGACCGCGCCACGCGGACGCACGGCCGCTCGGGCACCGTCCTGCTCCGCTTCGAAAGAGGGGTCGCAACCGTATTGCTCGACGTCGGCGCAGCCACCGACGCGCGCGTAACGGGGCTGCGTGTCACCGGCGTCACGGTGGCCAATGACAGCTTCGACAAGGTCGCGGCCGAGATCGCGGCGCTGCCGGGTCAAACCGGCTTTCTCGTTGCTGAGCTTGACGGCACAACCATCCGCCCGCTCGCCTCGGCGGCCCCCGACCGGCAATTCGCCGTCGGTTCAACGATCAAGCTCTACATCCTCGACGAACTTGCCGCGCAGGTCGCCGCGGGCAAGCGGCGCTGGTCCGACGTCGTGCCGCTGTCGCACCTCAGCTTTTCGTCGGCGGCAACCGCCAACTGGCCCGTCGGCACGCCGGTGACGCTGCAGACCCTCGCGAACTGGATGATTTCGGTCAGCGACAATGGCGCGACCGACACGCTGATCCACCTCATCGGGCGCGAGCCGATCGAGGCACGGATGCGCGCCGCGGGGCATAAAGATCCGTCGCGCAACATCCCTCTGCTTACGACGGTCGAAGCCTTCGCGCTGAAAGGCGATAATTTCGCCGACCTTCGCCTGCTTTTTCTGCGCGGCGACGATACGGCGCAGCGCCGGTTGATCGAGGACAACCGGAAGCGGCTGATCCTCGCCAACGTCGACGGCGTCAGCTTCACCGAAGGTCCGCGTTTCATCGACAGTCTAGGATGGTTTGCGAGCCCGAACGATATCGCCCGGCTGATGGCCGACCTGCGCGCACGCGGATCGAAGCCCCTGCTCGCCGCGATGGCGATCAACAACGGCGTCGGTCCGGTGGCGGCCGCGGACTGGAGCTATCTGGGCTACAAGGGCGGGTCCGAAAACGGCGTGTTGTCGATGAGCCTGCTCGGCCAGCGCAAATCCGACGGCAAATGGTTCGTCGTGACCGCGAGCTGGAACAATCCGGCGGCGAATGTCGAGGCCGAGCCACTGGTGGGACAGGTTGCGCGCCTGCTTGCCCTCGCTGCAAAATGATTGCGCTCAGACGCGGAAACCGGCGGTGCCCTGACGCAACCCGTGACCCGCGTGTAGTGTCAGTGCGAGGCAACCGGCAAGCAGGACGGCGTCCTTGAACAGGAATTGCGCGGTCGATCCCATGAAAGGGAAACCATAGCCTTCCTGCCATAACGGCACGCCGAAGCTGAAGCTCAGCGTGACGAGGAAGGTGGCCATCCCCATCAGCCCGCCAAGCAGCCCGGAGCGGTGCGACCATGCCCCCGATGCGATCAACGCACCCGTGGCCAGCTCGATCGTCCCGATGACATTGCTCGTCCCCTGAACCCCGATCAGCGGGTACATCCACGCGAACAGCGGATAATGCATGGCAATTTCGGCGACACCCTCCGCCTCGTAGGCTGCAAATTTCGCGACCCCGAAAAATGCGAAGATAACCACCAGCGACCAGCGGAGCGCACCGATCGCGAATGTTTGAGGCGGAAGCCTGTCCAGAATTTTGAGCATGTGAATATCCCCGAATGACGATTTCGAGGGGTATTCGGGCGGCCAGACGGCCGGGTTACATCAGGCGGCAACCAAAGCCGCGACCAGCGCCTTGACCTTCGCCTGCCGCCATTGCGGCGTCGGCGCGACCAGCCAATAACCCTGCTTCACGGCGAAAGCGTCCCCTACCAGCCGCACGCGTCCTGCCGCGATGTCGGCTTCGGCCAGCATCGCCGGGACGTTCGCCTGCCCCAGCCCGTTGGCAGCCGCGTCGATCGCAAGGCCCGCATCGCCAAGCCGCAACGCGGGCTCTCCGTCGGCGACGGGGCAACCGGGCCAGGCGATGCGCGTGTCGCTGCCCGCCCCCGGCCCCGCGACGGTGACCATCAACGCGTCGGCGAGCGCCACGCCCTCATGCTCACCCGCCCCGTCGGTCCAGAAGATCGCGAGGTCGAGGTTCGCTTCGGTGAAGTCGATACCGCTGTCGGCCGACACCAAAGTGAAGCGCACGTCGGGCGCCTGCTGGCTATACCGCGCAAGCCGCGGCGCCAGCCATTTGGCGGTCAGGTCGCGCGGCGCAGCGATCGTCAGCGACTGCGACGATTGCCCCGCCTGCATCGCGCGCACCGATTCCTCGAACTGCAGGAAACCCTGCCGCAACGCGTCGAGCCCCGCATCGGCCTCGCCCGTCAGTTCCAGCCCCTTGGGCGTGCGGCGGAACAGCACGACGCCCAGCATATCCTCGAGCGCGCGGATCTGCTGTCCGACCGCGGCAGGCGTCACCGCGAGCTCGTCGGCGGCGCGCGTAAAGCTCAAATGCCGGGCAGCGGCATCGAACACGCGCAGGGCGTTGAGCGGCAGGTGCGTGCGCTTCATGACGCGGTCGCAGGTGCCACGAGCGGGAAATGCGGGATCGCGACGAGCATCTGCGATCCGTCGACCAATTCCATCGCATAGCTTCCGACCATCGACCCTTCGGGGGTCGGCAGCGGGCAGCCCGAAACATAGTCATAGGCGCCGCCCGGCGCGATCAACGGCTGTTCGCCGACGACACCCTCGCCCTCGACTTCGCTGATCTGGCCGCGCCCGTCGGCAATCCGCCAATGACGGCTGATCAACTGAACTGCGGTCTCGCCATGGTTTTCGACGCGGACATGATAGGCCCAGAACCAGCGGCCAAGTGCCGGATGCGATTGTTCGGGCAAATAGCTGACCGCCACGCGCACGGTGATCGCCCCGGTGGTCGCCGCGAAGGGGAAGAAGGAGTCGATCATCGTGGTCATGACGCCAGCGTCGCTCAAAGCCCGACTTTGGTCAATGCCTGGTCCAGGTCGGCGATCACGTCGCGCGGATCCTCAAGGCCGATGTTGATGCGCAGCATCCCCTCGACGACGCCCATGTCGATCCGCGCGTCTTCGCTCACGCCAAAATGCGTCGTCGTCCAAGGGTGGCAGCAGAGGCTGCGCGAATCGCCGATATTGTTGCTGATATCGACGAGTTCGAGCGCGTTGAGGAATGCCATCGCCTGCTCGCGTCCGCCATCGAGCACGAAGGAGAAGATCGGGCCGCACGCGCTCGACTGGCTCATCGCCAGATTATGCTGCGGATGGCTCGCCAGCCCCGGATGAAGGATACGCGCAACGCGGCCTTCGATCGCCTTGCCGACCGCGAGCGCATTTTCAGACTGGCGCCGCGCGCGCAGGTCGAGTGTCTCAAGCCCTTTCAGCACCACCCACGCGTTGAACGGCGACAGGTTCGGCCCGGTGTTGCGCTGAAACGGCAGCAGCACGTCGTTGATGAACTTTTCGGTCCCGCACACCGCACCCGCGAGCACGCGCCCCTGCCCTTCCATCAGCTTCGTCGCCGAGTAGGCGACGACGTCGGCGCCGAAATCCATCGGGCGCTGGAGCGCCGCGGTCGCGAAAGCATTGTCGACGACAGTGGTGATGCCATGCGCCTTCGCGAGGCCGCACACATGTTTCATGTCGACGATGTCCATCGTCGGGTTCGCCGGGGTTTCGAAGAAGAAGACCTTGGTGTTCGGCTTGATCGCCTTTTCCCACGCATCGTTGTCGCGCCCGTCGACGACGGTCGTCTCGATGCCGAAACGCGGGCAGAGATGGTCTACGAGCCAGCGGCACGACCCGAAAGCGGCCTTCGCCGCGACAATATGGTCGCCCGCCGACAGCTGGCAAAGCAACGCGGTGGTCATCGCGGCCATGCCGGTCGCCTGCGTGCGGCACGCTTCGGCGCCTTCCATCAGCGCGATACGTTCCTCGAGCATCGAAACGGTCGGGTTCTGGAGGCGCGAATAGGTCATGCCCTGTTCTTCGCCGGCAAAGCGCGCCGCGACTTCCTCGGCGCTGTCATAGGTGTAGCCCGAGGTCAGGAAGAGCGCTTCGGACGTTTCGCCATGCTCGCTACGCCAGGTGCCGCCGCGTACCGCCTGCGTCGCGGGGTGCCAGTTCTTCGTCTTGCTGCGATCGAAACCCGTCGTCTTTTTCATCTTCTTATCCGTTCAAAACCGAAACCACCGCATCGCCCAATGCCGCCGTTCCCATATTGCCCCCCAGATCGGCGCCGCGGCAACCATCGGCGAGAACCTTCGCGACCGCCGCCTCGATCCGCGCCGCGCTCGCCTCGTCGTCGCCCGAATGGCGCAGCAGCATCGCGAGGCTCAGGATCATCGCGAGCGGGTTGGCAACGCCCTTGCCGGCAATGTCGGGCGCGCTGCCATGGATCGGCTCGTACAATCCCAGCTTGCCGTCGCTCAGCGAGGCCGAGGCGAGCAACCCGATCGACCCGACGCACATCGACGCCTGATCGGACAATATGTCGCCAAAAAGGTTGCCTGTGACGACCACGTCGAACTGTCCCGGATTGCGCACGAGCTGCATTGCGGCGTTGTCGACATACATGTGGGTCAGCGCGACGTCGGGATAGTCGGCGGAGACCTCGATCACCACATCGCGCCACAGCTGCGAGGTTTCGAGCACATTCGCCTTGTCGACCGAGCAGAGACGCTTCGCACGCCCCTGTGCCGCGCGGAACGCGACATGCGCGATGCGGCGCACCTCATTCTCGCTGTACGACATGACGTCATAGCCTTCGCGCTGCCCGTCTGCGGTCGTGCGCGTACCCTTTTCACCGAAATAGACGTCGCCGTTGAGTTCGCGCACGATCAGCAGATCGATCGCCGATGCGACCTCCGGACGCAGCGCCGAACTGTCTTCGAGCCCCGCAAACAGCTTGGCCGGGCGCAGATTGGCGAAGAGGCCGAGTTCCGAGCGCAGACCGAGGATCGCCTGTTCGGGGCGCAGATGGCGTTCGACATTATCGAAACGCGGATCGCCAACGGCACCGAAGAGGATCGCGTCCGTCCCCTTCGCCTTGGCCAGCGCCTCGGGCGGCAGCGGGTGGCCGGTCGCTTCATAGGCGGCTCCGCCGACGAGCGCGCGGTCGAGCGTCACGGGAAGCGCAAGCGCGTCGAGAACCCTTTCGGCCTCCGCCATGATTTCCGGACCGATACCATCGCCAGCCAGCAGCAGGATTTTCAACGTGTCGCCCTTTCGTGTCTCGCCAGCCGCTTAGACAGCGGCGGCGGATCACGCAACCGCCCTGCCCAGCCGGGCGGTCAATCTTTCCCTTACGGTCAGCAAGTCGCGGTTGCGTCCGTCGAGGACGTCGCGGTCGAGGAAATGCCCGGTGATGATCAAACCGTCGAGTATGTCGTCCATCGGCGGGTTCGCATCCTGCCCGCGCAAGAAAGGCGGCAAGCGGAACAGACGCTCTTCATAACCCGCTGCGGCGCCGACGCTGACCGCGCCGCCCGATTTGGGGCTGACGAACGCCAGATCGGTCGAAAATCCCGTCACCACGCATTCTTCGAGGTTGAGGCCGAAGCCGAGTTCGGCGAGCAGGAGCAACTCGTAGCGCGCCAGCGCCGCCGCCCATTGCCGCGCGGACGAGGCGACCCCGATCGCGTCCAGAACAGCCGACAGCGCGGAATAGAGCGCCGGATAAGGCTGGCTTTCGGGAAGTGTCGCTGCGGTCAGGCTCGTCACCCAGTCGAGCGCTGCCGCAGCCAGCGGTTCTGCGAGGAGCTGCGCACGACTCTCCAGCAATTCGATCGTTGCGCCGCCAAGCTGCTCCTCGGTACGCCCACGCAATTCGAGCGCCACCAGATTGCCCGGCACAAGGAGCGGCCGCAGGCGCCGCGAGCGTCCGCCGCGCACATAGCCCGCGACCAGCCCCGCCTCTTTGGTCAGCGCGCGCAAAATCGCGCCATGCTCGCCATGCGTGCGCACCGCGCAGATGATCGCTTCGGCGCTCAGGCTGGTCAAAGCACCATCTGCGTCTGCGTCACCAGCGCGACCTCGGCGCCCTCCTCTGTACGGATGCGAGTCTGCCATACCGACAGGCGCTTGCCGATCTTCACCGGGGTCGCCTCGCCGACCAGCACCGATCCGACCGGGCCGGCGCCGAGGAAGTTGGTCTTGCTCTCGATCGTCGTCGTGCCGGTCGCGCCTTCGGGCAAGGTCAGGAAGGCACCGACCGCGCCGAGGCAGTCGGCAAAGGCCATGATCGCGCCGCCATGGACGATCCCGCCCGCGGTGCAGATTTCGGGCCGAACGGGCAGCTTGCCCACGACGCGATCCTTGTTGCCTTCATGAATGGTGATGCCCAGCGTTCCCGCCAGCGGCATGGCTGCTGCAAAATCCATAACCCTCCCTCTCACCGTCCCGAATGATAGAAATCATGCACAGCCTGCGCGACCGCGGCGCTGACGCCCGGTGCTTTCCGCAAATCCTCGAGGCTCGCGCCGCGGACTGCGCGCGCGGTTCCGAAATGCATCAGCAACGCCCGCTTGCGCGCCGGGCCGATCCCCGGCACCTCATCGAGCGGCGACGTGCCCATCGCCTTCGCGCGCTTTTGCCGGTGCGCGCCGATCGCAAAGCGATGCGCCTCGTCGCGCAGACGCTGGATGTAGAAGAGCACGGCATTGTTCGGCGGCAGCGTGAATTCGCGCCCGTCGGGATGGTAGAAGGTCTCGCGTCCTGCATTGCGGTCGGGCCCTTTGGCCACCCCGACGAAGGTCAGGTCGTCAATCCCCAGTTCGGCAAACACCGATGCAACCGCCGACACCTGGCCCTTGCCGCCATCGATCAGCACGAGGTCGGGCCATTCGCCCTTGGTCCGTTCGGGGTCTTCCTCGATCGCGCGCGCGAAACGGCGTTCGAACACCTCGCGCATCATCGCGAAATCATCGCCCGGCTGCGTCTCGGCGCGTTTGATGTTGAACTTGCGATACGCACCCTTGATCCAGCCCTCGGGGCCCGCGACAACCATTGCGCCGAGCGCGTTGGTGCCCTGGATATGGCTGTTATCGTAGATTTCGATGCGCTGCGGCGGGTTTTCGAGATCGAAAAGGTCGGCGAGTTCACGCCCGAGTTTCGCCTGGCTGCTGCTTTCTGCGAGCCGCCGGTCTAGCTCTTCGCCCGCATTGCGCACCGCCTGTTCGAGCAGACGGCGGCGGTTGCCGCGCTGCGGCACGCTGATCTCGATCTTGCGGCTGCCGCTCTCGCCGAGCGCTTCGGCGAGCAACGCGCATTCCTCAGGCTCGCGGTCGACGAGGATCAGTTTCGGCGGCGGCACGCCTTCGTAGAATTGCATCAGGAAGCTCGCCATGACCTCGGCCTCGGGCACCCCCGACACGTGGGCCGGGAAGAAGCTGCGATGCCCCCAATTCTGCCCCCCGCGAATGAAGAAGCCCGCGATGCACAGCTGCCCACCCTTCGCCGCGAGCGCAAACACGTCCGCATCGCCCAGCCCGTCCGCATGGACCGATTGGCTGCCTTGGATAAAAGTCAGCGATTTCAACCGGTCGCGGATCACCGCGGCCTGCTCATAGTCCATCGCCTCGGCCGCCCTGGTCATCGCATCCCCGAGCCGTTTCTGGACCGCGGTCGACCGGCCTTCGAGGAAGTCCTGCGCGTCGCCGACCAGCCCGGTATAATCCTCCTTCGAGATGCGGTCGACGCACGGTGCGCTGCACCGCTTGATCTGGTACAGCAAGCACGGCCGCGACCGGTTGGAAAAGAAGCTGTCCGTGCAGCTGCGCAGCAGGAAGGTCTTTTGCAGCGCGTTGAGCGTCTGGTTCACCGACCCCGCACTCGCGAAGGGGCCATAATAGCGCCCCTTGGCGCGCCGCGCGCCGCGATGCTTCTGCACGCGCGGGAAATCATGGTCGGCGCGCAGCAGGATGAAGGGGAAACTTTTGTCGTCGCGCAGAAGGACGTTGTAGGGCGGGCGGTAGCGTTTGATGAGTTGCGCCTCGAGCAGCAGCGCCTCGGCTTCGCTCGTCGTCGTGACGATCTCCATCGCGCGCGTCTGCGCCACCATGCGCTGAAGCCGCTGCGGCAGTCGCGCGACCTGTGTGTAATTGGTCACGCGGTTCTTCAGCGCGCGCGCCTTGCCCACATAGAGCACATCGCCGCGCGCATCGAGCATCCGGTACACGCCCGGGCGCGTCGGCAGTTTGCGCACGACGCTACGGATCGCCTCGGCGCCGCGTTCGAGGTCAGGCTGGTCGCCCTCCCCGTCGCCGCCGCGCATCACATACGTCGCTTTTTCTTCGTTGAATCGGTCTGGAGCGTTCGGGCGGGCCATGATTTTGCATGTAGGCGATGGTGATGCGACCCGCCATAGTGTGCGGGGTAAAACATAGGAGGGGTCTTATGGAAATTCGCGGCAAATTGGCATTGGTGACCGGCGGCAGCGACGGGATCGGGCGCGAGATCGCGCTGCAATTGCAGGGCGCGGGCGCGAGCGTCATCGTCACGGGCCGCTCGGCCGAGAAATTGCAGGCGATGGCGGCGCTCGGCTTCGGCACCATCGCCAGCGACCTGTCGACCCCGGCAGGCATCGACGCGGTCGTCGAAGGCGTCGCGGGGAAACCGCTCGCCCTGCTCGTCAACAATGCCGGAGTCGGCAGCGCCTATGACCTCGACAAGCCCGAAACACTGGAGAGCGCGGCGCACTGCATCCGCACCAACCTCGACGCGCCGATCGCGCTCTGCACGCGGCTGCTGCCGGCGCTTCGCGCCCAGCCGGAAGCCACGATCGTCAACGTCACCTCCGGCCTGGCGATCGCACCCAGCACCGGCGCTGTCTATTGCGCGACCAAGGCGGCCTTGCGCAGCTACACCCAGTCGATCTGCGCGTTGCTGAAGGGCACAAATGTCCACGTGATCGAAGCGCTGCCCCCCGTGGTCGAGACGAACATGACCACGGCCCGCGCGGGTAAGAAGATGAGCGCGCACGACTGCGCCGCCGAAATCGTTGCCGGCATCCGCACCGGCAAGCGTGAGGTCAATGCTGGAATGGTGAAGCTGCTCCAACTCGTCTACAGCATCTCGCCCGCGCTGGCGCGGCGGATCATGATCCGGTTCTGAGGAGACAGTTATGATCACCCTTTACGGCGAAGGCCGCGGCTTTCGCGTGGCGTGGCTGCTCGAAGAAATGGGGCGCCCCTATCATATGCGGCCGGTCGATCTGCTCGGTGGCCTCGAGAAGGACAGCGAATTCCGCGCGATCAATCCGGCGGGCTTCATCCCCGCGATCGTCGATGGCGATACGGTGATGGTCGAATCGATCGCGATCATGGAATATCTGCTCGCGCGTTACGGGCCGACCCCGTTCGCACCGACGCCTGACGACCCGGCCTTCCCGACCTATCAGCAGTTCCTCCATATGGGCGAAGCGGGTCTCGCGGGTCCGATCAACGCCATTGTCGCGACGCACATCCTCGCACCCGAAAATCAGCGGGAAAACCGGACGACGGAGTGGGCGCTCGACATCTTCAGGAGCCGCCTCGGCCTCGTGCGCCGCCAGCTCGCGCGCACGCCCTTCATCGCGAGCGATGACTTCACCGCCGCCGATATCTCGGTGACCTACGCCCTCCAATTTGCCCAGCGCACGATCGGATTTGCCTTCGACGCGACCGAACTGGACTATATCGAACGAACCACGGCGCGCGCCGGATATCAGGGCGCGATGGACAATTTCCCGGCAACCAAAGCGTGGGTCGCGGGGCTGGCTAAAACCAACTAGCTCCCGAAAGCAAAACGCCCGCGGAAATCCGCGGGCGCTCTGTTTTCAGCGGTGTCGAAGGACTCAGCCCTTGGCGACGCCCGCGATCGCCTGATCGACAAGCGCCTTGTCAGCGGCGGCATCATGCTTGTCGGCGATCAGCTTCGCCGCTGCATCGGTCGCCGCCTTGGCGGCCGCCGTGCGGACTTCGGCGAGCGCACCGGCTTCGGCCGCGGCAATGCGGTCTTCGGCCATCTGCTTGCGGCGCGCGATCAGCGCCGTCGCATCGGCCTTCGCCTTGGTGACGAGCGCTTCGGCTTCGGCGTCGGCGCGGGCGCGCATTTCGTCGGCTTCCTTTGCCGCATCGGCGAGCTTGGCTTCATATTCGGCCTTCAGCGATTCGGCGTCGAGACGCAGCGCTTCGGCTTCCTTGAGCTGCTTCGAAATCTCGGCAATCTTGTTGTCGAGCATGCCCGCGACCATCGCCGGCACCTTCTTCCACAAGAGGATCGCGATGAAGATCGCCATCGCGATCGACACCCAAACGGTCGCGTCGATGAAACCGAAGGACGCCGGCTCGGCATGCACTTCGCCCGCGGCTTCGGACAGGATGGTCAGAAAATTAGCCATGGAGCACCGCCTTCACCGCTGCCTTGGCATCTGCCGCAGCGACCTTCACGCCCGACAGCTTGGCAACGAGGTCGCCCGCCGCTTCGGCCGCAACCGATTCGATTTCGGCCATCGCCGAGCTGCGCGCTGCGCTGACGTCCGCTTCGGCTGCCGACAGCTTGTCGGCGAGTTCGGCGTCGACCTTGGCCAGACGCTTTTCGGCGTCCTTCGCGGCCTTGTCCTTGGCGTCCGTTACCGCCTTCTGCGCAGCGGCGCGGCTGGCGTCGCTCTGCTGGCGATAGCTTTCTTCCAGCGCATCGGCGGCAGCATGCGCCGCCTTCGCCGCGGCCAGATCATCGGCCACCTTGCGGTCGCGCGCGTCCACAGTCGCCTCGATCTTCGGCAGCATGCCGCGGCCGATGACGAAAAAGACGAAGCCAAAGGTCAGCAGCACCCAGAAAATCTGCGATGCGGCATACCAGTTTTCAGCGAATTGGCTGATTTGAGGCATGGATACTCTCGACCGACAAGGAAAAATTCATTCGCGGGGCCGTACCCGAACGGCCGGCCCCGCAAACGGGATCAGGCTGCCTTCAGGTACAGCAGGATCGCGATAAGGAACGACAGCAGGCCGAGAAGTTCGGCAGCCGCGAAGCCGATGAACAGGCGGCCCTGCTGGCCGTCGGCAGCAGCCGGGTTACGCAGCGCGCTTTCGAGGAAGCTACCGAAGACGTTGCCCACACCGATGGCGGCCATACCGGCACCGATAGCGGCCAGACCGGCGCCGATGAGCGAAGCAGCTTGAACGTCCATTTTATACTCCTTGGGAAAAACGTTGATTATACAGTTGAAATATCAGTGCAGATTGATCGCGTCGTTCAGATAGAGCGACGTGAGCAGCGCAAACACATAAGCCTGGATACCCGCGACCAGCAGTTCGAGCCCGCTGATGCCGACCATCAGCGCCATGCTGGGGATGCCGACACCGAGCCCGACGGCGGGACCGGCAGCGATGCCGTCGATGATGAACGAAGCGAACACCTTCATCAGCACGTGGCCCGCGGTCATCGCGACGAAGAGTCGCAGCGCGAGGCTGAACGGGCGGACAAGGAACGACACGAGTTCGATCACCGGGATCAGCCACAGCAGCCACCAGGGCGTACCATGCGGCACGAACAGCGAGAAGAAATGCAGGCCGTGGCGCCAGAAACCGACGATCAGCACGATCGAGAAGCTCAGGATCGCGAGGAAACCGGTGATCGCGAAGTGGCTCGTCACGGTGAAAGGGTGCAGGCCGAACAGGCCGAACGGCATCAGGCCGATCACGTTCAGCATCAGGATGAACATGAAGAGCGAGAAGACATAGGGCGTATATTTGCGGCCTTCGGGACCGATATTGGCGTTCATCATGCCCGAAATGAAGCCGGTGAAGCCTTCGACGGCGACCTGCCAGCGGCCGGGAACGAGCTGGCGCTTCATCCCGCCGATCATGAAGACCCAGAGGAGAAGGCCGGCAATGACCATCCACATCGCGCTCGTCGTAAAGGCAACCTCGTGATTGCCGACATGGAACATGTCGAACATCTTCTGCACCTCGAACTGGTGCATCGGGTCCACTTTGCCTTGATCCGCCACGCGATACCTCGCCTTAAATCCCCGTCAGTCCGGCTTTGTCGGCCGGACGTTCGCAATCCGAAATATGTTCCTGAAGGCGACGACTATTCCGAGGAACAGTACCGCCAACAGGCCCCAGGGCGCCGTGCCCGCAAAATGGTCGATCGTCCAACCAACCAGCGCGCCGCCACCGATCCCGCCCAGCAGCTCGGCCAGAACGCGGTTACCGAGCTTGTAATTCGCATCGGTCTCCGGTCCGGCGTTCACTGCGGTCCGTTTCGCTTCTGCGGCTTCGGCCCGGTCCAATCGCTCTTCGAGCGAGACCAGGCGCGAATCCTCCGAAGCTGGTTCCGGATCGCTGCCGTTCCCCGTCATTTGCGCCATCCTCCTGAAACAGAGCCGATATCCATCGATTCCGCCTGCGAAAAAAGGCCCGAAAATTCGGGGGACCCCTAAGGCGCGGTCCGTTTAGGAACGACGCCCGATGAAGTCAATGCTTGTGCGCAGGTGCACAAAATTGACGCAGCTCGGGCACGCAAAAATGCCGCCGCGTTTAGGGGCGCGGCGGCATCTGAGGGCCCTCGGGCCCCATTATGCGGTTCGGCGGTTTACGGGCAGCGCGCGTCGCGTTCGGGCGGGCCGCTGTCGCGGGTTTTCCAGGCACCACCGGGAGTCTGGTATTTCTCGCCCGGCTTGGTCTGCGCGATCAGGTTGCAACCGCTGGTGAATGCGAATTGCTGCACCGTGCTGCCGGTCGACTGCGCGCTCGCGGTGTAGGCCGCCTTGCGCTTGATGTTCAGATCCTCGACCAGCGCGCGGATCGCCGGGGTCGGCGTCGTTGCAAAGCCGAGATAGCCGTCGACCTGCTCGCCGATCTGCCCCGCGGCGCGCGCAGCGGCATAGGCGGGATCGCGCTGCGCCATCGCCGACGGCACAGCCAGCGCAACGGCCGCGGTTGCCGCAATCGCGGCAAGAGCCAGTCCGGTCGGTTTCCACTTCGTCATACGCATCTTGTCATTCCCCATCAGAATATCTCGCTATTCTGCTCGATGAGCTTCTTGGCATCGCCATCCAGCCTGTACACCACTTCCTGCCGGATGTTGATGTTCAGGTTGATCTCGATCGGCTTGTCGGGCGTTTCGATCTGGACGCAGCCCGCAAGGGCCGACATTCCCGTCATCAGTGCCAGACAGCGACCGCTTATGGCCAGCCTCCTTGCTCCAGTCTTGGTGTTCTTCATCGCATGGGCTCGCTTTCTGGAGGCTGAACGGGTGGTGGTGCGCCTTTTGCGGCGGCTTCGGCTTCTTCCTGCGCGCGCATCAACGCGGGCAGATTCTGTTCGATCAACAGCGAAGGGTCGTAAAAACCCTTCGCCGAGGTGAGCAACTGGCGGAACGGCGCCTTGATCTTCACATTGAAGACTAGCGGCAGTTTCGCAACCTGGTTGGTCAGGAAGTTGCGCGTCGCGCCCGCCCCCTGCCCCACGCCGCCAAAACGGATATCGGTCACCATTTCGCCGTCGAGGTCGCCGTTGAGGATGATCGTGAGGTCGTCATATTTGAGGCTGCGCAGCGCGCCAAAGGCAAAATTGGCGATCGCACCGAGGTTGCGGTTCGACAATTCGCCAACATAGGCCAGCGTGCCACCGCCCGCGCGCGAATCGATGCGCCCGCCCACGATGCGCCCGCCCAGCCCGTCGAACTCGACCGGCAGCGTCCCGTCGAACACGCCGGTCGCGTTGATATTTTCGAAGCCGAAGCTTTGCAGGAAGACCGCAGCGTCGACCCCGACGATATCGAACGACAACCGCCGCGCGTTTTCGGCGCTGAAATCGAGCGTCGTTGGATGGAGCAGCAGCTTTCCCCCGGCGAAGGGCCAGCTGCCGCCCTCGACCCGCACGCGGTTGTCGCCGAGCAATCGATATTCGATCTCGCCGTCGAGCACCGGGATGCCGGGGTTGATCTCCTTGATCTTCGCGATCTGCCCCGGCACCGACTTGAGCCCGATCAGGTCGTCGAAGCTGAGCGTCGTGGTCAGACCGGTCACCGGGCCGAACGCCGCGGCAAGGCTGGCGTTGGCGGTGGCAAAGGTGCCGCGGCTGGTGACGCCGTCGGCGGTCCATTCGATCCGCCCGTCGCCGACCACCGACCCGCGGACATTGGCGACGACGCCGAGCGCGAGGCTGGTCAGCTGGTCGGGCTGGAACGCTTCGTCGAATCGCAGCTCGCGGACAACAAGATCGGCCGAGCCGCTGCTGTCCGCCAGCCGGTGGCGGATCAGCGTGTCGAGAATTTTCGTCCCCGTCTTCCGCTCGTTGAAACCCGCCTTCGCTTCGATGACCCCGTTCGCAAAGCGCAGGCTCGCATCGTTACTGACGAGCGGAAAGAAGCGCGGATCGGGCGCGGCGTCGGTGAGTTGCAGCCCGCCGTCGAGCGTCAGCGCGCCATTTGCAAAGCGCCACGTCCCGGCGATCTCGCTCATATCGAGCGGCACGGCGCCGATCTTTCCGTTCGCGCCGCGCAGTTCGCCCGCCATGCCCGGCGGCGCCCTGCGCCCGCTCAGGCTGTCGGCCGCGAAACGCGTCACGCTCTCGCCCTCGCCGAGCCGGATATCGGCGCGCGCGAGTGACCAGCGCATCGCCGACAGGTCGATGTTGGCAGGGCCGCTTTTCAGGCTGAATGGCGAACTGCCGCTTGTACCGCGCAGCGATATGGCGGGAATGCGGATATTGCCGCGCAGTCCCTTCGGCCCCGCGCTCAGCAGCGGCGCACCCGGCTGGCCGCACAGGTCGAACGCGCTGCGGCCGAGGCGGAAACCGCCGACCTCGATCCGGTCGGCGCCGACGCGGCTGCATCCGCCGTCGAACGCCAGCGCGCCCGTCGGCGCGAGGAAGCCGTTCAGCGGCACGGTCAGCCGCTCGACGCGCCCGCCCGCGAGGGGCCCCGACAGCGCAGCCGTCGTCGCAAAGCGAAGCAAGCCGCCCGCACCGCCCGAAAAACGCACCGGCGTCAGCGCCAGCCGCGCACCTTCGGCCATATAGGGATCGAAGCTGGCAAGGCCGGTCACCTTCCCTTCGGCGCTGCGGTCGAGGCTCAGCGTTCCGGTGGGCAGGTCGCCGCCGGCAATGCTCCAGCGTCCCGTCGCGATCACGGCGGGCGCGTCCGCGCCATAAAGATAGCCGATGCGGCTGTCCGCACTGCCGACGAAGCGTGCGCCGCTGGCGCTCGTCAGGACCGGCGCGATCAGGTCGACACGCGCCGTCGGCCCCTCCCCCGCCAGCGCGAAACCCGCGCTACCGCTCGCATCGGCGAGCACGCGGCTGAGCGCGCCGACGGCCTTCGCCGCCAGCGGCCCCACCGGCGAACCCGCCAGCCCGCGCGCGCTTTCGGCGAGCGAGCGGCGCAAGTCGGCGCTGCCGCTTGCGCGGGCAAAGCGGACCTGCCCGTCGAACTTCGGCGCCGCACTACCGACGCTGCCCTTCGCGTCGAGATTGACCGTCTCGGCCGCGAAATCGGCGCCGCGCAGCCGCGCCATGTCGGCGTCGATGTCGAGCTTTGTCAGCACCGCGGTGCCGTCGAAGCGCGCGCGCAGGCCCATCCGATCGGCCGCGACGGGCCCCGCGACAAGCTGCGCGATGCTGGCGTCGGCTTTGCCCTTCCAGCTTTGCAGATTCTCCGACAGCGAAAGGTCGAGCGCGACTTGCGGCGACGCGGCAGTGACACGCCCGTCGGCGCAGCGAAGGGCGCCGCCACGCAAGGGACCGACGAGCTGCGGGCGGACGTCGCGGACGAGAACGGCGCCGTAGAAGCTGATATCGTCGCCGCTGCACCCCGCCGCCGCGATGCGCGGGGCAACAAGCGCGAGCTTGCCGGTGAAGTCGCGGCGCAGATTACCGCCGCCGTTGAGTGCCGCACCGACATCGCCCCATGGCGTTTCGACCCGCGCCCTCGCATCGCGCAGCACGACCGACAGGTCGGGGAGCGCAAAGGGATCGGTGCTCGTGGGATCGCGAAACTTGTCGAGCGCGCCGAAAGAGAGGCGGTCGTCGACGAAGCGGCCGTAGAGCCGAACGCCTTCGGCCCGGATTTCCGACACATAGGGCCCCCGCCAGCCATAACCGAGCAGCACTTCGACCTTCTTCGCGGTCAGGTCGGGGCGCTTCGGGTCGCCGATGACGATGTCGGACAATATCTCGCTGCGGAAACCGATCCGGTCGATCGTGTAGCGCGCGGGGACGCCGCGGCTTTCGAGCTGGTCGGCGATGAATTCGTCGGCGATCGGCTCGCGCGCGATCCACACCCCCGCGACAAGGATGATGACTGCGCCAGCGGTCAGCCAGCGCTTCTTGAACAGCACAGTCCGGTACTTCCACCGCGGCTCCGCGCCGTCTTCCACATCACTCATAGAAGTTGGCCGATGACGTCATGGCGGCAAAATCTCGTCCCTCGACCCGAACCCCGTTCAAGGCAGAAACGCCGGAAATTCCGTTTCGATGCAGGAAATTGATCCGGTTCGCCATCTTCCTTTTCCTATGACCGTTGAGTGCGCCTCACAAGGCGGTTATTCCCGCGTCATGGGGGAGAGCGAAACGCCCGATCATCTGGGACATCGCGCGCGGTTGCGCGCGCGCCTGCTGGACGACGCCGACGGCCTCGCCGATTACGAGCTGGTCGAATATCTCCTCGCGCTCGCGATCCCGCGCCGCGACACCAAGCCGCTGGCGAAAACGCTCCTGCGCGAATTCGGATCGCTGGCACAGCTTGTCAGTGCCGATCCCGAATCGCTTCGCCGCATCGACGGGCTGGGCGACACCGGCATCGCCGCGCTCAAGATCGTCCAGGCGACCGGACTGCGCCTGCTGAAGGGGGAGTTTCGCGACAAGCCCTTGCTTTCCAGCTGGGATGCGCTGCTCGACTGGCTGCGTGCCGACATGGGACCGATCGATGTCGAGCGCGTCCGCGTCCTCTATCTCAACGCGCGCAATATGCTGATCCGCGACGAAGTCGCGAGCGAAGGATCGATCGACCAATCGGCGATCTATGTTCGCGAGGTGATCAAGCGCGCGCTCGAACTCGGCGCCTCGGCGATCATCCTGGTCCACAACCACCCGAGCGGCAGCCCCGAACCGAGCCGCCAGGATATCGCCATCACCAAGGAGATCGCGAGCGCCGCGGCGAAACTCGGGATCGCGCTGCATGACCATATCATCATAGGCGGTTCCGATCATCGCAGCTTTCGCGCGATGGGCCTTCTTTAGCGGCTGCCTCGCGGCTCGGGCGGCGTTTGACTTCCGCCCGCCCCTGCCTCATCATCCGGCCATGCAGATTCGACGCGGCCTTCTCCGCTTCCGTTTCCACGGGGGACAGCTTCTCGCGGGCTTTTAGCCCCGGGTTCCGGCGCGATTGCCCCGAACCCGGGGCAAATTTCCGTCCAATACAGCCACGCTCGGCAAACCGCCGCGCGTCAGCCGGAAAGTCCGCGCCATGACCAAGAAGAAAAAGGGGGCCGCGATGCCCCCGATCCGCATGATCGACAGCGAAGCCGATGCGCTCACCGAAATGACGCTGCACCAGCAACGCGATTCGGTCCGTTTCTATGAATTACTGCTCGGCGAGATCGATCGCGCCGCCATCTGCGACCGCTCGAAGATCCCGGCCGACGTGGTGACGATGGGATCGAAGGTTACTTTCAGTGACGAGAAAAACGGCACCGAACGCACGGTGCACCTCGTATATCCCGCCGAAGCCGATATTTCGGCGGGCCGCATGTCGATCCTGACCCCGGTAGGCGCCGGGCTGATTGGATTGAGCGTCGGCCAGTCGATCAACTGGCCCGACCGCGGCGGAATCGAACATCGCCTGACGATTGTCGCGGTCGAACAACCGGGCTGATTTGCGTTGCACAGCGATGCAGCCGCCGGATCGCTCCGACGGCTGCACCACCCCGCGGGACGCCGTTAAGCGCCGCGCGACAGGAAACCGGTCAGTTCGGTCTTGTTCACACCGCCCGACTTGTCGCCGTCGGCCGATGCAAAGGCCTGTCCGATCCAGCTTTTCACCTCGGCCGATTCGACGTCGGCGCTGGGGTCGGTGGCGGCGCGCAGCTTTTTCATCCATGCGCCGAATTCAGCTTCGTTCAGATCGCCGTTCTTGTCCCCGTCATATGTCGGGAATTCCTGCTCGACGATCTGGGCGATCTGGGTCGGCGTGGCCGCAGCACCCGACGGGGCGGGCTGGCTCGAAGCTGGCGGCGTTGTCGAGGCGTCCGGGGCCGGCGCCGGGCTCGCCGTATCCGGAGCCGGCGCGGGTTCGGTAGCCGTCGGCGGATTTGCGGGGTCCGACGCGGGCGCGGTGGTTTGCGCGAGAGCCGGGAAGCTGAGGGCGGCTGCGCCGACCAGAAGCATCTGCTTCAACATGATCTATCTCCTGATTAAGGGGTTACTGCGGTTCGGATTCGGGCTTTTCCTCGGAATCCGGTGCGGGCTGGTCCGCTGGAGGGGTCGGTTCAGCCGCAGGGGGCGTGTCGCTCGGTGCTGCGTCCTCGGTCGGGGCCTGATCGGTCGGTTTGGTTTCGTCCGTCGGCTTCTTCTCGGGTTCGGGGGTCGTCGTGTCGGTCGGCGCCGGCTGCGACTGCGTGCTCGGGGCAGGTTCGTCGGCCGGAGCGGTCGTCTGGGCCAGAGCGGGGAAGCTGATGGCCGCGGCGCCGATCAAAAGCACTTGTTTCAACACATTTATTCTCCTGTAGCGACGACTTCGGCGGTCGGTGCGACCTGTCGCCTTTCTGATGGGGCATGAAGGCAACCCATCGTGTTTGCGCAAAGTTGCGGCTGTTCGGCATTTGGCGAAACGCCCCGTCCCTGCTACGGGGCGCCCCGTCGTGGTTCCGCAGGGTTTCCGCGATGAGGCGCCCAAAAAGGAAGGAAATTCAATGGTTCCGCGTTACGCACGGCCGGAAATGACCGCGATCTGGTCGGCCGAGAATCGCTTTCGCATCTGGTTCGAGATCGAAGCGCACGCGACCGACGCCCTTGCCGAACTGGGCACCGTACCGAAATCCGCCGCCAAGGCGCTGTGGGACTGGTGGGCGACGAACCCCGCGATCGACGTCGCCGCGATCGACGCGATCGAGGCGGTCACCAAGCATGACGTCATCGCTTTCCTGACGTGGGTGGCCGAAAATGTCGGCGACGAGGCGCGCTTCATGCACCAGGGCATGACGTCAAGCGACGTGCTCGACACTTGCCTCGCGGTCCAGCTCAGCCAGGCCGCCGACATATTGCTCGCCGACCTCGATGCGCTGCTCGAAGCGATCAAGCGCCGCGCCTATGAGCACAAGCTGACCCCGACCATCGGCCGCAGCCACGGCATCCACGCGGAACCGGTGACCTTCGGGCTCAAGCTCGCCGAAGCCTATGCCGAATTCTCGCGCTGCAAGATCCGCCTGCAAGCCGCGCGCGCCGAAATCGCGACCTGCGCCATCTCGGGCGCGGTCGGCACCTTTGCGAACATCGATCCGCGCGTCGAAGCGCATGTCGCCGCGAAGCTCGGCCTCGCGATCGAGCCTGTCTCTACCCAAGTCATCCCGCGCGATCGCCACGCGATGTTCTTCGCGGTGCTCGGCGTCATCGCCTCGTCGATCGAGCGCCTGTCGGTCGAGGTCCGCCACCTCCAGCGCACCGAAGTGCTCGAAGCCGAGGAATATTTCTCGCCCGGGCAGAAGGGTTCGTCGGCGATGCCGCACAAGCGCAACCCGGTGCTGACCGAGAATCTGACCGGCCTCGCGCGCATGGTGCGCAGCGCCGCCATCCCTGCGATGGAAAATGTCGCGCTGTGGCACGAACGCGACATCAGCCACTCGTCGGTGGAACGCTTCATCGGTCCCGATGCGACGATCACGCTCGACTTCGCACTCGCGCGCCTGACCGGGGTCGTCGACAAGCTGCTCGTCTATCCTGCCCGGATGCAGAAGAATCTCGATCGCATGGGCGGGCTCGTCCATTCGCAGCGCGTGCTGCTCGCGCTGACGCAGGCGGGTGCAAGCCGCGAGGAAAGCTATGTCCTCGTCCAGCGCAACGCGATGAAGGTGTGGGATTCGGACGGTCAGCTTTCGCTGCTCGACCTGCTGAAGGCCGATACCGACGTCACCGCGAAGCTGTCGGCCGATGAACTGACCGCGCTCTTCGACCTCGGCTATCATATGAAGCATGTCGACACGATCTTCGACCGGGTGTTCGGGGCGGCATAGCCCCGGACTGGAATCGCGCGGCAATCTGTCATAGGGTCGACGCCGGACCGACAGAGGAGCAAGACGAAGTGGGAATCCTGCGCACGATCATCTGGGTCTTGTTGACCGCCATCCTCGTCATTTTCGCGATGGCAAACTGGATTCCCGTCACCGTGACGATCTGGCCCGGTCAGGTGCTCGACACCAAATTGCCCGTCCTGATCCTCGCCGCATTCCTGATCGGCAGCGTGCCGATGTGGATCGCGCTGCGCACGACGCGCTGGTCGATGAAGCGCCGCCTCGACGCGAGCGAGCGGCAGGCGGCCGACCTGCGTGCGCTTGCCAACCGGCCCGTCGAGGTCACGCCCCCGACGCCGGTCAACGACGTCCCGCCCGCCCCAACCGATCTTTTCTCAACGGACAAGCCATGACCTCACCGCTTTATCTCGCCATCGACACGACGCACCTCGACGCCGCGCTGACGCTGGCGCAGAAGGTGCGGCGCCATGTCGGCGGGTTGAAGCTGGGTCTCGAATTCTTCTGTGCCAACGGCCACCACGGCGTGCATGAAATGGCGAAGCTCGGCCTGCCGATCTTCCTCGACCTCAAGCTGCACGATATACCGAACACGGTGGCGAAGGCGATCCAGGCGCTGCGCACCCTCGAACCTGCCGTGCTGACAGTCCACGCCGCAGGCGGCCGCGCGATGCTCGAAGAGGCGAAAGCGGCGGCGGGTCTCAATACCAAGGTCGTTGCGGTCACCGTGCTCACCAGCCTCGATGCGCCCGATCTCAACGACATCGGCGTCGGCGGCACCCCGCACGATCAGGTCGTGCGCCTTGCCGCGCTCGCGCGCGAATCCGGCCTCGACGGTATCGTCTGTTCGGGACAGGAAGTGAAAGCGGCCCGCAAGGCGTGGCCGGGCGGCTTTTACGTCGTCCCCGGCGTGCGTCCCGCAAACGGCAAGATCGGCGACCAGAAGCGTGTCGTCACCCCGGCGCAGGCGATGGCCGACGGCGCCTCGATCCTTGTCGTCGGCCGCCCGATCAGCCAGTCGGCGGATCCAGACCTCGCAGCGCGCGAGATCGAAGCGACGCTTTAAACCCGTTTCCCATTCCCGTTCGTGTCGAGCGAAGTCGAGACACCCATCGGAGCAGAAGAAGATCGAGGGGCATCTCGACTTCGCTCGATGCGAACGGACAAATAGAGTCTGACCATGCCCCCACTCGTCAAAATCTGCGGCCTCAAGACGATCGAGGAAGTCGACGCCGCCATCCGCCACGGCGCGACGCATATCGGCCTCAATCATTACGAGCCGAGCCCGCGCTATATCGACCTCAAGACCGCGGCCGAGTTGCGCAAGCGCGCAGGCGCCGGAAACGTCAAGGTCGCGTTGCTGCTGGTCAACGCATCGCAACAGCTCACGGGCGATGCGCTCGGCATGATCCGCCCCGACATCATCCAGTTCCACGGCAACGAGACGGCCGAATGGCTGGGCGTGGTAAAGCGGCTGACGCCCGCTGAAGTCTGGAAGGCCGTCGGCCTGAAGGACGCCGACACACTCGTGCGGATGCAGAAATATCAGGGTGTGGCCGACCGTATCTTGTTCGACGCCCCCGCCGCCGCCATGCCCGGCGGAACGGGTACGCGTTTCGACTGGTCGCTGCTCAAGAACCATCGCCACAGCATGGACTGGGGCATCGCGGGCGGCCTCACCCCCGGCAATGTAGCCGAAGCGATCACCGAAACCGGCGCGCCGCTGGTCGACGTCTCCTCGGGCGTCGAAAGCGCGCCGGGCGTCAAGGATGTGGACAAGATCGCGGCTTTCCTTAAAGCGGCGGGTCGATGACCCAGCTTCCCAACAGTCTTCGCACCGGCCCCGATGAACGCGGCCACTTTGGCCAGTTCGGCGGGCGTTATGTCGCCGAAACGCTGATGCCGCTGATCCTCGACCTCGAGCGTCACTATCGCGCCGCGCAGCAGGACAACAGCTTCAAGGCCGAGTTCGATTATCTGCTCAAAAACTATGTCGGTCGCCCAAGCCCGCTGTGGTTCGCCGAGCGGCTGACCGAGCACCTCGGCGGCGCGAAAATCTACCTGAAGCGCGAAGATCTCAACCACACCGGCGCGCACAAGATCAACAATTGCATCGGGCAGATCCTGCTCGCCAAGCGAATGGGCAAGACGAAGATCATCGCCGAAACCGGCGCGGGCCAGCATGGCGTCGCGACTGCGACCGTCGCCGCGCTCTTCGGCCTGCCCTGCACCATTTTCATGGGCGCGGTCGACGTCGCGCGGCAGCAGCCGAACGTGTTCCGCATGAAGTTGCTCGGTGCCGAAGTCGTCGCGGTCGAGAGCGGCGCAAAGACGCTGAAGGACGCGATGAACGAGGCGCTGCGCCATTGGGTCGCGAACGTCCACGACACTTTCTACATCATCGGCACGGTGGCGGGGCCGCACCCCTATCCCGAGCTCGTCCGCGACTTCCAGTCGGTGATCGGCGACGAGGCGCGCGAGCAAATCCTTGAGGCCGAAGGGCGCCTCCCCGATATGCTGATCGCCCCCGTCGGCGGCGGATCGAATGCAATCGGGCTGTTCCACCCCTTCCTCGACGACGCGGCGGTCGAGATCGTCGGCGTCGAAGCCGCGGGCGAAGGCCTCGACGGCAAACATGCCGCCAGCTTGGCGGGCGGGCGTCCCGGCATCCTCCACGGCAACAAGACCTATCTGCTGCAGGACGAGGACGGCCAGATCACCGAGGCGCACAGCATCTCCGCCGGGCTAGATTATCCGGGCATCGGCCCCGAACATAGCTGGCTCCACGACATCGGCCGCGTCCGCTATGAACCCGTCACCGACGCCGAGGCGCTGGCGAGCTTCCAGAAGCTTACCAAACTCGAAGGCATCATCCCCGCGCTCGAAAGCGCGCACGCGATCGCTGCTGCCGAACGCATCGCGCCAACACTGGGCAAGGACAAGATCATCATCGTCAACTGCTCAGGCCGCGGCGACAAGGACATCTTCACCGTGGCCGATGCACTGGGAGTCGCCCTGTGACGCCCGCCCAACGTCGTTCGATCATCGTCTTTCTGATCGCCGCCGCCGTTCAGGCACTCGGATTTCCATTGATCAGCAAGATATTCAACCTGGGCGACCGCTTTCAATCGCCGTCATGGGTTGTCGTCGTCCTTGTGTCGCTGATGTTCGTGTGGATCGACAAAGCTGCAAATCGTAAAAAGTCTGCCGAATGACCCGCTTCGCTACCACCTTCACCAAGCCGCGGCCCGCGCTTGTCGCTTTCATTACCGCCGGTGACGGCGACACCGCCGCGAACCTCGACGCGCTCGTCGCGGGCGGTGCCGATGTGATCGAGCTCGGCATGCCCTTCACCGATCCGATGGCCGACGGCCCGGCGATCCAGGCCGCTAATTTACGCAGCCTCGCGAAGGGCACGACGACCGCCGACATCTTTGCGATCGCTTCGGCCTTTCGCGCGCGCCATCCCGGCACGCCGCTCGTCCTGATGGGCTATGCCAATCCGATGACGATCCGCGGGCCTGAATGGTTCGCTACCGAATGCAAAAAGGCCGGCGTCGACGGCATCATCTGCGTTGATATTCCTTCCGAAGAGGATGCGGAGCTCGGCCCGAGCCTCCGTGCTGCGGGCGTCGATCTGATCCGCCTTGCAACGCCCACCACCGATCCCGCGCGTCTGCCCGCCGTGCTCGATGGCGCGGGCGGCTTCCTCTATTATGTCTCGGTTGCCGGGATCACCGGGTTGCAGCAGGCCGCGCAGGCCAGCATCGACGACGCCGTTGCGCGCCTCAAGGCCGCGACCGACCTGCCCGTCGCGGTCGGCTTCGGTGTCCGCACCCCCGCACAGGCCGCAGAGATCGCGAAGGTCGCCGACGGCGTTGTCGTCGGTTCGGCCTTCATCGACATCATTGCCGAGCATGGCGACGCCGCGGCGGCGCATGTCGAGGCTTTTACCCGTACCCTCGCCGATGCTATTCACGGCGCAAAGGAGATCGCCGCATGAGCTGGCTCGACCGCGTTCGCAACGCCCTGCCCTTCGGCGCCAAGCGCGACACCGCCGACAACCTCTGGCACAAATGCCGCCAGTGCCAGCAGATGGTGTTCGTCAAGGAATGGGAAGACAATCTGAACGTCTGCCCGCGCTGCGACCATCATGACCGCATCGGCGCGCAGGAGCGTTTTGCGCAGTTGTTCGATGGCGGGCTCCACGAGCTGATCGCTGCGCCAGCGGCGCCCGAAGATCCGCTGAAGTTCCGCGACACCAAGAAATATGTCGACCGCATCAAGGCGGCGCGGGCGCAAACGGGCGACCGCGATGCCTATCAGAATGCCGCAGGCAAGATCGACGGCAAGCCCGTCGTGATCGGCGTCCAGGATTTCGCCTTCATGGGCGGGTCGATGGGCGTGGCGGTCGGCGAAGCCTTTGTCGCGGGCGTCGAGGACGCGATCCGCCGCGGCTGTCCCTATATCTCGATCACCGCCGCCGGCGGCGCCCGGATGCAGGAAGGCACGCTGTCGCTGATGCAGATGCCGCGCGCCACGGTGGCGCTCGCCCGCCTGCGCCGTGCGGGCCTGCCCTATATCGTGTTGCTCACCGACCCGACGACGGGCGGCGTCACCGCCAGCTATGCGATGCTCGGCGATATCCAGATCAGCGAGCCCAAGGCGCTCATCGGTTTCGCGGGCCAGCGCGTGATCGAGAATACGATCCGCGAGAAGCTGCCCGAAGGCTTTCAGCGCGCCGAATATCTGCTCGACCACGGGATGATCGACATGGTCGTGCACCGCAAGGAGCTGCCTGAAACGCTGGGGCGCCTGATCGGCTATCTGGCGCCCGAGAAGGCTGCCTGAACCGAGACAAAGCGCCGCCATGGCCGACCACGCCCATAGCTCCGACCCTGCGGTGCAGGCCCAGCTCGACCGGCTCGCCGCGCTGTCGCCGGGCCGCGATATCCTCGGGCTCGAACGCGTCGCCGAACTGTGCGCGCGCCTCGGCAATCCGCAACTCCAGCTGCCGCGGACCTTTCATGTCGCGGGCACCAACGGCAAGGGATCGACCTGCGCCTATCTCCGCGCGATCCTCGAAGCGCAAGGGCGCCGCGTCCATGCCTACACCAGTCCGCACCTCGTCCGCTTCAACGAGCGCATCCGGCTCGCGGGCACGCTGATCGACGACGCGCTGCTTGCCGCGCTCCTCGAAGAAGTGCTCGACGAAGCGGCCGACCTGCAGGCGAGCTTCTTCGAGGTCACCACCGCCGCCGCCTTCCTCGCCTTCGCGCGCATCCCGGCCGACGATTGCATCATTGAGGTCGGACTCGGCGGGCGGCTCGACGCGACCAATATCATTCCGCCCCCCGCGGTCGCCGGGATCGCCTCGCTCGGCATCGACCACGAGGCCTTCCTGCTCGCGCCCGAAGCCGGGACGCCCGGCAATCCGGCGGCGCGCATCGCGTGGGAAAAGGCGGGCATTATCAAGGCCGACACGCCCGTTGCCACCCTCGCCTATCCACCCCATATCCGCGACACCATCGCCGCGAAGGTCGCCGATGTCGGCGCGACGCTCTTTCCAGAGGGCGAAGGCTGGGCGGTCGAGGTCGACGGCGAGGCCTTCCGCTGGCATTCGAAACTGGGTTCGGTGGAAGGACCGCTGCGCCCGCGCATGACCGGTACGCACCAGATGCGCAACGCCGGGCTGGCCATCGCGATGCTCCGCCTGGCGCCCGATCCGCAACCGACCGACGGACAGATCGCGCGGGGCATCGCCGACGCTTTCTGGCCCGGCCGCATGCAGCGCCTCGGTGCCGGACCGCTCACTGAGCTTCTGCCGGACGACACCGAAGCCTGGCTCGACGGCGGACACAATCCCGACGCCGGCAGCGCGCTCGCGAATGCGCTTAGCGACCGCGAGCCGCTCCACATCATATGCGGCCTTCTGAAGAACAAGGATGCGGTGGGTTTCCTTCGCCCGTTCGCCGATCGCATCGCCTCGTTTCAGGCGGTCCCGATTCCGGGGCACGAGCACCATGATCCCAAGGATCTTTGCCATTGGGTCCAGAGCGATCTCGGCATCGCCGATGTGCAACCCTGCGACGATGTAACCGTGGCACTGGGCCATATAGCCGATCATCGCCCACGCGGTGATGTGCTGATCTGCGGCTCGCTCTACCTCGCCGGCGTCGTCCTCGATCTCAACGGGGAATGGCCCGCCTAGCGCAGGTCGGCGAGCGTCCGCTTCACCCAATCATACATTTCGGCCTCGGCCTTCAACGTCACGGGCGGCGTGCGCTTCATGCGCTGTTCGACTTCCTTCAGCACCGCTTTCGCCCCGGCCTTGTCGCCCCTGCCAATCAATATGCCGGCGATCCGGCAACGGATCTCGTCGCCCGGGACGCGGCCCACGATATCCCGGTAGATCGCAAGCGCGTCCGCCGTCCGTCCATCGGCTTCGGCAACCTTTGCCTTCAACAGCGCACGCCGGTCGTTTTCGGTACGCGAGATCGTCTCGGGCAGCGCGTCGATCGCAGCCAGTGCCTCGACATAGCGCCCTGCCTCATACGCCGCTTCGGCGATCCGCATCCCGATCGTCCGGTCGGCGTGTGGCGACAGGCGCTCGGCAGCCCGAAACTGGTCAAGCGCCTCGGCATGACGCCCACGTTCCATCAGGGCGTCCCCATATTCGATCCGGTTCCCTGCGGTATCGCTGAACTCGGCCGCGTCGCGCGCTTCGCGGATGCGACGTTCGGGATCCATCTTGTCCGCAATCTTCGTTTGCGCTTCACGCACGCGCCGATCGCGCGAGAGTCCGGGAAGGATTTCGACGATGAAATAGGCAAGGATACCGACCATCGGCAGGAAAGCGATCGCCATGATCCATGCCGTATTCCGCCCCGTACGGAATACATGGACGATGCACAGCAGCTGAAGCGCGATCGAGATGAGGAAGAAGTGCACCGGCTATGCTACCGCTGCCGAAGACTTGCCTTTCCAAGCGAGCAACATGCCGACGACGAAAGCGACAAGCGAGGCGATGAGGATATGGGTGCCGAGCTGAAGTTGCTGGTAAAGGAGGACGCCAACCAGCCCCGCGACGATCGCTGCGAAGCCGACGATGCGCCAAGCGCCCACCGGTTGCCGCAACTGACGCTCGTCGACGCCGTCGGTCTGGCGGATGCCGGCACCGACATAACCCTTGCTCCACAGGACCCAGAGCAGCAGCATTCCCGGAATCGCGGCGACGACGGTGAAGCCCCAGAAGCCGACCCAGCCGAGTTTCTCGGCAACGATCCCCGCAGGTCCCGCCATGAACGTGCGGCCGACCCCGGCGAAGGACGACAGCAACGCGAACTGCGTCGCGGTATAGGCGATGCTCGACAGCCCTGAGAGATAGGTCGCGAACACCGTCAGCCCGATCCCGCTCGTCAGATTCTCGGTGACGATCGCGGCAACCAGCATCCAGTAATTATTGCCCGTCGCCGCGAGGATCATGAACATGACGTTCGAGAACATCATCATCAGTCCCGAAATCAGCAGTGCGCGGCCCATGCCCAGCCACAGCAGGAAGGGCGCGCCGAGCGCCGATCCGACGATCAGCGCACCGAAGCCCCACAGCTTGTTGGCGGAGATATAATCGAGGTCGGGAAAGCCGAGGTCGACGATCATCGGCCCGAGCATCGTCTGCCCCATCGCGTCGCCGACCTTGTAGACGAGGACGAAGCCGAGGATCAGGAAAGCGCCGTGGCGCGTCAGGAATTCGCGGAACGGGTTCACGACGGCTTCGGTCAGCCACTGGCCGACCTTCATCCCCGCAGTATGCTCGAACCGGTCGACGAACTTGCCCGGCCCGGCCCACAGCGCGCCGAGGATCGCCGGAACGATGCAGAAGGCGGTCAGGCCATAGGCGGTCGCCCAGCCCAGCCCCAACCCCTCGTTCGACGCGAAATAGATCGTGCCCGCGCCCGCGATCAGATTGCCCGTCCGGTATCCGAACTGGTTCGTCGCAGTGCCGTGCGCGAACTCCTCCTCTTCGAGGATTTCGATGCGATAGGCGTCGATGACGATATCCTGCGTCGCCGAAAGGAAGGCAGTAATCAGCGCCCACACCGCGAAGGTCCCCATCTGGCCAGGCTGCGGATCGCTCGCCCCCAATTGCCAGATCGCGACAAACAACAAGGCCTGGATGAAGAAGAGCCAGCCGCGCCGCTGGCCGAATGTCTTTGTCAGGAACGGCAGCGGCAGCTTGTCGACAAGCGGCGCCCACAGGAATTTGATCGTATAGGGAATGCCCAGCGCGACCGCGAAGCCGATCGTCGCGGTATCGATCCCCACCTTAGCCAACCAGAAGGTCATCGTCGCGATCAGAAGCGTCAGCGGAAAACCGCTCGATATGCCGAGCAGGAAGGTGATCAGCGGATTTTTGCGCAGATAGGGGCGAAACGCCGGGATCGACAGCGCGACCACCGCCAGCCCGCCAAGGATCGCCACAAAAATGATAAACCGGATCAGATCAACCGACATGCACACGCTCCCCGTGCATCCGGCCGGCGGATGCAATTGTCTCTTGGGAAACGGCCTAAAGGCTCGGCATCAAATTGGAAGCGGCTATTTATCGGCTGGTCGCGCTCAGGCCGCAGCGGGGCGCCAATAGGTTTGCAGCCCGTTCACCTTGCGCGGCGCCTGATTTTTGCACGTCATCGTCTCGACCGCGCGCAGCGCCGCGATGAGCGCCGACGGGCTGTGCGGTTTGCCAAGGCAGGCGACGGCAATGTCGGCGGCATCCTCGGGGCATTGCCCGGTCACCAGCAGCACCGCGATACCGCGGTCGCGCGCCAGCCGGGCGACTTCGCGTCCGGTCATATGTCCCGCAAGGCCGAGATCGAGGACGAGTGCGTCGATCGGTTCGGCGGCGATGATCGGCACCGCGGCTTCGCCCGAATCGACCGTCGCGACGATCTCGTACCCGCTATGTTTCAGCGTGTGTTCGTTATCGAACGCGGTCAGCGGATCATCCTCGATGATCAGCAGCCGCTTGATGCAGGTCGGGCGATGGACGAAGAGCATGATGACTCCCTTTAACGTCGCCATGACCCGCTCCGCGCCGTCCTGCAAGATTGCTTCTGCTTCCCATCGACGAAGCGAGTCTTTTCCGGCTATGAGCGTGATTACAACGCAACACTATTTCCCCTCGAAAACGACAAGAAAGCCGCATCCGTTCCGATGACGACACGCCGTCCACCCCGCCCCGCGCCCCGCTCGGCGCCGAAACCCGCTGGCGATCGCGACGCGCCCAAGGGACGCCGCGCCGCTCGCGGTGCTGCATCGGCCCTCAAATCGAAGCCCGCCGAGGCCGAACGCGAGGACGGTCCGCAGCGGATCGCCAAGCTGCTGGCGCGCGCCGGGGTCGGATCGCGCCGCGACGTCGAGCGGATGATCGAGGAAGGGCGCATCGCGCTGAACGGTCAGGTCATCGTCCAGCCCGCGCCTCTGCTCGCGTCGCTCGAAGGGCTGACGGTCGACGGCAATCCCGTCGCCAAGCCCGTCTCGACGCGCCTCTACCGCTTCCACAAGCCCGCAGGCTGCATCACTGCGGCGCGCGACCCCAAGGGGCGCAAGACGATCTATGACCTGCTGCCCAAGGATTTGCCGCGCCTGATGCCCGTCGGCCGTCTCGACTATAATACCGAAGGGCTGCTGCTGCTCACCAACGACGGCGAGTTCAAGCGCCAGCTCGAACTGCCGGCGAGCGGGGTCGAGCGCACCTATCGCGCCCGTGCCTTCGGCGACATCAGCCAGACGCAGCTCGAGGAACTGGCGCTGGGGATCGAGATCGACGGCGTCCGCTATGGCAAGATCGACGCCAATCTCGAACGCCGCACGGGGCGGAACCAGTGGGTCGAGATGACGCTGACCGAAGGCAAGAACCGCGAAGTGCGCAAGGTGCTCGAACATTTCGGATTGCAGGTCAGCCGCCTGATCCGCACGCGCTATGGGGCGTTCGAGCTGGGCGACATGCCGCTCGGCGCGGTCGATGTCGTCCCACGCGACGAATTGTTCAAATTCCGGCGGCAGATGGGCTGATGCGCGTCATTTCGGGTGAATGGCGCGGCCGCAAGCTGCTCGCGCCGAAGAATGACGCGACGCGTCCGACCGCGGACCGCACGCGCGAAACGCTCTTCTCGATGCTGACCAGCCGCGTCGGCAGTTTCGAAGGCCTCCACGTAGCGGATTTGTTCGCCGGATCGGGCGCGCTTGGCATCGAGGCGCTGTCACGCGGGGCCGAGCAATGCCTGTTCGCCGAACAGGACCGCGACGCGATCGACGTGCTGCGCAAGAATCTGGGAGCGCTCAGCGCCACGCCGCGCGCGGACATCCGCGCCGGGTCGGTGCTCGCGCTCGGGCCAGCCCGGCGTACGTACGACCTGCTGATGCTCGACGCGCCCTATGACACCGGCGCGGGTAGCGTCGCGCTCGACAAGCTCAATCGCCTCGGCTGGATCGGACCCGACAGCTGGATTTCGATCGAGACGGCGCACAACGAAAATGTCGATGTCCCGGGCTTCGAAATCGATGCGACACGCAAGGTCGGCAAGGCGAAGCTGACGCTGCTCAGGCTTGCCTGATCATCTGCCTCCGCACCATCAGCAGACCCAGCCAGCTCACCACACCCGCCAGCGCCAGATAATAACCGACCGTTTCGGTTCCGCCCCGCTCCGCCAGCGCCTGCGCGATGATCGGCGCCATCGCGCCGCCCAATATGCCGCCCGCATTGAACGCGATCGACGCGCCCGTATAGCGCACGCGTACGGGGAACAGCGCGGTGAGCCAGCTGCCGAGCGGGCCGTAGACCAGCCCCATCACGAACAGCGCGGCCGCAAGCCCGAGGAAGGTCGTCAGCCAGCTTCCCGATGCCAGCGACGGGCCAAAGACGAAACCGACGAGCACCGTCGCGCCGCAGCCCCATGTCAGCACGCGCTGCGCGCTCGACGCATCGCTCATATAGCCGGCGAAGACGATCCCTACCGCCATGAACAGGATCGCGCCGAGCTGGATGAGCAGGAACTGCTCCTTCGGATAGCCGAGCGCCGTCGTCCCATGCGCCAGCGCGAAGCTGGTCGCGAGATAGAAGATCGCGAAACAGGCGACGACCGCAAAGGTCCCCGCGAGCGTCGCGACCAGATGGTGGCGGAACAATTCGCCGAGCGGCACGCCGACCGGCGCTTCTTTCTCCAGCGCTTCCTTGAAATCGGGCGTCTCGCCGATCTTCAGCCGCACCCATAGCCCCAGCCCGACGAGCAGCGCCGAGAAGAGGAACGGGATACGCCAGCCCCACGCCGCAAAATCAGCGTCGCTGAGCCCCAGCCCGAGCAGCAGGAACAGCCCGTTCGCCGCGATGAACCCGACGGGCGCGCCGAGCTGAGGAAACATGCCGAAGCGCGATTTCCATCCCGGCGGAGCATTCTCGACCGCGAGCAGGGCGGCCCCGCCCCACTCGCCGCCGAGCCCGAAACCCTGCCCGAAACGCAATATGCAGAGCAAGAGCGGCGCAACCCAGCCGACCATGGCATAGGTCGGCAGGAAGGCGATCAGCAAAGTCGAGGCGCCCATCAGCATCAGCGAGGCGACAAGCGTCGACTTGCGCCCGATCCGGTCGCCATAATGGCCGAAGACGATCGCGCCGACGGGCCGCGCAAAGAAGGCAAGTCCGAAGCTCATGAAGCTGAGCATCAATTGCGCCGACGGCGATTCCGACGGAAAGAAGAGCGGCCCGAACACCAGCGCCGCGGCGGTGCCATAGATATAGAAATCATAGAATTCGACCGCGGTGCCGACGAGGCTTGCGGTCAGGATGCGCCGATGCTGCCGATAGGGTGCCAGATCCACGGGCGATGCCCCTCCCTGTTTATAACGGCGCCGCTTTGGACGCTCTACCGCGCCCTATCAAGCGGAATGCGCGCAGCTTAGCGCCCCTGCGCCGGCAGCTGCGCGCGCAGCCGCTGCAATTCGCGTTCGGGGACCAGTTCAAGCGAGGCTGCGGGCTTGCCCTTGCGAAGCCGCTCGCGGTCCTTTTCCGAGGGTTCGACGCGGCGCACGCGCACCGCGGCATGGCCCTGTGCCTTCATGCCCAGCTCTTCCGCCGCGCCGCGCGACAGGTCGATGACGCGCCCGCGCGCGAACGGCCCGCGGTCGTTGACGCGGACGATGATCCGCCGCCCGGTGTCGAGCGCGGTCACCTCGACATAGGTCGGGAGCGGCAATGTCGTGTGCGCGGCGGTGATCCAGCCGGGACGGAACTGCTCGCCGTTCGCGGTGCGGTTCCCCGACTCGCTGCCGTACCAGCTCGCATAGCCGATCGCCTCATAGGCGGGCGCCGCCGCGGGCACATAGGTCGTGCCGCGAACCGTATAGGCGGGACCGATACGGACCGGCGTATCGGCGACGGGGCGATATTTGGCGCCGGCGCAGGCGGAGAGCGCGAGGAGCGCGAACGCCGTGCCTGCCAGTCGAGTGATCCGGGAATTCAGCATGGCTCGACCGTAGATGGAGGGAATGGCGAGATAAAGTCTGGATGACGGTTATGCGGCGGGCAGCGGCCCCGCCTACCGAATGAGGTGAAGGGCGATTTTGGCGTCCAAAAGCGAAGTTGCGATCGTTGCGCCTGTAACGTCTGCTTTCTCGTTTAGTGCGTTATCCACCGCATTGAGATCGGCGCTGCTAAAAGCAATCAGTTTGTAAACCTCGTGATCCATCACGCCTCTGCTGCGGTGATCACGAGCGACTTTCAGGCCTTGAACATATTCGGGTTGCCGCATCAGTTTCGCATTCAAAAAAGCTCCATCGGGCCCGCTCACGGTTACGTTAGGATCGAAATCGACTATCCCCAATTCTTCCAAGATCGGTCGGCTGAAGGCTATCGGCAGAAATGCCAGCAACCTTCGTGCTTGCCCCTCATCAAATCCGTTCCGCCTCAAGGCAGCTACCTGTCCGTCTTCACCGGTATCCCAAGTCGCAGCAATGACCTCGGCTGCGAGCACAATTTGCGCTTCCGGGATGGGTCTCGTTTTTCGCCAAGGTAGTTTCATCGGGCGAATCTACCCGGCAGTCCAAAGGTCTGCAACCAGTCGGAAAGCCGACGCTCCGTTGGCAAATCATCGCCTCCGCGCTACGCCGCGCCCATGACCGGTCTTCGTCTCCATCAATCCGGCGTCGTCGGCGCGGGCCGCGTTGCGCAGGCGCTTGCGCTGGCCCTCGCGCCGCATTCGACCCTGCCCCCGATAATGTGGGGTCGCTCCCCTGAACGAACCGCTGCCGCGGCGACACGGATCGGCGCCATCGCGGCGCCCGCGATCGGACAGCTCATGACTCAATGCGACGTCATCGCGATCGCCGTCTCCGACGATGCTCTCGCCGGCGTCGTCAGCGAGATGGCCGCTATATCGTCCGCAAGCCGCGGCAGCTTGATCTTCCACGTCAGCGGACGCAGCGGCGCGGCGATCCTCGATCCGCTGCGCAGCGCCGGTGCGCTGACCGCGGCGATCCACCCCGCGATGACCTTTACCGGCGACCCCGCGGGCGAGGTGCAGCGCATGGCAGGCGCGCGCTTTGCGATCACCGGTTCGACCGCCGATGCGACCGAAAGCGCGAAACAGTTCGTCGCGCTCCTCGGCGGCATCGCCGTCGAAATCGCGGAGGACCGGCGGGCGCTTTATCACGCGGCGCTCTGTCACGCGTCGAACCATCTGGTGACGCTGATCGCCGGGGCGTCGCACGCGCTGGAGGATGCCGGGGTTGACGATCCGGCGGCGCTGCTCGCTCCGCTCGTCCGCGCGGCGCTCGAAAACAGCCTTGCGTTCGGCTTTGCGGGATTGTCGGGGCCGCTGCTGCGCGGCGATGCGCGCACGGTCGGCGACCACCTCGCCACGCTGACGGCGCACAGCCCGGCCCTCCTGCCCGCCTATCGCGCGATGGCGCTTGCCACGCTCGACGAGTTGAAACGCGCCGGAAACTTGCCTTCGGATCGCCTCACCGCACTGGACAGCCTGCTCGCTGTTCCCTAATCGTTCGCGCGTGAACATGCCCCCCGTCTCGACGCCCGACCTGACCCGCCCCGACCCTTCGGACCCGCCCTATCTGCAAGGACTGAACGGCCCCCAGCGGCAGGCGGTGCTGACGACCGAAGGCCCGGTGCTGATGCTCGCGGGCGCGGGCACGGGCAAAACCGCAGCGCTGACGGCGCGGCTCGCGCACATCATCGCGACGCGGCGCGCCTGGCCGTCCGAAATCCTCGCGGTCACTTTCACCAACAAGGCGGCGCGCGAGATGCGCGAGCGTATCGGGCGGATGATCGGCGACGCGGTCGAAGGGATGCCCTGGCTCGGCACCTTTCACAGCATCGCGGCGAAGATGCTGCGGCGACACGCCGAACTGGTGGGCCTCCAGAGCAATTTCACCATCCTCGACACCGACGACCAGCTTCGCGTCCTGAAACAGCTCATCCAGGCCGAAGGGCTCGACGAGAAGCGCTGGCCCGCGCGCCAACTCGCGGGGCTGATCGACAAGTGGAAGAACCGCGGGCTGACCCCCGCCGATCTCGATGCCGCCGACAAGGAATCCTACGCCGACGGCAAGGGGCAGCATTTCTACGCGCTCTATCAGGCGCGGCTGAAGACATTGAACGCCTGCGACTTCGGCGACCTGCTGCTCCACATGCTCGTGATCCTGAAAACGCACCGCGACGTGCTCGAACAATATCAGGCGCGCTTCAAATATGTCCTCGTCGACGAATATCAGGACACCAACGCCAGCCAGTATCTGTGGCTGCGGCTGCTCGCACAGGCGCGCAAGAATATCTGCTGCGTCGGAGACGATGACCAGTCGATCTATTCGTGGCGCGGCGCCGAAGTCGCGAACATCCTGCGCTTCGAAAAGGACTTCCCCGGCGCGACGGTGATCCGCCTCGAACAGAATTACCGTTCGACGCCGCAGATCCTCGCCGCCGCCTCGGCCTTGATCGCGCAGAACAGCGACCGCCTCGGCAAGACGCTATGGACCGAGCTTGACCCCGGCGACAAGCTGCGGGTCGTCGGTGTATGGGACGGGCCGGAGGAAGCGCGGCGCATCGGCGAAGAGCTGGAGACGCTCCAGCGCCGCAAGGTCAGCCTCGACCGCGCCGCGATCCTTGTCCGCGCGCAATTCCAGACGCGCGAGTTCGAAGACCGCTTCATCGCGATCGGCATGCCGTACCGCATCGTCGGCGGTTTCCGTTTCTACGAGCGCGCCGAAATCCGCGATGCCCTCGCCTACCTCCGTCTCGTCCAGTCGGCGGCCGACGATCTCGCGTTCGAGCGGATCGTCAACGTCCCTAAGCGAGGACTCGGCGACAAGGCGCTCCAGCGCATCCACCAATATGCGCGTGCCGAGCAATTACCGCTGCTCAATGCCGCATCGCGGATCACCGAGACCGACGAGCTGACCCCGCAGGCGCGCCGCCAGCTCGCCAATTTCGTCGCGCAGATGCGCGGCTGGCAGGCGAAGGCGAACGAGCTGTCGCACCCCGAACTGACCCAGCTGATCCTCGACGAGTCGGGCTATACCGCGATGCTCCAAGCCGATCGCAGCGCCGAGGCCGCGGGGCGGCTCGAAAACCTGTCCGAACTGGTCCGCGCGATGGAGGAATATGAATCGCTCGAAGCCTTCCTCGAGCATGTCAGCCTCGTCATGGACCGCGACAATGACGACCAGACCGAGACGGTCACGATCATGACGATCCACGCCGCGAAAGGCCTCGAGTTCGACCATGTCTTCCTCGCGGGATGGGAGGACGGCGTCTTCCCGTCGCAGCGATCGATGGACGAAGGCGGTATCGCGAGCCTCGAGGAGGAACGCCGCCTCGCCTATGTCGCGATCACCCGCGCCCGGCAGCGCGCGAGCATCTATCACGCGGCGAACCGCCGCATCTATGGCCAGTGGATGAGCAGCATCCCCAGCCGCTTCATCGCCGAAATCCCGCCCGAACATGTCGACAGCGAAAACAGCTTCGGCGGCGGGCAGAGCCTGTGGCGCGCGAACTGGTCGGCGCAGGGCGATCCCTTTGCGCATGTTGCCGAGCGCCAGCCGGCGCGCACGATGACGCGCGGCCCCGCATGGCAGCGCGCAGTCGCCGGATCGTCGACCATCACGCGCGCGCCGGCGCCCAGCGAGAAAGGCCCCGCCGCATCGGTCGGCGCCAAGGCGCGCGCCGACCTCGCCATCGGGATGCGCGTGTTTCACGAGAAGTTCGGTTATGGCGAAATCATGGATATCGACGGCAACAAGCTCGAAGTCGAGTTCGAACAGGCCGGATCGAAACGCGTCCTCGACAGCTTTATCAAGCTCGCCTGAAACAGATTGTCTACTCTTTCAATTATGATATGACATCACATGCGACCATGAGTCGCATGTTGGGAGAGACTTCATGAAAACCAAGCTCTTAGCGGGCGCGATGGCGCTCGCCCTGATCGGCTGTTCGGAAAAAAACTCGGAATCGCTAAAAGAAGCCCCCGCCTATGACATGGTGCCAGTCGACGCCGCGCCCCAGTCAATTCCAGCTCCAGCGGACGCTCTCCCGCCCGCAGTGCGCAGTCCCAATATCGGCGTCACATCGGCCCCGGGCGTCGCGTTCAACTATGCCTATGCCTTCCGGCTCGACGACAACCGTATTGCAAAGGTGCAAGAGGAACATGCCGCCGCGTGCGAAGCGCTCGGCACCAACCGCTGCCGCATCGCAGGGATGACCTATCGCCTCGTGCGCGAAAACGAAGTCGAGGCGCAGCTCCTCTTCAAGCTCGACCCGGCGATCGCGCGCAAATTCGGCCGCGATGCGCTCTCCAGCGTCGAAAAGGCCGAAGGTGTGCTCGCGGCGACACGGATCAGCGGCGAAGATGTCGGCACGCAAATCAGTGACTCGCAGCGCCGCAGCGCCGACCTCAATGCCGAAATCACGCGCCTCGAAACCCGGCTCAAACAGGGCGGCCTCGGCGATCGCGAACGCGCCGAGCTGCAACAGCAGATCGCGGCGATGCGACGCCAACTCGACGGCGAACGCGATACGCGCAGGACGGGCGAAGCGATGCTCGCCACGACGCCGATGCAATTCGACTATGTCGGCACCGGCGGGTTGCCCGGGATCGGCTATGGCAATCCGTTCAGCGACGCGTTGAACATGCTCGTCCACAGCGGCAGCGTGATGCTGTCGTTCATCCTCGTTGTCGGGGCGGCGATCCTGCCGTGGGCCGCGCTCCTCGCACTGCTGATGGCCATCTGGCGCACCCCGCCGGTGCGCGGGATGCGGACATGGCTCCGCGGCGCGGCGAAGCCTGCCGAGGCGTCGCCGCCGGCCGAAGCCTGAGGCATTTTGGGGCGTCGCTTGCAAAGGTCCGGCGCCCCGTTATGGCTGGAATCATGACGGGGCAGACGACATGGCTGGATCAGGCACGCGACGCCCATCGCCGCGGCGATTTCGCGGCGGAAACCGCCGTGCTCGAAGCCGCGATCCGCGCCGACCGGGGCAATATCGCGGCGCTGCTCGCGATGGCCGAACTCAAGCGCGGCCTCTCCGACGATCGCGCCGCAGGCAGTTTCTATCGCCTCGCGCTCGGCACCGCGGCGCAGGCGCGCAGCGTCCCGCCCGCGCTGCACCCCGGCCTCCAGCGCGCCGAACAATTTATCGCCGCAACCGAGCGCGCTTTTGCCGACCACCTGCTCGGCCAGTTGCGCGGCGCCGGGATCGATGCCGCCAGCGCGACCCCGCGCGTGGCCGAAGCTCTCCGCGTGCTTGCCGGCGAACAGCCGCTCTATCTCCAGCTACCGAGCATGTTCTATTTCCCCGGGCTCGCGCAGCGCCCCTTCTTCGAGCGCGCCGATTTCGAATGGGTCGAGGCCGTCGAGGCGGCGACCGACGCGATCCGTGCCGAACTGCTGGCGCTTGCAGGCAATGCGGCCGACCGGTTCGGCCCGTATGTGACCTCCAGTCCCGACCGTCCGCCGCCCAATAATCCGCTGCTCGACAAGCCCGACTGGGGCGCGGCCTGGCTGTGGAAAGACGGCGTCATCGCCGACGGGATGGACGCGCTCTGTCCCGCGACCCTCGCCGCGCTCGAACTGGCGCCGCAGCCCGTTATCCCGGGCCGCGCACCGATCGCGCTCTTTTCGCGCCTCACCCCCGGCACGCATATCCAGCCGCACCACGGCCTGCTCAACACGCGGCTTATCTGTCACCTGCCGCTGATCGTGCCCGACGGCTGCGGCCTGCGCGTCGGCGCCGAAACGCGAAGCTGGCGCGAGGGCGAGATGCTGATCTTCGACGACAGTTTCGAACATGAGGCATGGAACCGCGGCGCTAGCGACCGCACGATCCTGCTGTTCGAAATCTGGCGCCCCGATATCGATGTCGACGAGCGTACGCAATTGACGCGCATCTTCGCGGCAATCGACACTTATGCCGGGCAATAAAGCTTATCGCGACTGCCGCGTTTACCGGGTTTGTGAAGGGACGGCGCAGACCCGGCGACTATTGATTGCGAACCATGCGGCGCGCAGTTTTCAGGGGTTTGCGGGTGGAGGGTCGCTGGTGGAGCCGAGGGGAATCGAACCCCTGACCTCTGCAGTGCGATTGCAGCGCTCTCCCATCTGAGCTACGGCCCCGCGACCGGCGGGGTCTTAACGACACTGTTTGGCAGTGGCAACGGCTTTTCTGACCTTTGTTGCCGTCGCCGGGCGAAATTGAGGAATGGGGGGATTCCGATGGCCAAGGCATGGCATTTGACCAGTCGTCCGCACGGGCTGCCGACGATGGATAATTTCGCGCTGCGCGAACTGCCCGAAGCACCGCTCGACAAGGACCAGTTGCGCATCCGCAACCTGTGGCTGTCGGTCGATCCCTATATGCGCGGCCGCATGAACGATGCGAAAAGCTATGCAGCGAGCTTCCAGATCGATCAGCCAATGACCGGCGGCGCGATCGGCGAGGTGCTCGAAAGCACCATGGACGGGTTCGCCCCCGGCGACCTGATCCTTCATATGGGCGGCTGGCGCGACGGCGGTATCATCGGGCTCGACATGATGCCCAACAAGCTGCCCGCCGAAGCCCTCGCCGCCGGGATGACCCCGCAGACCTTCCTCCACAATATGGGGCTGACCGGCGGCACCGCGTGGATCGGGCTGCTCCGCGTCGCCAGTGCAAGGCCCGGCGATACGGTGTTCGTTTCCGCGGCGGCGGGTGCGGTCGGATCGGCGGTGGTGCAGATTGCCAAGGCGCGCGAAATGACCGTCATCGGCTCGGCGGGCGGCGCCGAAAAATGCGCTTGGGTCCACGACCTCGGCGCCGATGCCGTGATCGATTACAAGGCGGAGCCGGTGCTGCCGCAACTCGCCGCCGCGCTCGAAAGCCTCGGCAAATCGGGTATCGACGTCTATTTCGACAACGTCGGCGGCGAACATCTCGACGCGGCCTTTGCGACCGCCAACGATTTCGCACGCTTCGCGATCTGCGGCATGATCGACGTCTACAACGACAGCAAGGCGCAGGAGATGAAATATCTCGTCCGCACGATCCCGGCACGGATCCGCATGGAAGGCTTTATCTACACCGACCAGTTCATCGAGTGCATGGAGGAATTCTATGCCGACATGGGCGGGTTGATCGCGAGCGGCGCGGTGACGATGCGCGAAACCGTGCACGACGGGCTGGCGTCGGCGCCCGGCGCCTTCCTCGGCCTGTTTTCCGGCGGCAATATCGGAAAGATGCTGGTCAGGCTCTGACCAGCATCGGCTCGCTGCGCGTCAGCTGCCGAAGCCCACCGAAAGAAACCCCGGCATCGGGCCGTTCCAGCCGTCGTCGGGGCCGTCGAGATCGTCGTGCTTCGGCCGGCGATCTTCACGCGCCGGCTTGCGATCATCGCGCGGGGGCTTGGCCGGCCGTGCTTCGGCTGCAGCGGGCGCCGGGCGCGCAGGCGCCTTTTCGGGCTTCGATCCGCTCTTGCCGCGTCCGCCACGCGCCGAACGACCGCGCCGCGGCTCGGCATCATCGGCGTCGCGCTCGCCCGTATCGGCGGCCGGCGCGGCGCCGCCATGGACCGGAATCTTGTAGCCGGTCAGCTTCTGGATATTGTCGACCGCCTCGTCGTCGGAGGGCGTCACCAGCGTGAAAGCGCGGCCCTTCGCGCCCGCACGCCCGGTGCGGCCGATGCGATGGACATAATCGTCGGGATGCCAAGGCGCGTCGAAATTGAAGACGTGGCTGACGCCCTTCACGTCGAGGCCGCGCGCCGCGACGTCCGACGCGACGAGGATATTGATCGTCCCGGCCTTGAAGCGGTCGAGTTCGGCGATGCGGCTCGACTGGTCCATGTCGCCATGGATCTCGCCCGCCTTATAACCGTGGCGCTGAAGCGATTTCGCGAGTTCGCGCACGGTCGTCTTGCGGTTGCAGAAGATGATCGCGGTGCCGATGTCCTCGGCCTCGATCAGGTCGCGCAGCGTGTCGCGCTTGCCGCGTTCGGAGGTCTTGACCAGGAACTGCTCGATATTCTCGTTGCGGCTCGCCGGGCGCGCCACTTCGATCGTCTTCGGGTTCGACAGGAACTTGTCGGCCAGCTTCTTGATCGGCGGCGGCATCGTTGCCGAGAACAGCAGGGTCTGCCGATTCGCCGGCAGCTTGGTGCAGATATTCTCGATGTCGGGGATGAAGCCCATGTCGAGCATCCGGTCCGCCTCGTCGATCACGAGGAGGTTGCAGCCGGTGAGCAGGATCTTGCCGCGTTCGAACAGGTCCATCAGGCGGCCGGGGGTCGCGATGAGCACGTCGACGCCCTTTTCGAGCGCCTTGACCTGATCGCCCATCTGCACGCCGCCGATCAGCAGCGCCATCGACAGCTTGTGATACTTGCCATATTTTTCAAAGTTTTCAGCGACCTGCGCAGCGAGTTCGCGCGTCGGCTCAAGGATGAGCGAACGCGGCATCAGCGCGCGGGCGCGGCCGTGAGCGAGGATGTCGATCATCGGCAACACGAAGGACGCGGTCTTTCCCGTGCCCGTCTGGGCGATGCCGATCATGTCGCGCATCATCAGCACCGAGGGGATGGCGCCGGCCTGGATCGGGGTCGCTTCGCTGTAGCCCGACTCGTCGATCGCGCGCAAAAGTTCGTCGGAAAGGCCGAGATCGGCAAATTTCATGAGGCAATATGTCCGGAAAAAGAGTGGCGCCCTGCCTCCCACGCAGGCGGACGTTGCCGCGGCCATTGGGGAAAGGGCGGCGAAAAGTCAAGGAAAGTCCGCGAAAAACGCGACAGGGTCAGGCGCCTAATCGTCCTCGCGAACGGGGACCATCAACCGGAACTTGTCGATCTCGCATTTCGCGCCGGTCCGCGCGTGGATCTGGTCGCGATCCTCGCACAGTCGCCCGTCCTTGCTGCCCTGCATGTAGAAGCCGGCGTAGAAGTCGAGCGCGCGGCACCCGCGGTTGAGCTGCGCACGCAAACGCTGCTTCTGCCGCGTGATGATGTCGATGCTGTCGCGCTGGACCGCCTGCATCCCCAATATGTTGCGCATCGCGACGCATTTCGGGGCCTTTTTCTCTTTCCAGACGATCGGCAGTTCGGTTGCGCGCCGCGACGGCGAGGGTCCGGCGGCGAAATTGTTGAGCTGCGAGCGCTGGGCCGGGACGCGGATAATCAGCTGCTGCTCGATCACCACCTGCCAGAAGGACGAGGCCTGGTCGGGCGTCTGCGCGCCGACCGCGACCAATGGCTCGGGCGCGGCGACAGGCACCGCTGCATCGGCCGCCGGCGCGGCCATGATCCACAGGAACGCCGCAGTCAGCACAGCCGTGCTATCGCTCCTTCGGCGTCCTGACAGAAGAAAATGCTCACCCTTGGCTCCCGCGTCCATCCCGCTGGACGAAAGGATACTATTCGTCCATCGCCCCTTTTAACAAGGATGATTGAACATCAAATGAACTGCTGTCGCCCTTCGCCCCGCCCGGACGAGGGATATTTCCGGAGTGGAACGACGTGACGCGCCCGCCAACCGCATCGCTGCTCGATGCCCTTGCCAATTTGCTCGGGCCGAAAGGCTATAGCGCCGACGCCGAAACGATGGCGCCATGGCTGACCGACTGGCGCGGCAAATATCACGGGCGCGCCGCCGCGATGCTGTCCCCCGCCACGACCGAAGAGGTCGCCGCCGCCGTGCGCCTGTGCCACGACGCCGGTGTTGCGCTGGTTCCTCAAGGCGGCAACAGCGGCATGGTCGGCGGCGCAACGCCCGACGCGAGCGGCAACCAGTTGCTGCTGAGCCTGCGGCGCATGAACCACATCCGCCATATCGACGAAGCGGCGCGGCTCGCCGTCGTCGAGGCTGGCGTGGTGCTCCAGAATTTTCACGAGGCTGCCCTCGCCCACGACCTGCGCTTTCCGTTGACGCTCGGCGGCAAGGGGTCGGCGACGATCGGCGGGCTGGTGTCGACCAACGCCGGCGGGACGCAGGTGCTGCGCCATGGAACGATGCGCGCGCTCGTCGCCGGGATAGAGGCGGTCCTCCCCGACGGGAGCATCTTCGACGGGCTTGCCCCGCTCAAGAAGGATAATCGCGGCTATGACCTCAGGCACCTATTGTGCGGCGCCGAAGGGACGTTGGGGATCGTTACCGCGGCGTGCCTGCACCTTGTCCCCGCGGCGGCCGCGCGGCGCACCGCCTGGATCGGGATCGATTCGCCCGAAACCGCGCTGCTGCTGCTGCGCCGCCTCGACGCCGCGATCGGACGCGAGCTCGAGGGATTCGAACTCATCCCGCAAGATTGCCTCGACGCCGTGCTGCGTCATATCCCGCAAACGCGCGCACCGCTCGCCGCCGCGCAGCCCTGGTATGTCCTGGCCGAACTCGCCGGCGAAATCGACCAGGCGCTGGGCGACGCGCTGGAGCAACAGCTCGCTGCCGCGTTCGAGGCCGGGCTGATACGCGATGTCGTGATCGCCAAGAGCGACCGCGAAAGCGAGGATTTCTGGCGCCTGCGCGATTCCATTTCCGAGGCCGAACGGGCCGAGGGCCCTGCGCTCCAGCACGATATCAGCGTACCGATCGACTTGATGCCCGCATTTATTGCCGAAAACCCGCAGCGGCTGGACAGCGCCTTTCCCGGCGCGCGCGCGCTGTCTTTCGGGCACCTCGGCGACGGCAACGTCCATCACCATGTCCAGCCGCCCGCAGGGAGCGACGGCGCCGCGTGGATCACCGAACAGGGTGCGGCGGTCAGCCGGCTCGTTTATTCACACGTGCTCGAACTCGGCGGCTCGATTTCGGCCGAACATGGGATCGGACAGATGAAGCGCGACGTTCTCGCGGAACTCGACAGCCCGGCGCGGCTGGCGGCACTCCACGGGGTCAAGGCGGGGCTCGATCCTGCCGGCATCCTCAACCCCGGCAAGCTCATCGCCTGAAAACACCATTCACCGCGCACCAACGCCCCCTTGCGCCGCGCCGCGCGGGTCAATAAGGCGCTGTATCCTTTTTCGTCCCATCAGCGGGACCCTACCGGAGTTCAACCATGGCCACTGCGCCCGCACCTGCCAACCTGCCGCTGTTTTACAAGGACCTCGTCCCGCTTTCGAGCGTCGACCATGCGGACTTCCACGCCCGCCCGCTCGACAATGCGGAATTCCTGGTCGGCCAGCACGCAATCCCGCTGACGTCGGACGAATTCGTGTCGGCCTGCCGCTTTTTCCCGATCGTGTTTTCGGCAGGCGACAATCCGGTTCCGCTGGCACTGATGGGCCTCAACGAAGGCATCAACACCTTCGTCGACGATGAAGGCAAGCTGCTCAACCCGGTCTACGTCCCGGCTTATGTCCGTCGTTACCCCTTCCTGCTCGCGCGCCTTCAGCCCGATTCGGAAGATCTGTCGCTGTGTTTCGACCCGACCTCGGGCGCGCTCGGCAAGTTCGACGAGGGCGATGCGCTGTTCGTCGACGGCCAGCCGTCGGAGCAGGTGCAGGCTGTGCTCGAATTCTGCAAGAATTTCGAAGAAGCCGGCCAGCGCACCGGCCTGTTCATGGACGAACTGAAGAAGGCCGACCTGCTGATGGACGGCGAAGTCGCGATCCAGCAGGAAGGCAATGACAAGCCCTATGTCTATCGCGGGTTCCAGATGGTCGACGAAAACAAGTTGCGCGAACTGCGCGGCGACGTGCTGCGCAAGCTGATGCAGAACGGCATTCTCGGCCTGATCTTCGCGCACCTCTTCTCGCTGCAGCTGATGCGCGAAGTGTTCGCCGAGCAGGTCAAGAGCGGCAAGATGCCGCTCAACACCGAACTGCCGGCCGCCTGAGCCAGTTAGTACGGGCCGCCCCGCATCGCGCGGGCGGCCCGGCTTGGTCGTCGATCGACCAATATCGGAGCGCGATGGCGCCCCTGCCCGCCGTCGTCAGAAATCGACCGCGATCCCTTTCAATTCCCAGTCGCCATAGCGCACGGGATTGCGCCCGCCGGGCTGATCCTCGGCCTTGTCCTCGTGGATCGGTGCCGGCGACGGGAGCGCGCTGCTGGTCCAGCCCGTCGGAGCCTTCACATGGGCAGGGCGCTTTACAGCGCGCGGCGTTCCGCCGATGGTCGCGTTCTGGCTGCTGTCGGTCATGATGCGCCACATATAGGATTTTTCATGCGTCACGCCAACCACGCCGTTGCCCGTCATGGCTGATCGCCGTCCGCCCCGTCGCCGGCGATCCCCCGGCGGCGCCGATCCCGCGGGAACGGCAGCGCGCCGCGCCGCGCTGCGGCTGGTCGATGCGATTCTACGCCGCGGCGATCCGCTCGATGTGGCGATGCACGCCGCCGCGCAGGGCCTGGGCGGCGCCGATCGGGCGTTCGCCGTCGCGATCGCGTCGGAAACGCTGCGCTGGATGGTCGATATCGATGCGCTGATCGATGGCGCGACGTCGCAAATCCTGCCCGACGACGTCAAGTCGCGCGCCGTTCTGCGGATCGCGCTCGCCCAGTTGCTCGTGCTCAAAAGCCCCGGTCATGCCGTCGTGTCGACCGCCCTGCCGCTCGTCGACGGCGGCCCGCGGCGGCTGGTCCACGCGATCCTGTCGCGCGCGCAGCAGGAAGAATGGAAGCTCCCCGACCGCGCCACGCTTCCCCTCGCCACCGCCGAACGCTGGGCCGAGCCATGGGATCTGAAGATGGTCGAGGCAGCCGAGGCAATCTGGAGCGCGCCGCCGCCGATCGACCTCAGTTTCGCGCACGAACCCGGCGCCGAAGAATGGCCCGACGCGGTGTCCTTAGCACCGCGTCATCGCCGCCTGCCGCGCGGGCAGGCGGTCGAGACGATGCCCGGCTATAGCGAAGGCGGCTGGTGGGTTCAGGACCTCGCGGCCAGCCTGCCCGCGCGCCTGCTCGGCGCGGGCGAAGGCCGCACCGTGCTCGACCTGTGCGCGGCGCCGGGCGGCAAGACAATGCAGCTCGCGGCGGCCGGATGGAACGTCGTTGCGGTCGATTCCAGCGCGAAACGGCTCGAACGGCTGCGCGCCAATATCGAACGCACGGGCCTTTCGGCCGAGGTCGTGCAGGGCGATATCCGCTCGTGGGCGCCCGCGGGCCTGGCCGACGCCGTGCTGCTCGACGCGCCCTGTTCGGCGACCGGCATCTTTCGCCGCCATCCCGACGTGCTGCATCGGATCGAACCCCGGCAGATTGCCGAGATGGCGGCGTTGCAGGCCGAACTGCTGGAACGTGCCGCGGGCTGGGTCAAACCGGGCGGGACGCTGGTCTATGCGACCTGCTCGCTCGAGCGCGCCGAGGGCGAGGACCAGCTGTCCACCTTTCTCGATCGCCACAAGGGCTGGTCGATCGACCCGGCACGCGCGGACGAACTGCCCGCGGCGATCGCCGCCGACGGGCAAGGTTTCGTCCGCACCCTGCCCGCCATGCTCGCCGACGAAGGAGGCCTCGACGGCTTTTTCGTTGCGCGGCTGCGCGCGCCTTCGGCCTAGAAGACCGCCTTCGGCGCGGCTTCCTTCATCATCGCTGCGCGCACCATCGGGATCGGCGGGCCGCCATACGACAGGAATTCGTCGTGGAACGCCTTCCACTTCGTCCGGTCGCCCTTCGTCCAGTCGTCGCGCAGCTTGCGGATCATCAGCTTGCCCATCGTATAGTTGAGATAGGCGGGGTCGTAGGTGCCACGCGCCGCCTGTTGCCGCGCATTGCCTTCGTCCTGATAGCATTGTTCCTTGAACAGCTTTTCGCTGTCGGCGACGGTCATGCCCTTGGTGTGCAGGCCGATGGCCGAGAGGTAACGGCAGTCGCGCAGCAGCGCGTTCGACAGCTGGCCGATATGCGTCTCAGGATCGCCCTCGCCGAGCCCCGCGTCCCACATCATTTCCTCGGTATAATGCGCCCAGCCCTCGGCAAAGGCATAGCCGACGAAGAGCTTGCCGAAAATGCTTTCGGCGCGGTTCGCGTGGAGGAAGTTGAGGAAGTGACCCGGCCACACCTCGTGCACCGAGGTGAACATCAGGTCCTTGCGGCCGGGCACAAAATCGGCCTGCGTCTGCTTGTCCCACGCGGGATCGGGCGGCGAGATATAATAGACCGACGGGAGGCCTTTCTCATAGGGTCCGGGGATGTCGATATAGGCGCTGTTCTGGCGGTTATACGGCGGCGATTCCTCGACCTGCGCCTGTTCGGTGCCGGGGATCGTCACGATGTCCTTTTCGATCAGGAAGGCGCGCAGCGTCGGGAGCTGGCGGCGCGCCTCGGCGACCGGGCCGTCGGCGGGCTTGTCGGCGTTCATCTTCTTCATGCAGTCGGCGATCGTCATGCCCGCAGCGTAAGTAGCGCACGCCGCCTTCAGCGCGTCCTGATTGCGCTTGAGGTCGGCCTGCCCGATGCGCTCAAGCTCGTCGAGCGGGGTATCGACGCCTTCGTTGGTCAGGATCATCTTCGCGAACTTGTCGGCACCGAGCGCATAGCCGTCGGGCGTGCCCGGCTGCGATCCGACATATTTCGCAAGATCGGTCATCGCCGCGCCCGCCTTCGCGGCGGCTTCGTCGAATTGCTTCTGCAGCGCCTCGTCCTTGACCGACGCAAAGGCCGCCTTGGCGTCGCCCTTGTAATAGTCGGCGAAGCCCCCGAAGCCCGCGGTGCCATATTTGACGAAGGTCGCGGGCAGCGGCAGCTTCAGGTTGGCCTTGATCTGTGCAGCGGCGGCAGGAACCTTTTCGGCATAGGCGATGAACGCCTTCATCCGTGTCGTCGCGTCGGCATAGGGCCGCGCAATATAGACATTGGGGTCGAGCGCGCCGGTGTAGAAGGACGGGTTCTTCTGCGCGAAATCGGTATCGCGGAGGAAGAAGAGCTGCCCCTGCGCGACGTGCACAAGATAGTCGCGCTCGAACTTCTCGGCGTCGGTCATTTCGCCGTCGAAGGCCTTGGCATCCGCAATCGCCTTTTCAAGATAGGCGGCCTGTTTTTCGAGCCCCTCGGGCGACCAGTCGGGCAATTGCCCGTCGAACTCATGCTTGCCCTGATAGACCGCGAAGTTCGGGTTGAGCGGGAAATATCCTGCGAGGAACTGGTCGCGAAACTCGGTCCAGTTCTTCGCGCCCGGTGCGGTCGCCGACTTGTTGTCCGACGCGTTGCAGGCGGTAAGAACCAGCAGCGTCGCAGCCATCGCCGCGCCGCCGAAGCGGGCCAATTTGCTCTTCATTCGATAATCTCCCTGACTCCTGTGGCGGCACTTCTGCCAGCCCCTGCGGCCGATGACATCCGATAATCGACGAACGGCAAAGCCGTGCCATCTGGACAGCGACAAAAAGCGGACTACGGCGGTGGTCGATGGCGACGATCCCTCCTCCCGAAGGCGAAGAACCGGTGATGCCGGCTGCAACGCCCAAAGCCCCCTCCCCGCTCAGTTTTCCGGATTTCCGCTATTTCTGGCTCGCGCGCTTCACCGCGGTGATGGCGACGATCGCGATGGTCGTCGTCATCGGGTACCAGCTCTATGACACCGCGCGCACCGACTATGGCATGTCGATCAAGGAAGCGTCGTTCCAGCTCGGGCTGCTTGGCCTGTTCCAGTTCGTTCCGCTCGCCATCCTGACCCCGGTCGCGGGATGGGCGGCCGACCGGTTCGAGCGCCGCAGCGTCGCGATCTTCTCGAACCTGATCGACTTGCTGATTGCGGCAACGCTCGGCTGGTTCACTTGGACCGACGGACTGACGCTGCCGCTGCTCTTCGGACTCGCCGCCATGCACGGCGTCGCGCGCGTCTTTTCGGGTCCGGCGATGAGCGCGATTGCGCCCAACATCGTCCCGCCCGCGGTGCTGCCGCGCGCGATCGCGATGAGCAGCATCGCCTGGCGGTCGGCGTCGGTGATCGGCCCGGCGGCGGGCGGCCTCATCTATGCCGCGCATCCGGGGGCCGTTTACGTCTTCTCCGCACTCCTCCTTGCCATTTCGGCCTTCACGCTCAGCCGGGTGCGTCAGGTCCTGCCGCCGCCCGCCGAGGTTCGCCGCCATCCGCTCCGCGAAATGGCCGACGGGCTGCGTTTCGTGTGGATCGAGCGCTTCCTGCTCGGGACGATCACGCTCGACCTGTTCGCGGTGCTGCTCGCCGGCGCGACCGCGATGTTCCCGGTCTTCGCGCGCGACATATTGCACGCGGGAGCCGAAGGCGCGGGGTTGATGCGCGCCGCCGTCGCCTTTGGATCGGTCGGCGTCGCCGTCGGCCTCGCCATCCGCCCGATCGAGCGCAATGTCGGCGTGAAGATGCTCTGGGCGGTCGCGGCGTTCGGCGCCGGGACGGTCGTCTTCGGCCTCTCGACCAATCTCCTGCTCTCGCTCGCCGTACTCGTGCTGATGGGCGCTGCGGACATGTTCTCGGTCTTCGTGCGCGGGACGCTGATCCAGCTCAACACCCCCGACCATATGCGCGGGCGCGTCAGCGCGGCGTCGGGCCTCGCCATTTCGGCGTCGAACGAGCTTGGCGAGATGCGCGCGGGTGCGATGGCCGCGGCGCTCGGCCCGGTCAGTGCGGTGGTCGTCGGCGGCGCCGCCGCGGTCGGCGTGACCGCGCTCTGGGCATGGATTTTCCCCGAACTGCGCCGCGCGCGCACGTTCGAGCCGCAATTCAAAAAGACTGCTGAATAGCTCTGAGCGGTTCACCGCATTGCGCACTCTTTCCATCCGAAGTCTATTGTCAATTTATTTAGTTGAGTTATTAAGGCCTCACCCGTCACCGCGGTTTCCCTCTCTCCCCACGATGGAGCGACCGCCATGCAAGAATCGAATATCCGCCATAAGATCCTGACCATTCCGGGGCTTTACAACAGTGGCCCGACCCATTGGCAAAGCCTGTGGGAACGCCGCTTCGCCGATTGCGAACGAATCGAACTCGGCAGCTGGGACGAACCGCTGAAGGACCAATGGGTCGAACGGATCGCCGCCGCGATCCACGCCGAACACGAGCCCGTCCTCGTCGCCGCGCACAGCCTTGGCTGCCACGCCTTTGCGCACTGGTTCGCCGCCGCCAGCAGCGTCGCGCGCGATCGCATCGCCGGCGCGCTGCTCGTCGCGCCGCCCGACCTGACGCAGCTCCGCCGCGACAAGCGCGTCGAAAGCTTTACCGATTCGCCCGCACTTTCGTCGCAGACGCCGATGATCGTCGTCGCGAGCGATGACGATCCCTATGCCAAGACGTCGCACGTCTGGCGCCTGTCGCGGCACTGGGACGCGCGTTTCGTGAACGCCGGACCCTTCGGGCACATCAACGCCGACTCGGGGGTCGGGGACTGGCCTTATGGACAGTATCTGCTGGCCTCGTTACAACCCGCGCCGACGCTGGCGCAGGCGGATGAGGCACGCTGGCTCCGCGCCGGCGACTGGCCCAATCGCGTCCGCCGCGACCCGCGATTCGAGTTCAAAGAGAGAGCGCACCGATCATGAAAGCCAATTCGATCCTCGAGACCATCGGCAACACCCCGCACATTCGCGTGGCGAAGCTGTTCCCCGACGCCGAAGTCTGGGTGAAGTCGGAACGAAGCAATCCCGGCGGGTCGATCAAGGATCGAATCGGCCTTGCGATGATCGAGGCGGCCGAAAAGGACGGCAGCCTGAAAGCGGGTGGCACCATCGTCGAGCCGACGTCGGGAAATACCGGCATCGGCCTCGCGATGGCGGCCGCGGTCAAGGGCTACAAGCTCATCCTCGTCATGCCCGAAAGCATGTCGGTCGAGCGCCGCCGGCTGATGCTCGCCTATGGCGCGACCTTCGACCTGACGCCGCGCGAAAAGGGCATGAAGGGCGCGATCGAGCGCGCGATCGAGCTGGTCGAAACAACCCCGGGCGCGTGGATGCCGCAGCAGTTCGAAAATGAAGCGAACATCGATGTCCATGTCCGCACGACCGGCCCCGAAATCCTCGCCGATTTCAAGGACAGCCCGATCGACGTGCTGATCACCGGCGTCGGCACCGGCGGCCATATCACCGGGACCGCGCAATTCCTGAAGCAGCATTGGCCGAACCTGAAGGTCTATGCCGTCGAGCCCGAAGCCTCGCCAGTCATTTCGGGCGGCCAGCCCGCGCCGCACCCGATCCAGGGCATCGGCGCCGGCTTCATCCCGCGCAACCTCCACACCGACCTGCTCGACGGGGTGATCAAGGTCGATGCCGGCGCCGCGAAGGATTTCGCGCGCCGCGCCGCAACCGAGGAAGGCATGCTCGTCGGCATCTCGTCGGGGGCGACGCTCGCCGCGATCGCGCAGAAGCTCGCCGAACTGCCGCCGGGCAGCCGCGTGCTCGGTTTCAACTATGACACGGGCGAACGTTATCTGTCGGTTCCCGATTTCCTTCCGGAAATCTGAGTTCACCCCATGCGCCCCGAGGGCGAACAGGGCACGTTGCCGCTGAGGCGCGACTGGACAGGCTGGCTGTTTGTCCTGTTCGCCATCGCGGCGATCATAGCCGTCCTCTACGCGAGCGGCCCGACGAACAGCGGGACCCGCCACGCGCACGCCCGCCCCGTCGCGCCGCCCGCCGATGTCGTGCCCGAAGTCGCGCCGATGGAACTCGCGCCCGTTACCGAAGCCGACGCGCGCGCGCAGAACGCCGAGGTCGCGCTGATCACCAAGGGTTTCGTCGCGGCGCGGCCGTTCGTTTATGCGGGCGGCGGCGACGCGAAGGCCCGCGCACGCGATTGCCTCGCCGCCGCGATGATCTATGAGGCCGGCGACGACGCCAAGGGGCAGCAGGCGGTCGGCCAGGTCGTGATCAACCGCGCACGGCATCCGGCTTTTCCCAAATCGATCTGCGGCGTGGTGTTTCAGGGGTCCGAGCGCACAACGGGGTGCCAGTTCACTTTCACCTGCGACGGCGCCCTGGGCCGCCGCTATTCAGACGCGGCGTGGCAGCGGGCGCGGAACAATGCCGACCTGATGCTGTCGGGGAGCACCTATCCGCCGGTCGGGCTCGCAACCCATTATCACACCGACTGGGTGCGCCCTTATTGGAGCGACAGTCTCGAGAAGATCGCGATCGTCGATACGCATCTCTTCTTCCGCTGGCCGGGCTATTGGGGCACGCCGGGCGCGTTCCGCGGCGCGGTGTCGGGCAGCGACGGGCCGGTCGCGAAGCTCGCCGCGATATCGCCGCTGCACGCGATCGCGCTGGGCCTGCCAGTCGAGGGCGCGCCAGTCGACGCCAATGCGGCGGTCGGCGAAGCGCGCGTCGTTGCAGGCGCGGGTGAGAGCGCGGGCCGCGACACCATCTACACCCAGCTCGACCGCAAGGCCGCGCCCGAAAGCTTCGTCACGACGGCGCTCCGGCTCTGCGGCGACAAGCCCTATTGCAAGTTCATGGGCTGGACGAACCCGACACTCAAACCCGACAGTGACGCGATGAGCGACACCCAGCGCGCCGCGATGAGCTTTTCCTACCTCCGCGACGACAAGGCAGGCTTCGAAAAGGCGCTGTGGAATTGCAGCGAGTACAAGCGCGACGATGCGCGCCAGTGCATGAAGCGTTGAACCGATTGTCGCCCCCGCATTCACGGGGGCGACGTTATCTTCAACCGTGCGGTTTGATCAGATATTTCTCGCCGGTGCGCTTGGCGTTGTACGCCTGCGCCGTGTCGACGTTCAGCGCCTCGGTCAGCGAGATTTCGTGGCTGTAGTGACTCTTGAAGGTCGTCGTGAGTTCGTCGACGACGCGCTTGCGCATCCGGCCCACGGTCTCCATGCCCGCCTTCGCCATGAAGGGCGTCAGCAGGAAGCCGCCGAGCGCCCAGGTCAGCCCGAAGCTGCGCGCCGAAAAGGTCGTCGGCGACAGGTCGAGCGCGCCGTAGATATAGACCTGCTTGAACGTGTCCGAACCGTAGCGGCTGTAGGTCGTCATGCGCTTGACCGCAGCGGCCTCCATCGCGGTGAGTATCTGTCCGGCGAGCTTGCCGCCGCCGGTCGCATCGAAACCGATCGTCGCGCCCGTTTCAACGATAGCATCGACCAGCCGTTCCATAAAATCGTCGGCGCTGCTGTTGACGATATATTTCGCGCCGATGCCTTTGAGGATTTCGACCTGCGCGTCGCTGCGCACGATGTTGACGAGCGGGATGCCGTCCTTCGCGCAAATCTTGACGAGCATCTGGCCGAGGTTCGACGCGGCGGCGGTGTGGACGATCGCGCTGTGGTTCTCCATCCGCATCGTTTCGGTGAACGCGAGGCTGGTGAGCGGGTTGACGAAGCAGGAGGCGCCGTCGGCGGGATCGGTCCCGTCGGGGAGCGGCATCACCATCTGCACGGGCAGGCAGCGATATTCGGCGTACATCTCGCCGCCGAGCAGCGCGACGGTCTTGCCGAGCAACGCCTGCGCCTCGGGCGTGTCGCCTGCCGCGACGACGGTGCCGCAGCCTTCGTTGCCGATCGCGAGCGCGTCGCCGATACGCCCCGCCATCGCGCGCATTCCGGCGGGCGGAACGTCGGCGGTGATCACGGGCAGGCCGTCGCGCGTCGACGCGCGCGCGGTCGACATGTCGGCGCCGCCGAACAGCAGGCCGAGATCCGACGGGTTGATCGGCGCGGCGAGCACCTTCACCAGCACTTCATGCGGCTTCGGCGCCGGCATCGGGCGGCGTTCCAGCGACACTTCGAGCTGCCCTTCGGGCTTCACGAGCGTCAGCATGGTGAGGTTGGTTTCAGGCAGGTCGGTCATCGCGCTTCTCCCGTGTTCGGTTTCTTGATGCAACCGAAATAGGGTGTGTCGCACCGGCTGGCAACCGGCGTCAGGTCCGGCGACGCTGCCATTTCAGTCCGGTTACCGACTGCGGTCGACACAGACCCTGCGGTAAAGATGCTGGTCCGACGCCATTGTTCCCAACTCTTCCCAAGGCGAGCTATGGTCCGGGTCCGACACATCGGTGGCGATGGGCTGGTTTTTGTCGTCGAACAGCTGCGGGCCGACCATGCGCGCGCTCCGTGTGCCGCAGTTTACCTGAACGACGCCCTTCATGGCGACGGCATTGCCCGGCGCACCTTCAGCCTCGGTCATTTCGAGTGAAAAGCCGATTTGCCGTACCTCGTCATCCACCTGGCGATAGGTGTCGGCATAAAGAATATATGTCACGCCGCCGTCGGTGAAGCGATCGGGGTCGGTTGCCGCCGGTGCGAGCGCGATGGAAAGCGGCAGAAGCCACGATGACAGGTCGATCATGCTTCCTCATGGCCCCTGGCGAGCGGCCAGCCAAGACCGAAATGTGCGGCCCGCTCCGAATAGGGTGCCCTATCCCACTGGCGAATATTGTGCGGCGAGGCGAAGCACCTCTTCGGCCAGCTCCATCCGGCAGATCAGCAGATCGGGCAAATAGGTATCGGCGTTGTTGTAGCGGATCGGCGATCCGTCGACGCGGCTGACGTGCAGGCCGGCTGCCTGCGCCACCGCGACGGGTGCGCAATTGTCCCACTCATACTGGCCGCCGGTGTGGAGGTAGATGTCCGCCTTGCCGCGCACGACCGCCATGGCCTTGGCGCCCGCCGACCCCATCGCGAGCAGGTCGGCGCCGATGCGTTCGGCGACGAAGACCGCTTCGGCGGCAGGGCGCGTACGGCTGACGAGCATCTTAAGCGGCTGGTTCGCAGGCTGGAGCGGCAGGGGGGCGCCCGATGTCAGCGTAAGGCCGAGCCCCGGCAGCGCGACGGCCCCGACCGTCGCGACGCCATCGACGGCGAGCGCCATATGGACCGCCCAATCGTCGCGGCCCTCGCCATATTCGCGCGTGCCGTCGAGCGGGTCGACGATCCAGACGCGGCTCTGGCCGCAGCGCGCCTCATTGTCCTTTTCTTCTTCGGACAGGAGCGCATCGTGGGGCCGTGCGGCGCGGATTTCGCGGCACAGCAGCGCGTTCGCCTGCTCGTCGCCCGCCTTCCCCAGCGCCTTGCCTTCCAGCTCGCCCCGCGCGCGCAGGTCGAGCAGGATCGCGCCTGCTGCGGTCGCCAGCCGTTCGGCGAGATGTTCGTCGCTTTCCCCCACGCGTATCCCTATCCCAACAAGCGATCGATGATCAGGTCCGCCGCCTCTTCGGGGGTCATCGCGGTGGTGTCGATGCGAATTTCGGGAGTCTCCGGCGCCTCATAAGGGCTGTCGATCCCGGTAAAATTCTTGAGCTGGCCCGCGCGCGCCTTTTTGTAGAGGCCCTTGACGTCGCGGCGCTCGGCCTCGGCCAGCGGCGTGTCGATGAACACCTCGATAAACTCGCCTTCGGGCAACATGCTGCGCACCATTTCGCGTTCGGCGCGGAAGGGCGAGATGAAGGCAGTGATGACGATCAGGCCGGCGTCCGACATCAGCTTCGCGACCTCGCCGACGCGGCGGATATTCTCGATCCGGTCAGCCTCGGTGAACCCGAGGTCGCGGTTCAGGCCGTGGCGGACGTTGTCGCCGTCGAGCAGGAAGCTGTGCCGGTTCATCCGGTGCAGCTTCTTTTCGACGAGATTCGCGATCGTAGACTTGCCCGATCCCGACAGACCGGTGAACCACAGCAGCGCGGGGCGCTGGTTCTTGAGGTTCGCGCGCATGTCGCGGTCGATGTCGGTCGCCTGCCAATGGACATTCTGCGCGCGGCGAAGGCTGAAGTGCAGCATCCCCGCGGCGACGGTCGCGTTGGTCAGCTTGTCGATGAGGATGAAACCGCCGAGCGTGCGGTTGTCGCCATAGGCCTCAAAGGTGATCGGCTTGTCGGTCGACAGTTCGACGACGCCGATGCCGTTGAGTTCGAGCGTTTTCGCCGCAAGATGATCGAGCGTGTTGACGTTGATCTCGTACTTCGGCGGCTGGATTGTCGCCGAGACGCTCTGCGTCGCAAGCTTGAGCCAATAGGCGCGGCCCGCGATCATCGCCTCGTCGGCCATCCAGACGAGCGTCGCCTCGAACTGGTCGGCGGCTTCGGGCGGCGCATCGGCGGCGGCGATCACGTCACCGCGCGAGCAGTCGACCTCGTCGGCGAGCGTGAGCGTGACCGACTGACCCGCGACGGCTTCGTCGAGGTCGCCGTCGAGCGTGACGATGCGGTCGACCGTCGTCGTCTTGCCGCTCGGAAGGATGCGCACGGCGTCGCCGGGCTTGACGGTGCCGCTCGCTAGCTGGCCCGAGAAGCCGCGGAAATCGAGGTTCGGGCGGTTGACCCATTGCACCGGCAGGCGGAACGGCTTCGCTTCGTCAGCGGCCGAGCCAATCTCGACATTTTCGAGATGCTCGATCAGCGCGGGTCCCTTGAACCACGGGGTGTTGTCCGACAGCGCGGTGATATTGTCGCCCTTGAACCCCGAAATCGGGATAGCGGTGAAGTTGGTGATGCCGATCTCGCTCGCGAAGGCGCGATACGCCAGCGTGATACGGTCGAACACCGCCTTGTCATAGCCGACAAGGTCCATCTTGTTCACCGCGAGCACGATATGCTTGATGCCGATCAGGTGCGCGAGGAAGCTGTGCCGGCGCGTCTGGGTGAGCACGCCCTTGCGCGCGTCGATCAGGATCACAGCAAGGTCGGCGGTCGAGGCGCCGGTGACCATATTGCGCGTATATTGTTCGTGCCCCGGCGTATCGGCGACGATGAACTTGCGCTTTTCGGTCGTGAAGAAGCGATAGGCGACGTCGATCGTGATCCCCTGCTCGCGCTCGGCGGCAAGGCCGTCGACGAGCAAGGCAAAGTCGATCTCCTGCCCCTGCGTGCCGACGCGCTTGCTGTCGGCTTCGAGCGCGGCGAGCTGGTCCTCGAAGATCATCTTCGAATCATAGAGCAGCCGCCCGATCAGCGTCGATTTGCCGTCGTCGACCGAGCCGCAGGTGATGAAGCGCAGCAGCGATTTCTGCTGATGCTGTTCAAGATAGGCGTCGATGTCCTCGGCGATCAGCGCGTCGGTGACGTAAACAGGAGATTCCGGGGCTTTTGGCATCAGAAATACCCCTCCTGCTTCTTCTTCTCCATCGACGCGTCGCCGCCATCTTTGTCGATGATGCGGCCCTGCCGTTCGCTGGTCGTGGTCAGCAGCATTTCCTGAATGACCTCGGACAGCGTGCTGGCTTCGCTCTCGACCGCACCCGTGAGCGGATAGCAGCCGAGGGTGCGGAAGCGCACCGAGCGTTCGACCGGCGTCTCGCCGGGCAGCAGCGGAAAGCGGTCATCGTCGACCATCAGCAGCAGCCCGTCGCGCTCCACGGTCGGGCGCGGCGCGGCGAAATAGAGCGGCACGATCGGGATGTTCTCGCGCGCGATATATTGCCAGATATCGAGCTCGGTCCAGTTCGAGATCGGGAAGACGCGGATGCTCTCGCCCTTCGCCTTCCGGGCGTTGTAAAGGTTCCAGAGTTCGGGACGCTGCTTCTTCGGATCCCAGCCGTGCGACGCGGTGCGGAAGGAAAAGATGCGCTCCTTCGCGCGGCTCTTTTCCTCGTCGCGCCGCGCGCCGCCGAAGGCGACGTCGAAACCGTGGAGGTCGAGCGCCTGCTTCAGCCCCTCGGTCTTCCACATGTCGGTATGAAGCGGACCATGGTCGAACGGATTGATCCCGCGCTCCTTCGCCTCGGGATTCTGATAGACGATCAGTTCCATGCCGCTTTCGGCCGCCATGCGGTCGCGCAGTTCGTACATCGCCCGGAATTTCCACGTCGTGTCGACGTGCAGCAGCGGGAACGGCGGCGGCGAGGGGTAGAAGGCCTTGCGCGCGAGATGCAGCATCACCGCGCTGTCCTTGCCCACGCTGTACAGCATGACAGGCTTGACCGCGTCGGCCATCACTTCGCGCATGATATGGATGCTCTCGGCCTCGAGCCGGTCGAGATGGGTCAGCGTATCGGTCATGCCCCGCCCTTGCCGTCGCGGAAGGCGACGCGCAAACAGTATGGCCTTTTGCCCATGCAAGCCAGACTTGTGGAGCGCCGGATCATGCAGCGATATCGACCTTCACCTGCCGCCACTCGGCTGCGATCGCGGCGATCGTTTCGAGTGCGTGGGCAAGCCGCGTCTCGACTTCGGGCAAGTCGCTCCACGCCGGGTCGGCGATTAGGCCGAGTTCGCGGCGAAAATCATAGCCCGTGACCTTGAGCGGCACGATACCCTCGATCGCGAGCGAGACGGGCGCGGTCGTGATCCCGACCCCCGCGGCGACCATGCGGAGGCAGCGCTCGTCGCTCTCGCTGCGCAACGCAAAACGCGGGCGGACGCCGTGACGCGTGAAGAAACGGCTCGTCGCATCGAGAAATTCGCACGAGCGGCGCGCGATCATCGTTTCGGCGGCGAGCTCCTCGGGTCCGACCTCGATGCGCCCGGCGAGCGGATGATCCGATGCGATGAACATCGCGAGCGGCTCTTCGTAGAGTGGCATCACATGATCGCCGCGCTCGCCTGTCCGCAACGGGACGAGAGCCATGTTGAGGCGGCCGCTGCCGAGCGCGGCGCGTAGCTCAGAGTCGCTGTTTTCGACGAGTTCGATCGCGAAGCCGGGTCGCAGCGCCGCGGCGATCGCCTGCAACAGTTCCGCAGACGCCGAGCGGATCACACCCAGTTTGAGCTCGGCAGCCTGACGATCATCCGCGCGCCCGAAGCTGTCGGCGGCGCGAAAGCCGCGTTCGAGGTCGCGCGCGATCGGCAGGAAACGCCCGCCCGCCTCGGTCAGCCGGATCTGGCGGCGGTTGCGAATGAACAACGGCGTGCCGACCAGCTTCTCGAGTTCGGCGATCCCCGTCGAGAGCGCCGGCTGGGTGACGCGGATTCGCAATGCCGCCTGCGTAAAGCTGCCAGCATCGACGACGGCGAGGAACTGGCGGATGTGCGCGCGCTTTATCATAAATTCTTCTTATGCAAAACTTCACCCCGTTTCAATTTCCATATGATGGAGTTTTGATGCACACTCGCGCCCTGTCCCGCCCCTCGATCGATAGGTAATCCATGCGCGCCACCCCCGATTTCGATTTCGCGCTCGGCGAAACCGCCGACATGATCCGCGATACCACCGCCCGCTTCGCCGACGAACAGATCGCGCCGCTCGCCGCCAAGGCCGATGCCGACGACTGGTTCCCGCGCGATGAATTGTGGACGCAGATGGGCGAGCTCGGGCTGCATGGTATCACCGTCGAGGAAGAATTCGGCGGCCTCGGACTCGGCTATCTCGAACATGTCATCGCGGTCGAGGAAGTCAGCCGTGCGTCGGCCGCGATCGGCCTCTCCTACGGCGCGCATTCCAACCTTTGCGTCAACCAGATCCGCCGCTGGGGCAATGCCGAACAGAAGGCGAAATACCTCCCCAAGCTGATCAGCGGCGAGCATGTCGGCAGCCTCGCGATGTCCGAAGCCGGCGCGGGCAGCGACGTCGTGTCGATGAAGCTGAAGGCCGACCGGGTCCAGGGCGGCTATGTCCTCAACGGCACCAAATTCTGGATCACCAACGCGACCTGCGCCGACACGCTCGTCGTCTATGCGAAGACGAGCCCCGAGGCGGGATCGCGCGGCATTACAGCGTTCCTGATCGAAAAGGATATGCCGGGGTTCGCCATCGGGCAGAAGATCGACAAGGTAGGTATGCGCGGTTCGCCGACCGCCGAGCTCGTCTTCACCGATTGCGAAGTGTCCGAAGAACAGGTGATGGGGCCCGAAAATGGCGGCGTCGGCGTGCTGATGTCGGGGCTCGATTATGAACGCGTCGTGCTCGCCGGCCTCCAGCTCGGCATCATGCAGGCGTGCCTCGACACGGTCATTCCCTATGTCCGCGAGCGCAAGCAGTTCGGCAAGCCGATCGGGTCGTTCCAGCTGATGCAGGCGAAGGTGGCCGACATGTATGTCATGCTCCAGTCGGCGCGCTCGTATGTCTACAACGTCGCCAAGGCGTGCGACGCGGGGCAGACAACGCGCTTCGACGCCGCGGGCTGCATCCTGCTCGCGAGCGAGAATGCGGTGAAGGTCGCGGGCGAAGCCATCCAGGCGCTGGGCGGCGCGGGCTACACCAAGGACTGGCCGGTCGAGCGTTACTGGCGCGACGCCAAGCTGCTCGACATCGGCGCGGGCACCAACGAGATCCGCCGCATGCTGATCGGCCGCGAACTGATCGGCGCCGGCGCGTGATCTGGCTCTGGCTGTCGGCCGCCTTCATGGTGACGACGGCCGGGGTTCATTCGATCATGGGGTATCGGCGGCTGATCGTGCCGTTGCTGCGCACGCGCGAAGGTCCGCTCGCCGACCCTATCGCGCGGCGGATCGTCGATTTTGCGTGGCACGCAACGTCAGTGCTGATGATGATTTCAGCCGCCGCAGTCGCGTGGCCCGGCACGCCCCAAGGACTGCTGGTCGTCATTGGCAGCGGATGGCTCGCCGCCGGGCTGTTCGACGCCGCCTATACGAAGGGCCGCCATATCGCATGGCCTGCGCTCTGCGGCGCGGGCATCCTTGCGCTGATCGGAGCGTTGGCATGAGCGTGCGCGGGCTTGTCCATCATATCGACCTGACGGTCAGCGACATCGTCGCATCGCGCGCTTTCTATGACAGCGTGCTGGGTTTCCTCGGCTATCGCCGTTCGGCCGATCATGACAATGGCAGCGATTGGGACCGCGTCGGCGAGCCCTTTCATTCGATCGGTATTTTGAAGGCACGCGGCGACGGCGCCGAACGAACGCACGACCGATATTCGCCGGGCCTCCATCATCTCGCGTGGACAAGCGACAGCCGCGAAGATGTCGACCGACTGCATGCGCTGTTGCGGGAGATCGGCGCTACGACCCTCGACGCGCCGGCCGATTATCCACGCTACGGCCCCGATTACTACGCGGTCTTCTTTGCCGATCCCGACGGGCTGAAGCTCGAATATGTGCATGGCGCGACGGCGAGCGAGCGATGAGCGGATTTCGCGTCACCGGGTTCGACCATATAGTGCTGTGCGTCCGCGACGTCGCAGCCACGCGCGCCTTCTACGAACGCGTGCTCGGCATGGCGTCGCGTGCGGAGCGGCCAGGCAAATATTCGCTGCAATTCGGCGCGAACAAGATCAGCCTGCAGGACGCCGCGACGAGCCCGACCATCGCGCGCAACACGGTGCCGGGCAGCGGCAATTTCTGCCTGCTCAGTGACACGCCCGTCGCCGAGTGGCGCGCGCACCTCGCTGCACATGGTGTCGAAATCATCGACGCCGGCCGTCGCGACGGCGCGGCCGGCACGATCGACTCGCTCTATTTCAACGACCCCGACGGCAATCTGGTCGAGGTCAGCAACATCGTTGAGCCGCGATGAGCGATACCTTGCTCGACGCCCTGCAATATTATGGCGCCGCGGCGGCGACGCTCGCGGCATTGCTCGTCTCGCTCAACCTTGGCGAACGGTGGAACGGCTGGGCGTTCGTGATCTTCGTGACGAGCAGCCTCGCCCTGATCGCATGGGGCTTCCTCCAGCCCGACAGCGAAGGCATCGGCTGGCAGAATGTCGCGCTGCTCTGCATCAATCTGGTCGGCGTCTACAGCCATCTGATCCGGAAAAAGCCCAGCAAACAAACGGACAAGGGCGAGGCGCAATGACGCCCCGCCTGCCCCTCACATCAGCCCCAGACGCGGACGCGCTTGTCGGGCGCGAGGTAGAGCTTGTCGCCTTCCTTGACGTCGAACGCCTTGTACCAGGCGTCGAGGTTGCGGACGGTGAGCGCGCGGTACATGCCCGGCGCATGGCCGTCGGTCGCGACGCGTGCGCGCAGCGCCTCGGCGCGCATCTTGGTCGCCCAGGTCTGTGCAAAGGCGATGAAGAAGCGCTGGTCGCCCGTGAAGCCGTCGATCACCGGCGCTTCCTTCCCGCCGAGCGAGGCTCGGTACGCGTCATAGGCCGCCTGCAGCCCCGCAACATCGGCGATATTCTCGCCCAGCGTCAGCTTGCCGTTGACCGCAAGGTCGGGGAACGGCTTGTAGGTGTCGAACTGCGCCGCGAGCGCGTCGCCTGCGGCGTTGAACTTCGCAAGGTCCGCCGCGGTCCACCAGTTGCGCAGCGCGCCGGTGGAATCGAAGGCCGCGCCATTATTGTCGAAGCTGTGGCTGATCTCATGGCCGATGACCGCACCGATCGCGCCATAGTTGAACGCGGGGTCGGCCTTCGCGTTGAAGAAGGGCGGCTGGAGGATCGCGGCGGGGAAGTTCAGCGCGTTCTGGACCGGCAAGTTTACGGCGTTGACGGTCTGCGGGACCATCCACCATTCGCCCTTGTCCATCGGCTTGCCGATCTTGGCGAGCTGGTGCGCATATTCCGCCTTCTGCCCCGCGACCTCGTTCGCATAGGCGTCCGCACCGACGGTATAGCTGCCATAGTCGCGCCAGCTTTCGGGATAGCCGACGCCGACCACGATCGTCTCGACCTTCTTGATCGCTTCCTTCTTGGTTTCGGGCGCCATCCAGTCGATCGTCTCGACGCGCTTTGCGAAAGCGGTCTTGATGCCCTTCACCATGTCGCCGACTTCGGCCTTTGCCGAGGCGGGGAAATACTTCGCGGCATAGACGCGGCCGACCGCGTCACCGAGATCAGTGTTCAACGCGTCGAGCGCGCGCTTGTCGCGGCTGCGCTGCTGCGGCGTGCCCGCAAGGGTCGTCCCGTAAAAGGCGAAATGCGCGCCGTCGATCGCGCTCGGCAGCACGTCGGTATGGCTGTTGATCTGGTGGAACGCCAGCCAGTCCTTCCACGCATCGAGCGGCTCCGACGCGACAAGCGCCGACAGGCCGGTGATCGCGTTCGCATGATAGGCGCCGAACTTGGCTGCACCGCCGAGCCCGGCGCCCGCAAAATACGCATCCCAATCGATGCCCGGCGCCTTCTTCGCGAAATCACCCTTCGTCCAGACGCCGGCCGATTTGGTGAAATCCTCGCTCTGTTCGCGGTTTGCGTGCGCCTTGGCAATCTTGACCTCGAGGTCGTAGATGCGCTTCGCCTTCGCGGCGGCATCGGCCTGCCCCGCGGCGGTCAGCAGCTTCGCTATATAGGCCTGATAGTCGGTGCGGATCTTCGCCATCTTGGCGTCGGACGACAGATAATATTCGCGCTCGGGAAGGCCGAGGCCACCCTGAAGCATATAGGGGATCACTTCGCCGGGGGTCGCGAGTCCCTGCGTCACGAAGATGCCGAAGAGATTCTCGGTCTCGAAATCGGTCGCGTTCAGGGGGTCGACGTCGGCGCGCGTCTGCTCGCCAAGCACCTTCGACAGCGCGGCCTTGTCAGTGATCGCCGCGAAGCGTGCGAGGTCGCCTTCGACGGGCTTCATGCCCGCAGCGTCGATCGCCTTGGTGTCGGTGTACGCCTTGTAAAAGGCGGCAATGCGGCCCTCGTCGCTGTTCGGTTCGCCGCCCTTCGCGACGATCGCGTCGACCAGCTCGCGCGTGCGCTTCTCAGTTTCGAGGAAGGCGACGTAAAAGGCGCCGATCGACGAGCGGTCGGCAGGGATTTCGGTCGCCTTGTCCCAATTGCCGTTGGCATAGGCATAGAAGTCGTCGCCGGGCTTCACGCCCGTGTTCATCGCGGCCTTGCTGATGCCAATGTCGGTGCCGACGGTGTAGGTCGCCTCGGCCTTTTCGCCCTTCGAACAGGCGACGGGTCCCGCAAGAACCGCAGCGGTGGACAAGAGGACGGCGATGACAGTTTTTTTCATGGAAATGACCTCATTTTGTCACGGATAGGCAGGCGGCCGACGCGTGGGAAAATCCGGTTTCAATACCAACCATTTTCGGCCTGCTGCGCTTTTCAATCGACGAGCGGCGGGTTAGTTCCGAACCGAATTCAGGGAGAGACGATACAGTGAGCGCACCGGTTCTTGGCACCAGCATCAATGCGGACAGCGACGAATATCGCACGCGCAGCGCGCATAACCGCGCGCTGACCGAGGCGCTGCGGACGGCGGTTGCCGAAGCCGCGCTCGGCGGCAACGAGAAATCGCGCGAGCGGCACACGAGCCGCGGCAAATTGCTGCCGCGCGAGCGCGTCGAGCGGCTGCTCGATCCGGGCGCGCCTTTCCTCGAAATCGGCCAACTCGCGGCGAACGACCTCTATGAGGGTGAAGTTCCCGGCGCGGGCCTCATTTGCGGCATCGGGCAGGTGTCGGGCCGCCAGTGCATGATCGTGTGCAACGATGCGACGGTGAAGGGCGGCACCTACTACCCGATGACCGTCAAGAAGCATCTGCGCGCGCAGGAGATTGCCGAGGCAAACCGCCTGCCCTGCATCTATCTGGTCGACAGCGGCGGCGCGAACCTGCCGCATCAGGACCAGGTGTTTCCCGACCGCGACCATTTCGGGCGCATCTTCTTCAACCAGGCGAATATGTCGGCGAAGCGCATCCCGCAGATCGCGTGCGTGGTGGGCAGCTGCACCGCGGGCGGCGCCTATGTCCCCGCGATGTCGGACGAGACGGTGATCGTGCGCAATCAGGGCACGATCTTCCTCGCCGGTCCCCCGCTGGTGAAGGCCGCGACGGGCGAAGAGATCAGCGCCGAGGATCTCGGCGGCGGCGACCTCCACGCGAAGAAGTCGGGCGTCGTCGATCACCTCGCCGAAAATGACGAACATGCGCTGACGATCGTCCGCGACATCGTCAGCCACCTCGGCGAGGACAAGGGTTTCGAGGTACCGATGAAGGCCCCGCGCCCGCCCAAATATGCCGCCGAGGAAATCTATGGCGTCGTCCCCGACGATGTCCGCGCGCCCTATGACGTGCACGAGGTGATCGCGCGCATCGTCGACGGCAGCGAGTTCCACGAGTTCAAGGCGAACTATGGCGCAACGCTCGTTTGCGGCTTCGCGCATATCTGGGGCATCCCGGTCGCGATCCTCGCGAACAATGGCGTGCTGTTCAGCGAAAGCGCGGTCAAGGGCGCGCATTTCATCGAACTGGCGCAGCAACGCCGCATCCCCCTGCTCTTCCTCCAGAATATTTCGGGTTTCATGGTTGGCGGCAAATATGAGGCCGAGGGGATCGCCAAGCATGGCGCAAAGCTGGTCACCGCAGTCGCCACGGCGACGGTGCCGAAGATCTCCGTGCTGATCGGCGGCAGCTTCGGCGCGGGCAATTACGGCATGTGCGGCCGCGCCTATTCGCCGCGGTTCTTGTTCAGCTGGCCGAACAGCCGGATCAGCGTGATGGGCGGCGAGCAAGCCGCGTCGGTTCTGGCAACCGTCCACCGCGACGCCGATAAATGGACGCCCGAAGAGGCTGAGGCATTCAAGGCACCGATCCGCCAGAAATATGAGGACGAAGGCAATCCCTATCACGCGACCGCGCGCCTGTGGGACGATGGCATCATCGACCCCGCACAGACGCGCGACGTGCTGGGCCTCGCCTTTGCTGCAACGCTGAACGCTCCGGTCGAAGACCGCGGGTTCGGCGTGTTCAGGATGTGACCATGCGCGACCGGCTCTTCCTTCTCGATCCGCTGTTCGACGATCCCGCCCTGCCCGGACGGAATTTCTATTGCCGCGACTGCATCACGGTTGACGGGTTGCTCGCAAGTTTTCCCGAACAGGCGGCGACGCTCGAGGTGATCCGCATAGCCTATCCGCGCCCGCGCAACGCCGTGATCGCAGCGATCGGCGAGGCGAATCAGAATCTGCCGGTGCTGGTGCTCGCCGACAACGCACCCCATGAACTCGCTGACGGTGAGCATCAAGGCACGCGCTTCGTGGGCGATTTCAAGCGGCTGCTCCACGCGCTGCACCTCCGCCACGGCTTTCCGGAGGCGCATCCATGATCGCACGGCGCTGGCACGGGATCGTCCCGAAGGACAAGGCTGACGCCTATTTCAGGCTGATGCTCGACGTCGCGATTCCCGATTACCGGTCGGTCGCGGGCAATCGCGGGGCGTGGTGCTTCCAGCGCGCCGAGGGCGATGTCGTCCATTTCGAGATGCTGACCTTCTGGGACAGTCTCGACGCGGTCGAAGGCTTCGCGGGCACGCCGGTCGATGCGGCCAGATATTATGATTTCGACGATGACTTCCTGATCGAAAAGGAAGCGCATGTCCTGCATTTCGAAGTGAACGGAACCCAATGATCACCTCCCTGCTTATCGCCAATCGCGGCGAAATCGCCTGCCGCATCATCCGCACCGCGCGCGAGATGGGCATCCGCACCGTCGCGGTCTATTCGGACGCCGATGCGAAGGCGCTGCATGTGCGCGAGGCCGACGAGGCCGTGCATATCGGGCCGTCGCCGGCGCGCGAATCCTATCTGATCGGCGAGAAGATCATCGCCGCAGCCAGGTCGACCGGCGCCGAGGCGATCCATCCCGGCTATGGCTTCCTCTCCGAGAATGCCGAGTTCGCGCAGGCGGTGGCCGATGCCGGGCTCGTCTGGGTCGGGCCGAAGCCCTCGTCGATCACCGCAATGGGCCTCAAAGACGCCGCCAAGAAGCTGATGGCCGACGCCGGGGTGCCGGTGACACCCGGCTATATGGGCGAAAATCAGGACCCCGCCTATCTCGCCGAACAGGCGACCGAAATCGGCTATCCCGTGCTGATCAAGGCGGTCGCAGGCGGCGGCGGCAAAGGGATGCGCAAGGTCGACGCCGCAGCCGACTTTGCCGACGCGCTCGCCTCGTGCCAGCGCGAGGCGGCAGCGTCGTTCGGCAACGACCATGTGCTGATCGAGAAATATATCCTGACCCCGCGCCATATCGAGGTGCAGGTGTTCGGCGACACCCACGGCAATGTCGTCCATCTGTTCGAGCGCGACTGCTCGCTCCAGCGCCGCCACCAGAAGGTGATCGAGGAAGCCCCCGCCCCCGGCATGGACGAAGCGACCCGCGCCGAACTCTGCGCCGCCGCGGTGCGCGCAGCAAAGGCGGTCGACTATGTCGGCGCGGGCACGATCGAATTCATCGCCGACGCATCGGAGGGCCTCCGCGCCGACCGCATCTGGTTCATGGAAATGAACACGCGCCTACAGGTCGAGCATCCCGTCACCGAGGAAATCACCGGCGTCGATCTGGTCGAATGGCAGCTTCGCGTCGCGTCGGGCGAGCCGATCCCGCTGTCGCAGGACGAACTTTCGATCAACGGCTGGGCGATGGAAGCGCGGCTGTACGCCGAAGACCCCGCAAAGGGTTTCTTGCCGAGCATCGGCACGCTCGAACTCTTCCAGCTTCCCGAACATATCGGCCGCGTCGACACCGGCGTGTACGAGGGCGCCGAGGTCTCGCCCTTCTACGACCCGATGATCGCCAAGGTCATCGCGTGGGGCGAGGACCGCGAGGAAGCGCGTGAACTCTTGTCAGAGATGCTCGAGGACAGCGCGATCTGGCCGGTGAAGACCAACTCGGCGTTCCTGATCAATGCGCTCGACCATCCCGATTTCGTCGCGGGCACCGTCGACACCGGCCTGATCGGCCGCGACGGCGATGCAATGACCGAGGAGCCCGTGCCCACCGCACAGGCGCTCACCAATGCCGCGATGGCGATGGTTCCACGCTCGTTGCAATCGGGCTTCCGCCTCAACGCCCCCGATGTGCGCACCGCGCCCTTCCTGCTCGACGGCAAGCGCGTCGAAGTCGAACTGCACGGCCCCGGCGCCGAAGAACCCGCGCCTGCGATGCTCGTCGCCGAGGCTGGGTCGGTGTGGCAGCTCGCGCCCTGGCGTGCCGCTGGAAGCACGGGCGGCGCTGCGGGCGACGGCGCGATCCTGTCGCCGATGCCCGGCAAGGTCATCGCGGTCGATGTCGCCGCGGGTGACAGGGTGACCAAGGGGCAGAAATTGCTCACGCTCGAAGCGATGAAGATGGAGCACAGCCTGACCGCGCCGTTCGACGGCGTCGTCGCCGAACTCAATGCCGTCGCGGGCGGACAGGTGCAGGTCGAAGCCCTGCTGGCAAAGATCGAGAAGGAAGACGCATAATGGCGGGCAAATATTTCGACGAATGGGCGATCGGCGACACGCTGACCCACGACATCCGCCGCACCGTGACCGAGACCGACAATCTGCTGTTCACGACGATGACGCACAATCCGCAGCCGCTCCACCTCGATATCGAAGCCGCAAAGGCGTCGGAATTCGGCCAGATCCTCGTCAACGGCACCTTCACCTTCAGCCTGATGGTCGGGCTGTCGGTCGGCGACACGACGCTCGGCACGCTCGTCGCGAACCTTGGTTACGACAAGCTGGTCATGCCGAAGCCGGTCTTTATCGGCGACACGCTTCGTGCCGAATCCGAGGTCGTTGGCCTCAAGGAGTCCAAATCGCGACCGAATGCGGGTATCGTGACCTTCCTCCACCGCGCCATCAACCAGCGGGGCGAGATCGTCTGCCAGTGCGAACGTTCCGCCCTCATCAAGAAGAAAGCCGCCTGATGCGCCTCCGCTCCTTGCTCTTCGTTCCCGGCGACCGGCCCGAGCGCTTCGCCAAGGCGGCGGCGTCGGGTGCCGACGCGATCATCCTCGACCTCGAAGATTCGGTGTCGCCGGCAAACAAGGAAACGGCGCGCGCCGCGATAGCCAACTATCTGGCGGGGACGCGCGAAGTCGTGACGCTGGTGCGCGTCAACCCGCTCGACGGCCATCTGACCGCCGCCGACGTCGCCGCGATCGCCGCTGCACGCCCCGATGCGATCATGCTTCCGAAGGCCGAGGGTGCGCCGAGCATCGCACAGCTCGACACGATCCTGCGCAGCGAATCCGCACGCGATGCCTCGCTGCCGCCGATCCTGCCGATCGCGACGGAGACCCCTGCAGCGATCTTCACGCTCGGCAGCTATCGCGAAGTGAAGGATCGCCTGCTCGGGCTGACCTGGGGCGCCGAAGACCTGCCCGCCGCAATCGGCGCGACGACAAGCCGCGAGAGCGACGGCAGCTATACCTCGCCCTATGAAGTCGCACGCGCGATGACCCTGTTCGCGGCGCACGCGGCGGCGGCGGCGGCGATCGACACCGTCTTCCCCGCGATCAAGGACGAAGCCGGCCTCGCCGCCTATGCCGCCCGCGCGCGGCGCGACGGCTTTACCGGGATGATGGCGATCCACCCGTCGCAGGTCGAACCGATCAACGCCGCCTTCACCCCCAGCCCCGACGAGGTGTCGCGCGCGCAGGCCATCGTCGATGCCTTCGCCGCCAATCCCGGCGTCGGGGTGCTACAGGTCGACGGCAAGATGGTCGATGCGCCGCACCTCAAGCAGGCGAAGCATATTCTCGCGCTGTCCGACTAGAATCTAGGCCTTCCGCCGCCGGAAGGGCCGGTGCCGCTTCATCCAGTCGCGGCCGCGGTGCCAGCTCTTCTTCAGTCCGCGCTCGGTCAGGCTTTCGAACATCGCGTCCGGGCTGGTGGGGTCGAGCAGCTCATTCTCGGCGATGAACTCGTCCATCGGCCCCGGCGGCACGAGGTCGAGCAGCTCGAGCGAGCGCCCCTTGCCGCGCAGCGTCTCGATCGTTTCGATCAGCGACCCCGTGCGTTCGAACATCGCCGCAACCTCGTCTTCCGCCGCATCAAGATGCTCGGCGATCAGCGATGTGCGAAGCCGTGCGATGGCGGGTTCGGCGCCCGCGTTCGGCGCAAGCGCGATGTCGATCGTCACGTCGCATTCGCTGTCGAGTCCCATCGAGCGGTTGTTCAGATTGGCCGACCCGACCCGGATCAGCCGGTCGTCGACGATCGCTGTCTTCGCATGGACATAAATGGGCTCGCCGCGCTTCGTGCGCGGGTAATAGACCTTCAGCCGGTCGCCGTGCTTTGCCTTGGCGATTTCGCGCACGAGCTGCACGCGCGCCGCGTCCATCGCCATCTGTTCGAGCCAGCCATCGGCGGTCTTGGGCATCACCATCACGAATTCGGGAGGATCGTCGCCGTTCAGCCGTTCGGCGATCGCCGCGGCGATCTTTCCGCAAGTGAAATACTGGTTCTCGAAATAGATGAAGCGCCCGGCCGCCGCGATCATGTCGAGATAAAGCTGCTCGATCTCGCGGATCGCGTCGAAGCCATCATATTCGGCACGCGTGCGCGAGATGGCGACATCGACATCCTCGAAATCGGGGTCGAGACCATCGGGCCAGCTTTCGCCCTCGCCTCGTAGGTCGCGCAGCGGTTTTTTGGTCGCGCGCTGCCAGCGTTCGTTGCCAAGGTCGGCGAGCGCGTTGCCGACGGGACCCGCGAGGATCATCGTCGAATCATGCCATGGCATATAGGCTTTGCCGTCGGGCGCGGTGCGATGCGGGTCGCCGTCCTTGTGATCGCGCGTATCCCAACGGCGCGCGCCGACGTCGATGCCGCCGCACACGGCGAGATGATCGTCGAACACCGCGACCTTCTGGTGGTGGCTGCAGCCCACAGGATGTGCGCTGTCGAGCCGGAAGCTGATCGAGCGTGTCAGTTTCCAGCGCGCGACCATCGACAGGATGCGCGGCATCGCGAATTGTTTCAGCCCGCCAAAATTCCAGCGCAAAATGTCGATGTCGCGATCGGGTTTTTCATGCGCGAGGCGCAGCAGATAGTCGCCGAGCGGTTCGCCCTTGCCATTCTTGTCGGGCTTCAGTGCGATCCGCGGATCGAAATCCCAGCCGATGAGCAGGATGCGCTGTTTCGCGTCGGCCATCAGCCGTTCGAGCAGCGCGAAATAGTCTGCCGCATCGACGATCATCCGCGCCTTGTCGGCGCGTTCGATCCGCCAGCAGTTGCGGCCTTCGACGACTATCGGTTTCAAGTCCCCTTCGCTCATCGCCGCCTCCACGCATGGCGACGGCGATGGTTGCAAAGGAGCATATCAGGCGGCGGCGAATTGTTCGGGCGTCAGCGCCATCATCGCATCGCTGCCCGCCTCGATCTTGCGGCGGAGCGATCCCGCGTCGGGAAGGAAGCGTTCGGCGAAATAGCGCGCCGTGACGAGCTTGGCTTCGAGGAACGCCGTGTTGCCGCGGCCTTCGGCGAGCGCCTTCTGCGCCGCTTCGGCCATCCTCAACCACATCGAACCGAGCGCAACGATACCGAGGATATGCATATAATGATGCGCCCCGGCGCCGACATTGTTCGGGTTCGCCATGCCATTCTGCATGAACCACATCGTCGCAGCCTTGAGTTCGCCGTTGGCCTTTTCTAGGCGCGTCGCGAAATCGGCGAGCGTTTCATTGCCCTTGGCGTTGCCGCATTCCTCGTCGACGATCGCGAAGAAGGCCTGGATGGCGCGCCCGCCATTCTGCGCGAGCTTGCGGCCGACAAGGTCCATCGCCTGCACGCCGTTGGCGCCTTCATAGATCATCGTGATGCGGGCATCGCGGACATATTGCGACATGCCCTGTTCTTCGATGTAGCCATGGCCGCCGAATACCTGCTGCGCATTGGTCGCGACCTCATAGCCCTTGTCGGTGCCATAGCCCTTGATCACGGGGGTGAGCAGGCTGACGAGATCGTCGGCGCGCTGGCGCTCCTCCTCGCTCTCGGCAACATGCGCGAGGTCGACCTGCAGCGCCCCCCAGGTGCAGAGCGCGCGCAGCCCCTCAACGGTCGCCTTTCCGTCCATCAGCATGCGGCGGACGTCGGGGTGCACGAACAGCGGGTCGGCCTTTTCCTGCGGATCCTTGGGGCCGGTGAGTGCGCGGCCCTGACGGCGATCCTGCGCGTACTGGACGGCGTTCTGGTAGGCGACATCGGCCTGGCCGAGCCCCTGGATGCCGACGCCGAGGCGCGCGGCGTTCATCATCACGAACATCGCGGCAAGGCCCTTATTCTCCTCGCCGACCATCCAGCCCTTCGCGCCGTCATAGTTCATGACGCAGGTCGAATTGGCGTGGATGCCCATCTTGTGCTCGATCGACCCGCACGAGAGCGTGTTGCGCTCGCCGAGCGATCCGTCGTCGCTGACGATGAACTTGGGTACGATGAACAGCGAGATGCCCTTGACGCTGTCGGGCGCGTCGGGGGTCTTCGCCAGGACGAGGTGGATGATGTTGTCGGTGAGGTCATGCTCGCCCGACGAGATGAAGATTTTCGTGCCGGTGACCGCATAGCTGCCGTCGCCATTCGGCACCGCGCGCGTGCGGATGAGGCCGAGGTCGGTGCCGCAGTGCGGTTCGGTGAGGTTCATCGTCCCGCCCCAGTCGCCCGCGATCATCCGGGGGACATAGGTCGCCTTCTGCTCGTCCGATCCCTTGACGAGAATCGCGGCGGTCGCGCCCTGCGTGAGCCCGGGATACATGGCGAACGCCTGGTTGGCGGCGTTGCGATATTCCTCGACCGGGAAACCGATGACGTGCGGCAAGCCCTGCCCGCCAAATTCCTCGGGCGCGGTGAGCAGGCCCCAGCCGGCTTCGGAATAGGCTTTATAGGCTTCCTTGAACCCTTTCGGCGTCGTCACGCTGCCGTCGTCGTGGCGCGTGCAGCCTTCGAGGTCGCCCGACTGGTTGATCGGGAACAGCACTTCCTCGCAGAACTTCCCCGCCTCGGTCAGCACCGCCTCGACCATGTCGGGGGTCGCGTTCGCAAAACCGGGCAGGTTTGCGTAGCGCTCGATCCCGAGCACATCATTGAGGAGGAACAGCGTGTCTTGCACGGGTGCGCGATAGACGGGCATGGGGTATCCTTCTGAAAAGCAGGTTAGCAGTGAACTTGCCTGGGGAGAGGCTCAGTCGACCTTTTGGCCGGCGTCGACTTTTTTCACCGTATCGATGAAACGTGACAGCTCATCTACAGCGCTGTCAATATCGTCGCGCTGGCGTTGCAGCAAACCGATGCGCTGCTCGCATTTTTCGATCGTCACCTGGCGTTGCAGCTTGCGGCCGTCACCGACGTCGTAAAGGTCGATCATCTCGCGAATGTCGGCGAGGCTGAAGCCCGTGCGCTTGGCGCGGAGGATCCACGCCAGCCGCGCCCGGTCGCGTTTCGAATAGATGCGCGACAATCCCTTGCGCGACGGGCTGATCAGCCCTTCATCCTCATAGAAACGCAGTGCGCGCGCGGTGACCCCGAACTCGGTCGACAAGTCGGTGATGCTGAATTGCTCGCGCCCCAGATGGTCGGGCGTATCGATATGGGCGTGGCCATATTGTTCGGTCATGCCGATGAAACTAGTTTCCGTTGACGTGAACGTCAAGCCCGGCAGATAGCGCCATTTCGGGGCGGTTCAGCCCCCGCAAGGACGCTGCATATTGCCCTGTCGATCCGCCATTCGCAAGCCCCCAGCATCGGTCGCCGACCAGCTCGCGCGCGGCAGGCGCAGCCCCGAAAGCGAAGCGCGGTCGGGGCACAGCCGGGCGCATTGCGGCGGCAGGCTTCCGGGAAGGCGCAGCTCGTCTTCTTCCTCGTGGACGAGCGCGTCGCAGCCGTCGACCCCCGCAAAGCGCATCCGCCAGCCATCGCCTTCGCGCACCATCGTCCCGGTCGCGGTGCAGGACAGCGTCGGACCAAAGGCGGCGGTGACGGCAAAGCGCCACTTCCCGGCCCCCTCGGGAACGACGCACATCGCATCGCGGCCCAGATCGTGCGTCCGCTCGAAAACCCCGACGGGCGTCGCGGCTTCGGATCGCACGACGCCGCGCTGGCGCGCAGTCACTTCGAGCGGATTGTCCGCATCGACGCCCTTGCCGTTTTCGCTCGGCGCAGGCCGGTTGCATCCGCCGAGCGCCAGCGCCGCCAATAGGAGCGCGACGCTAGCCCTGCGCATCGTCCGCCAGGAAGGTCAGGCTGCCGTCGGCCTCGACGCGACGGTAGAAGCAGGAACGGCGCCCGGTGTGGCACGCGGGGCCCGCGGGCTTCACGCGCAGCAGCAGCGCGTCCTGGTCGCAATCGACGCGCATCTCGACCATCGTCAGCCCGTTGCCCGACGTCTCTCCCTTGCGCCACAAGGCGCCGCGTGACCGCGACCAGAAATGCGCCTGCCCCGTTTCGCGGGTCCGCGCGATCGCTTCGTCATTCATATGCGCGACCATCAGCAGCACATGAGTCTCCGCATCGGTGACGATCGCCGTCACCAGTCCGGCGGCGTCGAAACGCGGAAGAAATCGGTCGGCCGTGTCGCGCTGATCATCCATAAACCGCGCTTTAGAGCAGGATAGCAGCGGCTGTCACCCCGTCCGTGGCGGCGAGTATGACAAATGCGTGATTAGGGGGGCGACATTTGCGATTGCCGTCCCTATATGCGCCCCAGTCACAGCCCCCCTGCCCCTGGAACGACATGCTGACGACCCACCCTTTTGACGACGACAAGCTCCGCGAGGAGTGCGGCGTATTTGGTATTCATGGCGCCGATAGCGCCGCTGCGGTTGTCGCGCTGGGGCTTCACGCCCTGCAGCACCGCGGACAGGAAGCCGCAGGCATCACCGCCTTCGACGGCAAGGAATTCCACACCCACCGCGCGATGGGCCACGTCGCGGGCAATTTCGACCGCGACGACATCATGCGCCAGCTGCAAGGCGGATCGTCGGTCGGCCATGTCCGTTACTCGACGACGGGCGAAACCGCGCTGCGCAACGTCCAGCCGCTGTTCGCCGACCTCGCCACCGGCGGTTTTGCCGTCGCGCATAACGGCAACATCTCGAACGCCGCCGCGCTGCGCAAGGTGCTCGTCCGCCGCGGTTCGATCTTCCAGTCGACCAGCGACACCGAGGTCATCATCCACCTCGTCGCGACGTCGAACTATCGCTCGCTGCTCGACCGGTTCATCGACGCGCTGAAACAGGTCGAGGGCGCCTATTCGCTGATCTGCCTGACCGCCGAGGGCATGATCGGCTGCCGCGACCCGCTCGGCATCCGCCCGCTCGTGATCGGCAAGCTCGGCGATGCACATATCCTCGCATCCGAAACGGTGGCGCTCGACGTCGTCGGCGCCGAATTCGTGCGCTCGGTCGAGCCCGGCGAACTCGTCACGATCCGCGACGGCCAGCTCACCTCGCACCGCCCCTTCGCCGACCATCCGGCGCGGCCGTGCATCTTTGAATATGTCTATTTCTCGCGCCCCGATTCGATCGTCGACGGGACGAGTGTCTATTCGGTGCGCAAGGCGATCGGCGCCGAACTCGCACGCGAAAATCCGGTCGAAGCCGACCTCGTCATCCCCGTCCCCGATTCGGGTACGCCGGCGGCGATCGGCTATGCGCAGGAATCGGGCATCCCGTTCGAACTCGGCATCATCCGCTCGCACTATGTCGGGCGCACCTTCATCCAGCCGGGCGACAAGGTCCGCCACCTCGGCGTCAAGCTGAAGCACAACGCCAACCGCGCGCTGATCGCCGGCAAGCGCATCGTGCTGATCGACGATTCGATCGTGCGCGGCACCACCAGCCTGAAGATCGTGCAGATGATGCGCGATGCCGGCGCGACCGAAGTGCATATGCGCATCGCGAGCCCGCCGACGCAGCATAGCTGCTTCTATGGCGTCGACACGCCCGAACGCGCCAAATTGCTCGCCGCACAGATGAGCGTCGGCCAGATGGCGAATTTCATCAACGCCGACAGCCTGTCCTTCATTTCGATCGACGGCCTGTATCGCGCGCTGGGCGAAGCGAAGCGCAGCGACGACGCGCCGAAATATTGCGACGCCTGCTTTACCGGCGACTATCCGACCACGCTGACCGATTTCGACGAGCATGGGCTGGAAGATCAATTTTCGCTGCTTGCCGAACGGGTTGTCTGACACAATGACTACAGAGTCTAAAGAACTGGCGGGCCAGGTCGCGCTCGTCACCGGGGCGAGCCGCGGCATCGGCGAAGCGATCGCCGAATCGCTCGCCGCGCGCGGCGCGCATGTCGTGATCACCGCGCGTACAGCGGGCGGGCTCGAGGAACTCGAAGACCGCATCCACGAAGCCGGCGGCAGCGCGACGATCGCTCCGCTCGACCTGACCGACGGCGACAGCATCGCCCGCCTCGCCAGTGCGATTGCCGAACGCTGGCAGCAGCTCGACATGCTCGTGCTCAACGCCGCGATGCTCGGCACGCTGACCCCCGTTGCCGCGATCGACGGCAAGGAATTCAACAAGCTGCTGACGCTGAACCTGATCGCGCAGCAGGCACTGATCGCCAATTTCGACCCGCTGCTCCGCCGCGCGGCGAACGGCCGCCTGATCGCGTTGTCGAGCGGTGTCGCGCGCGAGCCGCGCGCCTATTGGGGCGCCTATGCCGCGTCGAAGGCGGCGTTCGAAACGCTCGTCACCAGCTATGGCGCCGAAATGCGCAATATTTCGACCGTGCGTACCGCGATCCTCGACCCCGGCGGCACGCGGACGCAGATGCGCGCGCGCGCCTATCCGGGCGAAGATCCGCAGAGCATCAAGGACCCCGCCGCGGTGGGCGAATTCGTCGCCGGGCTGATGGTCGAGGGCTTCGACAGCACTGCGTTCCACGCGCTGCCCAAGGTCATGGAAAAAGCTTAACGCCATCTTCGTTTTCCTGCGCTAAGACGCTCGCATAAGAGGGTTTGCAAGGGCGCGGGAATGACCAGGAATATTTTGCGTACGGCGATCGCCGTGGTGATCGGTATCGTCGTTGCGTTCGGGCTGATCTGGATCGCCCAATATGCCGGCAGCGAAATTTCGCCCGACGTCTATGACCCCGCCAGCGGCGAAGTGCTGATCCCGGTCGGCTCGACGATCGCGCTGGTCGTCGGCTGGTTCATTGGCAGTTTCGGTGGCGGCTGGCTGGCGATGCGGATTTCCGCCGGTACCGGCGCCGGCTGGATCGTAGCCGGCGCGGTGATCGGCGCGGCGCTTTACCGTGCCGTCACGCTCGCCGATACCTGGTGGATCATGGCGCTGGGCGCCATCGTCCCGCTTGCCGCGGTCTGGCTGGCCCAGCGCGCGGCAAGCGTCGTTACCGAATAAGAACTCGCCGCCCCCGCGAAACCGGAGGCGACGGCCGCTTTATTTTGCGGCTTCCTTGTCCACCGCGGCCTGCACGCTCTTGTAGAAGGCCTCGCGCGCCGCGCCGACGCCTTCGGGATCGGTTGCGGTCGGCCAGTTGCCGTTCGACGCGATCACCAGCTTGCGCTTGGGATCGATGAAGATCCCTTGCCCGAAGATGCCCTGCGCGGCGAAGCTGCCATCGTCGTTGGTCCACCACTGATAGCCATAGCCGCGACCCGGCAGGTCGATCCCCGCCTGCTTTGTGGTTGCCGAAGCGAGCCAGTCGTCGGGCAGCACCTTCTTGCCACCCGCAACCCCGCCATTCAGGATGAACTGGCCGAAACGCGCATAATCCTTGAGGCTGGCCGACATGCAGCAGCCGCTGATCTCATGCCCCGTCGCACCGAGCATCCACACCGCGTCCTGCTCCATGCCGAAGGGTTTCCAGACCTTTTCGGACAGATATTGCGACAGCGTCTTGCCCGTCGCGCTCGACACGAGCACGCCGATCAGATTGGTCTCGCCGGTCTTGTACACCCACTTCGACCCCGCGGGTGCTTCGCGCGGCAAGGTCTTCATATAGCTGACCGTTATGTCCTCGCCGGCGACGGGCTTCTGCAGGTTGAACAGCGCCACGTCGGACTTGGGGTCGGTATAGTCCTCGTTCCATTTGACGCCCGAGGTCATGGTGAGCAGCTGCTTCACCGAGACGTCGTCATAGGCCGAGCCCTTGAGACCGGGGATATAGACGGTCACCTTGTCGTCGAGGCTCTTGATATAGCCGTCCTTCACCGCCGCGCCGACGAGCGTCGAGGTGAAGCTCTTGGCGACCGAGAAGCTCGTCCAGCGGCCCGCGGCACCATAGCCGAGCGCATATTTTTCGAGCCGCACCTTGCCGTCCTGCACGATGATCAGCCCCGCATTGCGCTGCTTCGCCATATAGGCGTCGACATCGGCGCCGAGGTCGATCGGCTTGCCCTGCGGCAACGGATAGACCGGTCCGCCCGCCTTCACAGTGTTGACGACGACCTTGGGAACCGTTTCCATCGTGCGGAAGGCGGCGTCGCGTTGATCCTGGGTCCAGAACAGCACATTCAGATCCTTTGGCAGTTTGTCGGTCGTTTGCGTCGGTGCGGGCGCAGTGCACCCCGCCGCCGCGGTGCACAGCAGCACCGCTGCCAAAAATCTTCGCATATGCTTTCTCTCCCTGTTTTCAGGCTGTCTTTTCGAGCGTGACCTGCGCGACGTCGATACCGCCGCCGCGAAAGCCCCCCTCGCAATATTGCAGATAATAGCGCCAGAGCCGGACAAATCGTTCGTCGAACCCGGCCGGAAGCTGGTCGGCCGCGACTGCCGCGTCGAAACGTTCGCGCCACTGGCGCAGCGTTTCGGCATAGTCGCCGCCGAACCGCCGGACGTCGCGCCAGGCGAGCCCGCGCGCCTCGGCCAGCGCGCGAAAGCGGCTTTCCGAAATCAAGCAGCCGCCGGGGAAGATATAGGCCTGGATGAAGTCGCTGCTTGCGGCGTAGCGTTCGAACAGGGCGTCGTTGATCAATATATACTGGATCGCCGCCTTGCCACCGGGGCGGAGCAGCCGCGCGATCGCGTCGAGATAGGCGGGCCAATAGGCTTCGCCCACCGCCTCGACCATCTCGACGCTGGCGATCGCGTCATACGGCCCCTGCGCGTCGCGATAGTCGCAGATTTCGATGCGCGAGCGCCCCGAGAGATCGACCGCGTTCAGCCGCGCATCGGCGACATCGGCCTGCGCGGGCGAGAGCGTAATGCCGGTGTAGAGCACGTCGTGGCGCTCGACCGCGCGTTCGGCGAGCGCGCCCCAACCGCAGCCGATTTCGAGCAGCCGGCTTCCCGAGCGCAGGTCGAGCCGGTCGAGGATCGCATCGACCTTCGCCGTCTGCGCTTCCTCTAGCGACTGGCCGGGGTCGGTGAACAATGCGCTCGAATAGTTCATGCTCGGGTCGAGCCACAAGCGATAGAAATCATTGCCCAAATCATAATGGGCATGGACATTGCGCCGGGCACCGCGGCGATCGTTGCGGTGCAATGCATGGATCGCCTTGTTGAGCCAGCGCCACGGGCCGCGCGCGCGTCCGACATTGCCCAGCGCCTCGCCGTTACGCATGAACAGGTCGAACAGCGGCACCGGGTCGGGTGACGACCATTCGCGCGCTTCCCACGCGCGATACCATCCCACCGAGCCCGAGAGCGCCAGCCGGGCGAGCGCGGTCCAGCTGTGGAGATGCACGACCGCCACCGGGCCCTTGCCGCGCCCGCCGAGCAGCCGCACGCTGCCGTCGGGTAAATGCCCCTCGATCGTGCCGAGCATCAGCCCCGCATCGATGCGGTCGAGGATCCGGTGAAAAAAGCCCGCCGGGGCCAGCGCCATCAGCCTCGCCAGCCCCCCGCCCGTGCGATAGGCACGGTCGGCGCGGAGCAGTTCCTTGCCGCGGCGCGGGCTGACATGCGTGTTCATAGGCACCTTCCTGCCCCAAACGCATCGCGCTGACAATCGGTTGAAACGCGCGACACCATGACGTCACGCGCGCCGGTCATTCGGGGTGACTCGCGGTGTCCGGCGCGGTCAGGTGGACCTCGAAACGATCCTGCGCGAGCGGATGCATGAAGCGCTGGTCGCGCAGCCGGATCGCGTCGCCATCGCCTTGTGCGACGGGCATACGCGACCAGAACAGAAAGGCGCGCGTCGCAGGATCGGCCCTGACCCAGGTCGCGAGACGCGGATCGTCCATGCCCGTCGGCGCACCGGTCAGGTCGACGTCGCCGCCCACGCCCGGAACGAAGCTTGCGGTGCCGTATCGATCGGCGGTCCGCCAGAAGACATCGCGTTTCCAGAAGGCCAGCGGCGGCGGGCTCGCGACGACGAGCGCGTTCGCCCGGCCATTGGCCTCCAGCGCGGCGGCAACGCTGCGCTCGGCGGCGCCGGTGATGACGCCGTTGGCGAAGATATAGGCGCACACCGTCGTGAAGCCGATCCATGCCGACCGCCGCCAATTGGCCGCGCCGCGGCGTTCACCGCGCAGCGACAGCCACACCGACACCGCGAGCGCGATCCATATCCACAGGTCGATGATGAAGATGCTGTCGCCATAGAACCAGCGATGGCTGAACGGTTCGAGCAGGCGGATGCCGTAATTGTTGAGCCAGTCGAGCGCCGGATGGCTGAAACAGCCGATATAGGCGAGCGCGAGCAGCCAGCGCTTGTCGATCGGCAGGCGCCCTGCGGGCCGTTTGCCGCGCCGTTCCTGCCAACGATCGAACGCGATCATCAGCGCCCAAAGCAGGATCGGCAGCAGGATCAGCGCGATCGGCCCGTGGGTGATCCCGCGCCGCATCGCGAGCGATTCGATCCCGTAGATCGCGCAGCCCGCGTCGATATCGGGCAGGTTCGCCGCGATGATCAGCGTCGGCATCGCCAGGCCGGTCTTTTTCTTGAGCCCCATTTGCCCAAGAAGCGCGCCGACGAGGCTATGCGTCAGATTATCCATGACGGCGGAAGGTCAGAGTTCGGGGCCGCCTTCGGTCACCGTCCAGGTCTGCCCCTTCTTGAGCAGGCCCTGCAGATCGGCCTTCTTGCCTTCGGACGCCGCCTTGTTCTGGCGGACCACATCGGCCTCGAAAGTCGGGCGCGGGTCGTCGTAGAGCACGCCGAGCGCCATCGGGAATTCGCCGAAGCGCATTTCGACGAGCATGTGCGCGACGCTGCGGTTGGTCACGTCATGGACGATCACTCCCGCCGCCTGCCAATCGCCATCGACGACATCGACGGTCTTGAGATGCAGCGCCTCGGCATCGAGCGCGATGCCCTTCGTGCCCTTGGCATAGAGCATCGGTTCGCCCTGCTTGAGCCAGAGCTGGCGATCTTCCGCTCCCTTCGGCGCCGCAAAATCCTCGAACACATCTTTATTATAGACGATACAGTTCTGGAAAATCTCGATAAATGCCGCGCCCTTGTGCGCGTGCGCTGCCTTCAGCACGTTCGGCAGTTCCTTCGACACGTCGAAACCGCGCGCGACGAAACGCGCGCCGGCGCCGAGCGCGAAGGCCGCGGGCTGTGCCGGGCGATCGACCGAACCATAGGGGGTCGACGGGCTCGTCGTGCCGACGCGGCTGGTCGGAGAATATTGCCCCTTTGTAAGGCCATAGATCTCGTTGTTGAACAGCATGATCTGGCAATCGAGGTTGCGGCGAATGAGGTGCATCGTGTGATTGCCGCCGATCGACAGCCCGTCGCCGTCGCCGGTGACGATCCACACGTCGAGGTTCGGATTGGCGAGCTTCAGCCCCGTCGCGAACGCCGGCGCGCGGCCGTGGATCGTGTGGAAGCCATAGGTTTCCATGTAGTAGGGGAAGCGCGACGAACAGCCGATGCCGCTGATGAACACGGTATTCTCGGGCGCGGTGCCGATTTCGGGCATCGTGCGCTGCACCGCCTTCAGGATCGCATAGTCGCCGCAGCCGGGGCACCAGCGGACTTCCTGATCGGTTTCCCAATCCTTGAGCGTCGTCGGGCGCGCGATGGTCGTCATCTCGTTCATGCGAGCGCTCCTTCGATCGCTTCTTCGATTTCGGCGATGGTGAAGGGCTGGCCCGACACCTTGTTCACCGGTTTCGCGTCGACCAGATACTGGTCGCGCAGCACGGTCTTCAATTGCCCCGTGTTCATTTCGGGCACGATCACCTTGTCATAGCTCTTGAGCAGCTCGCCGAGATTGGCGGGCAGCGGCCAGATATGGCGGATGTGCACATGGCTGACGTCCGCCCCTTCGGCGCGCTTGCGGCGCACCGCCTGATGGATCGGGCCGAAGGTCGACCCCCAGCCGACGACGGCAAGTTTGCCGCCCTCGGCTCCAAGTTCGACGACCTGATCGGGGACCGTGATGCCGTCGATCTTGTCCTTGCGGATATCGGTCATCGCCTGATGGTTGGCCGGCGCATAATTGATGTGGCCGGTATCGATTTCCTTCTCGATCCCGCCGATACGGTGGAGCAGGCCCGGCGTGCCGGGCTTGACCCAAGGACGCTTAAGCTTTTCGTCGCGGCCATAAGGCTTGAAGCCGCCCTCGGGCACCTCGGTGAGGAACTCGACCGGGAAGGCCTCGTAAGTCGTGAGGTCGGGGACCGCCCACGGCTCGGCGGCGTTCGCGATATAGCCGTCGGTGAGCAGCATCACCGGGGTCATATATTGCACCGCGATACGCACCGCCTCGATCGCGCATTCGAACGCGTCGCCGGGCGAGCGCGCGGCGATGACCGGCATCGGCGCATCGCCGTTGCGGCCATAGACCGCCTGATAGAGGTCCGACTGCTCGGTCTTGGTCGGGAGGCCCGTCGAGGGGCCGCCGCGCTGCGAATTGACGATGACGAGCGGCAGCTCGGTCATGATCGCGAGACCCATCGCCTCGCCCTTCAGCGCGATGCCGGGACCCGACGAGCTGGTGACGCCGAGCGAGCCCGCATAGCTCGCACCGATCGCCGAACAGATGGCAGCGATCTCGTCCTCGGCCTGGAAGGTCGTGACGTCATATTCCTTGAGCCGCGACAGATGATGAAGGATCGCCGATGCGGGGGTGATCGGATAGCCGCCGAAGAACATCGGCAGCTTTGCAAGCTGCGCGCCCGCGACGAGGCCGAGCGCGATACCTTCGGCGCCCGTCAGCGTGCGGTAGAGGCCGGGCGCCACAGGTGCCGGATCGACATGATGCTGCTTGAGCGGGCCCGCAAGCTCGGCGGTCTCGCCATAGGCATGGCCCGCGTTGAGCGCCGCGACGTTCGCCGCCGCAAGGTTCGGGTCCTTGGCGAACTTCGCGTTGAGCCAGTCGATCAGCGGCTGGCGGTCGCGGTCGAACATCCAGAGCGAAAGCCCCAGCGTCCACATATTCTTGCAGCGCAACGCTTCCTTGTTGCCGAGCCCGAACGGCTTCACGGCGTCCATGGTGAGCTGGCTGATATTGAGCTTGAGGAGCTGCCATTTGGCGAGGCTGCCGTCCTCGAGCGGGTTCGCGTCATATTTCGCCTTGGCGAGGTTACGGTCGTTGAATTCGCCCTCGTCGGCGATGATCAGCCCGCCCTGCTTCAATTGCGGCACATTGGTCTTGAGCGCCGCGGGGTTCATCGCGACGAGCACGTCGGGCGCGTCGCCCGCGGTGTCGATCGCCGACGATCCGAAATTGATCTGGAAGGCAGACACGCCGAACAGCGTGCCCTGCGGCGCGCGGATTTCGGCAGGAAAGTCGGGGAAGGTCGCAAAGTCGTTGCCCGCGAGCGCCGACGACAGGGTAAACTGACCGCCGGTGAGCTGCATACCGTCGCCGCTGTCACCGGCAAATCGAACCACCACTGCATCCGAAAGAGGGGACTGCCGTTCGTCGGCCTGGTCCACTGCCGCTGTCGCCATTTTGTGTATCTGCCTTTGAATCTTGCGAACCTGTGACATCGGCCTAGGCCCGTGCGCGCCAAGCCGCAATTGAGAAAAAATTGTGCGCTGCAAAGGGCAAGCGACAGGTCGGTTTCGATTTGCGATTGAATTTGCCCCGCCGATGCCGAATAGCATGGCGAAAATATCGATCAGGGAGAGACTGGATGACCGACGGCACCACCCATCAAGCGCGCCCCGATGTGGCGGCGTTTCTCGCCTTCCTCAACGCGCAGGAAGGCCCGAAGATGGAGGAGATGCCGCCCGAAGGCGCGCGCGAGATGTTCCGCGTGATGGGCCAGCTCGCGGACGTCCCGCGCGGCGAGATCACGAAGGTCGAGGACCGGACGATTCCCGGACCCGCGGGCGAAATCGCGATCCGCCTCTATGACAATCGCCCCGACCGCGAGCCGGGGCCGGTGATGGTCTTCTACCACGGCGGCGGCTGGGTCATCGGCGATCTCGACACGCACGACGCCTATTGCGCGCAGGCCGCGCGCCTGCTCGACATGCCGGTCGTCGCGGTCGACTATCGCCTCGCCCCCGAACACCCCTTCCCCGCCGCGCCGATCGATTGCGAAGCGGCGACGCGCTGGGTCGCCGACAACATCCCCTGCACGGGCCTTGTCCTCTCCGGAGAAAGCGCCGGCGGCAATCTGACAATCGTCACCGCGCTGACGCTCCGCGACAATCCCGCGTCGAAACCCGTGATCGCGATCCACCCCATCTATCCCGCGGTCACGACGCACGACGACTGGCAAAGCTATCGCGATTTCGGCGAAGGCCATCTGTTGACGCAGGGCAGCATGACCTGGTTCGGCAATCATTATGCCGCCGACCCCGCCGACTATCGCGCCTCGCCGCTCGATTTCCCGGCCGAGGGGCTGCCGCCGACGCTGCTGATCACCGCGGGGCTCGATCCGCTGCGCGATCAGGGCCGCGCCTATGCCGCCAAGCTGATCGAAGCGGGCGTCCCGACCACCTATCGCGAGGCAAAGGCCACAATCCACGGCTATATCAACCTCGCGCAGGGCATCCCGAGCGCACAGGAAGATATCCGCGGGGCATTGACCGTATTGAAGGCGATCGTCGCCGAAGCTAACGGGGCGGCATGATCGACCATAGCAAACTTCCCTACCGCCCCTGCGCGGGTGTCATGCTCGCCAACCGCGACGGCCGCGTCTTCGTCGGCCAGCGGCTCGATACGACGAGCGAAGCCTGGCAGATGCCGCAGGGCGGGATCGACGACGGCGAGGATGCCGAAGAAGCGGCGATCCGCGAACTCGGCGAGGAAACCGGCGTCCATGGCGGGCTGGTCGAGATCATCGCGCGCAGCCGCGAGGAATATTTCTACGACCTGCCCGACCATCTGATCGGCAAGATGTGGGGCGGCAAATATCGCGGCCAGCGCCAGCACTGGTTCCTGATGCGCTTCATGGGCGCCGACAGCGACGTCGACATCCATACGAAGCATCAGGAATTCCGCGCGTGGAAATGGGCGGAGCTGAACGAAATCGAGAAGCTGATCGTCCCGTTCAAGCGCGCGCTCTATCGCGGGCTGGTCGAGGAATTCGGCCCGCTCGTCTGATCCTTGAGCGCCAGCGCGGTGCGAAACACATCGCGGAACATGTCGGCCGTTAGCCGTCCGGTGTTCGTGTTGTAGCGCGAGCAGTGATAGCTATCGACGAGGCGCCGTCCATCGGGCAGCGTATGAACCACGCCGTGGGCGAAAGGATGCGCAGCCAGCCTCTCGCCAAAGGCGCGTAACGCCGCGTCATGCGCGATCCGGCCGAGCGCGATGATGACGCGCACCTTTGGCAACGCGGCCATCTGCGCCTCGAAGAAGGACCGGCAATTCGCGATTTCGGCGGGAATGGGCTTGTTTTGCGGCGGCAGGCATTTGACGCTGTTGACGATGATCGCACCTTCGAGCGTCAGCCCGTCGTCGATCCGCGCATCGTAGCGGCCCCTGCTCAGCCCGAATTCGGCGAGCGTCGCGAACAGCAAGTCGCCCGCATAGTCGCCGGTAAATGGCCGCCCCGTCCGGTTCGCCCCATGTTTTCCGGGCGCCAGCCCCGCGAAGGCCAGCCAGCCGCCGCGATCGCCGAACGCATAGACCGGCGCGTTCCACCAGTCGGGGTGCTCTGCCCGGCATTCACGCCGCAACGCGACGAGCCGCGGGCATCGCGGACAATCGCGCGGCGGCTCGGTGCCGGGCAACGGGCTGTCAATTTCCACGCGTCTGCGATAGGCGCGAGGGCATGAGCAACGCAACGCCGCTTCCCCTCTATGCCATCGGCCTCGGATCGAATCGGCGCCACGCGCGCTTCGGCGATCCGCGCGCGGTGCTGCTGGCGGCGCTCGCTGCACTCGAAAGCGACGATATCGAGCCGGTCGATGCGAGCCCGATCATCGCGAGCGATCCCATCGGCCCGTCGCGCCGGCGCTATGCCAACGCCGTCGCGCTCGTCGCGTCGGCGCTCAGCCCGCCCGACATGCTCGACCGGTTGCAGGATATCGAAGCGCGCTTCGGCCGCCGTACCGGCCAGCGCTGGAGCGCGCGGACGCTCGACCTCGACATCCTGCTCTGGTCGGGCGGGGCGTGGTCCGACGGCGCGCTGACGATCCCGCATCCGGCGATCGAACAGCGCGCCTTCGTGCTCGGTCCGCTCCGCGCAATCGTCCCCGACTGGCCGCATCCGCTGACCGGCCGCAGCGTCCGTCAGCTTGCCGCACGCCTGACGCGTCCGAAGCCGGTTGACCGGGGCGCATCGGCGCACTAGGGCGACGGCTCACTTTCGCGCGCCGCTTCGCCGGCGCCGGATGGGCCCTTAGCTCAGTCGGTAGAGCAACTGACTTTTAATCAGTAGGTCGCTGGTTCGAACCCAGCAGGGCTCACCAGTATCTGTCAGACACGTTTTCTGGCCAAAAATTGAACCCAGAGGCTAAAATTGGTCACTGGGCTTTTCTGATCATGGCTTCAGACACGCTATAAACTCCCAAAGCAGCACAAATTTGGCATAAATTTTTGCCGTTATGAAATTTTATGCCAACCTTATAAGTTCGAATTCAGCTAGGGGTGACGGCACGTGTCTGACACATCGCTAAGCCGATCTGCTCCACGCCTATCTGTGACAATCCGGTATTGCACTCGATCAACCTGAACCCCGCGATTGACCGGAATTGGCCGGTGCACGAACCGCTGTCGCGGATTGGCGCTAGCCTCGATGTAAAGCGGCCCAGCGATCGCCGCGGCTGATTGAACGCGGGCTGCCGCAGGCAGACCCTTTCGGCTCCTTTACCTGAGGAGTCGAACGATGAACGAGCTTATCCAGATTGGCCCGATCAGCCCGCTGCGCCAGCGCCTGATCGACGACATGACCATGCGCCGCTTCTCGAAGGAGACGCAGCGTAACTATCTTCGCGACGTCGGACGGTTCGCGACCTGGCTCGGGCGCTCGCCGCACACCGCAAGCGCCGAGGATATCCGGCAGTTCCAGATCGAGCAGCAACAGGAAGGCGTCCCGGCGCCGACCATGAACAGCATCGTCGGCGCGCTGAGGTTCTTCTTCACGCATACCCTCGACCGCCCCGACCTCGCGCGTAAGCTGGTCCGCACCAAGCAGGTTCGCAAGATCCCGGTCGTTCTGACCATGGCCGAGGTAAAGCGCCTGCTCGATGCGACCCGTTCCCTCAAGCACCAGGCGGCGCTGTCGGTCGCCTATGGCGCGGGGCTGCGCGTCGCCGAGGTGTCGGCGCTAAAAGTCACCGATATCGACAGCAAGCGGATGCTGCTGCGGATCGAGCGCGGCAAAGGCGGCCGCTACCGCAACGCCATGCTGCCCGAAGGCCTGCTCCTGCTGCTGCGCGACTGGTGGCGCGCCGGACGGCAACAGGGCATCCTCCTTCCCGATGGCTGGCTCTTCCCCGGACAGAGCGCCGCGGCGCCGATCAGCACGCGCCAGCTCTACCGTGTCGTCGTCGAAGCCGCGGAGGCCGCCGATATCGACAAGCGCGTCGGACCGCATACGCTGCGCCACAGCTTCGCCACTCACCTGCTCGAGGACGGTGTCGATATCCGCGTCATCCAGGCATTGCTCGGCCATGCCAAGCTCAACACCACCGCCTTCTACACCCAGGTTGCCACCAGGACCGTTCGGTCGATCGTCAGTCCGCTCGACAGGCTCGCGCTCGCATCGCCGAGCGAGGAGGCACCCGACGGCTGAG
>NZ_DASYHG010000023.1:0-64875 GCF_035998905.1 Sphingopyxis sp. | reverse complement strand
GATACGAAGGGTTAGTTCGTCGGACGACGGAGGGTGGCTTTGGGGTGAGGAGCGGATGTTCTCCACTTTCGTCATCCCCGCGAAAGCGGGGACCCAGAGCGCGCGTGGGCTTACTCCACACTGGGTTCCCGCTTTCGCGGGAATGACAAACTAAGATGGGACGCAATGTCTGCAACCGGTCGAAACCGGTCGGCAACTACAGTCGCACCATCCGCATTCCCATCTCGCCATAGCGCGGACCGCTCGTTCCGCCCTTCGGCGCCGCAGCCTCGATCGCGGCGAGGTCGTCGGCGGTCAGCGTGACGTCGGCGGCGGCGACGCTGTCCTCCATCGTTGCGCGGCGTTTGGTGCCGGGGATCGGGACGATATCGTCACCTTGCGCGAGCAGCCACGCAAGCGCGACCTGCGCCTTCGACACGCCATGCTTGTCCGCGACTGCGCCGATCGCGTCGACGATCGCGAGGTTGGCGGGCAGATTCTCGTCCGAATAGCGCGGGTCGTTGCGGCGCCAGTCATTTTCGGGAAGCTCGTCGCGGCTGCGCACCGCGCCCGCGAGGAAGCCGCGGCCGAGGGGCGAATAGGGGACGAAGCCGATGCCGTTCTCGCGGCAGGCGCCAAGGATCTCGTCCTCGATATCGCGCTCCCAGATCGAATATTCGCTCTGCAGTGCGGTGATCGGCGCGGCCTTCGCGGCACGGCGGATCGTGTCGGGGCCGGCCTCGGACAGCGCAATGTGGCGGACCTTGCCCTCCTTCACCAGCTCCATCATCCCGCCGACGGTCTCCTCGATCGGGACCGAGGGGTCGACGCGGTGCTGGTAGAAAAGGTCGATCGTGTCGATGCCGAGCCGCTGGAGCGAGCCTTCGCACGCGGCGCGCGCGTTGGCGGGCGACCCGTCGACGCCGACGATCTGGCTGCCCTCGAACTTGAAACCGAACTTCGTCGCGATGACGAGCCCGTCGCGCTTGCCCTTGATCGCCTCGCCCAGCAATTCCTCATTGCTGAACGGGCCGTAGATTTGCGCGGTGTCGAAAAAGGTGACGCCAAGGTCGATCGCGCGGTGGATCGTGCGCGTCGATTCGTCGAGGTCGGCGGCCTCGCCATAGAGGATGTTGCCGCCCTTGATCATCGGCATGCAGCCGATACCGATCGCCGACACTTCGAGGCCGTGGCCGAGCTTGCGATATTTCATGGGGTTTCTCCTGCGAGGGGGACATCGTCTTCGACACCGTCGGCGGCATATTTCGTCGCTGCGACGTCGCCGACGACGTTGCCGAGTGTACGAAAAATGTCGGGAAATGTCTCGACCGCAACGAGCAGCCCCAATGGCGCGACGGGAACGCCCATCGCGATCGCGATCGGTGCGATCGAGGTCACGAAGCTGATCGAGCCGGGCAGGCTGACCGAAGAGAGCGCCGCGGCGAGCGCGACCCCGAGGCCCACCGCCATTTCCCACGGCGTCAGTTCGACGCCGAACAGCCACGCGACATAGACGACGACCGCGAGGTTCATCGCCGGACTGGTGAAGCGGAACAGCGCGACCGCGAGCGGCAGGACGATGTCGGCCTTTTTCGGATCGACGCCCAGTTCCTCCGACGATTTCAGCATCGCGGGCAGGCTGGCGAGCGAGCTTTGCGTGCTGATTGCGACCGCGAAGGTGGGCACCATCGCGCGGACGAAGCGCGGCAGCGGCACGCCGACGACGAAGACTGCGAGGAGGAAGCCGAGGATGATCGTGCAGGCGCCGATCACCGAGAGCATCAGCACATAATGGACGAGGCCGCCGAAGGCCGCGACCCCGGCCTTGATCGCAAGCGCATAGCCGAGTGCGAACACGCCGAGGGGCGCGAGTGCGAGCACCCAGCCGATGACGACGAGCATCGCATCGCCCAGCGCCTTGAAAAAGCCCGACAGGGTGGCGCGCTCGGCGTTCCCGATGCGGCTGATCGCGAAGGCGAAAATGGTGGTGAAGACGATCAGCGGCAGGATCGATGTGTCCGCCGCCGCGGCGATCGGATTGGTCGGGATGAGGCCGAGCACGAAATCGGTGAAGGTCGGCGACGGCACGGCTTCGGTCGAGCCCCCCAGGCCGTGACGCAGCCCCGCGGCCGCCGCGGCGGACATGGGAAAAGCCTGGAGCAAAAGCGGCAGCACGATCAGGGTCATCAGCCCGGCGAGGATATTGGCGCCGATGAAGATCAGAACTGCGCGGCTCGCCAGCTTGCCCGCCCGTGCGGCGTCGGCCGTCGCGGTGATGCCCGTTACGAGCAGCGCGACGATCAGCGGGATGATCGTCATCTTGAGCGCATTGAGCCAGAGCAGGCCGATCCATTCGACATAGGGCAGCGATGCCGTGCCCCACTCGACCGAGACCATCTCGACGCCGACCCCGAGCAACATGCCGGCGACCAGCGCCGAGAGAATGAACCAAGCGGATTTCAAAGTGGATTCTCCCGGCGTTTTTTCTGGCCTGCTTGCCAAGCAAAAGAGGGTGACTTAGAGCACCTCCCGGAAGAAACGGGAACCGGTTTTTGGGCCGGGAAATGCTCCGCGGAGGCCATCCCGTGGACGCCGGGGCAGGCATATGTCTGGCCGTCGGCTTAGGTAGCAGAGGTGTCATGCGCAAGTTTTTCGGAACCGACGGGATTCGCGGCCTGACCAACGAGGTCCCGATGACGGCGGAAGTCGCGATGCGCGTCGGTATGGCGGCGGGCGCGCACTTCCTGCGCGGCGACCACAAGCACCGCGTCGTCATCGGCAAGGATACGCGATTGTCGGGCTATATGCTCGAAAACGCACTCGTCGCCGGGTTCACGAGCGTCGGCATGGACGTGGTGCAGGTCGGCCCGATGCCGACCCCGGCGATCGCGATGCTGACGCGCTCGATGCGCGCCGACCTTGGCGTCATGCTCTCGGCGAGCCACAACCCGTTCCACGACAATGGTATCAAGCTGTTCGGCCCCGACGGATATAAATTGTCCGACGAGGACGAGGCGCAGATCGAACATCTGCTGACCGTCGAGCCGAAGCTTGCCGCCGCGGCGCACATCGGCCGCGCGAAGCGGATCGACGACGCGCGCGGCCGCTACATTCACGCGGTGAAGCAGAGCTTGCCCGAATCGGTGCGGCTCGACGGGCTGCGCATCGTGCTCGATTGCGCGAATGGCGCGGCATACAACAGCGCGCCGACGGTGTTCTGGGAGCTTGGCGCCGATGTCGTCGCGATCGGGGTCACGCCGAACGGGATCAACATCAACGACAAATGCGGATCGACCGCGCCCGCGCTGCTTCAGGAAACCGTGGTTGCGAGCGGCGCCGACATCGGCATCGCGCTCGACGGCGACGCCGACCGGCTGATCGTTGTCGACGAAAAGGGAACGATCGTCGATGGCGACCAGATCATGGGGCTGATCGGCGCAAGCTGGGCGCGGCAGGGACGGCTGAAGGGCGGCGGGGTTGTCGCGACCGTCATGTCGAACCTCGGCCTCGAACGCTTCCTCGAAGGCGAGGGGCTGCGCCTCGAACGCACCAAGGTCGGCGACCGCTACGTCCTCGAACGGATGAAGGAAGGCGGCTTCAACGTCGGCGGCGAGCAGTCGGGGCATATGATCCTGTCCGACCATGCGACGACCGGCGACGGCACGCTCGCGGCGTTGCAGGTGCTCGCCGAACTCGTCGCGGGCGGCAAGCCCGCGAGCGAATTGCTGCACCAGTTCGACCCGGTGCCGCAGCTTTTGAAGAATGTCCGCTTCGCGGGCGGCAAGCCGCTCGAGGACAAGCAGGTCATCGCGGCGATTGCCGAGGGCGAAGCCACGCTCAACGGACGCGGTCGTCTCGTCATCCGCCCGTCGGGCACCGAGCCGCTGATCCGCGTGATGGCAGAAGGCGACGACGCCGGACAGGTCGAGCAGGTCGTCGACATGATCTGCGATGCGGTACGTGCCGCGACCGCATAACCATTTGAATTTTTAGAACCGAAAGAGACTTACCATGCTTGAAATGCGACCCGATTGTGAAAAATGCGGACGCGATCTGCCCGCCAATCTGCACGGCGCCTTCATCTGCTCGTTCGAATGCACTTTCTGCGCAAACTGCGCCGACAAGCTCGACGAGATTTGCCCCAATTGTGGCGGCGACCTGCTCGACCGGCCGCTGCGCGAGGGCGCGGCGCTGGCGAAGTTCCCGGCATCGACGGAGCGAAAGCATAAGGCGTGACCGCACGCGTCCTGATCATCGCCGGTTCGGATAGCGGCGGCGGTGCGGGCATCCAGGCCGACATCAAGGCGGTCACGATGCTCGGCGGCCATGCGATGACCGCGATCACCGCGATCACCGCGCAGAACACGCTGGGGGTGCAGGGCGTCCATCCGGTGCCGACCGCGATGGTGCTGGCGCAGATCGACAGCGTTGCGTCGGATATCGGCGTGGATGCGGTCAAGATCGGGATGATCGGCAGCGCCGAGACCGCCGCGGCGGTGGCGGAGCGCCTGTCGCAGCCCGATCTCGCGCAGGCGGCGCTCGTGTTCGACCCGGTGATGATCGCGACGAGCGGATCGGTGCTTGCCGACGCGGCGACGATCGACGCGTTCCGCGCGCTGCTCGACCGTGCGATGGTCGCGACACCGAACCTCCCCGAACTGGAAGCGCTCGGCGGCGAAGAAGCGGTGCTCGCGCACGGCTGTTCTTTGCTCGTCAAGGGCGGCCATGCCGAGGGCGAGACGGTGACTGACCGCCTGCTCGAAACGGGCGAGGGCGAGGTCGCGCGCTGGGAAGCGCCGCGCATCGACACCCCGCACAGCCATGGCACCGGCTGCACGCTCGCCAGCGCGATCGCTTGCGGCTTGGCGCAGGGCATGCCGCTCGAACCTGCGATCGCGCGCGCGCGCGATTTCGTGCGGCTGTCGCTGCTCGACGCACCGGGGCTGGGGCAGGGGCATGGCCCGATGGGGCAGCAGTTCGTGCGCAACGACGGACTGTTCACCGGTCCGGCGCTCAACCAGATCACGCTGCCCGCAAACGACTATGCCGTGTCGGTCGCCTTCTACAAACAAATGGGCCTGAAGCAGATCGTCGATAGTCCCGACAATGGTTATGCGCGCTTCGAGGCGGCGAATGGCGTGACGCTGTCGATTCACACCGGTGATGGTGCTGCGGGCGGGGCGACCGCCTATCTGGAATCGGGCGCACTCGATGCGTGGGTCGCCTATCTCGCACGGCGCGGGGTGCGGTTCGACCAGATGCCGAAGGATGAGGAATGGGGCTGGCGCGAGGCGCGGCTGGCCGATCCGGCGGGCAATCGGCTGTGCCTGTATCAGGCGGCCGAATATCGGCGGTATCCGCCGTGGCGCATATGATCGTCGGAGTCGACGAAGCCGGGCGCGGACCGCTCGCTGGACCGGTCGTCGCGGCGGCGGTGCTGCTCTGCGAGGGCGGGATCGCCGGCCTCGACGACAGCAAGAAGCTCACGGCGAAGCGCCGCAGCGAACTGGAGATCCAGATCAAGGCGCGTTGCCGCTGGGGCGTCGGCGAGGCGAGCGTCGCGGAAATCGACCGCATCAATATCTTGCAGGCGACCTTCCTTGCGATGACGCGCGCGGTCGAAGCGCTCGGTTTCGAACCCGCCGAGGTTCTGGTCGACGGCAACCGCTTGCCGCGCTGGCGCTACAGCGCGCGCGCTATCGTTGGCGGTGACGCGCTGCACCCCTGTATTTCGGCGGCGAGCATCCTCGCCAAGGAACATCGCGACCGCTTCATGGTCGCGGCGGCGCGCGATTTTCCGGGTTTTGGTTGGGAAACCAACATGGGCTATGGTACGGCGCAGCATCTCGCGGCGCTGCGCCAGCATGGCCCCACGCCGCACCATCGGACCAGCTTTGCCCCGGTCGCACAAATGCAACTGGTCTGACCGCCCGAAGCCTAGAAGCCTAAGAGGGGAACAGGCGATGAGCAGAGGATTTTCGGCCGACGACGTCGGCACCCAAACGGGGCGGCGCTTCCTTGTCACCGGTGCCAATGCCGGAATCGGGTTCGAAGTTTCCAAGGTTCTTGCCGCGCGGGGCGCGCATGTGATCCTTGCCTGCCGCGACGAGGACAAGGCCGAGGCGGCGATGAACCGCATCCGGGTCGATGCGCCGAAAGCCGAATTGTCATTCCAGCGGCTCGACCTCGCCGACCTCGATCAGGTGCGCGATGCCGCGAAGGCGGTGCTGGCGGGCCCGCGGATCGATGTGCTGGTGAACAATGCGGGGGTGATGATTCCGCCGCGAACGCTGACGAAGCAGGGCTATGAGCTGCAGTTCGGGGTCAACCACCTCGGCACCTTCGCGCTCACCGGGCTGATCCATGGCCATGTCGACGACCGCATCGTGATCACCGGCAGCATCGCGCGCAAGAGCGGGGCGATGGATTACAGCGACCTGTCGGCGTCGCGCAGCTATCATAATTGGGCGCGCTACCAGATGAGCAAGCTCGCCAACCTGCTCCACATGTTCGAGCTCGACCGGCGGTTGAGCGCCGCGGGGCGCGCGACGCAGGCGATCGGGTGCCACCCCGGGGTCGCGCTCACCGAACTGACGCGGCACTTGCCGATGCCGCTGCGCGCGATGACCCCGCTCGCCGCGCCCTTCTTCAACAGTGCCGCGCAGGGCGCCTGGCCGACGTTGCAGGCGGCGACCGGCGCGCGCGTGCAGGGCGGCGACTATCTCGGGCCGCAGGGGCTTGGCGAGGTATCGGGACGTTCGGGGCCGGCGCGTGCAACGCGCGATGCACGTGACCCGAAGCTGGCGCGCGAGCTGTGGCAGCGCTCGATCGACCTGACCGGGGTCGATCCGGGTTTGTAGATACTCCCTGCGAAATTTTTTTCGCGGGTGAGTCCTCATCGCCACACCACCAGTGGTTGAGTCTCCGAGTCGCGGTCGACTCCATATGGTGTGGCAGACTCCTTTCGTTCTCATATCGTTAACCAGTTAGTGACGCGGAATCCCTAGAGTCCTGCGCTTGACGGCGGACTCCGCCTGACTCATCAGGGCCTCCTTACGAGCAAGGAACGGGGTGAAGCATGGGTGTGATGGAACGGGTCAAGGCGCCGGCGACGAAGCAGCGGACGCCGAAAGTCGACCCCGCGGACCTGCCGCTCGACAGCATCCTGCAGGGCGATTGCGTCGAGATGATGCGCAGCCTGCCCGCCGCGTCGGTCGACATGATCTTCGCCGATCCGCCGTACAACCTCCAACTCGGCGGCGACCTGCTGCGTCCCGACGGCAGTCAGGTCGACGCGGTCGACGATGATTGGGACAAGTTCGACAGCCTTGCGACCTATGATCGCTTTACCCAGGCGTGGCTCAAGGAAGCGAAGCGCATCCTCAAGCCGAATGGCAGCATCTGGGTGATCGGCAGCTATCACAACATCTTCCGCGTCGGCACCGCGCTGCAGGACAATGGATACTGGATCCTCAACGACATCGTGTGGCGCAAGGCGAACCCGATGCCCAATTTCAAGGGCACGCGCTTCACCAACGCGCATGAGACGCTGATCTGGGCGTCGATGGGCGAAAAGTCGCGCTACACCTTCAACTATCGTGCGATGAAGACGCTCAATGACGAGCTTCAGATGCGTTCGGACTGGCTGATCCCGATCTGCGGCGGTCAGGAGCGGCTGAAGAAGGGCGGCACCAAAGTGCACCCGACGCAAAAGCCCGAGGCTTTGCTCTATCGCATCCTGCTCGCGTGCTCGAACCCCGGCGACGTGATCCTCGATCCCTTCTTCGGCACCGGCACGACGGGCGCGGTCGCAAAGCGCCTCGGCCGTCACTTCATCGGCATCGAGCGCGAGGATGATTATATCGAGGCCGCGCTGGAACGGATCGAGCTGGCGCTGCCGCTCGACGAAAGCGCGGTGAAAACGATGATGGCGCCGAAGGCCGCGACGCGTGTCGCCTTCGGTACGCTCGTCGAATGCGGCATGATCGCGCCGGGGACGGTGCTGACCGACACGAAACGCCGCTGGAAAGCAAAGGTGCGCGTCGACGGCAGCCTCGAATGCGAAGGCCAGCCTGCAGGGTCGATCCACAAGGTTGGCGCGAGCCTGCAAGGCGCGCCGAGCTGCAACGGCTGGACCTTCTGGCACATCGACACGGGCAAGGAACTGCGCGTGATCGACGCGGTGCGGCAGGATTGGCTGCTGGCGAACGAGGCCTGATGTTCCAGCCGCTGACCAGGCCCGACCTCGGCGCCGCGTCGGCGGCCGCGCAAATCTATTGCCGTCCGACCTGCTTCGTCGACCGACCGCACGAACTCGATGACGATTGCCTGCGGATCGCCGATACGATGGTCTGGTTCGCGGCGTGGCACATCAGCCTGCGCGACGGCCCGACGGTCAGATCGGCGATCGTCCCGGTTTCCGAATGGGATGGCTGGGTTGCGGCGATGCCCGACGCTCTTGCCGCGGCCGCGGCCGCGCAGCGCGCCGGTGTCGCGCGGCCGCGCGGCGTGCTCCAGCTCGGCGAGCGGACGATCCGGCTGAACGAGCCGCAGCTCATGGGCATATTGAACGTCACGCCCGACAGTTTTTCGGACGGCGGCAAGCATGTCGATACGGCCGCTGCGACCGAAGCCGGCTTCGCGATGGGTGCCGCCGGCGCCGCGATCATCGACGTTGGCGGCGAATCGACGCGCCCCGGCGCGCCGCTGATATGGGAAGGCGACGAGATCAAGCGCATCGAGGGCGTCGTCGCGGCGCTGGCGCGCGGCGGCGTCGCGGTGTCGATCGACACGCGCAAAGCCGCGGTGATGGAGGCCGCGCTCGCCGCGGGGGCACATATCGTCAACGATATTTCGGCGCTGCGCTACGACGAGCGCGCCATGGAGGTCGTCGCGAAAGCGGGCTGTCCCGTCGTGCTGATGCACGCGCCGTCGGCGAAGAGCGATCCGCACGAGGGCGGCGACTATGCGCATGTCCTGTTCGACGTTTACGACATGCTCGCCGAGCGCGTCGCTGCGTGCCGCGCGGCGGGGATCGATGCGTCGCGCATTATCGTCGATCCCGGCCTCGGCTTCGGCAAGAGCATCGGCGACAATCTCGCGCTCATCAACGGCCTCGCGCTGTTTCACACATTGGGCTGCCCCATCCTGTTCGGCGCGAGCCGCAAGCGGATGATCGGCGCGCTCGACAACGAGGCGCCCGCCGACCAGCGGCTCGGCGGCACGGTGGCGCTCCACTACCAGGCGGCGGCGCAGGGTGCGCAGTTGCTGCGCGTCCACGATATCGCCGAGAACCGGCAGGCGCTGCGCATCTGGCGCGGCTTGAGGGATGCGGCGCTGACCGCCTGATCAGGCGGCGGTATCGATCCCGAGGTCGCTGAGCTTGCGATAAAGCGTCGAGCGGCCGATGCCGAGGCGGCGGGCGACTTCGCTCATCCGGCCGCGATAATGGCCGATTGCGAGGCGGATCACGTCGGCCTCGATCTCTTCGAGTGGGCGCAAATTGCCGTCGGGCAGGTACAGCGTGACGCCGATCGCCTCGCCATTGATCGCGACTTCGCCGGCGCTGCCCGTTCCGCCGCCGAGGGTCGCCTCGATCGCACGGAAATCGGCGCTGGTGAGCACGTCGGTCTTGCTCTCGACCGCAGCGCGGAACAGCACGTCCTGCAACTGGCGGACATTGCCCGGCCAGGCATAGGCGGCGAGCAGGCGCAGCGCGTCGTCGGTGATGCCGATCGTCGCCATGCCCGGCAGTCCGCCGATACGCGCGAGCAGGTGGCGCGCGAGCGGACCGACGTCGCCGCGGCGTTCGGACAGCGAGGGCAGGGTGAATTGCGCGCTCGACAGCGCGTAGAACAGGTCTTCGCGGAAATGCCCCGCCTCGATCAGCTTGTCGAGCGGGCTTGCGCTCGTCGCGATGATGCGGACATCGACGCTCTGGCGGATCGAGCCGCCGATCATCTGGACTTCGCCGCTGTTGAGGAATTCGACGAGCTTCGCCTGCGTTTCGAGCGGGATACATTCGACATGGTCGATGATGATGCTGCCACCGTCGGCCTGGACGAGCCGGCCGACCTGCCGGTCGAAGGCGCCCGCAAAAGCGCCGCGTTCGTGGCCGAACAGCCCCGATCCGATTAGCCCCGGCGACACCGCCGAGCAATCGACCATGACAAGCTGGCCGCGCGCACGCGGGCTGGCGCTGTGGATCGCGCGCGCAAAGACTTCCTTGCCGGTGCCCGGCTTGCCGTTGATCATCACCGGCACGCGCGCGCGCGCCGCCTTGGCGGCGATGGCGAGCGCGCTGCGGAAATTGGGGCTCGATCCGATGATTTCCTCGAAGGCGAGCGGGGCGCGAAGTTTTTCGGTGAGCGGGCGGAGTTCGCCCTGCGGGCCGCTGGTCGACACGACGCGGTCGAGCGCTTCGAGCAGGCGGTCGGGCGCGATCGGTTTCTGGACGAAGTCGCTCGCGCCGGCGCGCATCGCGCTGACCGCAACTTCGACGCCGTTGCGCATCGTGATCACGACAAGCGGCAGCGCGGGGCGCCAGCGGCGCAGCTCGGCGACGAATTCGGCCATGTCCATGCCCGGCGCGCCCTGGTCGACGAGCACGGCGTCGAGCGCCATACCTTCCTGCGTGCCGAGCTTGGCGAGCGCGGTGTCGGTGTCGGCGGCGATGACGCTGCGCCAGCCGCCGCGCGATACCAGTGCCGCCAGAAAGCGCTGCTGGGCAGGCTCGCTGTCGACGATCATCACCATTCGCGTGTCGCGCGTGTTCGTCATCGTTTCGAATCTGCCCCCTGAACCGGCGTTGCTACGGGTTTGTTCTGCTGAAGCGGGCATATCTATCCGATAGGGGTAAAAGGGCGATTAAGGCCGTTCGTCTTTTGGCACAGCGAGCCGGCGAGGCCAAACCCGCACTTGAGCATCGCCGGACGCGTGGCTAAGACCGGCGCGAAGGCCGATTCTGGGGCGGGGCGCTGCGCGTCCCTCTCGCGGGAAACGGCGGAAAAAGGGGAAAAGCGATGGCGCAACAGGAAATGAAGGCAGCGAACGAAACCTATGCGGGTTTCCTCAGCCTGCTGAAAATCGGGTCGATCCTCACCGCGATCGTCACCGTCGGCGTCGTCCTGCTCATCGCGTCCTGACCCGACCGGCATGCGCATCGCCGTCCTGAAGGAGCTCGCCGCCGGCGAGACCCGCGTCGCCGCGACCCCAGAAACCGTGAAGAAATTCATTGGCTTGGGTGCTGAAGTTGCCGTTGAATCGGGGGCAGGGGCTGAAGCCTCGATCGCCGATGCCGACTATAGCGCCGCGGGCGCCAAGGTCGGCAGCCGCGCCGATACGCTGAAGGGCGCGAATATCATTCTCGGCATCCAGGGTCCCGACCCCAAGAGCCTCTCGGGCTTTGCCGACGGCGCCTGGCTTGCCGCGGGGCTCAACCCGTTCGGCGAGCGCGCTCGGGTCGATGAATATGCCAAGCTCGGTCTCGAAGCACTGGCGATGGAATTCATGCCGCGCATCACCCGCGCGCAGTCGATGGATATCCTGTCGAGCCAGGCGAACCTCGCGGGCTACAAGGCCGTCCTGATGGCGGCGAACGCCTATGGCCGCGCCTTTCCGATGATGATGACCGCTGCGGGCACCGTCAGCGCCGCAAAGGCGTTCATCATGGGCGTCGGCGTCGCCGGGCTCCAGGCGATCGCGACCGCGCGCCGCCTCGGCGCACAGGTCAGCGCGACCGACGTGCGCGCCGCGACCAAGGAACAGATCCTCAGCCTCGGCGCCAAGCCGATCTTCGTCGAGAGCGTCGCGGGGATCGAGGGCGAGGGTGCAGGGGGCTACGCCACCGAAATGTCCGACGAATATAAGGCGGCGCAGGCCGAACTCGTGTCGTCGCACATCGCAAAGCAGGACATCGTCATCACCACCGCGCTGATCCCGGGGCGTCCCGCGCCGCGGCTGATCAGCGACGCTCAGCTTGCAACGATGCGCAGCGGCAGCGTGATCGTCGACATGGCCGCCGAAAGCGGCGGCAATGTCGAAGGATCGGTGTCGGGCGAGGCGAAGAAGATCCACGGCGTCACCGTGATCGGCGCGAAGAATATCGCCGCGCTGATGCCCGCCGATACGAGCGCGCTGTTCAGCCGCAACCTGTTCAACTTCCTCTCGGCCTTCTGGGACAAGGAAGCCGGCAAGCCCGTGCTCGATGAGGAAATCGGCAATGCGGTGCGCCTGACGCAGGGCGGCAAGGTCGTGAACGAGCGGCTGCTGGGTTGAGCTTGCTGCTGGCCCTTGCGCTGGCCGAAGCGACGGCGCCGGCCGCACCGCCGCCGGGCCTGCAATTTTCCTTCTGGCGCCTGGCGGCTTTCAAATCGCGGGCAAAGGATCTCGGCTGCAATGCGGGCGGGCTCGACGGCGAACTCGAATCGGTCCGCAAGCAGCTTGCCAAGCGCTACGGCAAGGAGGCTTTTGCCTGGCCCAAAACGCCGCCGCCCGCCGGCAGGAACGAAGGCGACTGCTACATCTCCGTGATGGTGTATCGAACGAATCTCGGCGATTTCAAGCGCGATGCCGCCGCCGCGCTGGCGGCTGCGCCCTAGCCGGTTGGACCGGCGCGGGATGGCGCTTTTTCCTGAAAATTGGCCGATTTCGGCCTTTTCATGAAACTTCCTTTGGTTACTATGCGTTCAGGGTTTGTAACCCTGACTCTCAACCAACTGGAGAATGATTGATGTCGTCTGCGAAGCTTTTCGCCACTCCCCTCCTTGTGCTTGCCACGCTCTCGCCCGTTTATGCGCAGGAAACCGCCGCGCCGGCCGAGGCCGAAGTCGCCGTTGATGCCGCCGCTGATGCTGCCGTCGATGTCGCAGTTCCGGCCGATGCCGCCGCTGACGTTGCGGGCGACGCCGCAGCGCCCGCCGAGCGGACGGGCATCGCGCTCGAAATCGGTGCCAAGCCCGATCACAAGACGCTGGCGAATGCGCTGACCGCTGCGGGTGTTTCGGAAAAGCTTGCGGGCCAGCCCTTCACCATCTTCGCGCCGACCGACCAGGCTTTCGCTGCCGTGCCGCAGTCGATGACCGACTGGCTGATGAATCCGGGCAACACCGAATCGCTCGCCAAGGTGCTGACCTATCACGTCGTTCCCGGCCGCGTGACCGCCGAGGATCTCTTCGCGAAGATCAAGGCCGGCGGCGGCAAGGCGACGCTGAACACGATCGAAGGCGAAGCGCTGACCTTCACCGAGGTGCAGGGCAATATCAAGGTCGACGGCACGCAGGGCAGCAGCGGTTTCATCACCCAGGCCGACGTCGAACAGTCGAACGGTAATATTCACGTCATCAACGGCGTGTTGATGCCGACCCTCGGCTGACGATTCGCGCCGCTGCGATCGCCATTTGAAGGATAAGGATATGAAAACCCATCTGATCTTGACGGCCGCAGCGGTCGCGCTCGCGCTGTCGGGTTGCGGCAGCAAAACCGAAACCCCCGCCGACACGACCAGCGTCGCTGGTGACGAAACGGCGGCGCCTGCCGCCGCCACGCCGTCGGCCATGCTCGCGAGCAGCACGATCGCGGCGAACCTCGCAGCCGCGCCCGATCACAAATCGCTGGCCGCCGCGGTGACGCAGGCCGGGCTGGGCCAGACACTTTCGGAAACGGGGCCGTTTACGCTGTTCGCGCCCACCGATGCGGCGTTTGCCCAGGTTCCGCCCGTCACGCGCGACGGCTGGATGCGTCCGGCGCAGAAGGACGTGCTGGCGGGCGTGCTCAAATATCATGTCGTTCCGGGCAAGCTGACCGCGGCCGATCTGGCCGCGTCGATCGCCGAAGGCGGCGGCAAGGCCGTGCTGAAGACGGCGGATGGGCAGGATCTGACCGCAACGAAGAGCGGCGATGCGATCCTGCTGACCAGCGCGAGCGGTAACAAGGCAACGGTAACGCAGGCCGATGCCGCCCAGTCGAACGGCGTCGTCCATGTCGTCGACGCGGTGCTCCTTCCGAAAATGTAAAAAACATTGCCGCCCGACCGGGCGAGGCGATATTTGATTTCGCGGAACGCCCGCATTTCCCGCGCCGGGAAATGCGGGCGATGCTTTTTGGCTGCTTTGGAGTCGACAGGCTGGATCGCGCGCGGCAAGAGGTGCGCGAAACGGAATCAGCAGGGGAGCGAGCCCGTGGATTTTATCGCGATTTTTTCGATTTTCATACTGGCCTGCTTTGTCGGCTATTTCGTCGTCTGGTCAGTGACCCCGGCGCTGCACACGCCGCTGATGAGCGTCACCAACGCGATTTCGTCGGTGATCATCGTCGGCGCGCTGATCGCCGCCGCCGCCGCTGGTTCGGCCTCGTCCAAATGGCTCGGCCTTGCCGCGGTGGTGATGGCGAGCATCAACATTTTCGGTGGCTTTGCCGTGACGTCGCGCATGCTCGCGATGTACAAGAAGAAGGGGCGCTGAGATGGACGTTCAGGCCATTCTTTCCGCCGCGACCGGCGGCCATGGCGCGGTAAATCCGTACGCGGCGATCGCCTATCTGGTGTCGGGCATCCTCTTCATTCTCGCATTGCGCGGCCTGTCGTCGCCGGCGACGGCGCAGAGCGGCAACCGCTTCGGCATGATCGGCATGGCGATTGCGGTCGTCACCACGATGCTCACGCATTCGCCGGTGGGTGCCGACGGCCTGCTCGATACCATTTCGCTCGTCGAAATCCTTGTTGCGATCGGTATCGGCGCGGTGATCGGTATCGTCATGGCGCGCAAGATTGCGATGACTGCGATGCCGCAGCTCGTCGCGGCGTTCCACAGCCTCGTCGGCCTCGCCGCGGTGGCGGTGGCGGCTGCGGCCTATCTCAACCCGGGCGCGTTCGGCATCGCCGATGCCACGGGACAGATCCACACCGTCAGCCGGATCGAAATGGGCCTGGGCATCGCGATCGGTGCGATCACCTTCAGTGGCTCGGTTATCGCGTTCCTGAAACTCAACGGCAATATGTCGGGTTCGCCGATCATGCTGCCCGGACGGCATGTCATCAACCTCGGCACGCTTGCAGCGATCATCGCGCTGACCGCCTGGTTCACGCAGGACCAGTCGGCGTGGGTGTTCTGGACGATCACGGGCCTGAGCTTCGCGATCGGTTTCCTGCTGATCATTCCGATCGGCGGCGCCGACATGCCGGTCGTCGTGTCGATGCTCAACAGCTATTCGGGCTGGGCTGCGGCGGCGATGGGCTTCACGCTCGGCAACACCGCGATGATCATCACCGGCGCGCTCGTCGGTTCGTCGGGTGCGATCCTGTCGTACATCATGTGCCGCGCGATGAACCGCAGCTTCATCAGCGTGATCGCGGGCGGCTTCGGCGCCGACGCGGCGGCGGGCGATGGCGGGTCGAAGGAACAGCGTCCGTGGAAGCCGGGCAGCGCGGACGACGCCGCCTTCCTGATGAGCCAGGCCGAAAATGTCATCATCGTCCCCGGCTACGGCATGGCGGTCGCGCAGGCGCAGCACGCGCTGCGTGAAATGGCCGACCTGCTCAAGAAAGATGGCGTGAACGTCAAATATGCGATCCACCCGGTCGCGGGCCGCATGCCCGGCCATATGAACGTGCTGCTCGCCGAAGCGAATGTGCCCTATGACGAGGTGTTCGAGCTCGAAGACATCAACGGCGAATTCGCGCAGTGCGACGTCGCCTTCGTCATCGGCGCGAACGACGTGACCAACCCGTCGGCAAAGACCGACAAGAGCTCGCCGATTTACGGCATGCCTGTGCTCGACGTTGAAAAGGCGAAGACCGTGCTGTTCGTGAAGCGTTCGATGGGCGGGGTCGGCTATGCCGGCGTCGATAACGACGTCTTCTATATGGACCAGACGATGATGCTGCTCGGCGATGCCAAGAGGATGGCCGACGACATCGTCAAGGCGCTCAACGGCGGCGGGCACTGACGCCTTGCCGCAAACTTGCGTTCCCGGCCTTGCCGGGGCGCAACAACTTATCTAGCCATGAACGGGACCGGGCCGGCAAAGGCCCGGTCCTTTTGTATTCCGGAGGACCATCTTGCGCAAAATCGGCCTGATCGGGGGAATGAGCTGGGCGTCGACCGAGCTCTATTACCGCCATCTCAACAAAGGGGTCCAGAAGCGCCTCGGCACCGCCTGTTCGGCGCCGATCCTGATGGAGAGCCTGAATTATTGCGAGCTATCGCGGATCACGACGCCCGAGCAATGGGCGCATGCGAAGGAGGTGCTGATCGCCTCGGCGCAGCGGCTGGAGGCGGCGGGGGCGACCGCGTTGATGATCGCGGCCAATTCGATGCACAAGGTGGCGGAAGATGTCGCCGCGTCGATCTCGATCCCGATCCTCCATATCGTCGACGAAACCGGCGAGAAGATGAAGGCCGACGGGATCAAGGCGGCGGCGGTGATCGGCACGCGCAATGTGATGACCGAACCCTGGTTCCGCCAGCGGCTGGTGCGTCACGGGCTGACGCTTGCGCCCTATGACGCGAGCCGCGCGGACGAAATCGACCGGATCATTTACGAAGAACTGATGCTCGGCAAGGCGAACGAAAGCTCGCGGCGCACGATGAAGACCTTCATCACTGACATCGCGAAGCAGGATATTCAGGCGATCGTGCTGGCGTGCACCGAACTGGTGATGCTCGTCGACACCGACGCCAATCTGCTGCCGATCTATGACACGACGCGCATCCATGTCGCGGCGGGGGTCGACTGGATTTTGGGCGAAGATTGATCGTCATCCTCCCTGTCGCGTAGCGATGGGGAGGGGGACCGCTTGCGAAGCGAGCGGTGGAGGGGCCGGCGACGTCGCGTCAGTAGCCCCTCCGTCAGCGCTTCGCGCTGCCACCTCCCCATGCCTGTGGCACAGGGAGGACCAAAATCAGCTCATCTTGGTCCACGTCACGGTGCGGCAGAACAGGCTGACACAGCCTTTCATCGTCATCTTGCCGCCGTTGGCGCGCAGATGCGCCTTGTAATAGCGGCCGTCCTCGGGGCTGTAGCCTTCGCCTTTCCAGCCGTCGCCGTGGGGGACGAGGTCCCAGTAAATCTGCAGCCCGGTCACTTGACGGCCGCGTTTTGCCTTGTCGGGATTGCGCTCGTCGCGCTGGCCGCCCGCGGGCTGCTTGATCAGCAGGCGATCGACGCGCCCGCACATCTTGTTGCCGCACGCGGCCATGACGACGACCGCCTTGCCATCGTCGGTTTTCCAACGCCCGGCGATCGGCGCGGGCGCCGCGGCCATCGATGGCACGGCAATCAGGGCGACAAGCGCCAATGCGTATCTGTGAATCAAAGCGACCTCTCCCCGGTAACTACACCTATGTCAGCAACATCGCTTGGCATCCGTCAAGTCTTGCACCATGCTCCCCGGAAATAAGGGGAGAGACATATGCGATTCCATGGCCTGCGCCACGCGGCGACGCTTTGCATCGTGGCAACATGTGCCGCCCATCCGGCGGCGGCGAAAGTGATCAGCGTCAGTGCGACAACGCCCGACGCGAACGAAAAGCTGCAAGAGGCGCTGATCCTCGCCGCGCCCGGCGATACGGTGCAGCTTGGCGCGGGTGTGTGGAAGCTGACCGACGGCCTGTCGCTCGATGTCGCGAATGTGACGGTGCGTGGCGCCGGGGCGGGCGAGGGCGGGTCGATCCTCGACTTTACCGGACAGCAGGGCGCGGGCGAGGGGCTGCTCGTCACCTCCGACGATGTGTTCCTGACCGAATTCGCGGTGCTCAACACCAAGGGCGACGGGATCAAGTCGAAAGGCGCCGACCGCATCGTCTATCACAAGCTGCGCGTCGAATGGACCGCGGGGCCGAAAGAAACCAACGGCGCTTACGGCATTTATCCGGTCGAAAGCAGCGACGTGCTGATCGACAGCGTGTTCGTGCGCGGCGCGTCCGACGCGGGCATCTATGTCGGCCAGTCGAAGAATATCGTCGTCCGCGATTCGATCGCGACCGAAAATGTTGCGGGGATCGAGATCGAGAACAGCTACGACGCCGACGTTCACGACAATATCGCGACGAAGAATACCGGCGGTATCCTGGTGTTCGACCTCCCCAGCCTGCCGATGCAGGGCGGCCACAATGTCCGCGTGTTCGAGAATATCGTCAATGACAACAGCACGCCGAACTTTGCGCCCAAGGGCAATATCGTCGCGAGCGTGCCGACCGGTACGGGGGTGCTGATCATGGCGAACCGCAATGTCGAGATTTTCGACAATGTGTTCGCGGACAATGGCACCGCGAACGTGATGATCGTCGGCTATCGCTACGAGCATAAGGACCCGAAATACCAGCCGCTGCCGAAGCAAATCGTTGTGCGCGGCAACCAGCATGGCAAGGCGGGTTATGCGCCGAAGTTTCCGGGCGGCGACATGATCGCCGCCGCCATGGGCGGCAGTATTCCGCCGGTGCTGTGGGACGGCGCGGGCGATGCGATCGTGCTCGACAAGGTCGGCGTGCTGTCGTTGAACCTGCCCGACGTGAAGACGCCGCAGAGCGAGGCGAAGCCGTCGCCCGCTGACCTGTCGAAAGGCACGCCGCCCGCGGCGCTGCCGGCGATCAAGCTGCCCGATGCGATGGAGGCGAAGGTCCGGTGAGGCGCATATTCGCCGCGATTGGTGCGGCGCTGCTGTGCGCGAGCGGCGGGGCGGCCGTGGTGGCGCCGACGGTCGATCAGGCGCTCGTCGAGAGCGATGCGATGCCGCCGAAGCTGTCGGCGTTCGGCCTGTTTCGAGGCAATGATCCGGCGCAGCCTGCGACCGGCATCGGTTACACGCTGCGCGCGCCGCTGTTCAGCGATTATACCGACAAGCACCGCTTCATCTCGATCCCCGCAGGAAAGAAGGCGAAGGTCGGAAGCGACGGGGTCATCGACTTTCCTGTCGGCACGGTGCTCGTCAAAAGCTTCGGCTGGGGCGACGTCAACGGCGGCCGTCCGGTCGAGACGCGCCTGCTGATCCGGCGTGCGTCGGGCTGGACCGCGCTGCCCTACATCTGGGATGCCGACGGCAAGGATGCGACGCTGGCGCTTGGCGGCCGCCGCGTGCCCGTGACCTTCAAAAGCCCCGACGGCGAAACGCACGACATCCGCTACGCGGTGCCGAACAAGAATCAGTGCAAGGAATGCCACAGCCTTGCCGGCGAGATCGTACCGATCGGACCCAAGGCGCGCAATTTCATCCTCGACCCGGCGGCGCCCGACAAGCTGCGCGGCCTCTATTTCGAAAATCCGGCGGCGCTGAAACCGACGATGCCGCAATGGGACGACCCCAAGAGCGGTAGCGTCGCCGACCGCGCGCGCGCCTATCTCGACGTCAATTGCGCGCATTGCCACAATCCGGCGGGCAGCGCGTCGAACAGCGGGCTGTTCCTGCGCTGGACCGACGATCCCGCGGGGGTCAATTACGGCATCGGCAAGCGTCCGACCGCGGCCGGACGCGGCAGCGGGGGCATGGATTTCGCGATTGCCCCGGGCGATCCCGCGCACAGCTTCCTGATCTATCGCCTCGAAAGCACCGATCCCGGCATCGCGATGCCCGAGGTGGGGCGATCGACCGTGCACAAGGAAGGCGCAGCGCTGCTGCGGCAATGGATTGCGGAGATGCCGAAAGCATCGCATTAGGCGGTCATGACCCAGCTCGTCCTCCACGATTATTTCCGCTCCTCCGCCAGCTTTCGCGTCCGCATCGCGCTCAATCTCAAGGGGCTCGACTATGAGCGCGTCGAGATCAGCCTGATCGCGGGCGAGCAGCGCAGCGACGCCTATCTCGAGCAGAATGCGCAGGGCTTCGTGCCGATGCTCGTCGTCGACGGCGAGCCGATCATCCAGAGCATGGCGATCATCGACTGGCTCGACCGCGCTTTCCCCGAACCGCGCTTGATCCCCGAAGAAGCGATGCCGCGCGCGGTCGCGCTGGCGCGGGCGCAGGTGATCGCCAGCGACATCCACCCGCTCAATAACCTCCGCGTGCTCAAATATCTGAAGCGCGACCTCGGGCTCAACGAGCAGACCAAGGAGCGCTGGATCGCGACGTGGATCACGCAGGGGTTCGAGGCGCTCGAAGCGATGGCAGGCGACGGACGCTATCTCGGCGGCGATACGCCGGGGATCGCCGACTGCTGCCTCGTGCCGCAAATCTACAACGCGCGCCGCTTCGAGGTGCCGCTTGAGGCTTTCTCGCGGCTGATCGAGATCGAGGCGGCGTGCATGGAGCTTGAGGCTTTCCAACGTGCGCATCCCGACGCGGTCAAACCCGCGTGATCCGCTTTTTGACGGGGGTTGCGTCGCTGGCATTGCCGGCGGCGGCGATGGCACAGGGCGGCTCCATCGACGAAGAGGCTGCAACCGCAGCTGCCATCGACCAGGCGATTGCAGACGAAGCCGGTGGCTGCTGCAGCTTCTGGGTTCCGCGCATTCCGACCGAAATCATCGTCGTGCGGGGGAGCGGTGCGCTTCAACCAGTCGACAGCGATACGGTTCAGGGCTCCAGCCTGATCGCCTATCCCGAACAGGGCCTCGGCGCGCGCATCGAGAACCGCCTGCGCGACGAGGCGGGCATCGTCCAGTTTCGTCGATCGGACGGCCGCTCGGCGCATCCGACCAGCCAGGGCATCACCTTGCGCGGTCTTGGCGGCAACGCATCTGCGCGCGCGCTCGTGACGCTCGACGGTGTTCCGCAGGCCGACCCCTTCGGCGGATGGGTCGCGTGGAGCGCCTATGACGCGATCCATCTTGGCGGCATCCTCGTCGCGCGCGGTGGCGGGAGCGGGGTCGATGGTCCCGGTGCGCTGGCGGGAACGGTCGGCCTCTATTCGACGATGACCGATGGTGTCGAAGCCAGCATGGCATATGGCAGCCGCGATGGCTGGGACGCATCGGCATCGATCGGCGGCGAAATCGGCAGGGGCAAGATTGCGGTCGATGGCCGCTATAGCCGCGGCGACGGCTTCATTCCCGTCGCGAAGGGGCAGCGCGGTGCGGTCGACCGGGCGGCGCCCTATGAACAGGGCGGACTTGGCTTGCGTTTGCGTTTCGACACTGGCGACGACAGCCGGATCGAGGCCAGCCTGCGTGGTTTTTCGGACCGGCGCGACCGCGGGACCGATTTCACGCAAAGCAAATTCGATGGCGTCGACGCCAGCTTGCGCGTGGTCCACGATCCGGCGGCCGAAACGCAATGGCTTGCGCTCGGTTATGTCCAGCTGCGCGACTTCGAAAGTGGCTTCGCGAGCGTCGCGGCCGGGCGGAATAGCGTCGCGCCCGCGCTGTTTCAGCGGGTTCCGGCGACGGGTCTTGGCGCGCGGTTCGAATTGCGTCCCGCAATAGGGGGAGCGAATCCGCTTCGCGTCGGGGCCGATTGGCGCCGCACATCCGGCCGCACCGAGGAGGATTTCTTCTTCACCGGCGTGGTTCCCGGCCGCCACCGTATCGCGGGCGGCAGTAGCGACACGGTGGGGGCTTTCGCCGAATGGACGTCGGGTGACCCGAATGACGGCTTCCTCTGGACGCTCAGCGGCCGCGTCGATCGCTGGTGGCTTGGCGAGGGATACCGGCTCGAACGCAATATCGCCGGCCCCGTCATCACCAACCTGCGCTTTGCGGCGCGGCAGGGGTGGGAAGGTAGCGGCCGTGCAGGCGTGCGCTGGACCTCCGACGCGTTTTCGCTCCGCGCCGCCGCCTATCGCGGCTGGCGCCTGCCGACGCTCAACGAACTCTACCGCCCGTTCCGCGTCGGGGCTGAAGTGACGACCGCGAACGAGATGCTGAAACCCGAACGGCTGTGGGGCGGTGAGGTCGGCGCCGACTGGAAGAGCGGCGATACCAAATTGTCGGCGACACTGTTCGCGAACCATCTGACGAACGCCATCGCCAATGTTACGCTCGCGCCGAACCTCAACCAGCGGCAGAATCTCGACGCGATCGACAGCAAGGGGGTCGAGGTCAGCGCCGAGCAGCGGTTCGGCCCGGCGACGCTGCGCGCGACCTATGCCTTTACCGATGCGAAGGTCGACGCCTCAGGCGTTGCTGCAACGCTCGACGGCCGCCGTCCGGCGCAGATCGCGAAGCATGGAGGGAGCGTGTCGTTGCGCAGCAATGCGAGCGGGCCGTTCGGCGGCTTCGCGACGCTGCGCTATGTCGGCAAGCAGAATGAGGACGACGTCGGGCTGCTTGTGCTCGACGATGCGCTGACGCTCGACGCCGGGCTGTCGTGGCAACTTGCCGAGGCGATCAGCATCGAGGCGCGCGGCGAAAATCTGTTCGACGAACTGGTTCCCGCCGCGATCTCGTCGTCGGGCATCGTCGAGCGCGCGACACCGCGCACGCTGTGGGTCGGCGCGCGCCTTTCTTTCTGATTTTCAACCGTTCCGCCCTTCACAGCCCCGAAACAGGCGATAGGATGGACGGCGCCGGGATTTTCGAGCGTGTGGGGGTTACCAATTCATGGCCGCGAAGAAGCTGAATCTCGACAATTTCCTGCCGTACCGCCTGTCCATCGCATCAAATGCCCTGTCGAGCCGGATCGCCGCCGAATATGAGAATCGCTTCGGGCTGAAAATTCCCGAATGGCGGCTGATGGCGGTGCTCGGCGAGGGCCAGCCGAAGACGCAGCGCGAGCTGGTCGAGGCGACGCGCATGGACAAGGTGACGGTGAACCGCGCCGCCAAGGCGCTCGCCGACCGCCAGCTGATCGCGCGCCAGGCGCATGAAGCCGACGGGCGCTCGCATCACCTCGACCTCACCGAAACCGGACGCTCGCTCTATGATGCGATCGTTCCCGCCGCGCTGGCGAGCGAGGCGCAGCTCGAATCGAATATCAGCGCGGGCGAACGCGCCACCTTGATGGCGATCCTTGCAAAGCTGACCGCCGCCGCCGAAGATTATGGTTGATCGTGCGTATCGTGCTGCGCCGGCCGATGCGCTGCGCATCGAACCGCTGGGCGAGCTGATCGCGATCTTCGACCGGCGGTCGATGCAGACGCATCTCGTCGTGTCGCCGATGCCCGAGATACTGGACGCGATGGGTTCCGATTCCTGCGACGCCGCCGATCTCGCTGCGCGGCTGGCCGCCGGCTTTGACCTCGACGCGGCGACGGACGCGCGGCCGATCCTCGCCGAACGCCTCGCCGAACTCGCGGCGATGGGGCTGGTGGAGCGCGCGTGAGGCACCACACACGCATCGCGGTCGGCCCGGTGCAATTCCGTATCGGCAGCGACTGGCAGGAGCCGGTGGCGGCGCTCGAACGCCTCTACGTCGGCTATCCAAAGGGCGATGCGCGCCCCGCCGATGCGACGGTGCGGTTGTTCGCGGCGCGGCCGTGGCTGCGCTGGCTGCGCCCGTCGGTGCATATCGGCGGCGATTTCATCGTCCCCGACGCGCTGCCCTTGCCGCTGTCGATGGGGCTGCTTGCCGCCGAGATGGGAATGAATCTGCAGGTCGCGCTGGGCTGGCGGCGGCACATGCTGCTGCACGCGAGCGCGGTCGCGAAGGATGGCCGCGCGCTGATCATGTCGGGCGAATCGGGGTCGGGCAAGTCGACGCTCGCGGCGTTGCTGGGCGAGGGCGACTGGCGATTGATGGGCGACGAATTCACGCTGATCGATCCCGCCGCCGGCGATGCCCTTGCGTTCCCGCGCGCGGTCAGCCTGAAGAATGAGGCGATCGCCGAGGTCGCCGCGCGCGTCGATGCGGCGCGGCTCGGCCCGCTGCTCGCGGGAACGCCGAAGGGCGATATCCGCCACCTGATCCCGCGCGCCGACGCGATCGCCGCGATGCACGAACCCGCGCGCCCCGCGCTGCTGCTCTTCCCGCGCTTCGGCGGCGAAATGGCGGTCGAGCCGATGGGCGAGGGCGAAGCCTTCGTGCGGCTGACCGAGGCGTCGACCAACTATGTCGCGCTGGGTGAGGCAGGCTTTGCCGCGCTGACGCGGCTCGTTCGCGAAACCCCGGCGTTCGGCATTTCCTATCCCGACAGCGCCGCCGGGATCACACTCGTCGAACAGCTATGGGCCGAGGCCGCCAAATGAGCGCGGTGCGAATCTTCGTCGACTTGCTCGCCGGCCGCCGCGACCCGGCAGCGCTGGCCCCGCGCGACTGGGAGGGCGTGATCGGCGTCGCGCGCAGCGAGGCAATGCTCGCGACGCTGGCGCACCTTCTCGCCGAGGCCGGCCTGCCGCCGACGGTCGCCGCGCTCTTTGCCGACCAGCGCGCCGCCGCCAAAGTTGCGCAGCGCCAAGCCTTGTGGGAGGCGGAGATGGCTCGGCGCGCGCTCGCCCCCGCCGATATCGAATTCGTGCTGCTGAAGGGTACGGCCTATGCCGCCGCCGGCATGGCGTGCTCCGAAGGGCGGCAGATCGGCGATCTCGATATCCTCGTCCTCGCCACCGACATTCGCCGTGCCGAGAATGAACTGCTCAATGCCGGATGGGAGTGGGTCAAGTCGGACCCCTATGACGACCTCTATTACCGCGAGCATATGCACGAGCTGCCGCCGCTGATTCACAAGGCGCGCGACCGGATGATCGACGTCCACCACACGATCTTGCCGCGCACGCACCGGATCACCCCCGACGCGCTCGCGCTGGTCAGCGATGCGGTGACCAGCGGTGGCGGCTATGCCGTGCTGAACCCCGCCGACATGGCGTGTCACTGCGCGGCGCATATGCTGGCCGACGGCGATTTGCAGGGCGGGCTGCGCAATCTGTGGGATTTCCACACGATGACGCGCGATTTCGCGGACGCCGATCCGGGTTTCTGGGGGCAGCTCGACGGGCGCGCGGCGCTCCACGGCTTGCAGGACGCGGTGCATCGTGCGGCGCGGCTGTCGCGCGATCTTTATAGTGCGGCGTTGCCGAGCGGGTGGGATCGGATGGATCCAACCGATATATGGTTCCGCCGCCGCCTCTTCGCGCGCGACGATTGGGGCCGCGTGACCGACCCGCTGCTCGAGCAGGCTTTCTACATCCGTTCGCACTGGCTGCGGATGCCGCCCGCGATGCTCGCGAAGCATCTCTGGACGAAGTGGCGCAAGCGCTAGAGCTTTGCGAGGAGGGGGACCAGCTCGTCGAAATGATCGATCACATGGTCGGCGCCAAGCTCCGGCGCGGGACGGTCGAGGAAGCCGAAGCTGACGGCGACGCTGGGCACGCCCGCATTCTTTGCCGCCATGACGTCATAGATACTGTCGCCGACGAACGCCGCGCGCCCGCCGCCGCATCGCTCGACCATCGCATGGATAGGCGCGGGCGACGGCTTGCGAACATTCAGCGTGTCGCCCCCGATGATCGTCGTCATGCGGTCGGCCAGATCGAACTCGGCGAGCAGCTGGCGCGCCAGATGCTCGGCCTTGTTGGTGACGACAGCAGTACGCACGCCCAGCGCATCGAGCTGGTCGAGCGCGGCGATCACGCCGGGGAAGGGCCGACTGTGGACCGCGATATGTGCCGCGTAAAAGTCGAGCAGTTCGGGATAGAGCCGCTCGACTGCTCCATCGGGGACGCCGCCCGAAGCGCGGAGACCCTCTTCGAGCATATGCTTCGCGCCGCGTCCGATCATCGGTCGCACGGCGGCTTCGGGCAGCGGTGCGCGGTCCATCAGCGCCAGCGCATGATTGACTGCGGCGGCCAGGTCGCCGAGCGTATCGAGGAGCGTACCGTCGAGGTCGAAGCCGACGATCGCGAAAGGAAATCCGTTCATTCGCCGCGCATGGCGCGATGCTCTGGAAACCGCAATGATTTGCTGGCATGGCAACGCGCATGAGCAATAAGATCGCCGCTATCGTCCTTGCTGCCGGCAAGGGAACCCGCATGAAGTCCGACCTGCACAAGGTGTTGCACCCGATCGCCGCGCGGCCGATGCTGCTGCACCTGATGGCAAGCGTCGACGAACTGAGCCCGGCGAAGAAGGTGGTCGTTGTCGGCGACAAGGCCGACCAGCTCGAGGCCGCGCTTGGCGGCACGGCCGAGCTTGCCGTGCAGGATCCGCAGCTCGGCACCGGCCACGCGGTGCAGCAGGCCGAGGGAGCGCTCGCGGGTTTCGACGGCGACGTGCTGATCCTCTATGGCGACGTGCCCTTCGTTCCCGCTGCGACGATGCGAGCGATGCTCGACCGCCTCGGCGCGGCTGACGCCCCCGCGGTTGTCGTGCTTGCCTTCGAGCCCGCCGACCCGCTGCAATATGGCCGGGTCATCACCGAGGGCGACCGCGTCGTGAAGATGGTCGAACACAAGGATGCGACCGACGCCGAACGCGCGGTAAGGCTGTGTAATTCGGGGCTTATGGCAGCAAAGGCGCACGATCTGTTCGCGCTCCTCGCGCGCGTCACCGACGACAATGCGGCGAAAGAATTCTATCTCGTCGACATCGTCAATATCGCGAACGCTGACGGACGTTCGTGCGCGGTCGTGAAAACCGACCCCGACGATGTGGCCGGGATCAACAGTCGCGCCGAACTCGCAGCAGCCGAAGCGCAGTGGCAGGCGTTCAAGCGCGAAGAGGCGATGGCGGGCGGGGCCTCGCTGCGCGCGCCCGAAACCGTCTGGTTCTCGTGGGATACCGAGCTTGGCCGCGACGTGACGATCGAACCCAATGTCTTTTTCGGCCCCGGGGTGAAAGTCGCCGACGGCGTCAATATCCGCGCCAATTGCCATATCGAGGGCGCGACGATCGGCACGGGATGCGAGGTTGGCCCCTTCGCGCGTCTCCGCCCGGGCACGATCCTCGGCGAAAAGGCCAAGATCGGCAATTTTGTCGAAACCAAAAAGGCGGTGCTCGGCAAGGGTGTGAAGGCGAGCCACCTGACCTATCTCGGCGACGTCACCGTGGGCGCCGACACGAACTTCGGCGCAGGCACGATCACCTGCAATTATGACGGCTATTTCAAATATGAAACCGAGATCGGCGAGCGCGCCTTCATCGGATCGAACAGCGCGCTCGTCGCACCGATCAGGATCGGAGCCGACGCGATCGTCGCCGCGGGCAGCACGGTGACGCGCGACGTCGCCGACGGCGAGCTCCGCCTCGTGCGCGGCGAGCAGCTGGTCAAGCCCGGCTGGGCCGACCGCTTCCACGATGCGATGCGCAAGAAAAAAGCCGCAGAGAAGAAGTAGCCGCCATGCCCGCACCAACGTTGACCACCGCGCGGCTCGTGCTGCGCCAGCTGCGCGAGGATGACGCCGCCGCGCTGTTCCCTGTGTTGTCCGATCCCGAGGTGATGACCTGGTGGTCGAGCGGCCCGCACACGTCGCCCGCCGAGACTGAAGATTATGTCAAAGGCAACGCGAGCGAAGGGGAGGGTTATCTGTGCTGGGCGATCACCGCGGGCGACGATACCGCGCTCGGCTGGGTGATCCTGATCGACGGCAAGCCCGACGTGAAAGAGATCGGCTATATCCTGCACCGCGACCATTGGGGCCGTGGCATCGTGCGCGAAGCGGCCGCGCGGGTGATCGAACACGGCTTCGCCGACCTGAAGCTGCGCCGGATCTTCGCCGACACCGATCCCGAAAATACCGGCTCGATCGGACTGCTCGAACGTCTGGGCTTCCAGCGCGAAGGCCATTTGCGCGGCGAATGGGAAACGCACATCGGCGTCCGCGATTCGCTGATCTACGGCCTGCTCCGTGACGAATGGATGGAGAAGAGAAAATGACCGACCGCTATACCGACAAGCCATTCCTGCGCTTCGTCGATGCGTGGGTATTGAAGGCGATCGGACACCTCGACGAGGCAACCGAAACTTATTGCAAGGCGATGGCGCCGCAGCTCCAGCAAAGCTTTGGCGTTACCGGCACGTGGGAGCGGATCGTCGAGCAGCAGATGAAATTCGGACCCGACCTGCCTGCGCAGATCCGCAAGATATGGACCGATGGCAAGGCAAGGTTCGCCGAGGGCAATGGTGCGGCGCCCGATCCGGTGCAGTTCGCGATGATCTTCGTCGACCGCAATTTCGGCCGCAGTTAAAATGGGGAGGGGCGCGCGCACCCTCCATGTCATCGCGGCGCTGGCCGCGTGGGGTGCGCTCGGGCTGCAACTCGCCCTGTCACTTGCCGCCGCGCCCGAAGCCGGCCAGTCGGTGGCAGAGGCGATCTGGCGCTTCCTCGGCTTTTTTACCGTCCTCACCAATTTGTTTGTCGCGATCGTCGCAACGGCTGCGGTGCTGGCACCGCGTCAGGCGCTCGCCTCGGCGCGGGTGCGTTTCGCGGCGCTGGTCGCGATCCTTCTGGTCGGCGTCGTCTATTCGCTCGCGCTGCGTCACATCTGGAACCCGCAGGGATGGCAAGCGGTCGCCGATCACGCGCTTCACGATGCCACCCCGATCCTCTACCTGCTCGCCTGGCTCGCCGGCCGGCACGGGGCGCTTGGCTGGCGCGACGCGCCGCGGGCGCTGATCTTTCCCGCCGCTTACCTCGCCTATGCGCTCGCGCGCGGCGCGGTCGAGGGCTGGTACGCCTATTATTTCCTCAACCCCGCGCAGCAGGGCTGGGTGCAGTTCCTTATCAGCGTCGCAGCGATATTGGGCGGCGTCGTGACTACCGCCTGGCTTGTGATCGCCGCCGACAAGTTTCTCGCCCGCATGCGCTGACGGTCGCTTGCATTGATATCATGATATGATATCAGAGCTGCATGCGCTTCCTCGCCGACATTCCCGACGACGATATCCAGTGGCTCGACGCACTCGCGGCCGGGCAGGGCGTGTCGCGTGCCGAGCTTGTGCGGCGCGCGGTCGCGGCCTATCGCGCCGATGTGTCGGGTGACGCGATCGACAATGCGTTCGGCATCTGGAAGGGGCGCGACGATATCGGCGACGGGCTGAAATATCAGCGGCGCCTCAGGGGCAAGCGCGAATGATCGACGCGCAGTTCGACAGCGATATATTGATCGATGCGCTCAATGGCGTCGAGGCCGCGCGCGCCGAAATCCGCCGCGCGGGGCGCAAGAGCATCAGCCGGATAAGCTGGACCGAGGTCATGTCCGCCGCCGACCCCGCGTCGGTGAAAGCGGTCGAGGCGTTCCTCGGCTGTTTCCAGGTCGAGGAAGTCGGCGACGCGGTCGCGCGCCGCGCTGCTGCGCTGCGCGCCGAGCGCAAGGGCTTGACCTTGGCCGACGCTTTCGTACTGGCGACCGCGCAGATCAGCGGCCGCATCCTCGTGACTCGCAATATCAAGGTGTTCCCGGCCGCAATGCCGGGTATTCGCGTTCCCTACACGCTCTAACGAAAGCCAGACCCCATGTGCGGAATTATCGGAATCATCGGCAAGGATCAGGTGGCGGACCGGCTGGTCGATGGCCTCAAGCGCATGGAATATCGCGGCTATGATTCGGCGGGCGTGTGCACGGTCGAGGGCGGACAGTTGATCCGCCGCCGTGCCGAGGGCAAGCTCGGCAATCTCGTCAAGGAACTCGCGGGCAACCCCGCGCCCGGCACTGTCGGCATCGCGCACACGCGCTGGGCAACCCACGGCGCGCCGACGACGAGCAATGCGCACCCGCATGCGACGGGCGAGGTCGCGCTCGTCCACAACGGGATCATCGAGAATTTCAAGCCGCTACGCGAGGCGCTGCAGGCGCGCGGCCGCAGCTTCGAGAGCGAGACCGACACCGAAGTCGTCGCGCATCTTGTTTCCGAACAGGTCGAGGCCGGGCTGTCGCCGCAGGATGCGGTGAAGGCGGTGCTGCCCCAGCTCCGCGGTGCCTTCGCGCTCGCCATCGCCTTCCGCCAGCATCCCGATCTCCTGATCGGCGCGCGCCTCGGCTCGCCGCTCGTCGTCGGCTATGGCGACGGGGAAACCTATCTTGGCAGCGATGCCTTGGCGCTTGCGCCGCTGACGCAAAAGATCGCCTATCTCGACGAAGGCGACTGGGTCGTCATCACCAAGGATGGCGCGCAGATCTTCGACGCCGGCAACAACCCGGTGACGCGCGAAATCACGACCTCGGGCGTCACCGCGGCGGCGGTCGAGAAGGGCAATTACCGCCACTTCATGCAGAAGGAAATTTTCGAGCAGCCGACCGTGGTCGCGCAGACGCTCTCCTCCTACATCCGCCCGCTCGAACAGACGGTGGCGCTGCCGCAGATGGACTTCGACCTGTCGAAGATCGACCGGATCACGATCGTCGCGTGCGGCACCAGCTTCTACGCCGGCATGGTTGCCAAATATTGGTTCGAGACCTTCGCGCGCGTTCCCGTCGACATCGACGTCGCGTCGGAATTCCGCTACCGCGACCCCGTACTCCAGCCCGGCGGGCTCGCGCTCTTCATTTCCCAGTCGGGCGAGACCGCCGACACACTCGCGGCGCTGCGCCACTGCAAGGCGAACGGCCAGACGATCGCGGTCGTCGTCAACGTGCCGACGAGCAGCATGGCGCGCGAGGCCGACCTGCTGCTGCCGACGCACGCGGGTCCCGAAATCGGCGTCGCCTCGACCAAGGCTTTCACCTGCCAGCTCGCGGTGCTCGCCGCGCTCGCCGCGCATCTTGCGCTCAAGAAGGGCAAGCTCAGCGCCGATGAGGAGCGCGAGATCGTCAAGCATCTGATCGAGGCGCCCGCCGCGCTCAACGCCGCGCTCGCGCATGACGAGGAAATCTCGAAGATGGCGCATCTCGTCGCCCCGGCGCGCGACGTGCTCTACCTCGGCCGCGGTCCCGACTATCCGCTCGCGTTGGAAGGTGCGCTCAAGCTCAAGGAAATCTCCTACATCCACGCCGAAGGCTATGCCTCGGGCGAGATGAAGCACGGCCCGATCGCGCTGATCGACGAGGCCGTCCCGGTGATCGTCCTCGCGCCGAGCGGGCCGCTGTTCGAAAAGACCGTCAGCAACATGCAGGAAGTCATGGCGCGCGGCGGTAAGGTCGTGCTGATTTCGGACGCCGAAGGCCTTGCCGAAGCCGGCGACGGCTGCATGGCGACGATCGAGATGCCCAAGGTCCACCCGCTGATCGCGCCGCTCGTTTACGCGGTGCCGGTGCAGCTCTTGGCGTACCATGTCGCCGTGGCGAAGGGCACCGACGTCGACCAGCCGCGCAATCTCGCGAAGTCGGTGACGGTGGAATGAACGAGTCCGGAATCGAGCATGGATGCATTTGAAACCCTCGTCAGCGAATTGCTTTGGCAGGAGGGATATTGGGTTCGTACCTCGGTAAAAGTGAATCTGACCAAGGAAGAAAAGGTTGCGATCGGCCGCCCCACCGCACCCCGTTGGGAGCTTGATATCGTTGCGTATTCCGCGCGCGACAATCTTCTCAGGATTATTGAATGCAAAAGCTATCTCGACAGCCGAGGTGTCGGCGCGAAGAGTATAATCGATCCCGCTTCGAAATTTGCCGGAAGTTACAAGCTGTTCACCGATGACGCGCTCCGGAGCGTGATATTCAGCCGGCTGGCAAAGCAGATGGAAGAAACGGGGGCTTGCCGTCCGAATCCTGTCGTGACGCTGGGGCTTGCTTGCGGAAAGCTGTCGTCTGCAAGGGACCATGCCATATTGAAGGATCACTTTAACGTGCGCGGGTGGGAGCTGCTTGATAAGAGCTGGTTGAGAACCCAAATGGAGGAGCTCGCCCAGGCGGGCTACGAGAACCAGATCTCGTCGGTCGTTGCCAAATTGCTGCTTCGGGAATAGCCCAAACATGTCCCCCGCCGCCATCATCTTCGACTTCGACGGCGTGATCGCCGACAGCGAGGTGTGCGCGAACCGGACGCTAGCCGAGAGTCTGACCGCGATCGGGCTGCCGACGACTTACGAGGACTGCCTGCGCGATTATTGCGGGCATAATTGGCAGGAGACCGAGCGGCGTATCGTTGCGCGCTTCGGGCGCCCGCTGCCCTCCGATTTTCGCGAGCAGCACCGCGCGCGGGCGCGCGAGCGCTTCGCCGAGGGCTTCGCGCCGGTACCGGGCGCGCCGGCCTTCCTCGACAACCTCGATGTGCGGCCGCGGGCGATCGCTTCTTCGAGCAGTCCCGACTATATCGCGATGTCGCTCGGCCGCTTCGGCCTGGCGCATCATTTCGGCGCGCATGTCTACAGCGCCGACGGCTGGGACCGCGGCAAGCCCTTTCCCGACATCTATCTCGCCGCCGCGAAGGGGCTGGGCGTCGATCCGGCGGAGTGCCTCGCGATCGAGGATTCGCCCATCGGGGCGCGTGCCGCGCTCGCCGCGGGGATGACCGTCGTCGGCTTTTGCGGCGCGGGGCATATCGTCGACCGCGCAGGCCATGGCGAGATGTTGCGCCGCGCGGGGGTGCACCATGTCGCGATGGCGTTCGACGAGGTCGCGGCTTTCGCCTGACCCGGCGAAGCGGTGGCTGGCCCCGCGCGAAAAACCGCTGTCCTATCATGTCATGCTGGATTAGCTTCGCGCTCCGTTCGATCCCGATCGCGGGACGAAACATGAAATTGCGAGTGAAGTTGCGCAGTTTTCCGCGACTTTCCGGAGCCGCCCCCAAGGAGAGAAACGATGTGCACCGACAACACCGAAGCCGACCTCGACCGCGCCGGAATGCCCGTCGCGCGGCGCAGTTTTGCGGCGCTTGCCGGGACCGGTGCGCTGATGGCTGCGCTTCCGGCGCGTGCCTTGGCGGGCAAGCCGGTGAAGGGCCGCGACGTCACGATCAAGACCGCCGACGGCATTTGCGACGCCTATTTCGTCGCGCCGGCGACGGGCAAGCATCCCGCCGTGCTCGTATGGCCCGACATTCGCGGACTCCGGCCCGCCTTCCGCCAGATGGCTGACCGGCTGGCGGGCGAGGGGTATGCGGTGCTGACGGTGAACCCCTTCTACCGCTGGCAGAAGTCGCCCGTCGTCGACGCCGCGAACGACTGGAGCAACGAGGCGGTCCGCCAGAAACTGTTCGGCTACCTGAAGCAGCTTACGCGTCCGATCGTCGAGACCGACGCCAAGGCGCATCTCGCCTTCCTCGACGCGCAGAAGGAGGTCGATCGCAAGCGCCGGATCGGCACGACGGGATATTGCATGGGCGGTGCGATGACGATCTACACCGCGGCGCTGAAACCCGACCGTGTCGGCGCGGCGGCGAGCTTCCATGGCGGCGGGGTCGGCACCGACAAGCCCGACAGCCCGCATCTGCTGATCCCGGGAACCAACGCGGGTTATCTCTTTGCGATCGCGGACAACGACGACAAGGAAACGCCGAACGAGAAGGTCTTGCTGAAGGCCGTGCTCGAACCGCGCAAACAATGGCACGAGGTCGAGGTGTATGAAGGCGCGATGCACGGCTGGTGCCCGCCCGACGGCCGCGCCTATAACGAGGCCGCGGCGGAAAAGGCGTGGGCGCGAATGCTCGCGCTGTTCAAGGCTGAGCTGGCCTGACGCGGGGAGGTTAGGCGTTGGACGGCAATCTGATCGTTCTCGGTGTCGTCGGGGCGCTCTTCCTGGGCATCGTCAGCCTTCGTCTCTATCGCGGCCGAAGGAGGAGCTCAGGCCGCGGCGGCGGGGCCGATTACGACGCGTCGGACGGCGGCGATATGGGGGGAGGCGATTACGGGGGTGGCGGCGACGGCGGGGGCGGCGACTAGCTTCGCTGCCTCAGTGCGCGTGCGCGCCGCCGCTTGCGGCATAGCTGGCATAGACGCGCTGGCCGGCGGGACCGAAGGTCATGACCTTATACGCCTCGCGGTGGTCGCCATGCTCCATCCCGGGCGATCCCATCGGCATACCGCCGACCGCGAGTCCCTTCACGCCCTTCGGTTTTTCGCGGAGCAGCCGGGCAATCTCCTTGGCGGGCACATGCCCTTCGATCACATAGCCGCCGACGAGCACGGTGTGGCAGCTGCGCAGCGCCTCTGGCACACCCTGCTTGTCCTTGACCGCGTTCATGTCGGGCGAATTGACCACGACCGCCTTCTGCCCGAACGAGGCCTTCACCTGCTCGAGCCATTTGAGGCAGCAGCCGCACCCGGCGTCGCGGAACATCACCGGGTTCGCGGCGTGCGCGGTGCCGACGAGGGCGGTGAAAGCGGCGAGGGCGAAAAACGCGCGGCGGGCAGGGAACATCGCAAATCCTTTTTGAACAGGTTGCCGAGAGCCTATAGACCGGCCCCATGAAAGTCCATTTCATCCGGTCGGGCGAGCGACGCTATGGCATGCGGATCGAGCGTGCCGATGCACCGGTGCTGGTGATGGACCCGGCGCCGGGTTTCGATCCCGACTTGCCGCACGACATGGTGCATTTCGTCGTCGAGGCGGTGCTGGGGATCGGGACCGGCGTGTTCGGGCAGATCGCGGCGGGCGGCGACGCGGGATCGTTCCATGTCGAGGCGGGCGGTGCCCTGTCCGCGAAGGAGCGCCAGCGCGCGGCGCGCAAGCAGATCGCGAAGGGCATGAAGCTGATCAAGAATCAGGGCCGCGAAGGCGAATTGTCCGAACTCGCCGCCTTCCTGTTCGATATCGCGTGGTGGAGCGGCCAGCGCCCCGACAGCGCGGCGCAGCGCGCGGCGATCGGCGAGGCCGAACGGACCCGCGCCTCGCTCAGTGCCGACGAACGCGCGCGGATCGATGCCGCGCGGCCGCGGGTGTTCGAGGATTTCGAGCGGCTGTCGAAAGCGTGGCGTGCGCTGCCCGTCGGCGACGCGTTGACCTTCGAGTGGCCGTCCACTCAGCCCATGGGGTAGAGGATATCCTTGCTGACCTTGTGCAGCGCCTTCATCAGATCGTCGGGCAGCACCAGCTCCATCGCGTCGAGGATCGGGTCGACCTGATCATAAGCGCTCACGCCGACGATCGTCGAGGCGACGAAGTCATGCTGCTTCGACCAGGCCGTCGCCATCGTCACCGGGTGTAGCCCGGCTTCTTCCGCAATCTTCAGATAGCGCTCGGTCGCGGCAAGGCTCTTGTCGTTGACGAAGCGCCGCCCCATCGCAGCCTGTCGGCCCTCCATCTTCAGATAACGTGAGAAACGAGCGCCCTCGGGCGTCGCGCCGCCCTGATATTTGCCCGAGAGCACCCCGCCGGCGAGCGGCGAATAGGGGATCAGGCTCACGCCCTCTTGCCGGCACACCTGCGCGAGTTCGTCCTCGAAGCGGCGGTTGTTGAGGCTGAAATTATTCTGGATCGTATGATAGCGCGCGCCGCCAAGCCGTTCCGACGCCGCGATCGACTTCATCAGCCCCCAGCTCGTTTCGTTCGAGCAGCCAAGGATGCGGACCTTGCCGGCGCGGACAAGCTCGTCGAGCGCGTCCATCATCTCGTCATAGGGCGCGTCATGATCGGGCCAGTGCGTCTGGTAGAGGTCGATATAGTCGGTCTGGAGCCGCGTCAGGCTGTCGTCGACGGCCTGCATGATATTCTTGCGGTCGAGCGCGGTCATGCCATTCCGGCACGGCGACTTGAACCAGACGTGGCTCGGCCCCGACACCTTGGTCGCAAGGATGATCGCGGCGCGCGGCTTGGTCTTCATCCAGCGCCCGACGATCTCTTCGGTGCGCCCGACCCATTTGACATCGGGCGGCACCGGATAGCCTTCCGCGGTGTCGTAGAAATTGATCCCCGTATCGAAGCAGCGGTCGAGGACGCGGAACGCCGTTGCCTCGTCGGTCTGGCTGCCGAAGGTCATCGTCCCCATGCAGATGTCGGACACATGGATGGCGCTTCGTCCGAGGCGGCGGCTTTGCATGGCTCTGTTCTCCGGTCAGAATAGGGAGCGCTGTGCATAGGTTGCGAACCGCAACCTTGCAATCGGATCAGATGAGAAGCGCGAGCGAGCCGACGAGCAGTGCCGCCATCGTCCAGTTGAACGCCTTGAGCCGTGCCGGGCTCGATAGCCAGCCGCGCAGAACCTGCCCCATCACCGCCCAAAGGCTCGTCGAGGGCAGGTTGATGATCCCGAACACCACGGCGACGAGTAACACCGCGCCCAGATTGCGGTCAGGCGCGTAAAGCGCGATCGCGGTCAGCGCCATCGACCAGGCCTTGGGATTGACCCACTGGAACAGTACTGCCTGAAAGAAGGTCATCGGCCTGCCGCGCGCGCTGGCCTCGGTGTCGGGCGCGGCGGCATTGGCGATTTTCCACGCGAGCCAGAGCAGGTAGACGACGCTCACCACCTTGAGCACGGTATTCAGGATCGGGAAAAGGTCGAACAGGCCCATCAAACCGACGCCGACGAGGACGATCATCAGCGTGAAGCCGATACCCACGCCCAAGGCGTGCGGCACTGTCCGGCGCAGCCCGAAATTGGCCCCCGATGCCATCAGCATCATATTGTTAGGCCCCGGCGTGATCGACGAAACGAGCGCAAAGGCGGAGAGCGCGAGAAGCGTGGTCTGGTTCATGCGCGCAACATAATTCGTTTCTTCCTCGATGGATTGCAAAGATGGCCTGAGATCGGATAGTTTATGCAATCTATGATCAAAATTGACGCCATTGGCCGCAAAATATTGCATGAACTTTCGACGGACGGGCGAATCTCGAACCTTGAACTGGCTGAGCGCGTCGGGTTGTCGCCCTCCGCCTGCTTGCGCCGCGTGCAGGAGCTCGAGCGCGGCGGGGTGATCAAGGGTTATCGTGCGGTGATCGACCCGGCGAAGCTCGGGTTGACCTTCCTCGCCTATGTGACCGTTGGCCTGTCGTCGCACACGAAAAAGTCGCAGGTCGATTTCGAAGCGGCGATGGCGGGTGCGCCCGAAGTACGCGAATGTCACAATATCACCGGCACGATCGAATATCTGCTGCGCGTCGAGACCGAGGATCTGGCGGCGTACAAGCATTTCCATACCGAGGTGCTGGGCGTGCTGCCGCAGGTCCATTCGATCACGACCTATGTGCTGATGGATTCGCCGAAGGACGAGCGGGCGTAGTTTTTCTTCAACCTCCTTGCGAAGGGTAAGGTTGAACCCGAAGCGCCTCGACCGCATATCGGTTTCATGACGAAACTCTCTTTCCTCGACCTCGTGCCCGTCACCGATACCGGCACGATCGCGCAGTCGCTCGCCAACGCAGCCGATCTGGCCCGTCACGCCGAAGCGCTCGGCTATGCCCGTTATTGGGTCGCCGAGCACCACGGCATGGCGGGGATCGCCAGCGCCGCGACGTCGGTGGTCCTCGCGCATATCGGGCACGCGACGCAGAATATTCGCATCGGATCGGCGGGTATCATGCTGCCCAACCATGCCCCAATGGTGATCGCCGAGCAGTTCGGAACGCTCGAAGCTTTGTTCCCCGGCCGTGTCGATCTCGGTCTGGGCCGCGCCCCCGGATCGGACCAGCGCGTCGCGCGCGCCTTGCGCCGGACGCTTGCGAGCGACGAGCGCCAGTTCCCGCAGGATGTGCTCGAATTGCAGGCCTTCCTCGCCGGCGATGAACAACTCGGCATCACCGCGGTCCCGGGTGCGGGCACGCATATCCCGCTGTGGATTCTCGGCTCGAGCACCTTTGGCGCGCAACTCGCGGCGATGCTCGGGCTACCCTACGCGTTCGCGAGCCATTTCGCGCCCGATGCGCTCGACGAGGCGCTCGACATCTATCGCCGTCAATTCAAGCCGTCGGCGCAGCTCGCCGAGCCCTATGCCGCCGCAGCGTTCAATGCTTTTGCCGCCGACAGCCGCGAGGAGGCCGAGCTTCTCGCCTCATCGCAGCAACAGGCGTTTGTGGCGCTGCGCACGGGCAATCCCGGCAAGATGCAGCCGCCGCTGGCGGGCTACAAGGACAGCCTGCCGCCGAACGCGCGCGCGATCCTCGACCATGTGCTGCAATGCTCGGCGGTCGGCACCGCCGACGATATCGCTGCGGGGCTGAAGGCCTTCGTCGCGCGCACCGGCGTCGACGAGGTAATTATCGCGTCGTCGATGTATGACCATGATGCGCGCAAACATTCGCTCGCGCTGACGATGGAGGCGGCGAAAACGCTCTAGCCGCGCTGCGGCGCTGTGTTGACGCGCCTCGGACTGCGGCAGTATAGGAGCGGCCCGACCAAGGGCGGCCCGCAAGGAGGGTCGCCTTTTTACTTTTGACTGAAAGGTGCTTGCCATGACGATCACGCCGCTGATGCCCGTATACCCCCGGTGCGGTGTGCGTCCGGTTCGCGGCGAGGGCGCCTATCTGATCGGCGAGCGAGGCGAGCGCTATCTGGACTTCGCGAGCGGCATTGCGGTGAACCTGCTCGGCCACGGCCATCCGCACCTGACGAAGGCGATCCAGGAGCAGGCCGCGACGCTGATGCACGTGTCGAACCTCTACGGGAGCCCGCAGGGCGAGGCCTATGCCGCGCGTCTCGTCGACAACACCTTCGCCGACACGGTATTCCTGACCAATTCGGGCGCCGAGGCGGTCGAATGCGCGATCAAGACCGCGCGCGCCTATCATTCGAGCGCGGGCAATCCCGAAAAGCACACGCTGATCACCTTCAACAATGCCTTCCACGGCCGCACGCTCGGAACGATCTCGGCGACCAACCAGGAAAAGCTGCGCAAGGGCTTCGACCCGCTGCTGCCGGGCTTCGCCTATGCGCCGTTCGACGACATCAATGCCGCGCTCGATCTGGTCGACGACAATACGGCGGGTTTCCTTGTCGAGCCGATCCAGGGCGAGGGCGGCATCCGCCCGGCATCGCAGCCCTTCCTTCAGGCGCTGCGCGACATTTGCGACAAGCGCGACCTGATGCTCGTGTTCGACGAAGTTCAGTGCGGCGTCGCACGCACCGGCCACCTCTATGCCTATGAACATTATGGCGTCACCCCCGACATCATGGCGAGCGCCAAGGGTATCGGCGGCGGCTTCCCGATGGGCGCCTGCCTCGCGACCGAAAAGGCAGCGCGCGGCATGGTCATCGGCACGCATGGCTCGACCTATGGCGGCAACCCGCTCGCCTGCGCCGCCGGGCAGGCAGTGCTCGACGTCGTGCTCGAAGAGGGCTTCCTCGACCAGGTGAAGGCGACCGGTGAGCGGCTGCGCGGCGCGCTTGAGCAGCTTATTCCGAACCACGACCAGCTGTTCGACAGCGTGCGCGGCGTCGGCCTGATGCTCGGGCTCAAGCTCAATTCGGACAGCCGTGCGTTCGTCGCGCACCTGCGCGACAATCACGGGCTGCTGACCGTCGCGGCGGGCGAGAATGTCGTCCGCGTGCTGCCGCCGCTGAACATCGACGACAGCCACATTGCCGAATTCATCGAAAAACTGTCAGCGGGCGCGGCGAGCTATACGCCGCCTGAAGTGTGATGCGGCACTTCCTCAACCTGTCCGATGCGGGCGGGGATGCGGTCGCCGCGATGCTCGCCGACGCGATCGATCGCAAGGCGGCACGCGCGGGCTGGCCGAAGGGCAGGGTCGACGCCGACGCCCCGCTGGCGGGCCATGTGCTTGCGATGGTGTTCGAGAAGAATTCGACGCGTACCCGCGCGTCGTTCGACATTGCGATCCGCCAGCTCGGCGGTACGCCGATGATCATGGACGCGGGCGTGACGCAGCTCGGGCGCGGCGAGACGATCGCCGATACGTCGCGCGTGCTGTCGCGCTATGCCGACGCGATCATGATCCGCACCGACGACCATGCAAAGGTCGAGGAACTCGCCGAATTCGCGAGTGTTCCCGTGATCAACGGCCTGACGGACTTGTCGCATCCGTGCCAGATCGTCGCCGACCTGCTGACGATCGTCGAAAGCGGTAAGGCGTTGCCGGGACTCGAGCTTGCATGGCTCGGCGACGGCAACAATGTCCTCTCCTCGCTGATCGAGGCGGCAGGGCTGTTTGGTTTCCACGTCCGTGCGGGGGTTCCGCAGGGCTATGACCCCGACCCGGCCTTCGTCGAGGCCGCGCGCGCGCAGGGTTCGCGTATCGACGTCGTGCGCGATGCGCGCGAGGCCGTCGCGGGCGCCGACCTTGTCGTCACCGACACTTGGGTGTCGATGGGGCAGGATCATGCCCACAACAAGATTGCGGCGATGGCGCCCTATCAGGTCGACGAGCGGCTGATGACGGGTGCGAAGTCCGACGCGATCTTCCTCCACTGCTTGCCGGCGCATCGCGGCGACGAAGTGGTCGACGCGGTGATCGACGGGCCACAGTCGCGCGTCTGGGATGAAGCCGAAAATCGCGTTCATGCGCAGAAGTCGATTCTGCTATGGGCGCTCGGGAAGTTGTGAGTTCGGACAAGTGAGCGAAACCATCGAAACCTGGTTCGATCAGCCTTTGCTGTTCACGATCGCCGAGCGTCATGTGCGCGGGCGCCTCGTACGGCTTGGGCCGACGCTCAAGACGATCATCGCGGCGCATAATTACCCGCCGGTTGCCGAAAAGCTGCTCGCCGAAGCGCTCGTGCTCACCGTGCTGCTTGGGTCGACGCTGAAGGACGAGAACGGGCAGATGACGTTGCAGGCGCAGACGGGCGGCGGCCCGGTCGAACTGCTCGTTTGCGATTATCGCGGAGGCGAGCTGCGCGGTTACCTGAAGTTCGACGCCGAGCGGCTGGCCGAGGTCGGGTCCGACCCGACCTTGTTTGCGCTGTTCGGCGAAGGCTTCCTCGCGATCACCTTCGACCAGGCGACGACGGGCGAACGCTATCAGGGCATCGTCCCGCTCGAAGGCGCTTCGATCGGCGAGGCGGCCGAGCATTATTTCGAACAGTCCGAACAGATTTCGAGCCTGATCAAGCTCGCCGCGCGCCATGACGCCGAGGCGGGATGCCTCGCGGGCGGCCTGCTGCTCCAGCATCTTCCCGAGGGCGAGGTCGGTCGCGACCGGCTCCACGTCCGCCATGACAATCCCGAATGGGACCATGCGCGCACGATCGCCGCGACGCTCAAGGACGAGGAACTCACCGATCCCGCGACGTCGCTCGAAACGCTCGCGTGGCGACTGTTCCACGAGGACGAAGTGCGCGTCGAGGCGGGCGTGGCGGTGTCGCGTGGCTGCCGGTGCAGCACGGGCTATTTCGCCGGTGTCCTCGCGCAATTCCCCGCGGCCGAACGCGCGGAGATGGCCGACGATGCGGGCAATATCGTCGTCGACTGCGCCTTCTGTTCGCGGATTTTCCCGATCCCGCTCGACGAAATTTCGGCAGGCTCCTGACCGTCATCCGCCGACGAAGCGGTGTGAATTGACGCCAAGCGGTTGAAATCGGGCGGACCCATTGCTAGCTAAAGGAGAACGGGGTCGCAGTTCAGCCCGGTCACGGGCGGCCAGTGGAAAAGGGTAAAATGGCGATCTTCTCTCCCTTCTTGCGATGGTCTCTTGCGGCCTGTGCGCTCGCGGGCGCGAGCGCGGTTCCGGCGCAAGCACCTTCGCTGGCGATGCTCGACCGGCTCGAAAAGGGCAGCTGGCAACTGCGCGAACGCGGCAAGGACGGCGTGCTGCAGACGATCTGCATCGGCGATGCGCGCAAGTTGATCCAGGTCTATCATCCGCGTGCGAGCTGTTCGCGCTATGTTATCGAAGACACGCCGAACGCGGTAACCGTCCATTACACCTGCCCCGGCGCGGGCCACGGGCGCACGAGCATTCGCAGCGAGACCAATCGCCTCGTCCAGATCGACACGCAGGGCATTGCCGAGGGCAAGCCCTTCTCGCAGGCGATCGAAGCGCGGCGTACCGGCGGCTGCTGAAGAAAACGATATATTTACCATCGGACGCTAGAGGGGATGCGCGGCATACCGATGTGTGCCCATTCTCCCTAACGGCTGTCATGCCGAACTGGGCCGTGCGGCGATCGCCTCGCGGCCCGTTTCTTTGATGCGGTGCGGCCCTTGCGCCCCCGGCAACGCGGGCCTATCTGGCGCCGATGCAGCAAGTTTCCGGAAAAACGGTGATCGTCCTCCTGTCGGGCGGGCTCGACTCAATGGTCTGTGCGGGCCTCGCGCGCGAGGCGGGCGCGCGCATCGTCGCGCTGACGGTCGATTATAACCAGCGCCATCGCGTCGAGCTGGAATCGGCGGCGCGGATCGCCGACTATGTCGGTGCGGCCGAGCATATCGTCCTGCCGCTCGACCTGCGCCGCTTCGGCGGCTCGGCGCTGACCGCCGATATCGATGTGCCGAAGGACGGCGTACCCGAGGTTGAAGGCGGCGGCGACGTTCCGATCACCTATGTGCCCGCGCGCAACCTGATCTTCCTTTCGTTGACCTTGGGCCTCGCCGAGGCGCGGCAGGCACAGGACATTGTCATCGGGGTCAACGCGCTCGACTATTCGGGCTATCCCGACTGCCGTCCCGAATTCATCCAGGGCTTCGAAAAACTTGCGGCGCTGGCGACGCGCGACGGCGACAAGGGCGTCGATTTCCACATCCACGCCCCGCTGCAGCATATGACCAAGGCCGATATTGCTGCCGAGGCAGCGCGGCTGGGGATGGACGCGGGGATGAGCTGGTCGTGCTACGATCCGACCCCCGAGGGTCTGCATTGCGGTTCGTGCGACAGCTGCCGCTTGCGGTCGAAGGGCTTCGCCGACGCGGGGCTCGCCGACCCGACGCGCTACGCCTGAGCCGATGGCCTACGCCGTCAAAGAGATTTTCCTCACCCTGCAGGGCGAGGGCGCGCAGGCGGGGCGGCGTGCCGTCTTTTGCCGCTTCGCCGGCTGCAACCTGTGGACGGGGCGCGAAAAGGATCGCGCCAAGGCGATCTGCCAGTTCTGCGACACCGATTTTGTCGGCACCGACGGCACGCTCGGCGGCAAATATCGCCACGCCGATGCGCTGGCCGATGTGATCGCCGAAAGCTGGGGGCAGGGCAGCGACGACCGCTATGTCGTCCTAACGGGCGGTGAACCGATGTTGCAGGTCGACGGCGCGCTGATCGACGCGCTCCACGCGCGCGGCTTCACAATCGCCATCGAAAGCAACGGCACCCTTCCGGTCCCGCGCAGCATCGACTGGATCTGCGTCAGCCCGAAAGCGGGCAGCGACCTGGTGCAGTTGAGCGGCGACGAGCTGAAACTGGTATGGCCGCAGCCGGGCAGCGATGTCGCGCGGCTCGCGTCGCTCGATTTCAAGCATCTGCTCGTCCAGCCGCTTGACGATCCGCATGCCACCGCCAATGTGCAGGCGTGCATCGATCTGGTGATGGACGATCCGCGCTGGCGCCTGTCGCTCCAGACGCACAAGAATCTGGGACTGCGCTAGGAGCTATTCGCTCTTTTTTGCAGCGGAATCGGCGCTGATGGCCTTTTTCGCGACCGGCATGTCGACCGCCTCAGGATTATTGTCCCCTTCGCTTGGCGGCGTTGCCGCGTCCGCAGCATCCGCTTCGTCGGATTTGGCCGCGTCTTTCTTGGCGCCGTCGTCGGGAATGCTGTTGTCCACCGCGGTGCCGTCGCTGACAGCGTCGTCGAGGATGATCATCGAATCGCTCACCGATCCCGGCTGGACCTCGACAGCGTCGAGTTTGGTCGTCGATTTGCCTGTGGTGTCGCTGCCGCCGCAGGCGGCGAGGGCGAGAAGGGAGAGCGAGGCAAGAAGGGTGCGGGTCATGCGGGCTTCCTAGTCTTTCGGCGAAAGCTTGTCGAGAAAGGCGGGAAGCGCCCGCGCCAGCGCGGCGTCGACTTCGGCGAACGATGCCGAGCGCCCCAATGCGGCGAGGCTGGTAACCGGGAATTCGGCGATTCCGCATGGCACGATGCCGCCAAAATGCGCGAGATCGGGCGCGACGTTCAGCGAAAAGCCGTGCATCGTCACCCAGCGCTTCACGCGCACGCCGATCGCGCCGATCTTTGCCTCGCGGCCGTCGGGCGCGTCGGTCCAGATGCCGATGCGGCCCTCGGCGCGCCGCGCCTCGACCCCGAGCAGCGCGAGCGCGTCGATCACCCAGCCTTCGAGCGCCGAGACATAGGCGCGCACGTCGCGGCCGCGCCGCGTCAGGTCGAGCTGGACATAGCCGACGCGCTGGCCGGGGCCGTGATAGGTGTAGCGGCCGCCGCGGCCCGCGTCGTAGACCGGAAAGCGCGGATCGAGCAGTTCGGCGGGGTCGGCGCTCGTCCCCGCGGTATAGAGCGGCGGATGCTCGAGCAGCCAGATGCGCTCGCCTGCGTCTCCGGCGTAAATTGCGGCCGCGCGCGCCTCCATGTCGGCGAGCGCCGTATCATAGGCGGTCAGGCCGGGACTGATGGTCCATTCGGGCGGAGAAAGCGGGTTCATCGCGCCGGCTATCTGGCGCGCTGCGGCGCCTTGCGCAAGGCCCTCCGCGCCGCGTGTCGACAGGGCTGGACAGGAGCGCCGAACATCGTCACCTTCGCGCCGACCGGGAAATCGAAAAAATGACGGGGTATCAATGGTAAAATTCGACATGGGTGCGGCGTGGGACGACACCCTGCAGCTCCTGAAATCGCACACCGCGTTGATCGGTGCGATCGCGGCGGTGTTCCTCTTCCTTCCCGCGCTTGCGGTGGCATGGTTCGGCCCGGTGCCGATCGAACCGCCGGCGGGAGCGGATGTGAGCCAGGTGATGGCAAGTTTCCGCGAAAGCTTTCGCCAGATGATCCCCGGACAAGTCGTCATCGCGCTCTGCACGCTCATCGGCACGGCGGGCATCCTGCGGCTCTGGCTCTCGCGTAGCGGAATCAGCGTCGGCGAGGCGCTGACCTTCGCGCTCATGGTGTTTCCCACGATGCTCGCGATCCAGATCCTGTGCGGCATCGCGATCGGCTTTGGCTTCATCCTGTTGATCGTCCCCGGCCTCTATCTGATCGGGCGGCTCTCGCTCGTCGCACCAGCGGTGGCGGATCGGGGCATCTACAATCCGTTCGAGGCGATCCGGACGAGCTGGGCGCTCACGCAGGGCAACGGCTGGGCGATCTTCTTTTTCCTGTTCCTTGTGGCGCTGGTGATTGTCATCGCCGCGCTGATCATCGGCGGCATCCTGTCGGTGATCGCCGGCAGCGAGCCCGGGTTCGGACGTATGCTCGGCGGCTTCGTCGAGGCTGCGTTCGGCGCGATCGGCAGCCTCGTCTCGGTCGCCGTATCGGCTGCTGCCTATCGCCAGCTCGCGCTTCGGACTTCGTCCGACGTGTTCAAATGATAAAGATCATCAACGAAAAGAAACGTGTCGCAACCAGGGTGAAGCCATTGGCTTAGCCCGTCTCGAATGAAACTTGGGAGAGAGTGGTAATAAGCAGGGGAAGTGACATGACAAAGATGAGTATCGGTGCAGCTTTCTCGGAAACCTTTGCGTTTCTGAAGGCGAATTGGCAGCAAATGCTGTTGTGGGTGGGCGGCGCGTTGGTCGTTGTTGGCTTGCTCGGTTACCTGTTCCTCGGATCGACTTTTTCGGCGATGGCGCTGGCGCCTAACGATCCGTCGCTGGTGATGGGCGCGTTCGGCAAGATTTTCCTGTTTGCGCTGATTGCGGCGGTCATCCTTTATGGTGTGTCGATGCTGATCTGGCGCGGCGGGCTGCATCCCGGCGAAGCACCCAATTTTGCATGGGCGTTCCAGGCAGGTCCCGCCTTCGCATTCGGCATGTTTGTGGTGATGGTGGCGGCCTATATCCTCGTCTTCATCGTCATGTTCATCCTGACGCTGATCTTCGGCGCTGCGTTGGGCGGGATGGGCGCTTTGTCTCCTTCCGCACTGGAATCGGGGGCCGCAGGCGCCGTGGGCGGCGGAGCGATCTTCCTGATGATCATCCTCTATATCGCGGTGATCGTGTTCATGCTGTGGGTGCAGGCCCGCTTCTCGGTAGCCGGTCCGGTGATGGCCGATCGCCTGACGCGCAATCCGGTGACAGGTCTCGGCGAATCGTGGCGGCTGACCGGGGCGTCGCAGTGGGCAATCGTCGGCTTCTACCTGCTCTTCACGATCGGCATCTTCATCTATGCGCTGATCGCGGGCATGATTTTCGGGGGCATCCTCGGCGCCATCGCAGGGGGCTCGGTCGTCGGCGCGATCCTGACGATGATCGTCATGGCCGCGGCGGTTTACCTGCCGATGATCATGATATCCTTCTCGATGCCGATCGGCATCTATCGTGCGCTTGCGCCGCGCGCATCGGGTGACGTTTTCGCCTGATCGCCGGTTAGCGAAGCAAGGGGCGCCTCCGGTAAACGGGGGCGCCCTTTCTGTTTCAGCTCCACTTTGCGAGCGGGGGCAGGCTCATCAGGATCGCGTCGATATTGCCGCCGGTCTTAAGCCCAAACAGCGTGCCGCGATCGTAGACCAGGTTGAATTCGGCATAGCGCCCGCGCCAGATCAGCTGTGCGTCGCGCTCGCCTTCGGTGAAGGGCAGGCCCATCCGCCGCCGCACGATCTGCGGGAAGATATCGAGGAAAGCCTCGCCCACCGCCTGCGTGAGCTGGAAATTGCGATCGAACTCGGCATCGTCGCCGCATTCGAGATGATCGTAAAAGATGCCGCCGACGCCGCGATGGACGCCGCGATGCGGGATATAGAAATAATCCTCGGCCCATTTGGCATAGCGTTCGTAAACGTCAGGGCCAAAGGGGGCGCACGCCGCGCGCAGCCGCGCGTGAAAGGCGTCGGTGTCCTCCTGGTAGGGAATCGGCGGGTTGAGGTCGGCGCCGCCGCCGAACCAACGCTTCGTCGTGGCGAGGAAGCGCGTGTTCATATGCACCGCGGGAACATGCGGGTTCGCCATATGCGCGACGAGGCTGATCCCGGTGGCAAAGAAGCTGGGGTCCTCGCCTGCGCCGTGAATCGATGCGGCGAAATCGGGGGCGAACTGCCCCCCGACGGTCGAGACATTGACCCCGACCTTTTCGAATACCTGGCCCGTCATCACCCCGCGCACCCCGCCGCCGCCTTCGCCCGGCGACAGCCCGTCGGCCTCGCGGTCCCACGGCGTATAGGCGAAGCGCGCGTTGCTGCCCGCCTCGGCTTCGATCTTCTCGAATTCTGCGCAGATGCGGTCGCGGAGCGATTCGAACCAGTCGCGGGCCGCCTGTTGCTGGGGATCGAGCGAGATCATGCCGGAAAGCCTTTCGTTTGCCTGAGCGCCTCGGCGAGCGCGATGCCAGCCGCGACCGCGACATTCAAGGAGCGAAAGCCCGCCTGCATCGGAATCGCGACCCGCGCCGCTGCGGCGTCATGGACATGCGGCGGTACGCCCGAGGATTCGGCCCCGAGCAGCAGCACGTCGTTCGTGTCGAACGCAAAGCCGGGCAGGGGTGTCGCGCCCGCCGTCGTCAGCAGCACGATGCGCTGCTGGGCATCGACGCTCCACCGGTGGAAGCTGCCCCAGTCCGAATGGCGACGCACATTTGCCCTTACGGCATAGTCCATTCCCGCACGTTTCAGCGCGCTGTCGGAGAAGGGGAAGCCGCACGGCTCGATGATATGCGCGGGTACGCCGAAACAGGCGGCGGTGCGCAATGTCGTTCCGACATTGCCCGCGATATCCGGCTGAAACAGGGCGATTTCCATAAATGGCCCATAGCTGCCGCCGCCGGAGGAATCGAGAGGTCTCGGCCCGGCGCCTTCGTACAGTAACAGAAGCAGAAATTGCCTGTTGGCAAGCCCGGACAGTGCGGCTATCAGGCCCGCAATTCCCGGAGGGGCCGCCGGGTTGTGCGCTTTCGTGCGCGTGCAACAGGGGCGGCCATATCTTCGAGAACTTTTGTTAGTTCACCCATGCAAGGGCAGTCGAATGGCCAGTGAATCTGAACTCAACGCCGGTATCGAAGATGGCGTACGCCGCCGGGATTTCATCAATATTGCGGCAGTGAGTTTCGCTGGTGTCGGTTCGGTGGCGGTGGTCCTGCCGCTGCTCAACCAGATGAACCCGTCGGCCGACGTGCTCGCGCTGTCGACCACCGAAATCGACATTTCGGCGATCCAGCCCGGCCAGGCCATCAAGACCAGCTGGCGCAAGCAGCCTGTGTTCGTGCGCAACCTTGTCGCCAAGGAAATCGCCGAAGCCAAGGCTGTGCCGATGGGCGACCTGCGCGATCCCGAAACGATCGACCAGCGTACCAAGCCCGGCAAGGAAAACTGGCTGATCACGCTCGGCGTCTGCACCCACCTCGGCTGCGTGCCGCTCGGTGCTGCGGAAGGCGAGAACAAGGGCGATTTCGGCGGCTATTTCTGCCCGTGCCACGGTTCGCACTACGACACCGCGGCGCGCATCCGTAAGGGCCCGGCACCCAAGAATCTGGTTGTGCCGCCCTATGAATTCAACAGCGACACCGTCGTGACGATCGGCTGAGGAGCGAGATAAGATGAGCTTTCCCTGGGCCAAACCCTATGAGCCGACGCATCCGCTGATGAAGTGGATGGACGAGAAGCTGCCGATTCCGCGCCTCGTCTATAATGCTACGGGCCCCGGTTATCCGGTCCCGCGCAACCTCAACTATTTCTGGAACTTCGGCGTCCTCGCCGGCGCCGCGCTGATGATCCAGATCATCACCGGCATCGTTCTGGCGATGCACTATGCCGCGAACGCGAGCGTCGCGTTCAATTCGGTCGAGCATATCATGCGCGACGTCAACGCCGGCTGGTTCATCCGCTACGCGCATATGAACGGCGCGAGCATGTTCTTCATCGTCGTCTATCTGCACATTTTCCGCGGCCTTTATTACGGTTCGTACAAGGCGCCGCGCGAAATGGTCTGGCTGCTCGGCGTTGTGATCTTCCTCCTCATGATGGCGACCGCCTTCATGGGCTATGTGCTTCCGTGGGGCCAGATGAGCTTCTGGGGTGCGCAGGTGATCACCGGCTTCTTCTCGGCGATACCGATCGTCGGTGAACCGGTGCGCGAATGGCTGCTCGGCGGCTTCGTCCCCGACAATGCCACGCTCAACCGCTTCTTCTCGCTGCACTATCTGCTGCCGTTCGTGATCCTGGGTGTCATCATCCTGCACATCTGGGCGCTGCACATCCCGGGTTCGTCGAACCCGACGGGCATCGAGGTGAAGGACGAACAGGACACCGTTCCGTTCCACCCCTATTACACCGCGAAGGACGGCTTCGGCGTCGGCGTCTTCCTGCTGGTCTTCGTCGCACTGACCTTCTTCAGCCCGAACACGCTTGGCCATGCCGACAACTATATCCCGGCGAACTCGCTTTCGACCCCGGCGCATATCGTTCCCGAATGGTACTTCCTGCCCTTCTACGCGATCCTGAAGGCCTTCACCTTCAACTTCCTGTGGATCGACGCGAAGCTGTGGGGCGTCATCGCGATGTTCGCATCGATCGCGCTGCTGTTCTTCCTGCCCTGGCTCGACAGCTCGCCTATCAAGTCGTCGAACTATCGTCCGCTGTACCGGATCTTCTTCTGGATCCTCGTCGCCGACGTCCTGCTTCTCGGCTGGTGCGGCATGCAGCCGGCGGAACAGCCGTGGGTGATCCTCAGCCAGCTGGGTGCCATCTATTATTTCGCCCACTTCCTGGTGATCCTGCCGATCGTGTCGCGGATCGAACGCCCGCTTCCGATGCCGAATTCGATCACCGAAGCGGTCCTTGCCAAACATGCCACCGACGTGAAGTCGGTTTCGGCAACGGCCTGAGCGCCGGACTTTAATAGGAGCTGATACAGCCATGGTTCGTCCGCTCGGTTTTCTCGTCGGTCTCGGTTTCATAACCGCGCTGGTGCTCGCGATTTTCACGACGCCGCTCAAGAATGAACCCAATGTCGCGCACGAGTTTCACAAGCATCCCAAGCATCTGAAGCTGGCCAGCGACGGTGTCGTGCTGCCGCATTGGGACAAGGCCCAGTTGCAGCGCGGGATGCAGGTGTACAAGGAAGTCTGCTCGGCGTGCCACAGCCTGCACCTCGTCGCCTTCCGCGACATTGCAGACCTCGGCTACAGCGAAGGCCAGATCAAGACCTTCGCCAAAGGCTTCCAGGTTCCGTCGATCAACCCCGACACGGGTGAGCCGGCGACGCGCGACGGCCTGCCGTCGGATTATTTCCCGTCGCCCTATGCGAACGAAACGGCTGCTCGCGCTGCGAACAACAACGCGCTGCCGCCCGATCTTTCGCTGATCACCAAGGCACGCGAAGGCGGCAAGGATTATATCTATTCGCTGCTGACCGGGTTCCAGAGCCCGCCCGCGAACCTGCCGGCCGAACTCAAGCCGGGCACGGGGCTGCACTACAACCCCTATTTCGCGAACCTCAACCTAGCGATGGCCCCGCCGCTGGCACCCAATCAGGTGACCTATGCCGACGGCACCAAGGCGACCGTCGACCAGATGTCGAAGGACGTCACGGCGTTCCTCGTCTGGACCGCCGAGCCGAAGCTGATCAAGCGCATCCAGGTGGGGTATGCAGTCTTCTTCTTCCTGCTGATCTTCACCGTGCTGACCTATCTGTCGTACCGGAACATCTGGGCCGACAAGAAGCATTGATGAGCCGGGGAGGGCGAGCTTCATGATCGCCCTCCCGCCTCAGCCGGACCTCGACCTTGCGTCGCTCGTCCGCACCATCCCGGACTTTCCGAAGCCGGGCATCCAGTTTCGCGATATCACCACGCTGATCGGCGATGCTGCCGGTTTCGCCGAAAGCGTGCGGCGCCTGAGTGCGCTCGCCGCCGTCCATCGACCCGACTTTATCGTGGCGGTCGAGGCGCGCGGCTTTCTGTTCGGGGCGGCGATGGCCACCGCGATGGGGCTGGGCGTCGTTCCCGTGCGCAAGGCGGGCAAGCTCCCCGGCGTCACGATCGGCGTCGATTATGAACTCGAATATGGCGTCGACCGGCTCGAACTCCACGAAGGTGCAGTCCTGCCCGGTCACCGCGTCGTGCTGGTCGACGATCTGCTCGCGACCGGCGGGACGATCCTTGCGACCGCGGCGTTGATGCAAAGCGTCGGAGCAGAGGTTGCGGCCGCGCTGTTCGTGATCGACCTGCCCGATCTTGGCGGATCGCAGCGGCTCGAGGCTGCGGGTCTCACTTGCGAAACGCTGATCGCTTTCGACGGCGACTAGGCCATGTCCCTCGAAGCGAGGGCGATGGCTTCGATTTCGACGCGAAACCCGAAATGGAGCGGGCCGGTGGGCACGACGCTTCTCGACGGACGCGTGGTCCCGAAAAACCGGCCATAGGCGGCGTCCAGCTCGTCCCAGTCGGATATGTCACTGAGATAGACCGTCGTCTTGATCACCTGCGACAGATCGGCACCCGCTTCCTGGAGGACCGATTTCAGGTTTTGGAGCGCCTGCTCCACCTGCGCCGTGAAGGGCGCATCGGCCAGCGACGTGTCGCGGCCCGGCCGCAACGGCAGTTGACCCGACACGAAAATCAGGCCGCCGCCGATCGTGAAGGGCGAATAATGCGGACCGTCAGCGGGCTGCGATGTCACGTCGTCGATCTCCCAATGGACTTCGCTCGCGCAATATCACCAGCGCAAAGAAAAAGCCCGCGCCGAAGCGCGGGCTATCGCCCCCGTGGCAAACGGACTGCGTCTTAGAAGGGGACCCAGTTCTGCTTCTTGCGGAACTTCATATAGCCGACGTTCGCGCCAAGCCGTGCGCCGACGCCGACGCGGATCGGGATGAGCACCACGTCGCCGCGGCGCAGATAGCTCGCGTTGAAGCCGCCGATCAGATAGGCGGCGCCTTCGCCGGCGGGGTAGCGCTTGTAGAGATCCTCGCTGTCGAAGAGATTGTAGACGAGGACAAAGGTGTTGCCGGCGTTGGCGCCCGCGTCGAAGCCGACCGAGGGACCGGTCCAGTAAGCGGGCAGTTCGCCTTCGATCTTGTGATGGAGCGTACCCGAGCCATAGCGCACGCCGACCACCAGCGCGCCGCCAGCCTCGCGCCCAACGATATAGGCGTTGGGTTCGCCCTGCTTTTTCAGGATATCCTCGATCATCCCGGCGAGGCCTTGCGCGCCCTTGCCGAACACGCCTTCGGCGGCGCCGATCAGGTCGTCCTTCTTGTAGGTCGATCCGGGCGCTGCGGCCACGGTGGTCGCCGAGACATCGCCGGTGGCCGTAGTGCCGTCAGCGGGAACCGCACTCGTCTGCTGGTCGCCGGTGGCGAGATCGCTGTCGTACGAGGGTTCGCTTGTGGTCGTGCTCACCGGGGGCGGGGCGGGGTTGTCGATATCCGAATCGATGGCCGTATTGGGATCGACCTCGCGCATCTGCGCCGCCGCCGGCAGGGGTGAAAGCGCGAGGCCGAGCGACGCGATAGCCGCAAATGCCAGGCTGGTGAATGTCTTCCGCATATTGGACCCCCAAAAATCGAATGGCGCCGCGTAGGCGAAACCGGCGTTAATCATGACTCGCTTTCGGCGGCGGGCAATGAACGGGCGATGACTTGAGTCGAATTTAAGCCAGACCGAATCATCCGGGCGACGAAATGCCTGTCGAGACGTCAAAATAGGTCAATCTTTGCCGTTGCGGGGCGCGAAGTGCATGGCTATAGCGACCCGCCTAGGCCAAACTGCCGTTAGCGCGGCAGACCATGCGGAGACGTGGGTGAGTGGCTGAAACCAACGGTTTGCTAAACCGTCGTACTGGTAAATCCGGTACCGAGGGTTCGAATCCCTCCGTCTCCGCCACCTTTTCCTCATCATCGAAAACCGATCGAAGCAGTGCTTCGTCTGCGGGCGGCAGCCTGCGCTTTATCCAGCCGAAAAGTGGGAATAATTATTGTAATTGCGAATCGTTCTCGATAATGCCCGCGCATCATTCCCAAACAGAATCTTTTGATGCACGCACCCACATCCTCGCGACCGGCGGCCAAGAAGAGCCGGAAAGCCTTTTGGCTGAAACAGCTGCACATGTGGCACTGGATGAGCTCGGCCGTCAGCCTGATCGGGCTGCTGCTGTTCGCGATCACGGGCTTCACGCTTAATCACGCCGCCGATATCGAAGGATCGCCGGTCGTCACGCAGGGGTCGGCGCAGATGCCGCCCGCACTGCTCACGCGATTGAAAGCGGCGATTCCCGACGCCGAAAAGGCGCCGCTTCCTGCTGACGTTGCCGCGTGGGTCGAGGACAGCTTCCCGGTCAAGGCAAGGGCCGAGGCCGAATGGTCCGCGGACGAAGTCTATCTGCCCGCGCCGCGACCCGGCGGCGACGCGTGGGTCGCGATCGACCTCGCGACCGGCGCAGCGTCGAGCGAGGTGACCAGCCGCGGCTGGATATCCTACCTCAACGACCTCCACAAAGGGCGCAATTCGGGCGGCGAGTGGAGCCTGTTCATCGACATCTTCTCCTTCGCTTGCCTCGTCTTCGCGATCACCGGCCTGTTCCTGCTCCAGCTCCATTCGGCGAAGCGCAAGAGCACCTGGCCGCTCGTCGGGCTGGGTCTCGCGATCCCTGCCGCCATCGCCGTCATCTTCATTCACTAGGGAGACCAGTCATGCAGCTTTCCACCTCCGCGCGCATCCTTGGCGGCACGATCGGCCTCGGCGCGGTATTCGCTGCGCCGGCGTTCGCGGCCGATCCGGGCACGATGGATGTGACGATCAATATCCCGCGGCTGAAGGTCGCCGAATATCACAAGCCCTATGTCGCGATCTGGGTCGAGAAGGCCGGGGCGAAGGCAAAGACCGTCGCGGTCTGGTACGATTATGACATGAAAGCCAACGAAGGCACCAAGTGGCTTCGCGACGTCCGCCAGTGGTGGCGTGCCGCGGGCCGCTCGATGACCTTCCCCGCCAATGGCATCACCGGCGCGACGCGCGCGCCGGGGGCGCACAAGGTCTCCTTCTCGCGCGCGCAGCTCGGCGCGACGGCGCCCGGCGCGTACACGCTGGTGATCGAGGCGGCGCGCGAGGTAGGCGGCCGCGAACTTCTGCGCATCCCGTTCACCTGGCCCGCGAAGGCCGGGGCGGGCGGGCGCGCCGCTGGAACGACTGAACTGGGGGCCGTTTCGGTCGCCTTCCGCTGAACTGGGAAAAGGACAGGATTATGAAAAAGCGAATTTGGGGTTTCGCCGCGACCGCCGCGCTTGCGGCACTGGTCGCCGTTCCGGCCTCCGCGCACCGCCAGTGGATGATGCCGTCGTCGACCGTCCTGTCGGGCGACGACGTCTGGGTCACCGTCGACGCTGCGGTGTCGAACGACCTTTTCTATTTCGAGCACCAGCCGCTGCGCCTCGACGCGATGAAGGCGTGGGCGCCCGATGGCACCGAAGCCGCGATCGAGAACAAGGCGACGGGGCGTTATCGCAGCACCTTCGACGTGCATCTGACGCAGAAAGGGACCTGGCGGATCGCGTCGGTGTCCGACGGCGTGATGGGCAGCTATGACCTGAACGGCAAGACCGAGCGTTTGCCGCGCGGAACGACCACCGCCAATCTTGCCGAACGCATCCCCGCCGGCGCGACGAATGTGAAGACCGCCGAATCGAACAATCGCAACGAGATTTTCGTGACTGTCGGCGAACCGACGACGACGTTGTTCAAGCCGACGGGCAAGGGCATCGAACTGGTGCCGGTAACGCATCCGAACGACCTGATCGCCGGCGAGGCCGCGACCTTCCAGTTCCTGCTCGACGGCAAGCCGGCTGCGGACCTTCCGGTGACGCTGATCCCCGGCGGTATCCGCTATCGCGACCAGCTCGGCCAGGTCGATCTCAAGACCGGTGCCGACGGCAAGGTCGAGATCAACTGGGGCGAGCCCGGCCTCTATTGGCTGAACGTCACGACGCCGCAGGCCGAGCGCGCAGAGGGCGCACCCGAACCCGCGACGCCGCAGCGCCGTGCAAGCTATGTCACCACGCTGGAAGTGCTGGCGCCCTGACCGACCGTATCCTGATCCCCCGCGCGCTGACGCCCGCAGCCTTTGCGGCACGCGACGCGGGGGCAACGGTTCGACTCTTCTCCGGCACCAGCATGGGGACCGATTGGTCGCTGCATGCGGTTTCACCACATCCCGGCGCGGCCGAAGGCGTGCAGGCGGCGCTCGACCTTGTCGTGGCGCAAATGAGCCAGTGGGAAGCCCAGTCCGACCTGTCGCGCTTCAACCGCAGCGCGGCGGAGGCGTGGCACGAGATCCCCGTTGAATTCGCGCATGTCGTCGAGGCGGCGCTCCAGATCGCTCGCGCCAGCGACGGGGCGTTCGATCTCGGCCTCGGCCATCTGACCGAGGCATGGGGATTTGGCAGCGCAGGGCCGATCGAGGCTGTTCCCGAACACGCTGGGGCACTCGATCGCACGATCGATTTCGACCCCGCGACGCGGCGAATCCGCCGCAGCGAAGGGGCCGCGCTCGATCTGTCGGGGATCGCCAAGGGCTATGGTGTCGACCTTGCCGCCGAACGGCTGCTCGCGAACGGCATCCGCCATTTCCTGCTCGAAGTCGGCGGCGAATTGCGCGGCGAGGGGATTCGCCCCGACGGGCAGCCCTGGTGGGTCGATGTCGAAATGCCGCCAACCTCCTCGATCCCGCCATGGCGCATCGCGCTCCACGATCTGTCGGTCGCAACATCGGGCAATTATCGCCGCGGTTTCAGTGCCGGCGGAACGCATTATTCGCACAGCTTCGACCCGGCGACCGGGCGTCCGATCGTCAACGGCGTTGCGTCGGTGACGGTGCTGCACCGCGACTGCATGATGGCGGACGGCTGGGCGACCGCGCTAACCGTGCTGGGACCCGATGCGGCGATCGCGGTCGCCGATGCGCAGGGCCTTGCTGCGTGTGTCGTCGCGGGCGACCGCGAACATGTCTCGCGCGCGTGGCGCGCCATGCTGGACTAGCTGTCGGCCCAGCGGCGCAGCAAATTATGATAGACGCCTGTCAGGCGAACCACGGTGGCATCGCCCTGGCCGAGTGCCGCGGCGGCGCCCTGTACACCCATGTCGAGGTCGAACAGCAGGTTCCGTTGCCCCTGATCGCGGATCATCGACTGGATCCACATGAAGCTCGCGACACGCGCACCCGACGTCACCGGCTCGACGCGGTGCACCGTCGTCGACGGATAAAGGACCATGTGTCCCGCCGGCAGCTTGAGGCCGGGGGCTTCGGTGAAACCTTCGACGACCAGCCCGCCGCCTTCGTAGCTGTCCGGATCGGCGAGGAAGAGCGTCGCAGACAGGTCGCTCCGCATCCGGAAATCACTGCCGCGACGCAGGCGGATCGCGTTGTCGATATGATCGCCGAAATTCTCGCCGCCCGAATAGCGGTTGAAATAGGGCGGGTAGATTTTGAGCGGCAGCGCGGCGGCGATGAACAGCGGGCTGCGACCGAGTGCGTCGAGCACGAAGCGCCCCGCTTCGCCGGCCGCCTCGCCGAATTCGGGGAGTTGCTGGTTGCGTTTGGCGAGTGCGGCTTGCGGGCCCGATGTCTCGTTGCCGTCGATCCAGTCGGCGGCGTCGAGGATGGCGCGGAGCCGGGCGACGCCGTCAGCGTCGAGCACGTCGGGAATGATACGGATCATGGTCCCGCTTCTAGGCCCAAAAGGGCGGGCACAGCAATCGCTGCGCCCGCCCGCCGGGATCAGAAATTGTAGAAGAGGCTGAACACGGCCGAGCGCGCATCGCCGGGGGTTGCCCAGCCGCCCGTGACGGCGCCCGTCGTCGCATTCACATTGTTGCGGACGCCCGTGTAATAATCTTCGTTCGTGACGTTCTGGACGTTGACCTGTGCGACGAGGCCGTTCTTGAAGTCGTACGACACAAAGGCACGGTGGATCAGATAATCGTCGACCGAGAGCGGCGTACGCTGTGCCAGATTGCGCTGGTGCGTCGTGAACTTGCCCTGATAGGTCAGGCCATATCCGACCTGCAGCCCGAACGGGAAGACATAGGTCGTGAACAGGCTGCCCGAATGTTTGGGCGTCTGGAACAGGCGGTCGCCGCGCTGCGGATCGGGAATGGCCACGCTGTTGCCGCAACCGGTGCTGCCCGGGTTGGCAAGGCAGAAGTCCGAAACGCTCTGCTTCACCTTGCCGTCGAGGTAGGTGTAGTTGGCGAACACCGCCCATTCGGGCGTGACGTTGCCGCTTGCGCCGATCGCGACCCCGTCGACACGCGAGCGGCCGTCGAGGATCTGGAGCGACGCGGGCTGCGCCGGGTCGTTCGAGGGCACGCGATAGTTGGTGCGCTCGTTCCGGAACACCGCCGCAGTCAAGAGCAGCTTCTTGTCCAGCAGCTCGGCCTTCGCGCCGAATTCGATGTTGCGCGCCTTTTCCGGAGCGGTCGCGCAGGGATCGGCTGCCGTCGGGCTCGCCGGCAGGCCGCAGCCCGCACGGACGCTCGCCGAGGTCGGCGTCTTCGCGTTGCCATAGGCAGCGTAGAGGCTGACGTTCTCGACCGGGTGGAACACCGCGCCGACGCGGTACGAGAAGAGATTCTCGTCGCTGACCTGATCGGCGCCGCGGGTATAGACCGCGCCCGTCGCGGGGGTGGTCACGGTGTCCGCACGGAAGACGGTGCGCGCATTTTCATAGCGGACGCCCCCATTGACCTCGAACATCGGCGAGATTTCGAGCGTGTCGAACGCATAAATCGCCCAGTTTCGCGTGTCGCCATAGCTGTTGCCGGTGCGGATGTAATTGACCGGGCCGGTCCAGACGGTGTTCGGGTTCGACAGGCTGATCGGCGGCAGCACGGGATTGGGCGTCGCGCCGCCCGGATTGCGCAGCAGCTGCGCATTCTCGATCGAATAATCTTCCTGGCTGTACGATGCGCCGATGACCAGCGTATTCAACAGGCCGCCCTTAGCGCCGCTGAGGATCGTCAGGTCGGTCTGGTTGTGCAACAGGTCGTTGACCTGATCGCGAACAAGACCGCGCGGGCCGGAAGGATAATAGGTGCCCGGCGTATTCTGGCCCGCGGGGCAGGGAATGCCGACGGTCGACGTCGCGTTCGCGCCGATCGGCTGCAGCCCGTTGGCAAGGCAGAAGACACCCTGCGGGGCGCTCGTCTGGCTATACTGATGGACACGCTGCCAGCGGGTGAGGTTGCGGATCGAGACGCTGTCGCTGAAGGCATGGCGGAAGGTCGCCGTCAGGCGATCGACCTTGGTCTTCTGTTCGTCGAGGTTGACGATACCGAAATAGTCGCTGTCGTCGACACCGGGAAGCGGGCCGTTGTTGGCGCCGCCCAGGAAATAGGGCACGCCATAAATCGGCGTATTGTCATCGTCCTGATGGATATAGGCGAGCGTCAGGCTGGTGTCGCTGTCGACCCCGATCGTGATCGACGGCGCGACGCCCCAGCGCTTGAACGATTCGACGTCGCGGCCCGGGACGTCATTTTCATGATACATCGCGTTCAGGCGGACGGCGATGAGGTCGCTGACGCGCCAGTTGCTGTCGACCGCCGCGCGGTAATAATTGTCGGTGCCGACCGCGGCCTGGACCGTCGTCGCGTTCCGCGCGAAGGGGATCTTGCTGACGAGGTTGATCGTCCCACCGACGCTGCCCGATCCGTTGAAGACCGAATTCGCGCCGTTGTAGACCTCGATCTGCTGCAGGTTGAAGGGGTCGGTGCGGCTGTATTGCGCGCTATCGCGGACGCCGTCGACCGTCAGGTCGTTGTTCGCCGAATAGCCGCGAAGATTGATCGAGTCGCCATAACCGCCGCCGCCTTCGCCGGCGCCGAAGGTGATCCCGGGGATGGTCGCAAGCGCATCGCGCAGCGTCAGCAGGTTCTGCTGGCGAAGCTGTTCCTGCGAGACGACGGTGATCGTCTGCGGCGTGTCGACGATGGGCGCGGTCGATTTCGGCGACTCCACCTCGGTGGCAAGCGTACCGCTGACGACGATGTCGGTGCGGCTGCCGGGCGCGTCCTGAGCGGCGTCGGCTTCGGCGGCGAAGGCCGGCGCGCTGATCAGGCTGCCCACGCAGGAGAGTGCGAGGAACGAGGCAGATGTCGATGGCTTCACGGTAAACCCCCTTATTTTGTGATCGGTTCGGGGGCGCCGCTATTGAGAGTCGCTTGCAAAGTCAACTCTAATGCGAATCGTTCGCGATATTGTCGCAATTGATACCATCGGAGAGCGGCCTAATGTCGCCGCTCGAGCCACCATGTTTGTCGCCAGCCATATTGACTGGTGACAGGATCGCCTGCGGCGTTAGTCGCGGGCTTGAAGCGGAAGCGCTCCTCGATCAGGTCGCATGTCGTCCGGTCGAGCGAGGCATCGCCGCTCGATCGGGTGATGCGGCATCCACTGACGCGGCCGCTTGTCTCAATGGTGAAGCGGACCTCGACTTCGCCGCCGGCCTTTGCGCGGCTCGCTTCGCGGGGATAGTCGCGGTCGCGGATCGCACCGCTGCGCCACACCGCTTTCGAACCGCCGCCGGTCCCGCTCCCCATGCCGCCGGCGCCCGTACCGTCACCGCGCCCGCCCGCGCCCGATCCGGCGCCCGGGTTCGGGGCGGCGCCGGCCGACGCGTCGGTCCCGGTATCAGGGCGCGGAGCTGCGGCTACTGGCGGGGTAATCGCGGGCAGTTTCGGCGGAGGCGCGGCGATGGCCGCGGCCTTGGCATGTGTGTTCGCCGCCGAGGCTTTGCCGCTTGCCTTTTCGCTGGGGGCGTTCGCCGGCACGACCTCCGCGCGCGGGGGCTTCGGTGCCGGGATGGCGATCGCACTGATTGCGTCGCTCGCCTTGCGGACGACGTCGAGGTCGAGGCCGCTGGCGAGGGCCAGCCCGACCGAGACAGCCGCTACAAGCGCGCCGCCACCCGACACGGCCTTTTGTCGCCCCGAAATCTGCCCCGTATAGGCCATCGCGCTGCCTCTTATCGCGCGCCGTCGCGCGCAACCGGCCGCCCGTTTAGAGGAATTCGTCTAGCGTGGACATGAACCGGTCGAACTGGTCGTGGTGCAGCCAGTGGCCCGCATTCTCGAACTCGATCACCTTTGCGTTGTTGAAATGCCGGAGGCGGCCGTCCTGTTCAGGGTTCGAAGCCCAGCTGTTGGCGCCATAGAGGAGCAGGGTGGGGCAGGCGATCGCGCTCCACAGCGCGGCTATATCGTCCTGCGGCATGTCGAACGCCGGCCAGATGTTGAGGTAATTGTCGAACTTCCAGCTCCACGACCCGTCCTCGTTGCGGCTGATCCCGTGGATCGTCAGGTGGCGCGCCTGCGCTTCGGTCAGATAGCTGTTCTCGCCCATCATGCGTGCGAGCGCGTCGTCGAGCGTCGCATAGCGGCGCGGGGTGCGTCCCGCTGCCTGCCTTTTGTCGTCGATCCATTTGCGGAAGCGTTCGGCGTATCCCGTCTTCGCGCGTTCGGCGAGCATCTTGGGCGACGGGCCGAGGCCTTCGATCGCGACCAGCTTGCTGACATTTTCGGGATAGAGGCCGGTGTAGCGCAGTGCGATATTGCCGCCCATCGAATGCGCGACGATCGACAGCGGGCCGAGGTCGAGCTGGTGGATCAGTTGCGCAAGGTCATAGACAAAAGTGTCCATGGCGTAATTGCCGTCGGGCGACCAAGCGCTGTCGCCATGACCACGCAGGTCGGGAGCGATGATGTGATAACGGTCCTGCAGCTTCTCCGCGACCCAGTCCCAGTTGCGGCAATGGTCGCGCCCGCCGTGGACGAGCAGCAACGGCGGTGCGCCGCGGTTTCCCCAATCGACATAATGAAGCTTCAGTCGCTGCGAGATGAAGCTGTTCGAAGTGGGGCCGGCACTTGCCATCGGTTCGTCCTTGCTGTCTGTTCCAGTTTCAAAAGGCGACTGGTTTCGATCCGTCAACCCCGCATCGGTGCCATCGGCCTTCAGGGATAAATCAAGGGAGAGATATATGAGCACATTCCGCGACAACCTGCTGGCCGGGAAGACGGCGTTTGTTGCCGGCGGTACCAGCGGCATCAACCTTGGTATTGCCAAGCGCTTTGCCGAGCTCGGCGCAAAAGTCGCTGTCGCGGGTCGCGATCCGGACAAGGCCGCGCGTGCGGCGGCGGACATCGGCAAGGGCGCACTGGGCCTGTCGGGCGACGTGCGCGACTATGCGGCGATCCGCGGGGTGATGGAGCGCGTCGCCGGCGAACTGGGCCCGATGGACATCGTCATTTCGGGCGCGGCGGGTAATTTCCTTGTGCCTGCGCTCGGCATGTCGGCGAATGCGTTTCGCACCGTCGTCGACATCGACCTCAACGGTACGTTCAATGTCTTCCGTGGCTGCCACGACCTGCTGAATCGCCCCGGCGCGTCGTTGATCGCGATCACTGCGGGGCAGGCGGTCAACGCGTCGGCGCTGCAGGCGCACGCCTGCGCCGCGAAGGCGGGGATCAACCAGCTGATTCGCGTCCTCGCCCTCGAATGGGGTCCCGAGGTTCGGGTGAACGGCATTTCGCCGGGGCCGATCGCCGGAACCGAAGGCATGGCGCGCCTCGCCCCTGATGCGGCGACGCGCCAGTCGCATTTCGACCGCATCGCGATGAAGCGCTGGGGCGAGGTCGAGGAGGTCGCCGAATCGGCGGTGTTCCTCTGCTCGCCCGCCGCGGGATATATTACCGGGACGATCCTCGACTGCGACGGCGGCAGTCAGGTCGGGGATGCGTCGCGCGGCGACCTGGCCCGCGGAATGGCGTGATGAGAGGCTGAAAGCAAAAACGCCGCCAACCCGTTGGGGTGGCGGCGTTTTTAATGGTGGGCGTGGCAAGGATTGAACTTGCGACCCCTGCGATGTCAACACAGTGCTCTACCACTGAGCTACACGCCCATCCCTTGGGGTGACGCGCCCCCTAAAGGCCTCTGCGCGGCTTGGCAAGCCCTCGCGCGCGCTGTCGTGATTATTGTTGGCTCGATCGGTCGGCGCGGCCGAACATATTGTCGACCTCGCGCACCAGATCCTTGAGGTGAAACGGCTTCGACAGCAGCTTCGCCTGCGGCACATTTTCCTCGGCGCGCAGCGACACCGCGGCAAAGCCGGTGATGAACATGACCTGCGTCTGGGGCGCGGCCTTGGCCGTGTGCTGGGCAAGCTCGATTCCGTCCATTTCGGGCATGACGATGTCCGACAGCAGCAGGTCGAACGTCCCCGAATCGATATAGGGCACCGCCGCGGTACCGCGATCAACCGCGGTGACATGATAGCCGGCGCTAGTCAGCGCGCGCGCAAGATATTCGCGCATCACGTCGTCGTCTTCGGCCAGCAAAATACGAATCATGCTGAATATTATTCCCTGGTCCCTCGACGCCGCCGGTTCCCTTTGACCGCGTCCTCTAAGCTGTATGCGGCATAGCGTCAGAGATTTAACAAATTGACGCGCGGCGCTGGATTCATCGCGGTTTTTTTGCCACGCAGCATCCATGCCGTTCCGCAGCATCCCGCCTGCCGCCATCGCTGTCAACCGGCCCGCTGCGAGCAGCCCCGTCGTCGTGTCGGTGCCGCACGCAGGGCGCATTTATCCGCCCGAAATCCTGGCCGCGGCGCGCGTCGAGCGGTCGCATCTCGAGCGGCTCGAGGATGGCTGGTGCGACCTGATCGCTGCCGGTGCGGTCGAAGCGGGGGGAACGGTCGTGCAGGCCCTGTGGGCGCGTGCCGTCGCCGATTGCAACCGCGGCGAAGGCCAGATGGCCCCGGGGGAGGTCGCGATGTCGCTTCGAGACCGGTTCTCTGCACCCGGCCGCAAGGAACGGGCGGGGTTGGGAGTGATACCCACGCGACTCGCCGACTGCGGCCCCTTGTGGAAGCGGCCGATCGATCCCGCGGCGCTGCACTGGCGCCTCGAATCGCTTCACCGGCCCTATCATGCGACGCTGGCTGAAGAGTTGGCGGCGGCGCGCGATCGGTTCGGCCATGCGATATTGATCGACCTGCATTCGATGCCTGCGATTCCGGCCGGACAGCCGGGGCATGGCGCGCGGATCGTCGTGGGCGATCATTTCGGTGCGACGGCGGGGGCGTGGCTCGTCGACCTGGTGATGGCATCGGCCGAGCGCCTGGACGCGTCGGTGTCGCGTAACCAGCCTTATGCCGGCGGCCATATTGTCCGGACGCACGGCCGCCCGGGCGATGCGATTCACGCCGTGCAGATCGAGATCGATCGCAGCCTTTACCTCACGCCGGAGCGCCTGCCCGATGCGGCGCGTATCGCAAGGCTCGCAAGCTGGTTCGCCAAAATGGTGGCCGAGGCGGGGCGAACGCGGCCTTCCGACGAAATATTCCCGCAGGCGGCCGAATAAAAAAACCACCCCGTACCGAAGTACGAGGTGGCCAGGGTCCAGGGAGGACGCGCCCGCGCCAATGAAGGCTGGGCACTCACCGCGATGGAAAGGGGGAAAACCATGGCGGTGTAAGAGGAATTTAGGGTGTTGCGCGCCGACTTACAAGAAGAGACGGTGCAAAATTTGCAATATGCAAGAAATTGGTCGGGGAGAGAGGATTCCCGCCGAGTTTGGAGATAAGTGTCTGTAAAAGCTAAAATCTTTCTGCGCCCTCGCCGAGGCATGCCACGGGGGTATCGCACAGGCGAGTCGCACGAGATGATTTTTTCAAATGGGAGCCATTCCTTACACCTATCGTCGGCGCGGCGGGATTTATGCGCTCCGACGCAAAATATGCTTTTTCAAAGCTAAACCTCAACCCATAACCTTGTCGCTTGGGACCAAAGAATTGTCCCAGGCCCGCTTTCGGGCCGCCGCGGCATGCGCAGCCCTCGATAGGGTTGTGACCATGATCAATCATGAGATCATTTTAAACGGCGGAGCGCGCTCCGCATCCATGCTCGCCGAAATCGCTCGCAAGGCAACCGATGTGCAGCTCGGATTGGCAATCCGGGAGCAGTTGCACGGCCCAAATCCGGAAGCCGAAGAAGCGGCGCGCGTGTTCGGCGACTATTATCTTCTTGCTGCGCGGCACAACGGCGCTGCGGTTCTTGACGATCCAACGCGCGAAAGCTTGCGCGCGCAGGGACGGTCAGAGCGGCATATGCACAAGCTCGAATTGCTGGTGCGGCATAATGCCGGGACCAATCCACTGTCAGACGCGCATTTGTCGTTGCAGTGCGCGCAATTGGGGCTGTCCTTCGACAAGCGCTATGCCGACGATGATCGTCGCACCATGCTCACCGCCTGGGCGGACGCCCAGTTTCGGGCCGCGACATTCAATACGCCCCTTGTGCAGAGCCAGCCTGAGCCAATCGCGTTCCTGCTGAACGCTCCGCGCCAAGAAATTGAACGGGCGCGTTCTGAGACGCCGAAATCCGACCCGCAGGAGGCCGCCGTATCGCAACCGCCAGTCCAATCGGTCCGCGAAACTGATCATGGCGCTCCAGCGCCCAAAAAGTCGGCGCCATTGTTGAGCGAGGTGATCGACGAAGTCGTGGCAGGAATTGTCAGCCAAGGCTTTTGGAAAGAAGGCCCGGGCAGCACGGCCGAAGATGGCAAGCGCCTGGTCAAACAATTTGTCTGGATGGTCGGCGACTTGCCCGCCGAGGACTATGGCCAACAGCATCTTTCGCATTTTTGCCGTGAAATGATGAGCATGCCGAAGACGGTGCGCGTGCAGACATTTTGGCACGAGCCATATGAGGAGGCGAAGAAGAAATTTCCCCCGCTCACGACACAGAACAGCCGTAAGGCGGTCACGTTCAACAAGGATCTGGCCTATCTTGCCCGGTTTGGTCATCGGATGGTGACCGAAGGGTATTGGCGGGAAGGTCAAATCAGTCCGCTCAAATTTTCCCGGAAGGTGACGGTCGGCCAGAAGTCAAAAGCCAAGTCGCCTTGGCAACTGGCGCATCTCGAGGAAATGCTGGCATCTCCGATATATGTCGGAAATGGCGGCCCGAAGCGGCGCCTGAAAAGCGGTCAGTTTATCCATCAGGACGCGGCCTATTGGGTCCTTCTGCTCGCGATCTACACAGCGGCAACTCAAGGGGAAATCTGCGGCTTGTTGGTCGAGGAGGTCGTGTGCGAGGAGGATGTGCTCCCGCATCTGATTTTCCAGAACAATCGCCTTCGCACGCTCAAGCGGGAAGCTCGCGAGCGCGAGGTTGAGGATCAGCGTGCAATAGGCACCCCCTTCGTGGGGTGATCGGCGTGCAAAAAGGACCCCTTCATCCCGGGGATTTAGTCGGCCGACTGGTTTTGATCAGTTGGCGAGAACGGGATGTTGATCGTGGAGACAGTGGT
>NZ_DASYHG010000022.1:0-14618 GCF_035998905.1 Sphingopyxis sp. | reverse complement strand
TCCCCTCTCGCTTGCGGGAGGGGCAGCGAGGCTTGCGAACTTGTTCGTTAGCCGCAGCGGGGTGGGCCTGATCGTAACGTGGCTGCCCACCCCCGACCCCTCCCGCAAGCGGGAGGGGAGAAGAACGGCCGCTTCCGGTCGTAAGCAGGCACTTGCATTCCCCCATTATAAATCTCGAACGACCGCACGCAGACGCCTCAGCCCAGCGCCATATAGCGGGCCAGATGCGCGTCGCGCGTGCCATACTCGCTTTCGATCACCGTCAGCCGCTTGAACAGCGCCGACACGGGCAGCTCTTCGGTCATTCCCATGCCGCCGTGCAGTTGCACGGCATTCTGCCCGACGAAGCGGCCGGCATCGGCGATCGTGACCTTCGCGGCGCTGATCGCCTTCGCGCGTTCCGCCGGATCGAGGTCGAGCGCGTCGACCGCGAGCGCTGCCGCAGCCGCAGCGCGGCGCGCCTCGATGTGCATGTCGACAAGGCGGTGCTGCACGACCTGAAAGCTTGAAATCGCTTTCCCGAACTGTTCGCGCTGCACGCAATAATCGCGCGTGTCGGCGACGAGCCGCGCCATGATCGCCGCGGCCTCGGCGGCGATGGCGGCGGCGCCCAAGTCGAGGATATCGGCAATGTCCTCCGGCTCGATCGCCAGCCGCGCGTCGGTCGGGACCGTCACGTCGTCGAGCAGCAGGTCGGCCGCGCGGCGGCCGTCGATCGTCGGATAGGCTTTCATCGCCAGCGCTTCGCGCGCGATCAGGAAAGCGGCGGGACCATCGTCCACCGCGGCGGCGACGACCACCGCGTCGGCCTCGGCGGCGCCGATCGACAGCAGCTTGCCGCCCGACAGGCGCCAGCCCGCGGCATCGATCGCCGCGCGTGCGGGTTCGCGGTCGTCGATCGATGCAAAGGCGAGCTTTGCTTCGCCTGCGGCGACGCGTGGTAGCCACTGCGCCGCCGCGTTACCGCCCGCACGGTCGAGCAACGTGCCCGCGAGCAGCACGCATTCGAGATAGGGCAAGGCGATTGCCCTCGGTCCGAGCACCTCCAGCACCGCAAAGCCGTCGCGCGGCGGCAGGCCCAGCCCGCCATGCGCTTCGGCGAAAGGCAGGCCCAATACGCCTGCATCGGCCAGCGCCTGCCAGCCGTCGTCGCTGGACTTCAGCCGGTCGAAGCGCGCGGCGAGGGCGTCGTGCAATTCCATCTCAGCCAGCCTTCGCTTGCGGCGCGTCGCGCAGGATGATGTCGCCGGCGCGCCATGCCATCGCCATCGTCGGACCGTTGGTGTTGCCCGACGGTATCACCGGCATCACCGATGTGTCGATGACGCGAAGTCCCTGGGTGCCGCGGACGCGCAGCGCCGGGTCGACGACTGACGCGTCGTCCTTGCCCATCCGGCAGCTTCCGACCGCATGATAGCCGCAGGTCCCGAAGCGATCATAGGCGTCCATGATTTCGGCATCGCTGCCGAACGCCGGCCCCGGCATCGTCTCTTCGGCGATCATGTCCGCGAGCGGCGCCTGCTTCGCATACTCGCGCATCACACGCACCGCGCCGACCATCGCGGCGCGATCCTCTTCGGTCGCGCGGTAATTGGGTTTGAAGCTCGCCGCGGCATCGGGGTCGCGCGTCGCGATATGGATGCTCCCGCGCGAGGTCGGGCGCAGCGGATAGATGACCGCGTTCATGCCCGGATGCTTTTCGAGCTGCGTGCGCTGCGTCGCCATGTCGAAACTGAAGGGCGCGATCAGCATCTGCGCGTCGGGGCGGTTCAGCCCCGGCCGCGTCTTGAACCAGCCGCCGATCTCATAAGCCGCAGCCGACATCGGGCCGTCGCCGGTCAGATAATATTGCAGCGTCGCGAGCAGCAGGCGCCAGCCGCCGAAGACGCGGTTCTGCGACAGCGCCCCCTTGGAGAGCTTCCACTGCATGATGATACCGCGATGTTCGATCAGCCCTTCGCCGACCTCGGGACTGTGATGGACGAGCGGGATATCCAATGCGGCGAGCCGGTCGCGGTCGCCGATCCCGGAGCGTTCGAGGATCGCGGGGCTCGCCATCGCGCCGCCGCAGACGATAACCTCATGCGCCGTGTCGATCGTCTCGCGCTGTCCGTTGTGGATGACCTCGACCCCGACTGCGCGCGTGCCGTCGAAGATCACGCGGTCGACGGTGCGCTCGGTCAATATGGTGAGGTTGGGGCGTTTCTCGGCGGGGCGCAGGAACGCCTGCGCGGCGCTCTGGCGCTTGCCCTTGAAGATCGTGCGCGGCGCATAGCCGATCGCGACCTGGTCGTCGGGGGCGTTGATGTCGGGCTTGTTCGTCCAGCCCATCGCTTCGCCCGCCGCGACCTGCGCGTCGCTGATCGGCAGGCGCTGCGTCGGCATCGAGATTTTCATCGGCCCGGCATGTCCACGCGTTTCGTCCGCGCCCAGTTCGTGATTCTCGAACGCGCGATACGCCGCGCCGATATGCGTCCAGCTCCAGTCGTCGCTCGACTTCTCGGCGATCGCGTCGAAATCGGCGGGCTGGCCGCGGACATACATCATGCCGTTGACCGACGATGATCCGCCGAGCACGCGCCCGCGCACCCACGCCTCGGATTGGCCCGCGGTCGACGCCTCGGGCTCGCTCATATGGACCCACAGATGCTTCGGGTCCTGCATCACCTTGGCAAGCCCCTTGGGCATCGCGATGAAGGGATGGCGGTCGCGCGGTCCCGCTTCGACCAGCGCGACTCTCAGCTTCGGATTCTCCGACAGGCGGTAGGCGAGAACGCATCCCGCCGCGCCGGCGCCGCAGATGATATAGTCGAAGCTCATCCTCATTATCCCTCGAATCCGGCCGCTTTTGCGGTGCTCTCGCAGCCGTCATAAAAAACTATTGTCATTAGGTAAAGGGTGGAATAGTCTTGAACCAACGACAAGGAGAGGATTGGCGATATGAGTGAAGTTAGTGAAATTGCGCGCCCCGCCCGCAAACTGACCACGCTCGCCGACCTGACGCCGAGCCAGATCGAGGCGATCCGCAAAATCCCGGCCGAGAAGGACGCGGTCGTCGTGCCCTTCGGCGCGACGCGGCCCAATGCGATCTTTACCGGGCAGGAACGCTTCGACCTCGAACAGGACAGGATCTTCCGCCGCTATCCGGTGCCCGTCACCGTGTCGGCGCTGCTCGAACCCGGCAGCATCGTCGCCAATGACAGCTATGGTTTCCCAATGCTCGTCTCGCGCACCCGCGACGGTACGATCAAGGCCTTCGTCAACGCGTGCCAGCACAAGGGGTCGAAGATCATCGAGGATTGCGCGGTTCACAAGCAGGGCCGCGTCACCTGTCCCTATCATGCCTGGACCTATGGCATCGACGGCAAGCTGATCGGCGTGTCGCGCAGCGAAGCGTTTCAGGATTTCGACAAGAGCAAGCGCGGGCTGGTCGAGCTCGAAGCGCGCGAGTGGGGCGGGATCGTCTATGTCCAGCTCAACCGTGACATTCCCGCCGACTGGTCGCAGCTTTCGGAGCAGGTCGCCGACGACTTCACCGCGATCGGCATCCCGTCGGCGCATGTTTATGGACGCAAGACCTTCGACCTGAAGGCGAACTGGAAGGTCGTGCTCGAACCCTTCCTCGAAGGCTATCATGTCCAGCGGCTCCACGCTGCGTCGATCGGCGACCGATTCCAGGACGCGCCGAACATCGTCGACATGTTCGGGCCGAACATCCGGCAGGTGTCGGGACGCATCGGTTATGTCCCCGAAATGCTCGACGAGGACCCGACCGCGAACGTCCACAAGCTTGTCACCCACGCCTATACGGCGTTCCCGAACTGCGTCGTGGTGACGAGCCAATATTATACCAGCATCATGCTGCTGATGCCCCGCGCTCCCGACCGGACGACGGTCGAATATTTCATGCTGACCCCGGAGGCAGCGTCGACGCCAAAGGCCGAGGAAGTCTTCGCGCGCTCATACGAACTGATCCTCAGCGTCTTTGGCGGCGAGGACTTCCGCGCCGCCGAGATCAGCCAGCAGGGACTGGGCGCAGGCGTACCCGAAGAAACCGTCTATTGCGGGCTCGAGACCAATATCGTGCGCTATTATGAAGCGATCGAAGCGCTTCTGTGATTGATACACCGGCAAAAGACCGGATGGAGAGGGACTGATGGCGCAGACGTTACCGAGCGCTATGGATTGGTGGGCGCGGATGCGGCCCGAGCAACCCGCAGTGGTGCTCGGCGGCGACCGGCTGAGCTATGGCGACTACAAGGGCTGGTCCGACCGTGTGGCGGCGATGCTCGAAGCTGATGGGTTGCAGCCCGGCGACCGCGTCGCGATCTGCTCGACGAACAGCTTGGCCTATTGCGCGCTGATCATGGGGATCATCCGCGCGGGTGGGATCGTCAATCCGGTCAATTTCCGCTTCACGCCGCGCGAAATTCGCGAGTTGTGCGAAACGACCGAGCCGCGTTTCACCTTCGCCGCGCCCGAGTTCGAGGCGAATGTGAGTGCCGCCGGCCTAACCCCGCGACCGATGGCCGAGGTCGAAGCCTTGCGTTTCGGTGCGCCGGAGTCGCCGAAGCACGATCCGCAGCCCGATGCCCCGGTCGTCATCATTGCGACGAGCGGCTCGACAGCGAAGCCCAAGGGCGTTGTCTTCACCAATCGCTCGATGACCGCCTATGCCGCGTGCTGGTCGCTCGAAGAGACGTCGTCGTCGCCGGGCGCCCGGATCATCAGCCTCGCGCCGCTCAATACCTCGGCAGGCTTTGTCCAGCTGATCCATTACACGACGCAGGGCTGCACGATCTTCATGGAGCCCGCTTTCGTTCCGGATGCGATCCTGCAATTGCTGCAGGACGAGAAGATCAATTGCTTCGGCGCAGTGCCGACCTTTTTCGAGGCGATCGCCCGCTGCCCGGGCTTCGCCGATGCCGACCTGTCGTCGATCCGCCTCGCGACCGCGGGCGGCGCGCGCGTCAGCCGGCAGTTGCTCGATATCTGGAAAACCAAGGGGATCACGATCCGCCAGATCTATGGCCAGACCGAGGTCGGCGGAAACGTGACGATGATGCCCGAACATCTGGCGATCGAAGAGCCCGAGAAATGCGGCTGGGGCGGCATCTTCATGGAGGTGCGCGTGCTGCGCGCCGACGGCAGCGCTTGCGACCCCGGCGAGCCGGGCGAGATCGTCATGCGCTCGCCGGGCATGATGCAGGGTTATTGGCGCAATCCGGAGGAGACCGCGAAAGCGATCCGCGACGGCTGGCTCTGGTCGGGCGACATCGGGACTCTCGACGAGCGCGGCCTCCTGACCTTCGTCGACCGGATGAAGGATCTGATCATTTCGGGCGGGCTCAACATTTCGGCGGCCGAGGTCGAGCGCGTGGTGTGCGAGTTCCCGGGTGTCGTCGAGGCGTTGGCGATCGCCGCTCCCGACGAGAAATTCGGCGAGACGCCCTTCATCGTCTATCACGCGGCCGCGGAAATCGATGTCGTCGCGCTGATCGCCCACTGCAACACCAATCTCTCGAACTACAAGGTGCCGCGCTACGTCGTATTTTCGGCCGACCCGTTGCCGCGGCTCGCCACCGGCAAATTGTCCAAACCCGCGGTGCGCGAACGCTATGCCGGAGCGCACGAGACGATGGAGCGCGTGCGATGAGGAGTCCGCTATGACCGCCCCCCGACTGGCGACCGCGCCGGTGCCGACGCATATTCCGGCGCATCTCGTGTTCGACTTCGACATCTACGCCGATCCGCGTATCGGCGAGGATGTGCAGGGTACCTATGCCGCGGCACTGGCCGAAGCGCCCGACATTTTCTGGACGCGGCTCAACGGTGGCCACTGGATCGTCAAAAGCTTCGAGGCGATCAGCAAGGTCGTGCTCGACCCCGAGCATTTTTCGGTGCGCGAGATGCAGATCCCGCGCGTCGAGAATCCGCCTTTCTTCATCCCGCTGAGCCTCGATCCGCCCGAAAACCTGCCCTACCGCAAGGCGATGATGCCGATGTTCGGGCCGGCTGCGATCAAGGCGCTCGAACCGCGCATCCGCGAATGGGCGGTCGAACTGGTCGACGCCGTCGCCGCGAAAGGTGCGTGCGATTTCCAGGCCGATCTCGCGAAACTTTTCCCGGTCAGCGTTTTTATGGAATTGATGGGAATGGACCTGTCGCGGCTCCACGACTTCCGTGCGCTCGCCGAAGCTTTCTTCTCGGCGCAGAATGACGAGGCCGAACTCGGACGCCTCAGCGCCGCGATCCTGGGCGAGATGAAGGCGCTGATCGAGGAAAAGAAGGCGGCGCCCGACGACAAGCTGATGTCGCATTTCATCCAGGTCGACATCGACGGCCGGACGATGAGCGACGATGAAATCCTTGCGATGAGCTTCGTGCTGTTTCTCGGCGGCATGGATACGGTGACGAACGTCACCGGCTTTGCCTTCCAGCAGCTAGCGAAGATGCCCGACGTGCAGGCGCGGCTCGCGGCCGATCCGTCGCTGATCGGGGCCTTCGCCGACGAGGCGGTGCGGCTCTATGGCGTCGTCAACACGCCCCGGCTGGTGGTGCAGGACCAGCAGGTCGGCGAGGCGCAGTTCCGCGAGGGCGAGATGGTGCTCAACATCCTCTGCCTCGGTAGCCGCGATCCCGCGAAGTTCGACGCGCCCAACGCCTTCGACCTCGACCGCAAGAAGACCGCGCACCTGACCTTTTCGTCGGGCCCGCATCTGTGCGTCGGGCATGTCCTTGGCCGCGCCGAGTTGCGTATCCTGACCGAGGAGTGGGTGAAACGCGTGCCCGCCTTTCGGGCGACGCCGGGCGAGAAGCATGCGTTCCGCATCGGCACGGTGATGGCGCTTGAAACGCTGCCCCTCGAGTGGACGGTGGCGGCCTGATCATGCACGTGAACGACGGCGCCGATGCGCCCTATTGGAATGGCCTTGCCGAAGGCCGGCTGCTGTTGCCGCGCTGCGGTGGCTGCGGCGACTGGCTGTGGCCGGCGGTCAGTCGCTGCGGCGCGTGCGGCAGCGAGACGGTCGAATGGATCGAGCGTGCGATGCGCGGCACGATCTTTTCGTGGACGCGCACTTGGCATCGCTTCGGTTTTACCGAAAGCCTCGACCTTCCGTTCGTGTCGGTCGTCGCGACCGTCGACGATTGTGGTGTCCGTCTGCTCGGCCGCCTCGACGATCCGCAGCAGGTCGACCCGGTGATCGGCGAAGCGATTGCCGGGCGGATCGGCGCGACGCGCGTCGAGGGCCGCGATATCCCCACCATCATCTGGAGCCGCGGCTGATGCACCCGCTTTACGGAACCACCGCCGTCGCGGGCATCGGGATGCGCCAGTATAAGCGCGGCGCCTCGCCGCTGCCCGAGCAAGGCGTGCTCGCGGAGGCGATCCTTGCTGCCTGCGCCGATGCGGGCTTCGACCCCGCCGAGGTCGATGGCTTTGTCTCCTATGGCGACGACAAGAACGAGCCCGTCCGGCTGATGCCGGCGCTTGGGACGCGCGAGCTCAAATGGTCGAGCGTGATCTGGGGCGGCGGCGGCGGCGGCGTCGCCGGCGCATTCGGACTCGCTGCGGCCGCGATCCTGTCCGGGCAGGCAAAAGCGGTCATTGTCTTCCGCGCGCTGGTCGAGGGATCGAGCGGACGGTTGTCGGCCGCGGTGATGGCGCACCATCTCAACGATCATATGCTCGCGGCCGGGCTCGTCGCACCGGCACAGGTGTGTGCGATCCGCGCCAACCGCATGTACGAACATCATGGCGTGCCGCGGTCGGTCGCCGAGGATTTGGTGCGGGCATCCTATTATCATGGCGCGCGCAATCCGGAGGCGGTCGCCTATGGTAGCGAACTCGACCTCGACCAAATGCGCAATTCGCGCTGGATCGCCGAGCCGTTCCGGCTGTTCGACTGCAGCCGCGAGAATGACGGCGCCGCTGCCTTCCTGATGGTGTCGGCCGAGCGCGCGCGCGATCTCAAAAGGCCGCCCATCTATTTGCTGGGCTGCGCGAACGGCGCCGAGAAAGGGTGGGGCGACCTTCTCGAAAACGACGACGAGGCGCTCTATCCGACCGCGGGCTTCCGCCCGATCGCGCGGCGGCTTTACGCCGAGACGGGGCTGTCGCCCGCCGACATCGACGTCGTACAGCTCTACGAGAATTTCAGCGCGCAGGGCGTCGCGTCGCTGATCGACCACGGCTTCTGCACCTATGAGAATGTCGCCGAGGTGGTGCGCTTCGAAAATCTCATCGCCCCGACCGGAAAGCTGCCGGTCAACACGGGCGGTGGCAATTTTGCCCAAGGATTCATCCACGGCATCGGCACCGCTTACGAAGCGGTGAAGCAGCTGCGCGGCGAGTCCGCCAATCCGGTGGCGGGCGCAAAAATCTGCCTGCTCGCGGGCGGCCCGGGCGCGCCGACGGTCTCCTCGGCGATCTTCGGGAACGAGATACCCTAGTCTAGCGGGGCTTAGTCGAGCGACTGGCCGATCGTGTCCGAAGCGACGCGTTCGCGCACACCGACGAGGAAAAGACGGAGCGATTCGACAAAAAGCTGTTCGTCGTCGAACGGGTTGTCTTCGATTGCCTTTGCAAGGCTCGGATATTTCTCGCCGTCGACCGGCGGCATCGGGTCGATGCCGCGCGCGCGCGCCGACGCTTCGAACAGCGCGGCGCCATAGGTATATTTTTCGATCGCATCGATCACGGTCATCTGAATGGGGGTCGGATAAGGCTCTTCCGATGCGGCGCGGTTATAGGCCGCAAGCAGCATGTGGCGTGGGAAGTAGCGAAGGATCAGCGGCGCGGCATTGGGATGTTTCAGCAACGTCTGGCGGGTTGCGACGCAGCGCGCGATGATCTGCTCCTCGAACGACTGGCCCGTCGCCCGCACCGCGGGCATCTTGACCAGCATCATCCGCGCGACTTCCTGCAGCAGCTCGGACTTGTCCTTGAAATGATGATAAAGCGACGGCGGGCGGACACCTATCTTCTTCGCGACCAGACCCAGACTCAGCGCCTCCAGCCCGTGCTCGTCGATGGCTGAGAGCGCTGCTTCTGCCGCATTCTCACGCGAGATCAAAGGTTTCGAAGGTCGTGCCACGCAAATATTCCCTGTTTCTTGCCGCTCATGACAGCACAGGCGAGCGAGTGCCAGCCTAAAAGCATTCGGTTTATATCATCGCAGCATCAGCCCGCCGTCGACGACGATGCTCTGGCCGGTAATGTAGGAAGCCGCGGGGGAGGCGAGAAAGAGCGTCGCTGCGGCGACCTCGGCGGGCGTGCCGAAACGCCGGACGGGGATCGCGCGCAGCGTATTTCCCGCCTTGCGCTGATCGGCGCGAACGCCCGAGGTCATCCGGGTCTCGATAAAACCCGGCGCGACCAGATTGACCCGCACGCCGTCGCGGGCCCACTGGTCCGCAGTCGCGCGGGTGAAGCCGAGCAGTCCGGCCTTGCTCGCCGTATAGGCGGGGGCGGTGCCGATCGCGATGAAGCTTGCGCACGACCCGACATTGACGATCGCGCCCCCGCGCTCGCGCAGGGTCGGGTGAAACAGGTAGCAAAGCTCGGCAGCGGCGTTGAGATTGACTTCGATGACGCGGGCATAGCCGTCCATCGAATATTCGTCGGGATGCGACTGCCCTGCATTGTTGACCAGAATGTCGATCGCGCCGACGGCCTTGGCGAGCGCCACGCGTTCGCCCGGTTCGTCGAGGCGGGCGCGAAGATAGGAAAATCGCGACAGATCGTCCTCATAGTCGGCAGCGCCCTCCCGTGTTCCGCTGACGATGACCTCGGCGCCGGCGTCGGCGAACGCTTCCGCGATACCCAGCCCGATCCCCTGCGTGCCGCCGGTGACGAGCACGCGCTTGCCCTGAAAATCGAACCGCACCATCGAAACTCTCCTGCTCATAAATCTATTAACGTTAGATAATGCGAAGCGCAGTCTTTTGGCAAGGAGGAGCGTCCGCCCATGACAGGCAATATGCAAAGCATCATGGTCGTTTCGCGTGACGGCCTGCGGCTCGCAGCCGATCGCGGCGGTGATCCCGCGGCGCCCGCGGTGGTGCTTCTGCATGGCGGCGGTCAGACGCGTCACAGCTGGAGCCGCGCGGCCCGACATCTGCTTTCCGAGGGTTTTCAGGTCATCAACTATGATGCGCGCGGGCATGGGGAAAGCGACTGGTCGCCGACCGCCGCCTATCAACTGACCGACCGCGCCGAAGATCTGGGGGCGGTCGTAGCGGGGATCGGGGTACCGTTCGTGCTTGTCGGCGCTTCGCTGGGCGGGGCGACCTCCATCGTTGCGATCGACCGTGGATTGCGGCCCGCCGGACTGGTGCTGGTCGATATCGTGCCCGAACCCGATCCGCGCGGGATCGACCGTATCGTCTCGTTCATGCGGGGCCATCCCGAGGGTTTTGCGACAATAGGCGAGGCGGTGGAGGCGGTCGCTGCCTATAATCCCCGGCAACGGGCCTCGTCCAACGGCGCCGGGATGATGAAGAATCTCCGCAAGGATGCAGACGGGCGCCTGCATTGGCATTGGGATCCCCGGATACTCGACGAAACACCCGAACGTCATCACGACGTGGTTCAGCGTGCCGCGCTGCGATTGCCGATGCTGCCCTGCCTGCCCGTCCTTCTCGTGCGCGGTCTCTCCAGCGACGTCGTTTCGGATGCCGGAGTCGCTGCGTTCCGGGACGCGCTGCCAAGGCTGGAGACGGTCAACGTCGCGGGCGCGGGCCATATGGTGGCGGGCGACCGCAACGACGCGTTCAACGAAGCGGTGGTTGCCTTTTCCAAGCGGGCACTTCACGGCGAAGCGGCGCGATCATCCTGAAAAACATAATTATTACAATAAATTATTGGCCGTCTGCAAAAACCTTACGGCGTTAATTTTAGCAATTGACATTAAATCTAATGCTGATAGGTTATTGATCAAGGCCGCGGATGACGGCCCGCATTTTGGAGAGGATTTGTCATGGACCGCCGTGCTTCGTTTCGCGCTATTCGCTACGCCTGCCTCGCTTCGGTCATCGGCACTGCAGCGGCCGTTCTTCCCGCACATGCCCAGACCTCCGCGGCTGACACGGCTCCCGTCGCAGACGACACGGCATCGGTCCCTGCCGACGGCGAAATCATCGTCACCGCGCGCCGCCGCGACGAGCGGCTGATCGACGCTCCTGTCGCGATTACCGCGCTCGGCGGCGCGGCGCTCGACAATTATGCGGTTACCGATTTCAGCGACATGGCGTCGCTCGTCCCGACGATGGTGGCGGGCAAGGCGGCATCGGGCTCGTCGGCGAGCATTTTCCTTCGCGGTGTCGGTTCGACGGCGCTCAGCGCCGGTTTCGACCAGTCGGTTTCCTTCGTCGTCGACGGCATGCCGATGAGCCGCGGCCGCGAGATCGGCCTCAGTCAATATGACGTGCAACGGGTCGAAGTGCTGAAGGGGCCGCAGGCGCTCTTCTTCGGCAAGAATGCGACGGGCGGCCTCATCGCGGTCACGACCAACAGCCCGCGCGACGTCTTCGAGGCCGGCTTCAAGGCCGGCTATGGCTTCGAGGCGAGGGAGAAATATGGCGAGGGCTATATTTCGGGGCCGCTGGCCGACGGTCTGCGGGCGCGCCTGGCTTTCCGCGTGTCGGATAGCGAAGGCGCCTTCACCAACAGCGCGGCGGCGACCTATCTCGATCCGCTGGGTATGGAACGCCACCGCAACAGCAAATATCGCGGTGGTGGCAGGACCTACAGCGGCCGTGCGACGCTCGAATGGGACGCGACCGATAATCTGACCTTCCAGGTCAAGACCGGCTACACCGATCAGAAGGACGGTGGCCCGACCGATATCGTCGAGCGGATTTGCGGCGGCGGCCGGACGACGCCTTTCGCCGCGAACGGTATTCCGCCCAGTCCGAACGCCGATTGCGGCGTCGACGGCCGCTCCGACAGCTCGACGATTCCGCTCGCCGTCGCGCAGGCCGATTATCGCTATGCCCGCGACGGACGCATGTATTCGCGGCTGAAGTCGGGCTACGGAATCCTCACCGCGACGCTGACAAGCGACGTCTTCGACGTCACCTCGATCACCTCCTATTATCGGTTCAAGCAGACCGACCTCAACAATGTGTCGGGCGAGGCCTATCCCGCGACCTTCTCGCAGCTTGCCGATTACCGCCAGACGTCGGAAGAATTGCGCTTCCAGTCGAAGTGGGACGGTGCGGTCAACGTGCTGTTCGGCTTGTTCGCGTCGAGCAACAAGTTCGTCTTCAACACCGACGCCTATATCTTCCCCGTGCCGATCAGCCCGGTGACGAACACCTACACCACATTCAAGCGCGACAATGGTTTCAAGGGCAGCTCGATGTCGGCGTTCGGCGAAGTGACTGCCAACCTGTCCGACTCGCTCGAACTCGCGGGCGGTGCGCGCTGGAGCTATGAATCGCGCGACAGCTATCAGGCGTCGCTGCCGGCGCATCTCGCCTTCGCGGGCGCCTTCCCGGCGGGTCTTCGCCTCGATGACCGTTATCGCGAAACCGACGTGTCGCCGCAGGTGACGCTGCGTTACAAGCCTTCGCGCGACCTGACCTTCTATGCGGCCTATAAGGAAGGCTTCAAGTCGGGCGGGTTCAATATCTCGCAGACCCTGACCCCCGCGGCGACCGTTGCCGCCGGTGAATTCGGTGCAGAGCGCGCTCGCGGCGGCGAAGTCGGCGCCCGGGCCATTTTGCTGGGCGGCGCGCTCTCGCTCAATGCCACGGCCTATTATTACGACTATCTCGACCTCCAGGTGCAGAATTTCGATCCGGTCACGATCGGCCAGGTCGTGGCGAACGCCGGGACGTTGCGCGTCAAGGGGGTCGAGGGCGATTTCAACTGGCGCTCGGGCGGCTTCTCGTTGCGCGGCGCTGCCGCGTTCAACGACGCGTCCTACAAGGACTATATCGGGCAATGCTATGGCGGTCAGACGATTGCCGCGGGCTGCAATCTGCTCGCGCCGGCGCCCGGCGCTGCCTTCACGAGCCAGGACTATGACGGACGCACGCCGCCGAAGGCGCCGCGCTTCGCCGGGCGCATCGGGGCGAGCTATGACATGCCGCTGACGGCATCGGGCTGGACGCTGCAACTATCGAGCGACGTCAGCTACACCGGCAAGTATAATTTCACCGACACGCTTCGCCCGGACGCCGTGCAAAAGGCATATACCAAACTCGACGCCGCGCTGCGCGTTAATGGTCCTGACGACCGATGGACGATCGGGCTGATCGGACGCAACCTCACCAACAAGCTGGTCGTTACGGCAGCGAACGATATTCCGTTCGCGGGTGGGACGGGTACCGGGACCGCGGGGACGGGCGTTCTCGCCGACATGTCGGCCTTCGTCGACAATCCCCGCGAAATCTACGTCGAAGTGGGCTTCAAATTCTGATCGAGCGTGCGCGTGAGCGGGGAGGTCCGCCGGTTACGGCGGATCTCGCCCCGCCGCGTTTGCATGTCTTTCGGCGCCCGAAAAAGCAGGGAAATATATGGCCAGGCTGATTGTGGTGACGCGCGACGGGTCCGAGCATGATATCGAGGGCGACACCAGCCTGACCGTGATGGAAAATATCCGCGACGCGGGCTTTGACGAGCTGCTGGCGCTTTGCGGCGGTTGCTGTTCGTGCGCGACTTGCCACGTCCATGTTGAGGACGGCGGAAAGGGGGCGATGCCGGCGATGAGCGAGGACGAGAACGACCTCCTGGATTCGACGACGGATCGCGACGACAATTCGCGCCTGTCGTGCCAGATCCGGTTCAGCGACGCGCTCGACGGGCTTCGCGTGCGGATCGCTGCCGAGGACTGAAGGTTTTTCGTCCGTCGTTCAGGTCATGCCGTACGGCATGCGCCCAAGCCGCGCAGGCATGCGCAAAAGCGGTCGACTTATTGGGACCGGGCCACGGCTGCTCGGCGTCCGATGCCGGAGCCTACGCGCCGCTATCGGAAAACGTCCGAAAGCGCCCTTCGATCATGACGGCAAGTCCAGGCTGGCTTGGCGATCGCCGCTCCTGCGGCAGCCAGCTCCTGCGCGGCTTAGCGCAACTTCCAATGGTCGATTGCGTCGTATCGGACAGATCGCCTATGGCCAATGGCAACGAACGAAAAGGGGAAGCAATGGCCGCGTCATTTTCAGTGGACGAGCGACGCGAGCATTTTGCTTATTGCGTCCAACTGTTTGGCGGAACCACTGCATTCTCGCGGCGCCTTGGCATAGACGAGCGGGCCATCCGCCGTTTTATCAATGGCGAGCGGCCCCTTGGCGACGGGCTTTTGCAAGACACCGCAAAGGCGCTGCGCCTGCTCATTGCTGAAGCGACCACGGCCGAAGCACAGATCGCGGCCACATTGCGCTTTCCGCCGACCGATCAGTCGTAGCGGCTAGGCGACGGCGAATATCCGCTTCTGAGGTTTCCTGCCTGAAACCCGACAGTCCGCAATCGTTGAGGGTTTCGGACGCCGCGAGGCGTCGGAAAGTCTTCGGTGCCCGAACCGCGGTGGTCATGGTCTGAGCTATGGGGAAAGCTGTTTTGCGCAGGTCGTGGTGCTGGACGTTGCTGCCCAAAATCGGACGTATCTGAG
>NZ_DASYHG010000021.1:0-155326 GCF_035998905.1 Sphingopyxis sp. | reverse complement strand
CGGCGAGGCGCTGGCGAAGAACCAGGCGATCCAGTTCCCGCTCGTCGAGCTCGCGACGCAGGCCGAGATGCTCCGCCTGCTCATCCGCAAGACCGCGTGGGACATGGACAACACGGAGCACAAACAGGTCGAGCGCACCCTCTCCGACAAGGTCAGCATGTGCAACTACTGGGCGAACCGCCTCTGCTGCGAAGCCGCCGACCGCGCCATGCAGGTCCATGGCGGCATCGGATACTCGCGCCACAAACCGTTCGAGCACATCTATCGCCACCACCGCCGGTACCGCATCACCGAAGGCGCCGAAGAAATACAAATCCGTAAAGTCGCTGCCTATCTGTTCGGATATCTGGGGCCAAGAAAAGATACGTTGGGGAAGCTTTGACCCGTTCGATGGCCCGGCCCCGCACACTTTACGACAAGATATGGGATATGCACGCCGTCGCCGAAGACGACGGCGAGACCCTGCTCTATATCGACTTGCACCTGCTCCACGAGGTGACCTCGCCGCAGGCGTTCGCGGGGCTTGCCGCCGCCGGACGCGTCGTGCGGCGCCCCGAGCGCGCGCTGGCGCTGTCCGACCATAATGTGCCGACAGCAGGACAGGCGTACGGACCGGCGGGCGTCGCCGATGCCGAGGCGCGCGCACAGCTCGAGGCGCTGGTCGACAACACGCGCGCCTTCGGGATCGAGAATTTCCCGATGGGCGATCCGCGCGGCGGGATCGTCCATGTCGTCGGCCCCGAACAGGGACGGTCGCAGCCGGGGATGACGATCGTCTGCGGTGACAGCCACACCTCGACCCACGGCGCCTTCGGCGCGCTGGCTTTCGGGATCGGCACGTCGGAGGTCGAGCATGTGCTCGCGACCCAGACGATCCGCCAGCGCAAGTCGCGTAACATGCGTATCACCGTGGACGGGCGGCTCGCACCGCATGTCCACGCAAAGGATCTTGCGCTCCACCTGCTCGGCATGGTCGGGGTCGACGGGGCGACGGGGCATGTCATCGAATATGCCGGCGAGGCGATCGGGGCGCTGTCGATGGAAGCGCGGATGACGCTGTGCAACCTCAGCATCGAAATGGGCGCGCGCGCGGGGCTTGTCGCCCCCGACGCGACGACCTTCGCCTATCTCGCGGGGCGGCCCGCAGCGCCTGTGGGTGCAGCATGGGATGCGGCGCTTGCGCGCTGGCACGCGCTGGCGAGCGACGATGGCGCGGCGTTCGAGTGCGAACTGCGCACCCATGCGGACGATGTCCGGCCGATGGTCAGCTGGGGTACCAATCCGTCGCAGGTCGTCGCGATTGACGGGTGCGTTCCCGACCCCGCGACGCTGGAAAATTCCGAAAAGCGCGACGCCGCCGCGCGCGCGCTCGCCTATATGGACCTGTCGCCGGGGACGCCGGTCGCCGGACAGCGGCTCGACCGCGTGTTCATCGGCAGCTGCACCAACAGCCGGATCGAGGATTTGCGCGTCGTTGCCGAGCTCGTGCGCGGCCGCCGCGTCGCGCCGCATGTCCGCGCGATGGTCGTCCCGGGATCGGGGCTGGTCAAAAGACAGGCCGAGGCGGAGGGGATCGATGCGGTGCTGCGCGACGCCGGGTTCGACTGGCGCGAGCCGGGCTGTTCGATGTGCGTCGGGATGAACGCCGACCGGCTGCGACCGGGCGAGCGCTGCGCCGCGACGTCGAACCGCAATTTCGAGAACCGGCAGGGGCGGGGCGGGCGAACGCATCTGATGAGCCCGGCGCTGGCCGCGGCGAGTGCGATCGCGGGCTGTATCGCGGCGCCCGAAATGCTCGGTTAAAACGCCGCTTCGAAGCGCGCGATTGCGTCGGCGTGGCGCAGCGTGCGCGCGATGTCGTCGAGTCCCTCCATCAATATGCGGCGGTCGTCGGGATCGATCCGGAAATCGATCGCTTCGCCCGATGCGAGCCGGATTTGCCCGGCTTCGAGGTCGACCTCGATCGGCGCATATCGGGCGAGCGCGATTTCATCGCGGAGCCGCGCGCATAGTTCGTCGGGAAGGCGGATCAGCAGCAGACCGTTCTTGCGCGCATTGCCCGCGAAGATATCGCCGAAGCTCGGTGCGATGATGCAGCGGATGCCGAAATCGGTGAGCGCCCACACCGCATGTTCGCGCGACGATCCGCAACCGAAATTGCGGTCGGCGATCAGGATTCGCGCCGCGCGGCACGCCGGCTGGTTGAGGATGAAGTCGCTTCGTTCGCTGCCGTCCCCGGCAAAGCGAAGCGCCTGGAACAGGTGCTGGCCCAGCCCCGAGCGGGTGAGCGCTTTCATATACTGCGCCGGAATGATCATGTCGGTGTCGACATTGGTCAGTGGCAGGGGCGCCGCGACCGCCTTCTCCCGAACGAATTTTTGCACAAGGCCTCCTTTAACTTAGTATACTAAGTAATTATCCGGGGCGATCTTGTCCAACATTATCGCGCGGTTGGGCGTGAGATGCTGCGCGAAGCGGCGACGAAGGAGGTTGCCGCGCGAATCTTCGCGTCCTAAGGTTCGTTATCGCGCGGACCGGCGCCGGGCGCCGGGAGCCGCCACAGGGGAGCAGGGTTTTGGCCAAGAAAACACAGGATTACCGGCATCCAGCCGAATATTATACCGACCCGGAAAACAGCATCGGCTATCTGGCGCGTGTCGTCTTCCGCTCCTTTTCGCGGCTGCTCGAACGCCGCACGCTGACGCATGATGTGTCGGCGGGACAATGGCGTTTCCTGCGCCAGCTGTGGCGCGAGGACGGCATCACCCAGCGCGAGCTGAGCGAGCGCGTCGGGATGCGCGAACCGACGACGGTCGTCGCGCTGAAGGGCCTCGAAAAGGCGGGACTGATCACGCGCAAGAAGACCGCCGACGACCGGCGCAAGACCTTCATCCACCTGACGCCGCACGCGAAGAAGCTGGAGCTGATCCTCGCGCCGATGAACGCCGAGATCCACGAAATCGCGACCAAGGGTATGACCGACGAGGAAGTCGAGGTTCTGCAGGGGTTGATGCGCCGCGTGATCGACAATCTAGGCGACGAAACGCGGAAGCTGGCGGTGCTGTCCGACATCAAGGCCTGACCGCTTGCAATTTGCCCTCCGTCCGGACAATAGGTTAGTATTCTAATTATCTTGTCCGGGAGGGAAAATGACCAGCATCGCCGTCGTCGTGGGCAGCACCCGCGAAGGATCGTTCAACCGCGCATTGGGGGAACTCGCCGCCGCGCGCCTCGAAGCGCAGGGCGCAAGTGTGACGCGGGTCGATCTCGCGGCGTTCGACCTGCCGCTCTATTCGGCGGCGCGCGAAGCGAATGATTTTCCGCCCGACGCGCTGAAGCTCAAGACGCTGTTCGCGGCGCAGGACGGGCTGCTCTTTGTGTCGCCCGAATATAATGGTTCGCTGTCGCCGCTGCTCAAGAATGCGATCGACTGGGCGTCGCGGCCGACGGGCGACGAGAGCCTCGTTGCGCTCACCGCCTATCGCGGCAAGGCAGCGGCGATCATGTCGGCGTCGATCAGCCCCTTCGGCGGGTTGCGCGGGCTGATGCACCTCCGCCAGATCTTGTCGACGATCCAGATGCTCGTGATCCCCGAACAGGTGCTCGTACCGAATGCGCACGCCGCCTTTGCCGAGGATGGCAGCCTGAAGGAGCCGCTGCCGGCATCGCTGGTCGACATGACCGCCGCGCGGCTGGTGGCGGTCGCGAAGGCGCTGTCGGCTTAAGCTGGCCTAGGCGCCGCGGCGCGCGGGGGCGGCGGCGTCGATATTGTCGCCCCAGTCGGCTTCGAGCGCGGCGAGCAAGTCGTCGAACTTGTCCTGCCCCAATTTGGCGGCGATTTGCGCGGTAAGCGCGTCCATCGAGCGCTGCGCATCCTTGCGCATTTGCGCGCCGAGGTCGGTCAGCGACACGACCATGTGACGGCGGTCGGCGGGGTCGACTTCGAGCTGGACGATGCCCAGCCCGACCATCTGGTTGATCGTGCTGTGGATCGCCTGCCGCGACACGCCGAGGTTGCGTGCGATATCCGACGGGCGCACGATCCCGCTGACGATGTTGGTCATCACCATCGATTGCGGGCGGTTGACGTCGGGCCAGCCATGATCGTGGAGCCGCGCCTGCAGCCCTTCGTCGAGCCAGCAAAAACGCTGGAAAAGCGCGATGATAAGCTGGTTGGTGCGCATGGACGCGATGATATGCCCCTGTCGCCGGCGGGGTGCCGACGCGGTTACGCTAGAAGAGCGGGGCGGGCGAAGCAAGGCAGAGCGGCGTTGCAAAGGCAAAATACTTAGTATACTATCTATTGCAACGAGAAGGGAGAGAGGGCCGCATGGACGGGTTGATGCAGAATGTGCCGCTGACGGTCGACCGGATCATCGACCATGCGGCAAACTGGCACGGCGCGCGCGAGATCGTATCGCGCGATGCCGAAGGGCGCGTCACCCGTTCGACCTACGCCGACGTCCACGCCGATGCGAAGCGCGTGTCGAACGCGCTCGCGGCCGAGGGGATCAAGCCCGGCGACCGCGTCGCGACGATGGCGTGGAACGGCGCGCGGCACCTTGCCGCCTGGTACGGCGCAGCGGGGATGGGGGCGGTGCTCCACACGCTCAACCCGCGGCTGTTCCTCGAACAGATCGCCTATATCGCGAACCACGCGGGCGACCGGCTGCTGATCGCTGACCCCGCGACCGCCGAGCTGGTCGAGGAGTTGCTGCCGCAGGTGCCGTCGATTGAGAAGGTGATCTTTTTCTGCGACGCCGCGTCGATGCCGAAAACCAGCTTTGCCGCAACCGCTTTCGACGACTGGATCGCCGGTCAGCCCGCCGAATATGTCTGGGGCGGGTTTGACGAAAATGCGGCGTGTGGACTCTGTTATACCAGCGGCACGACTGGCAATCCCAAGGGCGTGCTCTATTCGCACCGGTCGAACTATATCCACGCGCTGATGACGTTGCAGCGCGACGCACTCGCGCTGTCGGCGCGCGATACGGTGCTGCTCGTCGTGCCGATGTATCATGCCAATGCGTGGGGCGTCGTCTATTCGGCGCCCGCGGTCGGCGCCAAACTTGTCTTGCCCGGCCAGCGGATGGACGGCGAATCGATCTATAATCTGATCGAGCAGGAGGGCGTGACCTATTCGGCCGCGGTGCCGACGGTGTGGCAGATGCTGCTCACCTATATGCAGGAAAATGGAAAGCGTTTCACGACGCTCGAGCGCGTGACGATCGGCGGGTCGGCGTGCCCCGAATCGATCATCCGCACCTTCCGCGACGATTATGGCGTCGACGTCATCCAGGGCTGGGGCATGACCGAAACTTCGCCGCTCGGTACCGTGTCGGTGCCCAATGCCTCGGTCGCGGCGAAATCCGAGCCCGAGCAGATGGCGTACAAACTCAAGCAGGGGCGCCTGCTCTGCGGACTCGAGATGAAGCTCGTCGACGATGCGGGCAACCGCCTGCCGCACGACGGCAAGACACCGGGGCGGCTGATGGTCAAGGGGCCGACGATCGCGGGCGCTTATTATGGCGGCGAGGGCGGTGACGTGCTCGACGCCGAAGGCTTTTTCGACACCGGCGACGTCAGCACGATCGATGCCGAAGGCTATATGCAGATCACCGATCGCGCGAAGGATGTCGTGAAATCGGGCGGCGAGTGGATCAGCTCGATCGAGATCGAGAATATCGCGATGGGGCATGACGCGGTTGCCAACGCCGCCGTCGTCGGGATCGCGCATCCGAAGTGGGACGAGCGGCCGATCCTGCTGTGCCAGCTGAAGCCCGGCGCCAGCGCTTCCGCTGACGATCTTAAATCCTTTCTCGACGGCAAGATCGCCCGATGGTGGATGCCCGACGACGTGCTGTTCGTCGCGGATATCCCGCTGGGGCCGACGGGAAAGATCGACAAGAAGGCGATCCGCGCGGGGCTGGAGGGTTATCGGCTGCCCTTCGAAGTCACCCGCTGACATAATCATAAACAGGAGAGACGATGATGGACCCGAACGGGATCGAAGGACTGGACGCGCAATTCGTAGGGCTGGCGTCGCCGACCGCGCCGCGTATTCAGGCGGGCGGGCATCCGTGCCAGGGCATCTACTGGACCGAGGCGGGCAGGCGGCCGAAGGTCGCGATCATCGCGACCCATTATAATGTCGATTTCAAGGAACATTATATCGCGCCCTATTTCGCGCGGCAGGGTTTCGGCTTCCTCGGCTGGAACACCCGCTATCGCGGGTTCGAGGACCAGTTCCTGCTCGAACATGCGATCCTCGACATCGGCGTGGGCATGAAATGGCTGAAGGAAGTGGCGGGCGTCGAGCAGATCGTCATCCTCGGCAACTCGGGCGGCGGCTCGCTGATGGGCGCCTATCAGGCCGAAGCGATCGCGCCGACCTTGACCGACCGCCTGCCTTCGGTCGGGCAGGACGCGCTGGCGCAGCTCATCAAGGGTGACCTTTATATCAGCTTCAACGCGCACCAGGGGCGGCCCGAAGTGCTGACCGACTGGATGGACGCATCGGTGATCGACGAAAATGACCCGACGCTGACCGATCCCGAACTCGATCCGTTCAACCCCGACAACGGCCCGCCCTATTCGGACGAATTCATCGCGAAATATCGCGCCGGGCAGCGTGCGCGCAACCAGCGGATCACCGACTGGGCGAAGGCCGAGCTCGCGCGGCTCAACGCGGCGGGCATCCCCGACCGCATCTTCCCGATGTTCCGCTGTTGGGGCGATATCCGCTGCGTCGATCCGGCGATCGACCCGTCGGACCGCAAGCCCAACTGGTGCTATCGCGGCGATCCCGCCATCGCCAACCGCACGCCGAGCATCGGCCGTGCGAATACGATCAAGACGTGGCTCAACATGTGGAGCCTCGAAACCTCGCCGTGCCAGGGCCAGCCGCATCTCGCCAAGCACGACACGCCCGCGCTCGTCGTGCAGGGCACCGCCGACACCGGCGTTTTCCCGAGCGACGCGCGCAAGATTTTCGATTTCCTCGGGAGCAGCGACAAGAAGCTCGAATTGATCCCCGGCGCGCATTATTTCGAGGATTCGATCGAAGAGCGTCAGACTGCCGCCGATCTCGTCGGCGCATGGATCCGGGAGAAGCTGTGACGTGACGGCTCCAGCCGAAATCGTTCAAGGACTGCGCGCGGCCGGGTTGGTGGGCGAGGGCGATATCGTCCTCGAACCGCTGACCGGCGGCGTGTCGTGCGACGTGTGGAAGGTCGAGACGCCCACGGGGCCGATCGTCGTCAAGCGCCCGTTGCCGCAGCTACGCGTCGCCGCCGAATGGCTCGCCCCGGTCGAACGCGGGACGAGCGAGGTGCGCTGGCTCAAGCGCGCGCGCGGCGTCGACCCGCATATCGTGCCCGAGGTTCTTGCAGAACTGCCCGGCCACGCCTTCGCGATGCGCTTTCTGCCCGGTTGTCCGGTGTGGAAGGACGAGCTGATGGCGGGCCGCGTCGATGCCGGTTTTGCCGGGCAGGTGGGGCAGGGGATTGCCGCCGTCCACGCCGCGACGGCGTTTGACGACGCCGACCGCGCAGACTTCGCCAATGACGACATGTTTCGCGCGCTCCGCGTCGATCCCTTCCTGCTCCATGTTGCACGGCAGGATAGCGAGTTGGCACCCGCGCTGACCGCGCTTGCCGACGATCTGTCGGGGCGCAAGATCGCGCTCGTCCACGGCGACGTCAGCCCCAAGAATATCCTCGTCAGCGCCGACGGACCGGTGTTCCTCGACGCCGAATGCGCGGTCTATGGCGATCCGGCGTTCGACCTCGCTTTCTGCACCACGCACCTGCTGCTCAAGGCGGTGTGGTCAGGCGATGTGCGATTGAATGAGGCGGCCGCCGTGCTGGTCTCCGCCTATCGCGCGGGTATCGATTGGGAGGATGCCGACGATCTGCTGCTCCGCGCGGGCAAGCTCAGCGCGGCGCTGCTCCTCGCGCGCGTCGAAGGCAAGTCGCCTGCACCCTATCTCACCGACCCCGAACATAAGCGCGTCGTGCGCGATCAGGCGCGGACACTCATTCTCGCGCCGTCGCCGATCGACGCGCTCGTCGTCAACTGGAAAAGGACTTTTGCATGACCTCGCGTATCGCCTCCGTCACCGGCCGCCAGCTTTGGGATTCGCGCGGCCGTCCCACCGTCGAGGCCGAGGTCGTGCTCGAATCGGGCGCGGTCGGGCGCGCGATCGCGCCCGCGGGCGCCTCGCGCGGTGCGCATGAAGCCATCGACCTGCGCGATGGCGGCGAGGCGTTCGGCGGTTTTGGCGTCAATCGCGCGGTCGCGGGGATCGGGTCGGAGATTGCGGATGCGATCGCTGGCATGGATGCGCGCGAGCAGGCGGCCGTCGACGCGGCGCTTTGCGACCTCGACGGCTCGCCGAACAAGGCGCGGCTCGGCGCGAACGCGGTTGTCGCGGTGTCGATGGCGGTACTCCACGCCGCCGCGGCGGACGCGCGCGAACCGCTCTGGCGCTATCTCGCCGGGGATCGCAAGGTGCGCGTGCCGCTGCCCGAAATCCAGATTTTCGGCGGCGGGGCGCACGCGGGACGCCGCACCGATGTGCAGGATTTCATGGTGATGTGCCCGAAGGCCGGCAGCTTCCGCCGCGCGCTCGAAATCACCGACGATGTCTATCGCGCCGCGGGCAGGCTGATGGAAGCAAAGGGGCCCTTGTCGGGGGTCGCCGACGAGGGCGGCTGGTGGCCGAATTTCGCGTCGAACGAAGATGCGCTCGACACGCTGACCAAGGCGATCGAAGCGAGCGGGCACCGCGCGGGCGATGATGTCTTCATCTCGCTCGATATCGCCGCGAACGAACTCGGCGACGCCTCGGGCTACAGCCTTGCGCTCGACGACGGACGGCTGACGAGCGAAGCGATGGCCGCGCGCATCGTCGAATGGGCGGGCCGCTATCCGATCCTGTCGATCGAGGACCCCGCTGGACAGGACGATTGGACGGCGATGGCCGCCGTCACCGCCGCCATCGGCGAACGCGTCCAGATCATCGGCGACGATGTGCTCGTCACCAATGCCGAGCGCGTCGCGCGCGCGGGCGAGGCGGCGGTGTGCAACGCCGCGCTGATCAAGGTCAACCAGGTCGGCACGGTCACCGAGGCGAAGGCCGCGCTCGACGCCGCGGTGGCGCGCGGCTGGGGGGCGATCGTCTCGGCGCGCTCGGGTGAGAGCGAGGATGTCACCATCGCGCATCTCGCGACCGGCTGGGATGCGGGGCAATTGAAGGTCGGCAGCTTCACGCGGTCGGAACGCATGGCGAAGTGGAACGAGATGCTGCGGATCGAAGAGGCGATGGGCGCCGATGCCGAGTTCGCGGGCTTCTCTGCCTTCGCCGGGTCGATCGGCCGGGTCGCGGCATGATCGTCCTCCACGCCCGCCCAAGCCCCGGATTCCGCGAAGCCGTCGATGCGATCTTCGGCCCGGGCATTGTCGTGCATGTCGACGAGGCCGCGCCGCTCGATGACGTCGCGCCCGACATCACTGCGCTGCTCCACGTGCTGACCCCCGTGACATCCGAATTCATCGGCTCCGCGCCGAAGCTCAAGCTGATCCAGAAGCTCGGCGTCGGGGTGAACACGATCGCACTCGACGCTGCGCGCGACCACAAGGTCGCGGTGTGCAACATGCCCGGTACGAACAGCCAGGCGGTCGCCGAAATGGCGCTGTCGCTGATGATGGCGGTGCTGCGCCGCACCTGCTTCTTCGACACGCGCACCCGCGCGGGCGAGGGGTGGACCGCCGATCCGTCCGAACTCGATAGCGTGGGCGAAATTGCGGGCCGGACGGTCGGGCTGGTGGGTTTCGGTCATTCGGCGCAGCTGCTGGCGCCGGTCCTCGCGGCTTTGGGTGCAAAGGTCGTCTATACCGCGCGCAGTGCGCGCGATGTGCCTTATGAATTTTGGCCGCTCGACCGCCTGCTTGCGGAGAGCGACATCGTGTCGTTGCACATCCCGCTAACCGACGAGACGCGCGCGAGCATCGATCCCTTTGCGATGAAGAAGGGCGCCGTCCTCGTGAACACCGCGCGCGGCGAACTCGTCGATCAGGCGCAACTGGTCGACGCGCTGACCGGCGGCCATCTGCGCGGCGCGGGGCTCGATGTCTTTGCCGAAGAGCCGTTGCCGCGCGGTAACCCGCTGCTTGCCCTGCCGAACGCGGTGCTGGCGCCGCATATCGCCTGGCTCACCCCCGAGACGCTCGTTCGCAGCCTGACGGTTGCGCACGAAAATTGCCGCCGCCTCGCTGCCGGCGAACCTCTTCTGCACCAGGTGGTCTGAATGTCGCTTCCCATCGTCCTGATTACCGGCCAGCTTTTGACCGACGCCGTCTGGCAACCCCTGTTCGACGCATGGGGCGATCGCGAGGTGATTGTCGCTGACAACCGCAGCGACGACACGATCGAGGGTTTCGCGCAGCGCCTGCTCGACAACGCCCCGCCAAAGTTCGTGCTGGTCGGCCACGCGATGGGCGGCTTTATCGCGTTCGAAGTGATGCGCCGCGCGCCCGGGCGCGTCGTGAAGCTCGCGCTCGTCTCGACGCTCGCCTCGGCCGACGGCCCGGCGCAGACCGCGCGGCGACAGGGCTATATCGACCTCGTCGAAAGCGGCAATTTCGACCAGGTTGTCGAGGAACGCATCCCGATCCTGTTTCCCGAGGAAAAGCGTGGCGACGAACGCCTGCTCGGTATCGCGCGGCAAATGGCGGCGGACACCGGCGCCGACACCTTCCTCGCGCAGCAACGCGCGATCATGGCGCGCATCGACAGCCGCCCGCGGCTCGGCGAGATTGCGGTGCCGACCTTGCTCATCTGGGGCGAGAAGGACGGCATCACCAGCCGCGCGCATCATGACGAGATTGCGGATGCAATTCCCGGCGCGCGGATCGAAGTGATTGCGGGCGCCGGGCATTTGCCGACGGTCGAGGCGCCCGAACTGGTGGTGCAGTTGCTAAGCGAGTTTATCGAAGCCTGAGCTTTGTGATCCCCGGCGAAAGCCGGGGTCCATGCGGGCGTTGACTGGGTCCCGGCTTTCGCCGGGGATCACCATCGTCGGCTACTTCAGCTCCGCCCGCACCAGCGCGGTCCCGTCGACCATTGCCTTCAGCTTTGCCTGGCTATGTTCGCGGCTGTGGTATTTCATCCCGCAATCGGGCGCGATCCACAGGCGTTCGGCATCGACGTAGCGCAGCGCCTCGCGGATGCGGCCCGCGACGACTTCGGGTGTCTCGACCTCGGGGATCGACAGGTCGAGCACGCCGTACATGATCGTCTTCGTCGGCAGTTCGGCCAGGATGGCGGGATCGAGCCCCGGCTGCGCCGCCTCGATCGAAATCACGTCGATCGCCGACGCCTCGAGCTCGGCGAGGAAGTCGTACGCCTTGGGCTTAGGCCCCGTCGCGCCGGCGCCATGGTGCACCATCGCATAGCCGAAGCAGATATGGAGCGCGGTCGTCCCGCCCACGCCGTCGAGCGCGCGGTTGATAGCCTCGATCGCATAGCTGTTCGCTTCGGCGGCGCGCGCCTGCAGATAGGGTTCGTCGAGCTGGACCACATCGACCCCCGCCGCGAACAAATCCTTCACCTCGGCATTGACCGCGTCGGCATAGTCCATCGCGAGCGACCGCAGGTCCGGGTAATAGCCATTCTCGGCCTGCTGCGTCATCGTGAACGGGCCCGGCAGGGTGAGCTTCACCGGCTTGGCCGAATGGCGGCGCAGGAAAGCCGCATCCTGCGCCTCGATCGGGGCGACGCGGCGGATCGGACCCGACACGAGCGGCACCGGATTGGCGTTGCCGGTGCGGTCGATCGCCGTTCCATGCTTCTCGGTATCGATCCCCGACAACGCGGTCGCGAGGCGGTTCGAATAGCTTTCGCGGCGCATTTCGCCGTCGCCGACGATGTCGATGCCCAGTTCCTCCTGATCGCGGATCGCCATCAGGGTCGCCGCTTCCTGCGCGTCGGCGAGCCACGGTTCGGGGACGCGCCACAGCGTTTCGGCACGCACGCGCGGGGGCAGGCTGGCCTTCAGCCGCTCGCGGTCGATCAGCCAGTCGGGCTGGGGGTAGCTTCCGACGATCGTCGTGGGCAATATGGGGTGGTCGAACAAGGCCATTCCTCTCGAATTTTTGGGCTGGCCAAACATTTGCTTAGTATTCTATCTAATTCAAGTCGAAACGACGGACGGGAGAGCAAAATGATCGATCTGGAGGCCATCCGGACGCTGGCGGACATTCCGGCGGCGCAGGCACGCGCGCGGGGACAGGCGACCGCGGTGAAATTCGGGACGCGCGAGACGAGCTTTGCCGAGCTCGATACGCGCTCGAATCGCGTCGCGCACGCGCTGGTCGCGGCGGGCGTCGCGCCCGGCGACCGCATCTCGGCGCTGACCAAGAACCACGATAGCTGGTATCCGCTCTTCTTCGGCACCGCGCGCGCACGCGCCTGTTTCGCGCCGATCAACTGCCGCCTTGCACCCGCCGAGATCGGCTTCATCCTCGGCGATGCCGCGCCGAAGCTGCTCTTCGTCGGCGAGGATTTCTTCGACTGCGCGCTCGCGGCGATTGCGGATCTGGCCGCACCGCCAAGGCTGATCGCGCTTTATGGCGACCATCCGGCGTTCGAGCCCTTCGACGCATGGCTCGGTACCGCGTCCGAAGCGCCGCTTGCCGATGCGCCGCAGCTCACCGACGACGTGCTCCAGCTCTACACGAGCGGGACGACCGGGCTGCCGAAGGGCGTCGTGCTCACCAACGCCAATTACCGCACCTTCCTCGAGGCCGCGACCGAGGTCGACGGCTTCGCCTATGGTGAGGACGAGACGGTGATGATCGTCATGCCGCTGTTCCACGTCGCGGGTACCAACGTCAGTTTCTCGGGGCTGGCGCAGGGCGGGCGGCTCGTGCTCGTCAAGGATTTCACCGCGGCCGACGCGGTGCGCATGATGCGCGAGGAAAATGTCGCGCACGCCTTCCTCGCGCCCGCGATGATCCAGATGATGCTGCTCCAGCCCGCAGCGGACGAGGGGGCTTATCCGCACCTCAAGTCGATCGCCTATGGCGCCTCGCCGATCGCCGAGGATGTGCTGCGCCGCGCGCGTGCCGCCTTCGGCTGCGATTTCGTGCAATTCTACGGCATGACCGAGTCTGCGGGTGGCGGATCCTATCTCTCGCCGAGCGCGCACGACCTGCCGGGCAAGCTCACCTCGTGCGGAAAGCCCTGGCCGGGTGCCGCGATGGCGATCCTCGGCGGCGATGGCAGCGAACTCGGCGAGGGGGAGATCGGTGAGATCGCAATCCGCGGCGGCATCGTGATGAAGGGATATTGGAACCGCGCCGCGGCGACCGAAGAGACGCTTGCGGGCGGCTGGCTCCACACCGGCGACGTCGGTTATCGCGACGCTGACGGATTCTATTATGTTCACGATCGCATCAAGGACATGATCGTGTCGGGCGGCGAGAATGTCTATCCGGCCGAGGTCGAGGGCGCGATCATGGGCTGCCCCGGGGTCGCCGACGTCGCGGTGATCGGCGTGCCCGACGACAAATGGGGCGAAAGCGTCAAGGCGCTGATCGTGCCTGCCGCAGGGGCGACGCTCGACCCCGCCGATGTCGTCGCATGGGCGCGGACACGGATCGCGGCGTACAAGATTCCCAAGAGCGTCGAATTTATCGACGCGCTCCCGCGCAACCCGTCGGGCAAGGTGCTCCGCCGCGAACTCCGCGCGCCCTATTGGGAAGGGCGCGACCGTGCGGTGGGATAGAGGTTTCGCCCGGAGCGGTGGCTATCACGCATAGCCGACCCAGCCGCGCCAGGTGAAGGCAGCGTAGAATTGCTCGACGCCAGAGAAGCCTGCGGCGCGCAGCACCGCTTCGTCGGCTTCGGGGCTCAGCATCGCCACGTGCGTCGCAACGGCTTCGCGGCCCTTGGCCACCTGTTCGGGATCGCCGCCCGATGCGATTGCGTAGGAGGCGTAGCGGTCGAGCCAGCGGTCGCGTTCACCGATGCCTTGTGGGAAGCTGCCGTGCGCCGCGACGAACGGTGCGCCGGGTTTCAGCCGTTTGCGGATTTCGGCGGCGGTACGGATGCGTTCTTCGGTGTCGAGAAAATGGAGCGTGAGGAGGCAGGTCGCCCCGTCGAAAGGGCCGGCGGGAGCGTCGTCGATATAGCCTTCGATCAGCTCGGCGCGGTAGGCGTTCGGGCCCATCACATCGGCGGCCAGATCGAGCATCAGCCCCGCAGGGTCGACCCCGGTAAAGCGCCAGCCGGCATGCGCCTCTGCCATCGCCTTCATCTCGCTGCCGCCGCCCGCGCCGAGGACGAGGATATGTGCGTCGGCGGGCACGCGTTCGGCGAGCAGCAGCCCGGTCATGCGGTGGAGTCCGTCGAGGCCAGGGACGAAGCGGCGCGGGCCTTCGGTGTAGCGCGCGACGGCTTCTGGATCCTTGAAGCTGTCGAGAAAATGCTGGGCGCCTTCAGCCATGGATATGCTCCTGTGCGGTGGGGGAGGTCGATCGCGCGGCCATGCGCGCGTGGAAATCGGCGGCGAGCGCGGCGAGCGTCACCTCGCCAAAGCGTGCGAGCAGCAGTGCCTCGGCCTCGCGAAAGCCGGTGTCCAGCGCGGCGTTGACCGCCTGTTCGACGAGGCATCCGGGCGCCTCTGTGCGATTGCCCATCGCCATCAGGCTGGGGCACCCGATCGCGTCATAGACGTCGCGCATCGTGATGCCGCCGAAATCTTTCGCGATCGTCCAGCCGCCGCCGTGCCCCTTTTCGCTGTGGACGAACCCAGCATCGCGGAGGCCCCCGAGGATGCGGCGGATGACGACGGGATGCGTCTGCATCGCCTTCGCGAGCTGCTCCGACGTCATCGGTTCGCCCTGTTCGGCCATATGGAGAAGGACGTGGAGTACGCCCGAGAGTCGGCTGTCGCGTTTCATGTAACGTTAAATAGTGCGTGAAACGCGATCGTCAAGGCGCGGGATTGACCCCGGCCGGCGGAAGCGTTAGCCACGCCGACGATGACCAACGACCGATCCACCCGATTCAAGGCGTATTGGCGCTCCTTTACATAGGAGCGGCATGGCATCACCTGTGACCATCGCCGCCGTGACCGGAAGGCGAATGGTTGTCATCACATCATCAGACCACTGACCCCCGGCCGCGGCGCGCGCTTTTTGAAGAAGACGCGACATGACCGATACTTTGCTTGCCCTGTCGACCGACCATTGCCGCATCACGCCGCTGTTTGCCGATGATGCGCGTGCCCTGTCCGCGATCACCGACGAGACGGTGACCTCGCGCGTCCATTTCCTGCCCGCGCCCTTCACCGAAGCCGACGCGCGCGCGCTGATCGCGGGATCGGGCGGCGGCGACGTCTTTCACGCCGTGCGCGACGAAAGCGGCCTCGACCTCAACGGTGTGATCGGCGTCCATCGCCGCACCGGCGACGAATATGAGATCGGTTACTGGTTTGCGGCACGCGTTCGGGGCAAGGGCATCGCGACCGAAGCGGTGCGCGCGGTGGTCGTTGCGCTCGCATCATCGCGCCCCGGCTGCTCGATCGTCGCCGAATGCCACCCGGAGAATGAGCCGTCGCGCGCGTTGCTGCGCCGGATCGGCTTCGTATCGACGGGGCGCGCGGGGAAACGGCCGGGCCGGATGCTGATGAGCTGGCGTGCGTCGCCGGCCTATCGCATCGACGTGTGCTGATCGGCCGCCGCGTCGCTCGTCACCTCCTCGGTCAGCGCCTTGACGATTGCGGCAACCGAGGTGGGGGCGTAAGCGAAGCCCATATGGCCGCAGTCGACCTCGACCTGCCGGTCGCTTTCATGCGGAAGCCCGCGCGCGCTGCTCACCGCGACGACGCCGTCATGCTCCGACCAGAGCGCGAAAGTCGGCATTTCGGGACGCGGCGCGGGGTGGAAGTCGATCGGCGGATTGTCGACCGGGTGGCGTGCGACGAGGTGATAGAGGCGCCACGCGCGATTGGCCCGGCGGCTGCCCGAAAAGGGCGAGCCGAGGGTGACCACGCGCGCGACCTTGCCCGGATGATGTTTCGCATATTCGCGGGCATAAATGCCCCCAAGCGACCATCCCACCAGCGCTGGGGCATAGCCGGTGCGGTCGATGATCCACTGCACGCGCGTGTCGATGCGGTCGATGATGTCGGCGGTCGCGCCGCGGTTGAAGCCGAGACCCCAAGCATAGCAGCGAAAGCCCGCACGGCGGAGATCGGCGCGCAGGCCCTTCGTCGCCCAGTCGCCCGACAGGAAGCCCGGCAATATCATGACGGGCGGATGCGTGCTGTCGGGATTGGGTTCGGGCGGCATCGGACGGATGCGGCCGCCGACCGCGCGCGCCAGCGACCCGATCTCGCGCCACAGCAGCTTGAGCGGCGGCAGGGCGTCGGGATCGGGAATGCGCGCGGGCCATTCTGCGCGACGGGTAAGGAAACCGCGGATCATGCGGCGGGTTTTACTTCTTCGGGACGAGCTTCACCAGCTTGCCGTCCTCGCCGTCGGTGAGCAGCCAGACCGAACCGTCGTCGCGGACCTCGACCTCGCGGATACGCTGGCCGAAATCCCAGCGGTCGGACTTATGTAGCGTGTCGCCGTCGATCGCCATGCGGATCAAACCTTCGCCCGAAAGCGCCCCCATCAACAGGCTGTTCTTCCAGCCCGGATACAGGTCGCCGCCATAGAAGGCGAGACCGCCGGGCGAGACCGACGGGTTCCACCACAGCTTCGGCGCCGCAAATTCGGGGCGCGTCGGGTGGTCGGGAATATCCTTGCCGTCATAATGGTCGCCGTTCGACACGATCGGATAGCCGTAATTGGCCTTCGCCTCGACAAGGTTGACCTCGTCGCCGCCCTTCGGCCCCATTTCCTGGTTCCAGAGCTTGCCGGCGCCGTCGAAGGCGAGGCCGAGGATGTTGCGGTGGCCGCGCGACCAGATTTGCGCGGTCACCCCGCTCCGATTGGCGAAGGGATTGTCGGCGGGGACGCTGCCGTCGGGGTTGAGGCGGAGGATCTTGCCGAGATTGGCCTTCATATCCTGCGCGGGATCGAACTTCTGGCGTTCGCCCGAGCCGATGAACAGATATTTGCCGTCGGGCGAAAAGGCGAGGCGGTGCGAATAATGTCCCTGACCCGTGACCTTGGGATCCTGCTTCCAGATGATCTGGAGCCCTTCGAGCGCGGGCGCGGCGCCCTGCTTGAGCTTTGCTTTGCCGACGACCGCGCCATAGGTCTTGCCGGGGCCGGCCTCGGCCCAGCTCAGGTAGATGGTGCCGCTGGTCGCGAAATCGGGCGCGACGATGACGTCGCCGAACCCGCCCTGGCCGCCATAGGCGACCGCCGGGACCCCCGCGACGTCGAGCGTCGGGCCGCTTTCCTGCCACAGCTTCAATTTGCCCGATCGTTCGGTGATCAGCGCGGCGCGCGTGCCGGGGATGAAGGTCATCGCCCAGGGTTCGTTGAAGCTTGCGATCTCCTGCACCGTGAAGGGCGCGTCAGCGAGCGGCGTAGCGGGTTGCGCACCCGAGGCGTCGAGCTTTGCGGTATCGGCGGGTGCGGCTTCGGTCGCGGCCGGCGCCGAGCAGGCCGCGACGGCGAGCGCGGCGATCAGGGCGAGGGGCGGCAGGTTTTGCATCGGAAAGGGCTCGCTTTGCTGGGGAGGGATGCCCTGTTTTGCCCCCGCTACGCACCAAAGTCGAGGGGCTTAACGGCTCGCCGCCTCGCGCCGTGCGGTGATCGTCTCGACGCTGTCCATGATCGCGTCGACCGCTTCGCTCGATGGCGGCGCGTCGGCGCGCTTCTGCGAAAACTGGCCGCTGTTCATGATCTCTTCGAGCGCTGCACGGGCGCGCGACACGCGGCTTTTCATCGTACCGAGTGCACAATCGCAGATGCTTGCCGCTTCCTCATAGGACAGCCCGCCGGCGCCGACGAGGATCAGCGCCTCGCGCTGGTCCTGCGGCAATTCCATCAGTCCGCGTTGCAGGTCGGCCATCTCGCCGCTGTCTTCCTGGCTCGCCGGGGTCGACATCGTGCGTTCGACCGCGGTCTCGTCATATTCGCCGACAAACTTGTTGCGGCGCATCTGTGACAGGAAAGTGTTGCGCAGGATGACGAAGGTCCAGGCCTTGATCGATGTTCCGCGCTCGAACCGTTCGCGCGATGCCCACGCCTTGACCATCGTGTCCTGCGTCAAATCGTCGGCGAGGTCGGGATTGCCCGACAGGCTGCGGCCATAGGCGCGCAGGTGGGGGATGACGCCGGCCAGCAGCGTCTTGAATTCGCTGTCCGACAGCGTGTCGGCCTGCGGCTGCGACGCAGCGGTGGTTTCGGTCATTATTGCTTCGAGCTTTTCTGATCGAGCTGGGAAAGAAGGTCGAGCATGTTGTCGGGCAGCTGTTCGGCGACGATGTTGCCGTAAATCATCCGCAGTTTTGCACTCACCGGCTCCGGTGCCTGTCGGCCGGTCAGCGTGCGGTGCCACTGGTCGCCGTTCGTCCCGGGGAAGCTTCCCGACGAGCGGCGCGGCGTGTCAGCGCCCGGGGGAGGGCGGTCCTTGCCATTCATCCTGTTGTTGCCTTGCGTAGCCATGCGGAAGCAACGAGGAAAACGGCCGTGAGTTCCCGTGCCGGTTGTTTTTTGCGACGAACGCGTTGCCAAGAAGTCACACCGGCCCTATTCAACGGCATGTGAGGGGTCACACCACGGTATTCTGGGCCGAGCAATCAGGAGTGTGACCGCTTGCTTTCCGTAATTTATGTCAGCGTTGCCGATCCGCTGCTTTCTTTCGCCGACATCCAGCTCATCCTTGCTTCGGCCCGCCGCAACAACGAACGTGATGCTCTGACCGGGGCCCTCATCTATAATGGCAACAACTTTATGCAGCTGCTCGAAGGACCGGCTGACAGGGTCGACGCGTGCCTTGAGGCGATCCGCGAAGATACACGTCACGGTGGCATGGTCGAGATCCGCCGGCGGACGATTGACCGGCGCGACTTCGCTGAATGGTCAATGTTATATGAGCCGGATTTCGAGGAGCATGCCGACGGTCTTGCGCGGCTGGCCGCGAACGGCGGTCTGGATGCCGATGACGAGCGGATGCTGGGCAATTTCATCGCGCTCGGTCGTCGGCGACCCTCTGCGGCAGGGCCGGCACCCTTGCAATGAAATCGGAGTGCGCTAAGCCATTAGCGAGCCTGTGAAATTGGGCATTCAGACAAAGGCCGTAATATCAGTAACGTGACGCCCCAGCCGCTCGACGATGCAAGCTTTAAACGCGAGTTGGCGGGCATGCTGCCGCATCTGCGCGCCTTCGGGCGCAGCCTCACGGGCAATGCCGATCTTGCCGACGATCTGGTGCAGGAAACGATGCTGAAGGCGTGGAAGGCGCGCGCGCAATATGTGCCGGGGCCGGCCAGCATGAAAAGCTGGGCTTTCGTCATCCTGCGCAACTGCTTCCTGTCGCAGATGCGGCGCAAGAAATTTACCGCCGAATATGACGAAATGGCGGCCGAGCGCCTGCTCGTCGCGCCCGACGACCAGGACGACAGCCTGCACCTTGCCGATGTGCAGCGCGCGCTGATGATGCTCCCGGTCGACCAGCGCGAAGCGCTGGTGCTGATCGGCGCCGGGCAATTATCCTATGAGGAAGGCGCGGCAATCTGTGGCTGCGCGGTCGGCACGATGAAAAGCCGCGTGTCGCGCGGCCGCGCGGCGCTGCAGGCGATCCTGGACAGCGGCGAAATGCCGCGGCGCAGCACCGACGCAATGCCGTCGAGCGAGGCGTTCCGTTCGATCATGGACAATGTCGACCAGCTCACCGGTGGGGCGCTTCCGCCCGATTGAAGCTCTGGCGGCTTCGAATAGGCGATCGTCTTCGCCGGTCGGCGTGATAGGGATGATCTTATGCGTGGTGGTCCCGCCCCGATACGTCTTTTCCTGCGGTCGCTGATCGCCTTTGCGCTCACGCTGTCCCCGGCGGCCGCGCACGCCGAAGCCGGGCAGGCCAGCGCCGCGAGCCCAGAGCAAGCCCAGACCGGCAAGGAACAGATCGTCGTCGAAGCGCGGCGCGAAGGGCGCAGCGACTGGAAACGCGCCGAAAGCGAGCATGTCCTGATGTTCAGCGATGGCGGCGAGGCCGAACTGAGGCGCGCGGCGACCGACGTCGAGCGGCTTCACCAGCTGATGGTGCGCCTTTACGGCCCGGACCTACAGGCGGACGAAACCGCGAAGCTTCGGATCATATTGATCGATTCGGTGCCAGCCTATCGCGCCATGGCGCTTCGCAACCTGCGGGCGGAAGAAGGCCCTTATGTGCCGCCCTTTGCCGGGCAGCGCTATTATGACCCGCGGAGCGACGGCGCGGTGCTCATCCTGCCGCGTGCCGACCAGATCATCGATCTCGATACGTCGAAGGCCCGCGACGCCTTTTGCGACGAAATGGGCCCCGACCTGTTGCTTGTCCAAAAGACGTGCGCGGAGGTGGCGAACCGGCCAGCGCCCGCGGCGCGGCCGTGGGAGGCGGTGCTGTTTTCCGCCTACGCCCAGCATTTCGTGCTGAACTACCTCCCGGCCGGTTATCCGCGCTGGTATCTCGACGGGGTCGGGGCGCTGTTCTCGACGGTCAAGATGCGGCGCAACGGCGCGCTCGACTATGCGAAAGTCTCGCTCGCGAACCGGCAGGTCTTCCGCTCATACGGGCGGCTGAACGCCGCCGACGTGCTGACCGGCCGCTATCTGGAGGCGCCGTCGGCGCAGATGGAATGGACGCCCTTTCACGCGGCGCTGCTCGTCCACTATTTCGTCTACTCCGACCTGAAGCCCGAACGGCGCGCGCAGTTCCAGCGCTATATGACCGCGGTGCATCAGGGCGTGCCGATGGCCGAAGCCGCCGCGGTCTTCGGCGACATGCGCAAGTTGCGGCGCGAGATATCGAGCTATGCCAACCGCGACGGGCTGACCTATGCGCGCACCGAACCGGGCACGGCGCCGATCCAGGAGCCGTCGATCACCGCCCTCTCGCTGGCCAGCGCCGCGATGCTCGAGGCGAGCGTCGGGCTGCCTTCGCGCGGCGCGGCCGGCGTGCCGGGCCACGATAGCGAGGCGGCGCTGCTTTTTGCGGAGCGCGAATGCCGGCGCGAGCGCTATCAGGCGTGCCTCGCTGCGGCGGACAGCATCCTCGAACAGGCGCCCGACGATGCGCGGGCGCTCGGCTGGAAGGGGGTCGCGCTGACCGAAGCGGCGCTCGCGGGCGAGCCGGGCGCGCGGCCCGATGGGCTGCGCCGGGCGCGCGAGGCGCTCGAACGCGCGATCGCGCGCGACAGTGACGCTCCCTTGCCGCTGGTCGCCTATTTCGAAAGCTACGCCAAAGCAGGCGAGCGCGTACCGGAGGGAGCGATGGCCGCAATGGCAAAAGCCATCCGCCTCGTCCCCGCAGCCCCCGCGTCCCGGCTTGCGCTCGGGACCGAGCTGGTCCGGCAGGGCCAGCCCGATCTCGCGCGCAGGCTGTTGTATCCGGTGCTGTTCGGTCCCTATGAATCGCCGGAACGCAAAGCCGCCCGGGCGATGCTTTCCGCGCCGTGACTATCGCTTCATGCCGCGAGCTGCGGCGTGAACAACAGGCTTTGGCTGATTGCCGCGCGCACGGTGTTTTCGCGGAAGGGCTTCGAAATCAGGAAAGTCGGCTCGACGCATCCGCCGGTCAGCAATTTTTCGGGGAAGGCGGTGATGAAGATGGCGGGCACCGGCGCGATCGCCAAAATGTCCTGCACCGCATCGATCCCCGACGATCCGTCGGCGAGCTGGATGTCGGCGAGGACGAGCCCGGCGTCGGTGTCCTCGAAAGCCGCGACCGCATCCTCGTGGGTGGTCGCAATCCCCGCAACGCGGTGGCCGAGGTCGCGCACGATCTGTTCAAGTTCCATGGCGATCAGGGGTTCGTCCTCGATGATCAGCACCGAGGTGCGCGATTCGCGGTCCAGCTCGCCGACCGCATCGGCGAGCAACGTCTCGACCGTCGCGCCATCCGTGCCGGTGATCAGGCCGGCCTCTTCGACCGAAAAGCCTTCGAGCGCGGTGAGCAACAATATCTGCCGGCCCAGCGGCGTGATCTGGGCGAGGCGCTGGTTCGCGGCGCGCACGAGCGGATGTTCGTCGTCGTCGCTGCCCTCGCCATCGTCGATATAGGCGCTTTCCCAGATGCGGTGGAAATTGCGGTAGAGGTCGATGCGGGTGCTGTTGCCGTCATGGAACTCGTCGGGGGCCGCGACGATCACTGCTAGAGTCGTGTGGACGAAATTGTCGCCATGTTGCTGGCTGCCCGTCAACGCGCGCGCATAGCGGCGCAGATAGGGAAGATGTCCGCGAATTTCCTCACCCAATGTCATGTAAGATCCTTCCCTCTTGAACCATTCATACGCGTTCCCGCGCAGGTCGGTTCCCGGCCTTCGCACGGAAAAGCGGGACCCATTGCTGCAACTTGTCGCGCCCTAGTGCGTAGAGTCAGCCGGGACGCGACTGGAATTCGGCGTAAGCAAGTGGAATGCCACCACTTTTTCTGTGCGCTGCGACGATGCTTTTGTAGGGACCATATTCATGGCAGAGCAGCGCCCCGGGGAAATGAGCGATGCAGCACCGGCAGCATCGAACCATAGCGAGGGACGACAGTTGGCGGACGGGCGAGACGAGGAGGGGGCACGGGCGGAGCGGCTGCGGCTCGACACGCTTCGCGAATATCGCATCATGGACACCCCGCCCGAGGCCGCCTTCGATCGGGTCACAAAAATGGCTGCCGACCTCTATGATGTGCCGATCGTGCTGGTGTCGCTCGTCGACGATTGCCGCCAGTGGTTCAAATCCGCTCATGGGCTAGACACCACAGAAACGCCGCGCGACATGAGCTTTTGCCAATATGTCATCGCCGAAGACCGGCCGGTCATGGTGACCGACGTGCTGGGCGATCCGCGTTTTCGGGACAATCCGCTGGTGACCGGCGAACCCTATATCCGCTTCTATGCCGGGGTACCGCTCCGCGCCTATAATGGAGCGATCCTCGGCAGTCTGTGCCTGATCGATCGTGCAGAGCGTGCGGCGTTGACCGACGTCGAGCTCGAGCGCCTCGGCGATTTCGCCGGCATCGTGATGGCCGAGGCCGACCTCCGCCGGGTCGTTGCCGAGCGCGACGAGGCGCAGCGGATGCTCGAACGCGCGCTCGATTTTTCGGGGATCGCGACGTGGCAACTCGACCCGAATACCGGCGAGATGCACTGGCACGGTGCGGTCGCCGAATTGTTTGGTGCCGATTATAAGAGCGCGTTGGTGACGGCCGACGACGTGCTCGCGCGCATGCCTACCGAAGACCGTGAACGGGTTATCGCGGCGTTGGAAGAGTCGCGCGCAGGCGGCCATCCCTATTCGGTCGAGCATCGGCTCCAGCATCCCGAACGCGGCGTGCGCTGGATTGCCTCGCGCGGCGATTGGGACGTCTGGTCGAACGACGCCCGGTTGACCGGGGTCAGTGTCGATATCACCGAACAGAAGAGCCGGCAGGAAAATGCCAACCTGTTGATGCGCGAACTGCACCACCGGATGCGCAACCTGTTCGCGACGGTGAGCGCGATCATCTCGCTCACCCGCCACGCCGCGCGCGATGTCGACGATTATGTCGAGCGGATCAACAGCCGGCTCGACGCCCTCAACCGCGCGCAGAATGTCCTGCTCGGCGCCAATTTCATGACCGGGTCGATGCACGCGCTGATGCGCGAGGTCGAGGCGGCCTTTCCGCGGATACGCTGGTCGGGCCTCGATCTGCTGCTTCCCGAAAACGCGCTCGTCGCGATGGCGCTGACCTTCAACGAACTCGCGACGAACGCGGTCAAGCATGGTGCGCTGACCAACGAGGGTGGCAGCGTCGATGTCCGCTGGACGCAGGATCCCGAAGACAGCGAACCGCGGATGTTCCGCCTGACGTGGACCGAGACCGGCGCAAGCGGCGTTGCCGCACCCGACCGGACGAGCTTTGGCACGATGCTGATGGAACGCAGCGTGCGCAACAACCTGGGCGGCACGATCGAACGCCACTGGGAACCGGGCGGCCTCGTATGCGAAATCGCGATGCCTGCGCGGTGGCGCGAAGCATAAGCCCGCCCACTATATTTGTTCTCTCTATGTTCCTGTGCTAGCCATGGGATATGTCCGCAAAGCCGATTCTGGAAAAGCTGAGCATCCTCGCCGATGCTGCCAAATATGATGCGTCCTGCGCGTCGTCGGGGACGGTCAAGCGCGATTCGGTGGCGAGCAAGGGGATCGGATCGACCGAGGGGATGGGCATCTGCCACAGCTATGCCCCAGATGGCCGCTGCATCTCGCTGCTCAAGATCCTGCTCACCAACTTCTGCATCTACGACTGCCGTTTCTGCATCAACCGCGCGTCGAGCAACGTGCCGCGGGCAAGGTTCAATCCGCAGGAAGTCGTCCGGCTGACGCTCGATTTCTACAAGCGCAACTATATCGAGGGGCTGTTCCTGTCGTCGGGGATCATCCGGTCCGAAGATTATACGATGGAGCAGCTCGTCGAAGTCGCGCGCATCCTGCGCGAAGAGCATCGCTTTGCCGGCTATATCCATCTGAAAACGATCGCGGGCGCCGACCCCGGGCTGATCGCGCTGGCGGGGCTTTACGCCGATCGCCTCTCGACCAATGTCGAACTGCCGACCGAAGCGGGATTGCAAAGCTTCGCGCCCGAGAAAAAGCCGGAAACGATCCGCAAGACGATGGCGTCGGTGCGCGTCGGCGCCGAGGATGCGATCGAAGCCGCGAAAAGCCGGTTGATCGGCAAGGCAATGCCGCCACGCTTTGCGCCCGCGGGGCAGTCGACGCAGATGATCGTCGGGGCCGACGCGGCGCGCGACGACGACATATTGAAGACCGCAACGAACCTTTATTCGGGCTACCAGCTGCGCCGCGTCTATTATTCGGCGTACAGTCCGATCCCCGATGCGAGCAATGACCTGCCGCCGGTGCGCCCGCCGCTGATGCGCGAGCATCGGTTGTATCAGGCCGACTGGCTGCTGCGTTTCTATGGCTTCGAGCGCGCCGAGATCATGGAAGGCGCGAGCGGCGGGATGCTCGACCTTGCCATAGACCCCAAGCTCGCCTGGGCGCTAACCCGGCGCGAAAGTTTTCCGGTCGACATCAACCGCGAGCCGCGCGAATTGCTGCTGCGCGTGCCCGGCCTGGGGACGCGCGCGGTCGACCGCATTGTCGCGGCGCGGCGGCTGGGCAAACTACGCCTTGGCGATCTCGCGAAATTGACCGCGTCGGTGAAGAAGGTCCTGCCCTTCGTCGTCACTCTCGACTGGCGGCCGGGCAAGCTTACCGACTGCGCCGATCTGCGGGCGCGTTTCGCGCCCCCGCCCGAGCAACTGGCGCTCGCGCTGTGAGGGAGGTCATGCTGCAAACGCCCGGCGATTTCGCCGAGTGGCGCACCGCCGCCCGCGAGCTGCTCGCGCGCGGGGTCGCGCCGGAGGATGTGAGCTGGCGGGACGGCGACGAGGGCGCATCGCTGTTTGGTGATGAAGCGGTGGCGACGCCTGCGGGAGCGGTCTCGTTGCCGCGCGAATTGCTCGAAATCGCTGAGCGCGTGATCTGCCACCGCGATGCCGAGGTGCCGGCGCGGCTCTATCGGGTCATCTGGCGCGCGGCGCGCGACCGGCAATTGCTGGCGCGCCGGACCGACGACGATGTCGTCTGGCTGAACAAGGCCGATAAGACGATCCGGCGCGATGTGCACAAGATGCACGCATTCGTGCGTTTCCGCCGTCTGGGCGAGGAGGCGGGTCGCGAGAGTTTCGCGGCGTGGTTCGAGCCTTCGCACCGCATATTGCGGCTTACCGCGCTTTTCTTCCAGCGGCGCTTTTATGGCATGGACTGGGCGATCGTGACGCCCGACGCGCGCGCGATCTGGCAGGGTGAGAAACTGAGCTACGGACCCGGCGGGACAAAGGACGAGGTGCCCGATAGCGATATTGTCGAGGATCAGTGGCGCACATACTATGGCGCGATCTTCAATCCCGCGCGGGTGAAGATCGACGCGATGCGCGCCGAGATGCCGAAGAAATATTGGAAAAATCTGCCCGAGGCGCAGGATATCGCCCCGCTGCTCGCGGGCGCCGCGGCGCGGGTGGAACGCATGCGCGAAGCGGCCGTTTCCTTGGCGAACCCTCTGGCGGATAAATGGCGGACGCGCGTGCCCGACGAACTGCTCCTCGATGACGATATAAAGACGTTGGGCGACGTTGCGCGCGCGATCGATCGCTGCACGCGCTGCCCGCTCTATTGCAACGCGACGCAGGGTATCGCGGGCGAGGGGCCAGAGGCGGCGAAGATCATGCTCGTCGGTGAACAGCCGGGCGACCAGGAGGATTTGCAGGGCCGGCCCTTCGTCGGCCCCACGGGGCAGGTGCTGAACGAGGCGCTGGACGAAGCGGGGCTCGAGCGGCGGCGGCTGTTCCTGACCAACGCGGTCAAGCATTTCAAGTTTGAACCGCGCGGCAAACGCCGCCTCCACCAGAATCCGACGACCGCCGAGATCGACATCTGCCGCTGGTGGCTCGACAAGGAGCGCGCGCTGGTGCAGCCCGACATCATCGTCACGCTGGGAGCGAGCGCGCTACGCGGGGTGACGGGGAAGAGCGCGAGCATCAAGTCGATGCGCGGCGCGGTGCACGAGTTGGCCGGGGGCACGAAACTGATCGCGACGATCCATCCCTCGTTTCTGCTGCGCCTGCCCGACCGCGAGCGCGCTGCGGAGGAGCGCGAGCTGTTCGTTGCCGATCTGGCGCTCGCGCGGAAACTTGCCGCCTGATGGCGAAGGCCAAGACCTGGATCGAGCCGCATCCGGGCGGCATCTATGTGAAGCCCGCCGACCTGTGGATCGACCCCTCGCGTCCCGTCGAGCGCGCCGCGGTGACGCACGGCCACGCCGACCATGCGCGCAGTGGCCATGGCGCGGTATTCGCGACGCCCGAGACGCTCGCGATCATGGCGCTGCGGTACGGCGTCGATGCCGAGGCGAGCCATAATCGGGCGTTTGTATATGGGGACGGGTTCGAACGCGGCGACGTGCGCTTCAGCTTCCATCCCGCCGGCCATGTGCTCGGCAGCGCGCAAATATTGATGGAATATCAGGGCGAGCGGATCGTCGTCACCGGCGACTATAAACGCCGCGCCGACCCGACCTGCACGCCGTTCGAGGTTGTGCCGTGCGACATCTTCATCACCGAGGCCACCTTTGGCTTGCCGGTATTTCGCCACCCGCCGACCGGCGACGAGATCGCCAAGCTGATCGGCGCTGTCCGCGCCGAACCCGACCGCTCGGTGCTTGTCGGCGCCTATGCGCTCGGCAAGGCGCAGCGCGTGATCGCCGAATTGCGCGGGGCGGGGTGGGACGCCCCGATCTATATCCACGGCGCGCTCGAGAGAATGTGCAACCTCTATGGGGTGCACGGTGTCGACCTCGGCGAACTCCGGCTTGTCAGCGAGACCGACAAGGCGGAAATGGCGGGGCAGATCGTGCTTGCGCCGCCCTCGGCGCTGAACGATCGCTGGTCGCGGAGGCTGCCCGACCCGGTGACCGCTATGGCGTCGGGCTGGATGCGCGTGCGCCAGCGCGCGCGGCAGCGGATGGTCGAACTGCCGCTGGTGATTTCGGACCATGCCGACTGGGACGAGCTGACCGCGACGATAATCGACGTGAATCCGGTGGAGACGTGGATCACCCATGGCAGCGAGGACGGCCTGCTGCGCTGGTGCGGACTCACCCAGCGCAAGGCGCGCGCGCTACACCTCGTCGGTCGCGATCTGGAGGAGGAGGCGTGAGACGTTTCGCGGCCCTGATCGACCGGCTGATCTATACGCGTTCGCGCAACAGCAAGCTCGCGCTGATTGTTGATTATCTCCGCCATACGCCCGACCCCGATCGCGGCTGGGCGATCGCGGCGCTGACTGAGAGCCTTGATTTCCCGGCGGTGAAGGCGGGTACGGCGCGCGCCCTGCTGGCGACCCGCGTCGACGAGGAATTGTTCCGTCTGTCGCGCCATTTTGTCGGCGATACGGCGGAGACCGCGGCGCTGCTCTGGCCCGATGCACCGGGAAAGAAGGCCGACCTTAGCGTTTCGGAAGCCGTCGACGCCCTGACGGCCACGACCCGCAGCGATGCTCCAGCGATCGTCGCCTCGCTGCTCGACCGCCTCGACGCCGACGGGCGCTATGCTTTGCTCAAGCTCGCGCTTGGCGGGATGCGCGTCGGCGTGTCGGCGCGGCTCGCGAAGCAGGCGTTTGCACAGGCGTTCGACGTGCCCGTCGACGATGTCGAGGAGCTGTGGCACGCGATCCCGCCGCCCTATGCGCCGCTGTTCGCGTGGGGCGAGGGAAGGGCGGAACGGCCCGACCTTGCCGATGTCGCCTTTTTCCGCCCCTTCATGCTCGCGCATCCGCTGGAGGCGGAGAACATCGATCTCGCCGACTATGCCGCCGAATGGAAATGGGACGGCATCCGCGTCCAGATCGTCCATGGCGGCGGCGAGACGCGCATCTACAGTCGCGGCGGCGAAGAGATCAGCGGCGCCTTTCCCGAACTTGTCGCGGCGTTCGATCAGGATGCGGTGATCGACGGCGAACTGCTCGTGCGCGGCGAGGTTCAGGGCGGGGAAGCCGCAAGCTTCAATGCGCTCCAGCAAAGGCTCGGGCGCAAGACGGTGTCGAAGAAGATGCTCGCCGACTATCCGGCGTTCGTGCGCGTCTATGACCTGCTCGCCGTCGATGGCAACGACTTGCGCAGCCTGCCGTGGACCGAGCGGCGGCGGCAATTGGAGGCGTTCGTCCCGCGCCTCGCGGCAAGCCATTTCGACCTGTCGCAGGTGATCGACGCGACGGACTTCGACGACCTTGCCGAACGCCGCGCGGGTGCGCGCGATGCCGCGATCGAGGGCGTGATGCTCAAGCGCCGCGATGCGCCCTATGTCGCGGGGCGCCGCGCGGGGCTGTGGTATAAATGGAAACGCGACCCGCTGACCGCCGACTGCGTGATGATGTATGCGCAGCGCGGCAACGGCCGCCGCGCGAGTTTCTATTCGGACTATACTTTCGGCTGCTGGTCCGACGCGGGCGAACTGCTGCCGGTCGGCAAGGCCTATTCGGGCTTCACCGACGAGGAGCTGAAATGGCTCGACAAGTTCGTTCGCGACAACACGCTCAACCGCTTCGGTCCGGTGCGCGAGGTCGAAAAGTCGCTCGTGCTCGAAGTCGCGTTCGATTCGATCCACAGCAGCAAGCGGCACAAGTCGGGCCTCGCGATGCGCTTCCCGCGCATTTCGCGCATCCGCCGCGACAAGCCCGCCGAGGAAGCCGACCGGATCGCGACGCTTCAGGCCATGGTGACCTGAATATCGGGCGAAAAATTCCGGTCACGGGGTTGCAACTCGCGGGGGCGATACCGAGTTAAGGGCCCGAATTCATAAAAAAGGAGACTGCCATGACCATCGCCCATCCTCCTCTCCCCTACGCCCAGGATGCACTCGAGCCGCATATCTCGGCCGACACGCTGGCGACGCATCATGGCAAGCATCACAAGGCCTATGTCGACAAGGTCAACGCCGCGATCGAAGGCACCGACCTCGCGTCGAAGCCGCTCGAGGAAATCGTCCACCACGCCGAGGGTTCGGGCAACAAGGGCCTGTTCAACAATGCGGCGCAGTCGTGGAACCACGCTTTCTATTGGGAAAGCCTGAGCCCGGCGAAGACCGCGCCCGCCGGCGACCTTGCGGCGGCGATCGACCGCGATTTCGGCTCGCTCGACGAGCTGAAGAAGAAGCTCAAGGAAACCGCCGTCAACCATTTCGCTTCGGGCTGGGCTTGGCTCGTCTCGCGCGACGGCACGCTGTCGGTCACCGACACGCATGACGCGGGCACCGAGCTGACCGCGGGTATCAAGCCCTTGCTCGTCATCGACGTGTGGGAGCATGCCTATTACATCGACCGCAAGAACCTGCGTCCGGCCTATGTCGACGCGGTGGTCGACGAACTGCTCAACTGGGACTTCGCTGCGGAAAATTTCGCCCGCGACACGACCTGGACCTACCCGGCCTGAACTAGAAATAATCGGGCCTTGATGTCCTATCGCAATGGCGGCGCGTCTTCTATAGCACCGCCATGACGATCAGCCTTTTCGAACTTTTCAAAATCGGTGTCGGACCGTCGAGCTCGCATACCGTGGGCCCGATGGTCGCCGCCCGGCGTTTCACCGTCTGGCTCGACGAGCAGGCGATGCTCACGAAGACCGTGCATGTGGAAGCCGACCTCTATGGGTCGCTCGCGCTGACGGGGAAGGGGCACGCCGCCGACACCGCGGTAGTCGCGGGCCTCGCCGGAGAAATCCCCGCCTCGACCAGCCTTGCCGCGATCAAGGCGCATTGGGACCGCGCCGAGAGCGAGAGCTTCATCTATCTGCTCGGGCGGCAGCGGGTACGGTTTCAGCCGAAAAGCGACCTGCATTTCCAGATGCGCCAGCGCCAGCCGTTCCACAGCAATGCGCTGAGCTTCACCGCGCGCGACGGCGACGGCGAAATATTGGCAAAGCGCATGTATTTCTCGATCGGCGGCGGCTTCGTCGTCGACGAGGACGAGGCGGGGCGCAACAGCCGCGGGGCTGAGGATGAGGTCGAACTGCCCTATCCCTTTACCTCGGGCGCCGACCTGATCGCGATGGGCAAGGCGTCGGGCCTCAGCTTTGCCGAAATGATGTTCGCCAATGAAGTGCGTCACCGCCCGCCGAACGAGGTGACGGCGGGTATCGATGCGATCGCCGAGGCGATGGATGCCTCGATCGATGCGGGCTGTTCGAGCAACGGGATTCTGCCGGGGGGCCTCAAGGTCAAACGCCGCGCGCCACAGATCGCCGACGATATCCGGGGCCGCCACGAAACCAATCTGATCGACCCGCTCGCGATGATGGACTGGATCAACCTTTGGGCGATGGCGGTGAACGAGGAAAATGCCGCGGGCGGCAAGGTCGTCACCGCGCCGACCAACGGCGCGGCGGGGATCATCCCCGCGGTGATCCGCTTCTACCGCCGCGGCTATCGCGGCGACGCCGCCGGGGTGCGCACCTTCCTGCTCGCTGCGGGCGCGGTCGGCGCGCTCTACAAGCGCAACGCCAGCATCTCGGGCGCGGAGGTCGGCTGCCAGGGCGAGGTCGGCGTCGCCTGCTCGATGGCGGCGGCGGGGCTGACTGCCGCGCTCGGCGGCACCAACGCGCAGGTCGAAAATGCCGCCGAGATCGGCATGGAGCATAACCTCGGCCTCACTTGTGATCCCATTGGAGGCCTCGTCCAGATCCCGTGCATCGAGCGCAACGCGATGGGCGCGATCAAGGCGATCGACGCCAGTCGCATCGCGATGATCGGCGACGGCACGCATGTCGTCAGCCTCGACACGGTGATCGTGACCATGCTGCAGACGGGTCGTGACATGCGCGATAAGTATAAGGAAACGTCGAAGGGCGGGCTGGCGGTTAGTGTGGTGGAGTGTTGAGGGGCGGGTAGCTGGTTGCCAGTGCCTCCAACAGTTCGCATAACGCCCTTATGAAAGCACAAGAATTCAAGGCTGCCTGGGAAGCGAACGGAGATACGCTCTATCGCTACGCTGATGATGATTTCGCGGCCTCACGAATACCAGACGAAGCAGAGCACTTCCTGAAAATTGCCGGATTGCCCACCGAAGCTGCACCTTGCCTGAGCTTCGGGAAGAAGCCTCTGGACTGGGTTCCCGAAGGGGCCCTTCCAGAACGGCTTATTTCTTGTCTGCCGATAGGATCTGACGGCAGTGGCGATCCAATCGTGCTCGATACCGAAGGTACGGTCCTCCTTCTCGACGACGACGGCAGTTTTGAGCCGAGCTACGTAAACAGAGATGTGGCGACGCTTGCGGAAGCGCTGTTCCATTATCGAGAGTTAATTGAGGAAGCTGCCCAAGACGCGGATTTTGATGGAGAGCTTCCAGAAGTCGTGCGGCAAAGGTTTGCGGACTTTTTGCGACAGCTCGATCCTGAATGCCTGCGCGCAAACCAAATGTGGACGGGCGAATTGCGCTACCTATAGCGCCCCGCTCCGCGACAACGCCCTCGGCAATTCCTCGCGCAGCTTGTCGATCAGCAGCCGCACCTTCGGCAGCAGATGCCGCCGCTGCGGATAGACCGCCCAGATCGGCTCCTCCTGCGGGCGGAGCGGGTCGAGGAGCGAGACGAGCGCGCCGCTTTTCCTTCATCGTCATCCCGGACTTGATCCGGGATCCATCGCGGCGCTGGTGTCGTGGACCCCGGATCAAGTCCGGGGTGACGAGGGCAGGGAGGTGGGAGAAGGTGGCTTTCCTACATTATTTCGCTGTGCCAGCCTCCGATTCCGCTCTTTGACCAGTTTGATATTCACGCCTTCGCCTAAAGCGACAAAGGAGACAGTTTCGCGCTGTCGGTCCGTATCTTTTGTCTCCTTAAGCGCCAACGTCCCGCGCCGCTAAAGCCACAACGGACACAAATCGGATGCGCGCATGCGGGGCTTTTGTGGCTTTAAGGTCAGGATTGATCCTCCCTGTGCCGCAGGCATGGGGAGGTGGCAGCGCGAAGCGCTGACGGAGGGGCTATGGCGCGATGTTGCCGCCCCCTCCACCATGCTTCGCATGGTCCCCCTCCCCACGGCTTCGCCGCAGAGAGGATCGGGTGCTTGCATTGCCGCCGCATTTGCCTGATTGGAGCCGCCGAGAAGGAGATCGCCCATGAAGACCCGCGCCGCCGTTGCGTTCGAAGCGAAGAAGCCGCTCGAAATCGTCGAACTCGATTTGGAAGGCCCGAAGGCGGGCGAGGTGCTGGTCGAGATCATGGCGACGGGCATCTGCCACACCGACGCCTATACGCTCGACGGCTTCGACAGCGAGGGCATCTTTCCGAGCGTGCTGGGCCATGAAGGTGCGGGCGTCGTGCGCGAGGTCGGCGCGGGCGTCACTAGCGTCAAGCCCGGAGACCATGTGATCCCGCTCTACACCCCCGAATGCCGCCAGTGCAAAAGCTGCCTTTCGGGCAAGACCAACCTCTGCACCGCGATCCGCGCCACGCAGGGCAAGGGGCTGATGCCCGACGGCACGACGCGCTTTTCGTACAAGGGCCAGCCGATCTTCCATTATATGGGCTGCTCGACCTTCTCGAACTTCACCGTGCTGCCCGAGATCGCGGTCGCGAAAATCCGCGAGGACGCGCCGTTCCAATCGAGCTGTTACATCGGTTGCGGCGTGACCACCGGCGTCGGCGCGGTCATCAACACCGCGAAGGTGCAGGTCGGCGACAATGTCGTCGTATTCGGTTTGGGCGGCATCGGTTTGAACGTGATCCAGGGCGCGCGGCTCGCGGGCGCCGACAAGATCATCGGCGTCGACATCAACCCCGACCGCGAGGAATGGGGCCGCAAGTTCGGCATGACCGACTTCCTCAATTCGAAGGGCATGAGCCGCGAGGATGTCGTTGCGACGATCGTCCAGATGACCGACGGCGGCGCCGATTATACCTTCGACGCGACGGGCAATACCGAGGTGATGCGGATCGCGCTCGAAGCCTGCCACCGCGGCTGGGGCACCTCGATCATCATCGGCGTCGCCGAAGCGGGCAAGGAAATCGCGACGCGGCCGTTCCAGCTCGTCACCGGGCGCAACTGGCGCGGCACCGCGTTTGGCGGCGCCAAGGGCCGCACCGACGTGCCGAAGATCGTCGACATGTATATGACCGGTAAGATCGAGATCGATCCGATGATCACCCACGTTATGGGGCTGGAAGAGATCAACAAGGGCTTCGACCTGATGCACGCTGGCGAGAGCATCCGCTCGGTCGTCGTTTACTGAGGCCGGCATGTTCAGCCATGTCGCACTGGGCGCCGACGATATCGAAGCCGCGCGCCGTTTCTATGACGCCGCATTGGGCGCGCTCGGCGTGCCGCCGGGCGTGGTCGATGCGTGGGGCCGCCTCATCTATTCGCATGCCGGCGGGCGCTTCCTGATCACGAAGCCGCTCAATGGTGCGGCCGCGACCGGGGCCAACGGTGGCACGCTCGGCTTCATCGCGGCGTCGACCGAAGCGGTCGATGCCTGGCACGCCGCGGGCGTAGCGAACGGCGGGACGGCGATCGAGGATCCGCCGGGCATCCGCCAGGTAACCGAGGGTCGGACGGTCTATCTCGCCTATCTGCGCGATCCCGCCGGCAACAAGCTGTGCGCGACGCACCGGCTGGCATGACCGAAATGGATCAGCCGGCCTTCGTCCTGACCTTCAGCTGTGTCGATGCGGTTGGCATCGTCGCGGCGGTGACCGGGCTGCTCGCGACACGCGACGGCTTCATCCTCGACAGCCAGCAATATGCCGATCTCGATTCGGGGCGCTTCTTCATGCGCGTCGAGTTCCGCGGCGCGGGGCCGCGCTTTCCCGATGGGTTAGCGGGGGTGGAAGAAGCCTTTGCGCCGATCATCGCCCGCTTCGCGATGGACGCGCGGATCAGCGACCGCACCGCGAAGCCGCGCTTCGTGATCGCGGTGTCGCAAGGGAGCCACTGCCTCAACGACCTGCTCCATCGCTGGTCGACGGGGAACCTCGCGATCGACGTCGTCGGCGTCGTGTCGAATCATGAGGCGCAGCGGCGGCTGTCCGAATGGCACGGGGTGCCGTTCCATTATCTGCCCGTCAGCGACGCGAGCCGCGCAGAGCAGGAAGCCGCGATCCTCGACGTGATGGCGCGCGGCGGGGCGGAGTATCTGGTGCTCGCGCGCTATATGCAGGTGCTCTCGTCCGATCTGTCGGCGAAGCTGTCGGGGCGCTGCATCAACATCCATCACAGCTTCCTGCCGGGCTTCAAGGGCGCCAAGCCTTATCACCGCGCGCACGAGCGCGGGGTCAAGCTGATCGGCGCGACAGCGCATTTCGTGACGAGCGACCTCGACGAAGGGCCGATCATCGAGCAGGCGGTCGAGCGCGTCGATCACCGCGACAGCGTCGACGAGCTCATCCGCATCGGCCGCGATACCGAAGCGCAGGTGCTCGCGCGCGCGGTGCGCTGGGTCGCCGAGCAGCGCGTGCTGATCGACGGCCGCAAAACGGTCGTCTTCCGCTAGTTCGTCGTTTTTGGTGAACGCGAGGCATCATCGTGGCTGGCCCTGACCGGACGGCCGGAGTAGGTAGCGTTTCGCAACCAGAATCAGGAGGAGCAAAGGCGATGTATAGTCACAATATGGTCGGGGCGAACGACCTCGAAGCCGCCAAGAAATTCTATGACGCGACCTTCCAGGCGATCGGCGGCAAGCCCGCGATCCAGGACGACAAGGGCCGCCTGATCTATATGTATAACGGCGGCCTGTTCCTCGTCGGTGCACCGATCGACGGCGAACCTGCGACCGCCGGAAACGGCTGCACGATCGGCTTCGCGATGGAAGGCCCCGAACAGGCGAAGGCGTGGCACGATGCCGGCGTCGCCAACGGCGGCACCTCGATCGAAGACCCGCCGGGCGTGCGTGAAGGCGGTTTCGGCCAGCTCTATCTCGCCTATCTGCGCGATCCGTCGGGCAACAAGCTCTGCGCGCTCCATCGCGTCGTTTAAGGGACTGATCATGCGCGGCGAAGCGGGATTGATGGCGGACCTTGGCGTGCTTGCCGTCCCCTTCGCCGCCTATGAGCATGAAGCGGTGTTCACCGTTGCCGAGAGCGACGTGGTGAACGCCGGCATTCCGGGGGCGCATACCAAGAATCTGTTCCTGAAGGACAATGGCGGCGCCTATTGGCTCGTCACCGTGCCGTCCGAAGCGCGCGTCGACCTGAAGGCACTGCCCACCGCGATCGGCAGCAAGCGCGTGAGTTTCGGCAAGGCCGACGATATGGACCGCCTGCTCGGTATCGCGCCCGGATCGGTGACGCCGCTGGCGGCGATCAACGCGGCGCCCGGAAGCATCACCGTCGTGCTCGATGAGGGGCTGGCGGCTGCGGCGACGGTCAATGTCCATCCGCTGCGCAATACCGGCACCCTCGGCTTGTCGGGGCAGGCGGTTCTCGACCTCCTGCGTCATTGGGGACATCACCCCCTCATCGCTTCGATCCCCGTTCAGGAACCCGCATGACCCTCGAAACCCTCTCCACCGTTCGCAGCCATGGCGGCACGCAGGGCGTGTACAAACACAAGAGCACGGCGACCGGCACCGATATGACCTTTGCGGTCTTCGTCCCCGACCATGCGCCGGGGGTGAAGCTGCCCGTGCTCTGGTATCTGTCGGGACTGACCTGCACCCATGCCAATGTCATGGAAAAGGGCGAGTACCGCGCCGCCTGCGCCGAGCATGGCGTGATCTTCGTCGCCCCCGATACCAGCCCGCGCGGCGAGGGCGTTCCCGACGATCCCGACGCGGCGTGGGATTTCGGCTTGGGCGCCGGTTTCTATGTCGACGCGACCGAGGAGCCGTGGGCGGCCAATTACCGGATGCGATCATATGTCGAGGACGAACTTCCGTCGCTGGTCCTGCGCGAATTTGCCGCCGCGGACATGACGCGGCAGGGGATCACCGGCCACTCGATGGGCGGGCACGGCGCGCTCACCGTGGCGCTGCGCACCCCCGATCGCTTCCGCTCGGTGTCGGCCTTTTCGCCGATCGTCGCCCCGTTGCAATGCCCGTGGGGCGAGAAGGCGCTGGGCAACTATCTCGGCGACGATCGCGAAGCGTGGAGCGTCTATGACGCCTGCGCGTTGATCGCAGGCGGTGCGCGGGTGCCGGACCTGCTGGTCGATCAAGGCGACGCCGACAATTTCCTGACCGAGCAGCTCAAGACGCACTTGCTGGTCGAGGCGTGCGAAGCGGCAGGACAGAAGGCCGAAATTCGCATGCAGCCCGGCTATGATCACAGCTATTATTTCATCTCGACCTTCATGGCCGAGCATGTCGCGTGGCATGCGGAGCGGTTGAAGGCGTAACGTCGCCCCTGCTTTCGCAGGGACGACGGCTAACCATGCTCCGGAATCAGGAGCGTCGAACCCGTCGTGCGCCCTGCCTGCAAATCGGCATGCGCGCGTGCGGCATCTTCCAGCGAATAGCGCTGGCCGACGGTGATCTGCACCGCCCCCGATGCGATCATTTCGAACACGCGCGCGGCGCCCGCGGCGCGCTCGCCGGGGTGGAGATAATAGTCGAACAGCGTCGGGCGGGTGACGAACTGCGATCCGTGCTGCGCGAGGATGCCGAGGTTCACCCCGGTCACCGGGCCGCCGGCATTGCCATAGCTGACGATCAGCCCGCGCCGCGCGGTGGCCTTGAGCGAGACGTCCCATGTCGCCATGCCGATGCCGTCGAAGGTGACGGGAACGCCCTGGCCGTCGGTGATCTCGCGGACGTGCGTCGCGACATCGTCGCTCTTGTACATCAGGACATGATCGGCGCCGGCTTCGCGTGCGGTGTGCGCCTTCGCCTCGGTGCTGACGGTGCCGATGACGCTCGCGCCGATCGCTTTCAGCCATTGGACGAGGATCAGCCCGACCCCGCCCGCGGCGGCATGGACGAGCACGGTTGATCCCGCCTCGACCTTTGCGCAGCGCTCGACGAGCATCTCGACCGTGCAGGCCTTCAGCAGCGCAGCGGCCGCGGTCTCGTCGTCGATCTCGGGCGGCAGCTTGAATAGCGAGGCGGCGCTGACGATCCGCGCGCTCGCATAGGCGGTGCGTTCGGGGCCGAAAGTCGCAACGCGGTCGCCGGGCTGGAGGCCGTGGACGTCGGCGCCGACCGCGACGATTTCACCGGCGGATTCGACCCCAAGCCCGCTCGGTAGCGGCACGGGATAGGTGCCGTCGCGGTGATAGGTGTCGAGATAGTTGAGCCCGACCGCGGTCTGGCGCAGCAGGACCTGGCCGGGGCCGGGGTCGCCGAGCGTTACCGTGCGCCAGTCGATGACCTCGGGTCCGCCCTGGCTTTCGATAAAGGCTTCGATCGCTTGCATCCGCCGCTCTCCTGCTGTCCGGTCCATCTGGTGGGCCGGACAGCAGAGCGCAAGGGCGGTGCGATGAAAGTCCCTCCCCGCCGGGGGAAGGGGTCAACTTACTTGGGGCGGCGCGGGCTGCGCTGGCCGTAGGGCTTGGGTTTGTAGCGCTCGTTCTTGTCGCGTGGACCAGCATGTCCGCGCGGGCCGCGGTCGCCGCCGGGGCCGGCACGCATCGGGCCGCGCGGGGCGGCGTCGCGGCCGCCCTTGTCGCGGCGCGGCGGATAGGTCGGGCCATCGGGTGCGGGCGTGATTGCGACGCCGCTATCATCCTCGCCATCGGCGTTGGCGCTGCGCTGCACGGCTTCCATGAAGCGGTCGGCGATGCCGCGCGGGATGTTGAACATTGTTTCCTTCGGCCCGATGCGGATCGCGCCGATCTCGTTCTTGCTGACATGACCGCGGCGGCAGAGCAAGGGCAGGATCCAGCGCGGATCGGCATTCTGGTGGCGACCGATGTTGAGGCGGAACCAGACGCTGTCCTCGAAGCCTTCGCGGCGGTCGGCGCTGCCGCGTTCCGGGCGCTCGAACCGCTCGCCGCGTTCACCGCGCTCGGGGCGGTCGCGGCCGCGCGGGCTGTTGTCGAGCAGGTCTTCGGGCGGCGGCATCAGCGCGCGGTGGGCGCGGACGAGCGACGCGGCGATGTCCTCGGCGCTGCGCTCGGCCATCAGGCGCTGCGCGAGTTCGAGATCCTCGGGCTCGTGCTCGACGGGCGCGAGCAGCTTTTCGATCAGGCGCTCTTGGTCGCGCTTGCGCACGTCGGCGGCGGTCGGCGCGTCCATCCATTCGGCGTTGATACGCGCGCCGCGGAGCATGCCGTCGACGCGGCGGCGGCGCGGATAGGGGACGATGATGACCGCCGTGCCCTTCTTGCCCGCGCGGCCGGTGCGGCCCGAACGGTGCTGGAGCGTTTCGGCGTCGCGCGGGATTTCGACGTGGATGACAAGGCTGAGCGTCGGCAGGTCGATGCCGCGCGCAGCGACGTCGGTCGCGACGCAGACGCGCGCCCGGCGATCGCGAAGGGCTTGCAGCGCATGATTGCGCTCATTCTGGCTATGCTCGCCCGACAGCGCGACCGCAGCGAAACCGCGCTCGACGAGGCTGGCGTGGAGGCGGCGGACATTGTCGCGCGTTGCGCAGAACAGCATCGCGGTCTCCGCCTCGTGGAGGCGGAGGATGTTGATCACCGCGCCTTCGATATCGGCGGGGGCGACGGTGACGGCCTGATAGGAGATGTCGCCATGACCGCGGTCTTCGCCGACGGTCGAGATGCGCAAGGCGTCGCGCTGGTAGCGCTTCGCGAGTTGGACGATCGGTTTGGGAAGCGTCGCCGAGAACAGCAGGGTGCGGCGCGTTTCGGGGGTGCCGTCGAGGATTTCCTCAAGGTCGTCGCGAAAGCCCATGTCGAGCATTTCGTCGGCTTCGTCGAGCACGGCAACGCGCAGCGCGGTGAGGTCGAGCGCGCCGCGTTCGAGGTGATCGCGCAGGCGCCCCGGCGTGCCGACGACGATCTGCACGCCCTGACCGAGCGCGCGGCGTTCCTTGCTGGCGTCCATGCCGCCAACGCAGGTCGCGATGCGCGCGCCGGCCTTGCCATAGAGCCACGAGAGCTCGCGGCTGACCTGCAGTGCGAGTTCGCGCGTCGGCGCGATGATCAGCGCGAGCGGGGAGGTCGCGAAGGGGAGGCGGCCGTCCTCGATCAGCTCGTCGGCCATCGCGAGGCCGAAGGCGACGGTCTTGCCCGAGCCGGTCTGCGCCGAGACGAGCAGGTCTCGGCCCTTGGCCTCGGCTTCGGTGACGTGCGTCTGGACGGGGGTGAGCGCTTCATATCCGCGCGCGGTGAGGGCGTCCGAAAGGACGGGAGAAAGATTTTCGAAAGGCATTTTGTTCTTCTTATCCTGAGCAGCAAAGGCGCCGCTGTTTCCGTCTTCGCTGCCCCGATCTTGTCCCGCGTCTGTCGCCCGGGATCAAAACATTGGATCATGAATGCCGAAACGCGTTCGGCATGACGAAGAATTATCTGGGTTTTTTCCTAAAGGGCCTGGCCCGCAGCGTGTCCGCTGGCCCAAGCCCACTGAAAATTATAGCCGCCCAGCCACCCGGTGACGTCCACGGCTTCGCCGACCGCATAGAGGTTCGGGACGGTTTTGGCCATCATTGTTTGCGACGACAGGTTTGCTGTCGAGATTCCGCCCACGGTGACCTCGGCTTTGGCGAAGCCTTCGGTGCCGTTGGGGCGGAAAATCCAGCCCGAAAGTCGCGCCTCGGCATCGGCGAGCTTGCGGTCGGTCAAAGCGCCGAGTTCGCCGGGCAGCGCAAGGCGTTCGGCGAGCGTTTCGGCGAGACGGTCGGGGAGCAGCGCGCCAAGCGTCGCGCGAAGAGTGGCGCGCGGGCGCGTGCGCTTGGCGTCGAGCAGCCAGCCCTGCGGCGCATCGGGCAACAGGTCGATCGTCACGGGCTCGCCGTGGCGCCAATAGCTGCTGACCTGGAGGATCGCAGGCCCCGACAGGCCGCGATGGGTGAAGAGCGCGGCCTCGCGGAACGCGGCCTTGCCCGCGCGCGCCTCGACGGGCGCGGCGATTCCCGACAGTTCGCGGAACAGGACATCGTCGCCGCCCAATGTCAGCGGGACGAGCGCGGGGCGCGGTTCGACGACTTTCAGGCCGAACTGCCGCGCGAGATCGTAGGCGAACCCTGTCGCGCCCATCTTGGGGATCGACGGGCCGCCGGTCGCGATGACCAGCGCCGGAGCGACGAAGCTCTGGTCGCCGAAGCGGACGGTGAACTTGCCGTCGGCGTGCGTCACCTCGTTTACCGGCTGGCCGGTGCGGACATCGACCCCGGCTTTGGCGGCTTCGTCGAGCAGCATCGCGACAATCGCTTTTGCCGAGCCATCGCAGAACAGCTGGCCGAGCGTCTTTTCGTGATAGGAGATGCCGTGGCGCTCGACGAGCGCGATGAAGTCGGCGGGCGTGTAGCGCGCGAGCGCCGACTTGGCGAAATGCGGGTTCGCCGTGAGGAAGCGATCGGGCGCCGTGTTCACATTGGTGAAGTTGCAGCGCCCGCCGCCCGAAATCAGGATCTTCTTGCCCACCGCATCGGCATGATCGAGCAACAGCACGCGCCGCCCGCGTGCGCCCGCAACCGCGGCGCACATCAGCCCGGCCGCGCCGGCACCCAGCACGATGGCGTCATAGTTGGCGGTGGTCATCGGGGTGTCAGTGCAGCTTTGCGATCGACAGGCCGTCGGCCTTGGCGCGGACCTTCACCGATTCCTCGCTGCGCGTCAGCGCTTTCGCAATCGCTTTCAGCGCCATGCCCTTTTTGGCGAGCGTGTGAAGCTTGTCGATTTCGGCCGCGGTCCACGGCTGTTTGTGGCGCTCGAACTTGTCCTTCATGCCTGCATCTCCGGATCGGCTTCGGCCGCGAGGATGGCAATCGCATCCTCGCGATCCTGATATTCGACGCTCTCGCCAACCTCTGCACCCATTAGCGCGCGCGCCAGCGGAGCGAAAAAGGCGATCGATCCCGACGCCGGGTCGGCTTCGTCGCCGCCGACGATTGTGATCGTCTTTTCGGCCTTGTTCAGGCGATAGGTGACCCGGCTGCCGATCCCGACGCTGCCGTCGGCGGGCGGAGTCTGGACGTCGGCGGTCGACTGGCGGGTGTGGAAATAGCGCAGGCGGCGCAGCAACTTCTTGCGCGCTTCCTCATCGGTCGCCCCCGCAATCTCCGCTTCGATCCGCGCGACCTCTTCGCCGAGCAGGCGCAATCCGCGCGGGGTCACCAGATTCGGGCCGACCGGGATCGGCAGTTCGAATTCGGGTTCCTTATGCTCGTCGTCGCTTTCGCGGCGAAAGGCTACGCTCATGATTGGCTCGCTGGTTGAAGAGGAAAGAACCTCCCTGCGCGCCGAAGGTGGCGACAAGATGGCGCAACGGAAATTGGCGTCGGCGTAACCGGCCGGCGCTTCTGCCCGAACTGCTGTCGATGCCATCCCCCGCATCGCCCATTTCAAGGGAGAAACAAAATGTCGAATAGCCTGAAATTGTCGCTCGCCGCATCGGCGATCCTTGCCATGGCGGCCGGTGCCGTCGCCGTCCCCGCCGCCGCCGCCGATGGCGCGAAGGAAAAATGCTACGGCGTGTCGCTGAAGGGCAAGAATGACTGTGCCGCTGGTCCGGGTACGAGCTGTGCCGGCACCTCCACCGTCGATTACCAGGGCAACGCCTGGAAGCATGTCCCCGCTGGCAGCTGCGAAAAGATGGGCGGCACGCTCACCGCGCACGCCGGCAACGCCAAGCCGGTCGCGAAAAAGAAGGGCTGACCCCTATGCCTCCCCGCCCGCTTTTGCCGCGACGCGCCGGTTTCGGGCTGAAGCCCGGACATTATGCCGACGTGCTCGCGGCGGCGGAGCAGGGCGCCCCGCCCGCCTGGGCCGAAGTGCACCCCCAGAACTACTTCGGCGCAGGCGGGCCCCCGCATCGCTGGCTGACCGCGATCGCAGCGCACATGCCGCTGAGCTTCCACTCGGTCGGGCTGTCGCTTGGGTCGGCGGCGGGTGTCGATCCGGACGAACTGGATGCCCTCGCGGCGCTATGCACGCGGTACAAACCGGCGATGGTTTCCGACCATCTGAGCTGGAGCAACGGCGCGCACGACAAATTCCCTGACCTGCTCCCCGTCCCGTATAGCCATGCCGCACTCGATCATTTCGCGCGCGAGGTCGGGCGCGTGCAGGACCGGCTCGGCCGGACGATGCTGATCGAAAACCCGTCGCGCTATCTGGCCTATACCGGGGACGATTGGGGTGAGGTCGATTTCCTCCACGAACTGTGCCGGCGGAGCGGCTGCGGCCTGCTGCTCGATGTCAACAATGTCGAGGTGTCGGCGTTCAACCTCGGGCTCGATCCGGCGCCGTGGCTCGACGCCCTCGACCCGCGCCTTGTCGGGGAGATCCACGTTGCCGGCCATGCGCGCAAGGACGACGATCTGGGCGGAACGATCGCGATCGACGATCATGGGTCGACGGTCCGGCAAAGCTGCTGGGACCTGCTTGCCGCCTTCCTGAAGCGCGCGGGGCCAAGGCCGGTGCTGGTCGAATGGGACAGCGATGTCCCCACCTGGCCGGTGCTGGCTGCCGAAATGGCCAAGGCCGACGCGCTGCTCGTCTCCGAGCCGGCCGATGCATGAGGTGCAGGCGGCGATCGCCGCGACGTTGCTTCACGGTCCCGCCTATCTGCCCGCCGACCTGTTCGCGGGCGGCGAGGCCGCGGCGCTGCGCGGGCTGCGTGTCCATGCCAACACGATTTCGCACGCGCGGCTGGTCGCCCTCGAAGACACGTTCCCGCGCACGCGAGAATATCTGGGCGAAGCCCTCTTCAATCAGTTGTCGCGAGACTTCGTCGACGCGGGGCACGCGCGATATCGTTCGCTGGGCAAAATCGGGAGCGACTTTCCCGACTGGCTCGCCGATCCGGTGGCTGCCGACCTCGCGCGTGTAGAATGGGCGTGGTTGGAAAGCTATCACGCCGCCGACGCTCGGGCGCTCTCGTTCGCCGATCTCGCCGGGATCGATGAGGCGGCGCTGCTGGGCCTCGCCGTTCGCCGCCATCCCGCGGCGCGGATTGTGAAACTTGCGAGCGCTGCGGCTTCGTTGATCGATCCGGACTTTGCGCCGGACGTCGGGACGCTGATCATTGCGCGCCCGGAAGCCGAAGTCCGGGTGTCCGCCATCCATCCGGCCACCGTCGCCGCGTTCCACATGGCGGAGGAATTTTCGCTGCTGGGTAACCTCATCGCCGCGCTTGCCGAAACCCACCCCGACGGCGGAGCCGCGATCGCGGCGCTGATCGGCGCCGGAGCGTTCGAGAGGGTCTGAGAGATGAAGAACATTGTCGCAATTTACGATCGCGGCGTCGCGCTGGCCGCAGGGCGCATTCCCGAAGCGATTGCGCTCCTGCTGCTCCGCGCGGCGCTCGCCGGGGTTTTCTGGCGCTCGGGTCAGACCAAGGTGCTCGAAGGTGGCTTCCTGCAAATCGATCCGTCGCAATATGACCTGTTCGCGTCCGAATTTTCGGGCCTGCCGCTCGACCCGGCGATCGCGGTGCCGGTAACGGTGGTCGCCGAACATGTCTTTCCGATGCTTCTCCTCTTCGGGATCGCCACGCGCTTTTCGGCGGGCGCGCTGCTTGTCATGACGCTGGTCATCCAGCTCTTCGTCTTCCCCGATGCCTGGTGGCCAGTGCACTCGCTCTGGGCCGCAATGGCGGCGATACTGATCGTGCGCGGCGGCGGACTGTTCTCGCTCGACGCCGTCGCTGCTAGACTGCGGCGCAAATGAGCATCGACGAGCCTTCGCTGGCGCATCTGATGGCGGCATCGCAGCGCGGCGACCGCGCCGCTTATCGCGCGCTGCTCGCCGATTGCCGCAAATGGCTCGAGCGCTATTTCGCGCGGCGTATCGCCCCGGGGCATATCGACGACCTGGTGCAGGAAACTTTGGTGTCTATGCACCGCAAGCTCGCCACCTGGGACAGGAACCGGCCCTTCCTGCCGTGGCTCGCGGCGATTGCGCGCTATCGCTGGATCGACATGCTGCGCCGCCAGCGCGACGAGGCGGAGCTGGGCGACAATGATGCGGCGGTCGGTGCGGACGACGAAGCTGTCCACGCGCGGCTCAGTCTCGACCGGATGTTGGGCTTGCTTCCTGCCGGACAGGCGCAGGCGATCACGCTGGTCAAGATCGAAGGCGCCTCGATCGCCGAAGCATCGCAGATATGCGGGCAAAGCGAGTCGCTGGTGAAGGTGAATATTCACCGCGGACTGAAGAAACTCGCGCAATTGATTGAAAGCGAATGAGATGAGCAACGCATCGATCGACGATCTGATCGACGACCTCGCCGGTGAGCTCGAACCCGTGCGCCCGCGCCGCCTGACGCGCGGTTCCTTGTGGGTCGCCGCCGGATGGGTGGCGGGTGCGCTGTTGCTCTTCTGGTTTTCGGGTATGCGCCACGACCTCGCGGAGGGCGTCATGATGCCGCCGTTGCCGCTGCTCGCCTTCTGGCTGGTCGTCGCCTTGGGTTTTGCCGCGGCATGGAGCGCGCTGCGCATGGGGTTGCCGGGCGTCGGGCGCGATTACAGCGGCTGGCGCTGGGCCGGACTCGCGGCGCTGGCGTTGCCGCTTTCGGCGCTCGTCATGGCGCTGGGCGATGGTCATGCGGCGATGGAAGCGGCGCGGCCCGAAAACGGGCTGGGCTGCCTGATCGAGGGCGTCATGGCGGGGCTGGGCGTCGGCGCGGCGCTGTTCGCATGGCTGAAGGCGGGCGCACCGACGTCGCCGACGCGGGCCGGCTGGGTGGTCGGGATCGCGGCTGGGGCGGCGGGCGCGACGATCGTCGCGCTGCATTGTGCGTCGAACGACATGATGCACATCGCGCTTTGGCACGGCCTTGCCGTCGTGCTTTCCGGCCTGGCGGGCCGCCTGCTGCTAGCGCCCTTGCTGCGCTGGTAGCGTGCTGGACAGGCGATCTCTTGTGTGTTATTTAGGTAATACACAGAGGAGATTTACGATGCGGAACTGGATGATGGCGATGTTGCCGCTGGTGCTTGTCACGGGATGCAACAGCGCGGCGCCGAGCGACGAGAAGCGGAGTGAACGGAGCGGGCCGCCGGCCAGCGTCGGGCCGATCACGACACAGAGCTTTGCGCTCACCGGCTTCACCCGTGTCGAGGTCGCCGGGCCCGACGATATCACCATTCGCCAGGGCGACGCTTTTTCGATCACTGCGCGGGGCCGCAAGGAGGCGCTCGACCGGCTCGAGATCACGCTCGACGGTCCCGATTTGAAGATCGGACGCAAGCGCGAGGGCTTCAGCTTTTCGAGCCGCGACGAGGATGACGTCGATATCGCAATCACCATGCCCCGGCTGAATGCGGTGCGCCTGACCGGGTCGGGAACGATTGACGCCGATAACGTCGATGGCGATGCGGTCGAGGCCGTGGTGACCGGATCGGGCGACCTCAAGGTCGCGAAGCTGACGGGCAAGCGCGCCGATATCACCGTATCGGGCTCGGGCGACATCGAGATCGCCGGCGGCACGATCGGTTCGGGCGAATTGAGCGTGACCGGATCGGGCGATATCGACGCCGACGGCCTTGTCGCCACGACGCTGGAGGTATCGGTTACCGGATCGGGCAATGTCGACGCGCAGGCGACCGGCAAGGCGGACATCAGCATCCTTGGTTCGGGCGATGTGACGCTGACCGGCGGAGCGAATTGTTCGACGCGCCAGATGGGTTCGGGTACCGCCACCTGCAAGTGACGCGACGCTGGTGCCGCCTGCCCGAACGGGTTAAGGCGGCACCATGATTTTCGCAGCCCGATGCGCCGCGTTCGCGGCGACCGCCCTGTTTCTCGCCGGCTCCGCGTCGGCTGCCGAGAAACGTTTCGGTCTTTCCAGTTTCGAGGCGATCGAGGTCAATGCCGACGTCACGGTCGAAGTCGTGAACCGTGCGCCGGTCAGCGCCGTCGCGACCGGGCCACAGGACGCGCTCGACCGGCTGAGCATCGAGGCGCGCGACGGCAAGCTGGTGATTGGCGAACGCCAATTCGCGGGCGACGAGAAACGCCGCGCGCCGCGCGGCCCTGTCACGATCCGCGTCAACGCGGCGAACCTGCGCTCGGCGACGCTTGGCGGCGCGGGGTCGTTGCAGGTCGATGCGTTGAAGGGGCAACGCGCGATGGTCGGGCTGCGCGGCCCGGGGCGGCTGATCGTCGGCCGGATTGCCGCCGACCGGCTCTCGGTCGCGATGCTCGGCAATGGCACGATGACGCTCGGCGGCGCCGTCAAGCAGGCGCAGATGACGCTATCGGGTGCGGGCATGGTCGACGCCGGTGCGCTGGCGGTCGATGAATTGATCAGCGACAGCGAGGGCGCGGGCGACCATGTCCTGCGCGCGGTCAAGAGCGCGGCGATCACCGCGCGCGGGATCGGCAAGACCGTCGTGCTCGGCCGGCCGGCTTGCACGGTGCGCAATGTCGGCAGCGGGTCGGTGACGTGCGGCCCGGCCAAATAGCCTAGGGTCAGGACCCTAGTGCGTTGACGCCGCGCCCAGCCCGTCGATCTTTTTCGACTGGCGCACGATCAGTCCCGGGAACCAGCGCGCGAGGCTTGAGAGGCGCTTCGCCATTTTGCCGACGGGCGTATGGACGCGCGTTCCGTGCACGGCGTCCCACGCCGCCTGCGCGACGTCTTCGACCGGCGAAATCTCGAACCCGCTGTCCGACAGGCGGCTTCGCGCCGGTTCGTTGCTGTCGGCGCTGACCTGGTCGAGCAGCGGCGTGTCGATGAAGCCGGGCATCAGCGAGCGCACCTTGATGTCATGCTTGGCGAACTCGATCTCGAGCGCCTCGGTCAGCCCGCGCACTGCGAATTTGGTCGCCGAATAGACGGCGAGGCCGGCGACCCCGTAAAAGCCCGACGCCGATCCGGTGTTGAGGATCGCCGATCCGGGCGTCGCGCGCAGCAGGGGCAGCGCCATATAGATGCCGTTGACGACTCCGCCGAAATTGATCGCGATTAGCCGGTCGGCCTCCTCGGGCGGCATGTCCATATACTGGCCGCCCGATCCGATGCCCGCATTGTTGAACAGAACGTCGAGCCGGCCGCCGCTGGCTGCCGCAAATTCGTCTAGCGCGGCCTTCCACTGGTCGCGATCGCGCACGTCCATAACGTGGCGCGACGAGGCACCGCCGGGAAGCAGCGCGGCGGTTTCATCGATCCCGGCGCGGTTGACGTCGGCGATCCCGACGAACCAGCCTTGCCCGGCGAAATGGCGCGCGACGGCGCGGCCGATGCCCGATCCGCCCCCGGTGATGAAAATCGCCTTCCGTGCCATCCGGCCTCTCCTTACATTTGTGTCAATGCGACAAAGATGCGAAGTTGACGTGCCCGTCAAGCGGCAATCGCGGCTTGGCAAGGCGGAGCGCCCGTCGCTAAGAGGGCGGCGATGACCCGCGGCCTGCGCCTGATCCTCCTGTCCCTGATGCTGCTGTGCACCGGACTCGCTGCCCCGGCGCGCGCCGAGGTGGTTGTGAGCTTTTACAGCCATGATTTCGGGGATCGTTTTCCGCACGCCTTCATCGTGATGAAGGGGACGGTCGACGCGACGGGCGAGATCGTCGATGCCAATTATGGTTTTACCGCCGTCTCGGTCAGCCCGGCGATCCTGCTGGGATCGGTGAAGGGCAAGGTGGAATCGTCCAAGCCCGATTATATCGCGAAAAGCGACCGCCAGTTCGACGTGACCGTCGACGATGCGACCTATGCGCGGATCATCGCGAAGGTTGCCGAATGGCGCGACCGCGAGCAACCGAGTTATAGCCTGAACAAGCGCAATTGCGTGCATTTCGTCATGGAGCTTGCCGAGGTTGTTGGGCTGAAGGTCAACAGGCAAAGCAAGCTCTTCAAGAAGCCGAAGAGCTTTCTGATCGAAGTAAGGGGCCTGAACCCGCAATTGGGATGAAGGGGATGGGGATGTTGCAGTCGGGGATGGCGATCGCACTGACGCTCGCCGCAGCGCAAGGCAATGGCGCAAGCGCGGAAAAGGCGATGGAGCCGGCGACCAATCCGGGGAGCTGGATCACGAACGACGATTATCCGGCCAGCGCGATGCGCGAGGAACGCGAGGGCACGACGGGGTTCAAGCTGACGATCGGCACTGACGGCCTGCCGAGCGGCTGCAAGATCATCGCGCCGAGCGGTCATGCCGACCTCGATGCGGCGACCTGTCGGCTGGTCATGGAGCGCGCGCGCTTCACACCCGGCCGCAGCGCGCGCGGCGAAGCGACGGGCGGCACCTATAGCAACCGCATCCGCTGGCAGATTCCCGAAGGCGACGGCTTTGCGGTCGAGGTCGCGGGCTTTGCTGTCGATGCGGCGCAGGAAAGCTGGCCACGGGGTCCCAAGCCCGACGACGCCTTCACGCGCATCGACCCCGCAGCGCATTATCCGGCGGCCGCGCGCGCCGCGCGCGAAGAGGGTATCGTCCATATGGAGCTGAATATCGACGGCGGTGGACGCGTCACGGGCTGCAAGGTCAACGAAAGCAGCCTTTCGGCGGCGCTCGACGAGGCGGCTTGTACGCTGATGCGCAGCGAAGGCAGATTCGCGCCTGCGCTCGACAGCGACGGCAAGCCTGTCCGGTCGGTCATCGCGACCAAATTCCGGTGGGCGCTGCCGAAGGAGGAGGAAGAGGAGGAGGGAGACGCCAGCGGCGTGCCGGCGCCGCGCGACCGAGGTTTCCCGATGGGGGAGCCGGGCAGCGTGACGATGACGGTGCTCGTGGGCGCGGACGGGCGCGTTGCGGATTGCCGCTTTTCCAACACGGGGAAATTCGGCGCGATGGCGAATGGCATGACGCCGTGCGACATGTTCGCTCCGCAGGCGCGCTACACGCCTTTCACCGGCGCCGATGGGAAGCCCGTTGCGAAGCGTGTGGTCATGCGCAGCGAACTCACGATCGAGGATGCGCCTGCGCCCGCCAAATGAGCGGGCACTCTGGACGCGGCGCCACTTTCACCCTATGTTCAGGGAACGGGGCGCAATATCTGATGCTCCGGACGTGAAGAGGGGCATTTCTTGCGGTTGTTGTTGACCCTTTTGGCATTGCTGACCGGCTTGGCGACCGCCGACCGGGCCGTTGCCGCGCCTGCCGTCCCGGCGGCGATGGGGGCATTGGTCATGTTCGCCGAAACGGCGGGCAAGGCCGAGACAAGCGATGCCGAACGCCGCCCCGCGACCACCGCGCCGACTCGGCGCACATCGGGCGGCAGCGGCAAGCCGCGCAAGGCCCCGCCGCCGCATCTTCCCGGCCTGCTCACCGGCAGCGACCGCGCGCTCGAATAGAGCCGTCGCGCCTTGGCGCCTGTTCGGATAGGCGCCGCCCCATGACGGGGCTTTTTTGCACATTCACGCGGCCATGATCGCCGCCACTTCATTCAAATTCCAAGGAAAATTTCATGTTTGCTGGCCTTGCCAAGAGCCTGTTCGGCTCGTCCAACGACCGTTATGTCGCCTCGATCCGCAAGATCGTCGACAAGATCAACGCCTTCGAGCCCGCGATGCAGGCGCTGGGCGATGCGGAACTGCAGGCGCAGACGCAGAAATTCCGCGACCGCCTCGAAGCCGGGGAGACGCTCGACGATATCCTCCCCGAAGCTTTTGCAACGGTGCGCGAGGCGGCGGTCCGCACGCTCGGCATGCGCCATTTCGACGTGCAGATGGTCGGCGGCGTCGTTCTCCACCGCGGCGAGATTGCCGAAATGGCGACGGGCGAAGGCAAGACGCTGATGGCGACCTTGCCCTGCTATCTCAACGCGCTCGAAGGGAAGGGCGTCCATGTCGTCACCGTCAACGACTATCTCGCCACGCGCGACGCCGAATGGATGGGCACCGTCTATGGCTTCCTTGGCCTGACCACCGGGATCATCGTCCCGAACCTCAACGAGACGCAGCGCCGCGACGCGTATAACAGCGACATCACCTACGCGACGAACAACGAGCTCGGTTTCGATTACCTGCGCGACAATATGAAGTTCGACCGACAGCAGATGGTCCACCGCACCTTCAATTTCGGCATCGTCGACGAGGTCGATTCGATCCTGATCGACGAAGCGCGTACGCCGCTGATCATTTCGGGCCCGACCGAAGACAAGTCGGAACTCTACATCCGCGTCAACGAGGTCGTCCTGAACCTGACCGAAGATGATTATGAGAAGGACGAAAAGTCCAAGTCGATCAGCCTGACCGAAGACGGCACCGAGCATGTCGAACGCCTGCTCGAAGAGGCGGGGCTGCTCCAGGGCAACAATCTCTATGACATCGAGAACACGCAGGTCGTCCATCACGTCAATCAGGCGTTGAAGGCGATCCAGATGTTCCGCATCGACACCGACTATATCGTCAAGGACGGCAAGGTCGTGATCATTGACGAATTCACCGGCCGCATGATGGACGGGCGCCGCTGGTCCGACGGTCTGCACCAGGCGGTCGAGGCGAAGGAAGGCGTGCAGATCGAGCCCGAGAACCAGACGCTGGCTTCGATCACCTTCCAGAATTATTTCCGCATGTATCCGAAGCTGTCGGGCATGACCGGTACCGCCGCGACCGAAGCCGCCGAATTCTTCGACATCTACAAGATGAATGTCGTCAACATCCCGACCAACCGTCCGATCGCGCGCATCGACGACGAGGATGAATTCTACAAGAATATCACCGACAAGTTCGGCGCGATCGCCAAGACGATCCGCGAGGCGAACGAGCGCGGCCAGCCGGTGCTCGTCGGCACCGTGTCGATCGAAAAGTCCGAGCTGCTCTCGTCCTACCTCGAAAAGGAAAATGTGCCGCACAGCGTGCTCAACGCGCGCTTCCACGAGAGCGAGGCGCATATCGTCGCACAGGCGGGCCGCACCGGTGCGGTCACCATCGCGACGAACATGGCGGGCCGCGGCACCGACATCAAACTCGGCGGCAACGAAGAATTCCGCATCGACGACGAATTGAAGGACCTGCCCGAAGGTGCCGAGCGCGACGCCGCGATCGCGCGCATCAAGGACGAGGTTGCGGCCGAACGCGAGGCGGTGAAGGCGGCCGGCGGGCTGTTCGTGCTCGCGACCGAGCGCCACGAAAGCCGCCGCATCGACAACCAGCTGCGCGGCCGTTCGGGACGTCAGGGCGATCCCGGCCTGTCGAAATTCTACCTCTGCCTCGACGATGACCTGCTGCGCATCTTTGGCCCCGACACGCTGTTTTCCAAGATGATGAACAAGAATCTGGAGGATGGCGAGGCGATCGGGTCGAAGTGGCTGTCGAAGGCGATCGAGACCGCGCAGAAGAAGGTCGAAGCGCGCAACTATGACATCCGCAAGCAGGTCGTCGAATATGACAACGTCATGAACGACCAGCGCAAGGTCATCTACGAACAGCGCGGCGAGATCATCGACAGCGAGACCGTCGACGAGGTGATGGCGGCGATGCGCGCCGAGACGGTCAATTCGATCGTCGCCGACGCGTGCCCGCCGGGCAGCTATCCCGAGCAATGGAACATCGAGCAGATGAAGGAGCGGGTGGAGAATATCCTCGACCTGTCGCCGCCGATCGATGCGTGGATGCAGGAAGACGCGGTCGACGCCGAGATGTTCGAGGAGCGCATCCAGGCGCAGGCCGATGCGGTCGCGGCTGAAAAGGCCGCGCTCGTTGATGCCGAGACGTGGAAGGGCATCGAGAAATCGGTGCTGCTCCAGACGCTCGATCATCACTGGAAAGAGCATCTTTCGACGCTCGACGCACTGCGTCAGGTCGTGTTCCTGCGCGCCTATGCGCAGAAGCAGCCGATCAACGAATATAAGCAGGAAGCCTTCGCACTGTTCGAGCGCATGCTGCAGAATATCCGCGAGGATGTGACGCGCACGGTGGCGCGCATCGACCTGCGTTTCGAAGAACCCGAGCCGATGCCGCTGCCCGACCTGCCCGACTTCCTGACGACGCACATCGACCCGTTCACGGGTGAGGACAACAGCGCCGACATCGATGGCGGCGATCTGGGCGTGATCGCGAACACGCTGCCGCCGATGCAGATCCCGCGCCCCGACCTGCCCGAAGGCGAAAACCCCTATGCGGCGCTCGACATCAGCCGCAACGCGCCCTGTCCCTGCGGTTCGGGCCGCAAGTACAAGCATTGCCACGGCGCGATCTGACATGGCTGCCGCGCGCCCTTGGGTGCGCGGCAAGTCGTTGAAGTTACGGTAACACCATCCTTCATAAGCCCGCTTGCCAAGGCAGGCGGCCGCGATTAGCATCGCCCGCATAAGCCCGGTGGCCACGCAGCCGGCGGGCGACGCAGCAGCAGGAACCTGAAGCGCCGCGCAGGCCGAAGACATCGGGCGTGCGGCAGGGGACGGCATGTTGCGTGGAAAGGGCAGGCGCATTTCCTTTTTTGATGAAATTACGAGCCAGGAGGGCGAGACCCGGTCGCCCTATCGAGACTATTGCGGGTGGTTCGCGGCCGAGGATGCGGCGCGTATCCAGCACAAGGCGCAGCAGGCCGAGGCGCTGTTCCGCACCACCGGGATCACCTTCAACGTCTATGGCGCCGCCGACGGCGACGAGCGGCTGATCCCCTTCGATGTCGTACCGCGGATCATCTCCGCCAGCGAATGGCGCCGCCTGTCGCGCGGGATCGAACAGCGCGTGCGCGCGCTCAACGCCTTTCTCCACGATATTTATCACCGGCAGGAAATATTGCGCGCGGGCCGCGTGCCGACCGAGTTGATCGCCGGCAACGAAGCCTTCCTGCCGATGATGATGGGGCTCGACCCGCCGGGCGGCATCTATACGCATATCAGCGGGACCGACATCGTCCGCACCGGCGCCGACGAATTTTACGTGCTCGAGGATAATGCGCGCACCCCGTCGGGCGTGTCCTACATGCTCGAAAATCGCGAAACGATGCTCCAGATGTTCCCCGAGCTGTTTGCGAAAGTGCCGGTGCGCGAGGTCAGCGATTATCCGATCAACCTCTTGAAATCGCTGGCGGCCTGCGCGCCGCCCGCGTGCGGGGGGACACCGACGGTCGCGGTGCTGACCCCCGGCATCCACAACAGCGCTTATTATGAGCACAGCTTTCTCGCCGACCATATGGGCGCCGAGCTGGTCGAAGGGCATGATCTGCGCGTCGTCGACGGGCGCGTCGCGATGCGCACGACGCAAGGCTATAAGGCGATCGATGTCCTCTATCGCCGCGTCGACGACGATTTCCTCGATCCGCTGAACTTCCGCCCTGACTCGCTGCTCGGCGTGCCGGGCATCTGGGACGTCTATCGCGCGGGCGGCATCACGATCGCCAACGCGCCGGGCACCGGCATCGCCGATGACAAGGCGCTCTACAGCTATATGCCCGACATCATCGAATTCTATACGGGTGAAAAGGCGCTGCTGCCCAATGTGCCGACGTGGCGCTGTTCGGATCCGGAACATCTGCGCGAAGTGCTCGACCGGCTTCCCGAACTCGTCGTCAAGGAAGTTCATGGGTCGGGGGGGTACGGGATGCTCGTCGGCCCGGCGGCGAGCAAAAAGGAACTCGTGGCCTTCCGCGCCAAGCTGGAGGCGAATCCGGGCAATTATATCGCGCAGCCGACGCTGTCGCTGTCGACCGTGCCGATCTTCACGAAAAAGGGTCTTGCGCCGCGGCACGTCGACCTGCGCCCCTTCGTGCTGATGTCGCCGCAGGGGATCACGATCACGCCCGGGGGGCTGACCCGCGTCGCGATGACGAGGGGGTCGCTGGTGGTGAACAGCAGCCAGGGCGGCGGCACCAAAGACACCTGGGTATTGGAAGACTGATGCTGGGCAAGACCGCAGGCTCGCTCTTCTGGATGGCGCGCTATCTCGAGCGCAGCGAAAATAATGCGCGGCTGATCGACGCGGGGTTCCGCATCGCGCTGACACGTTCGTCAACGGCGGCCGCCGAATGGAAATCGGTCCTCGTCACGGCGGGGGTTAATCAGGCATTCCAGGCGGCGCATGGCGATTACAGCTCGGCGCGGGTGATTGACTTCCTGCTCCGCGACCCCGCGAACCCGTCGAGCATTCTCTCGGTCATCCGGCAGGCGCGCGACAACGCCCGCACCGCACGGACCGCCTTGACGCGCGAAACATGGGAAGCGGTCAACACGAGCTGGATGACGCTCGTCGCGCTGCTCAAGCGGCCGGTGCGCGAGGACGACCTGCCCGACGTGCTGGCGACGATCCGCCAGCAGAGCGCACATGTGCGCGGCGCATTAAACGGCACGATGCTGCGCAACGACGGCTATCATTTCTCGCTGCTCGGCACCTTCCTTGAGCGCGCCGACAACACCGCGCGCATCCTCGACGTCAAATATTACCTGCTGCTGCCCTCGGTCGCGCATATCGGCACCTCGATTGACAATGTGCAGTGGGAGACGATCCTGCGTTCGGTGTCGGCGCACCGCGCCTATCGCTGGCTCTATGGCGCCGAAATCAGCGCGCTCAAGATCGCCGAATTCCTCATCCTCTATCGCCAGATGCCGCGCAGCCTTGCCTTCTGCTGCGAGCGGATGGAGGATAATCTGGCGCAATTGCAGCGCGGCTATGGCGAAGAGACCGAGGCGTGGCGACTGGCGCATGCGCTGAGCCACGAACGGCTCGCCGGGCCGATCCAGTCGATCTTCGACGGCGGCCTCCACGAATATGTGACGGGCTTCCTGCGCGCGAACGCCGCGCTCGCGCGGCAGATCGAGCGCGACTACCGGTTCGTGGAGTGACCATGCGTTTGTTCGTCGAACATATCACCCGCTATCAATATGACAGCCCCGTCAGCTATGCGCTGCAGCAGATCAAGCTGACACCGAAGGACCGGCCGGGACAGCAGCGCGTCCATGGCTGGACGATCGAGGTCGAGGGCGGGACGCAGCAACTGCATTATACCGATCATCACGGCAATGGCGTCGACCTGATTGCGGTGCAGGGCGGTTCGAGCGAACTCGTCGTCCGCTGCCATGGCGAGGTCGAGCTTGAAACATGGGACGGGGTGATCGGCGCGCATCGCGGCGCGATGCCGCTCTGGACCTTCCTGCGTCCGACCGCGCTGACGCGCGCGGGACGGCACGTGCGCGCACTGGTCGCGCAGCTCGGGCGCGACCATGGCAACGAGATCGAGCGCGCGCACGCGCTGTCGGCGCTGATCATCGAGCGGCTCGCTTATCGGATCGGCTTCACCGACGCCGAGACCAGCGCCGAACAGGCGCTCGGCAGCGAGGGCGGGGTTTGCCAGGACCATGCGCATATCTTCATCGCCGCGATGCGCCACCTCGGGCACCCGGCGCGCTATGTCTCGGGCTATCTGATGATGAACGACCGGACGCATCAGGACGCGACCCACGCATGGGCCGAGGCCCATTTCGAGCATATCGGCTGGATCGGTTTCGACGTCAGCAACGGCCATTCACCCGACCAGCGCTATATCCGCGTCGCGACGGGGCTCGATTATCGCGATGCAGCCCCGGTTCGCGGCATGCGCTATGGTGCAGCGCAGGAAAATCTGGTTGTCCAATTGCAGGTCCAGCAATAAGCGGACGGGGCGACACGGATACTCCGGGCGGGGAAACGGGATAAGATGACCTATTGCGTTGGCATGCGTTTGAACAAGGGGCTGGTGTTCATGTCGGACACCCGCACCAACGCGGGCGTCGACGACATTTCGCAGGTCCGCAAGATGCGCAGCTGGACCGTCCCCGGCGAGCGCGTGATCACCTTGATGTCGGCGGGCAATCTCGCGACGACGCAGGCTGTTGTCAGCCTGCTCGACGAGCGCACCAAGGCGCCCGCCGATCGCAACCCGTCGATCCTCGAAGCGCCTTCGATGTTCCAGGTCGCGACGATCGTCGGCGAAACGCTGCGCGGCGTCGTGATGCGCCACAATGATGAAGGGCCGGCGGCCGAATCGCTGTTCCGCGCGTCGCTGATCGTCGGTGGGCAGATCAAGGGCGCCGAACCGCGGTTGTTCCTCATCTATCCCGAAGGCAATTTCATCGAGGCGGGCGAGGATAATCCCTTCTTCCAGATCGGCGAGACGAAGTACGGCCGCCCGATCATCGTGCGGTCGTACGATCCCGCGATGTCGTTCGAGGATGCGGTGAAATTGCTCTGCGTTTCGTTCGATTCGACGATCCGCGCCAACGCCGGCGTCGACCTGCCGATCGACCTCAAGGTCCATGAGCGCGACGATTTCGTCGGCGTGCGCGAACGGCGCTTCGAGCGCAACGATCCCTATTTCGAAAGCGTCGCCGATGGCTGGGCCGAAGCGCTGGGGATCGCACTCGCGGAACTTCCCGACTTTCATTTCTGATCGCCTTCAGCCACCGTCCCACTGTGGTGGATGCACAGGAGGGGATTGCCATGTCGCGCTGGATTGCTGCCGCACTTGTTCTGATCGCCAGCCCGGCGGCGGCGGCTGAAGAGGCCGGTTTTGAAGCGGCGCTGCGCGATTTTCGCGAACTGCATCGTAGCGAGACCGGCCGCGCCCGGATCGCTGGCAGCAGCTTTTACGTGGTGCGCGATGGGCGGACCGTCGCGGCCGATCATCTGGGCGAGCAGGATGCCGACGCGCATGTCCCCGTCGACGCCCGGACGATCTATCATTGGGCGTCGATCACCAAGACGATGACGGGGATCGCGATCATGCAATTGCGCGATCGCGGGCTGTTGTCGCTCGACGACCCGATCGTGCGTTACGTCCCCGAACTCGCCGTGGTGCATAATCCCTATGGCGACACGGGTACTATCACGATCCGCCAGTTGATGAGCCATAGTGCGGGCTTTCGCAGCGGGACATGGCCGTGGCGCGACCACGACTGGCAGCCGTTCGAGCCGAAGGGCTGGTCGCAGCTTGTGGCGATGCTGCCTTACACGGCGGTCGAGTTCAAACCCGGCAGCCGCTTCGGCTATTCGAACCCGGGAATCGTCTATCTCGGGCAGGTGATCGAGCGCCTGTCGGGCGAGGATTATGAAGTCTATATCGACAAAAATATCCTGAAGCCGCTCGGCATGCACGCGAGCTATTTCGACCGCACCCCGCCGCACCTGCTGCCGCACCGCTCGCACAGCTATTATATCAAGGACGGCAAGCGCGTGGCGGCGCCGTTCGATGTCGATACCGGGGTGACGGTGTCGAACGGCGGGCTCAACGCTCCGATGCCCGACATGGCGAATTATGTTGCGTTCCTGCTCGGCGATCCGTCGCGCCAGCCCGACTATGACCAGGTGCTGAAACGGTCGTCGATCGAGGAAATGTGGGCGCAGCAGATCGCGGCGGGCGAGGATTTTACGCAGGGCCGGATGGCGCCGACGACGCAAAGCGGCCTGTCTTTCTTCATCGACCGCAGCGCCGCGGTTCGCTTCGTCGGGCATAATGGCGACCAGAACGGCTTTCGTGCCTATCTCAGCCTGTGCCCCGACCAGCGCGTCGGCAGCCTGCTTGCCTTCAACACCGAAACGCGCGGCGTCCAGAACAGCGCCGCCAATCGCAAGACCGCGGAATCGCGCATGGCGCTGGCAACCGACCGCCTGTGCGAGGCGCTGGCGCAATAGCGCTCGTCGACCGAAGCCGTTGTTTGTCGATCTGTAAGTCGTGGCACGGCAATTTCTGCCATCCTGACGCAGGCCGATGACGAAGACGTCGCCGATGCGTGCGGCGCACCGGGCCGGGAGAAGGATCATGAGGCGCCACTGGATGACAGCGGGGGCGACGTTGCTGCTCGCGACGACCGCGACGGCCCAACAGAATGCCGGAGGCGGCGCGGTAACGCCTCGCCCGGCGACGCCCGTGCAGGACAATGAACTCGTCGAGACCTGGAACGAGCGGGTGAGCGCTGGCGCCCCGGTCGGTTCCGCGCCCGAGTTCGAGGGGTGGAGCCTGGGACTCGCGATGCCGCTTGCGCGTTCCGAACATGCGATCGCCGAGCTGGACGGAAAGATCTGGGTGCTCGGCGGCTATCCGCCGGGGCGGCTACCGTCGAACCTCGTCCAGATTTACGATCCGGCCGCGAGCCGCTGGTCGCTCGGCCCGCGCTTACCGCAGCCGATCCACCACATGATGGTCGCGGCGGTGAGCGGCAAGCTCTATGTGATCGGTGGCGAGCTCGACGGTGCGAGCACGGGACGGCCCGAGATTTTCGTGGGGCATGTCTGGGTTCACGACCCCGCGGTCGGCGGCTGGGTCCGGCGGGCGCCGATGCCGACACCCCGAAGCGGCGGCGGCAAGGCGGTGATCGACGGCAAGATCTATGTTGCCGGCGGGCGCCCGCCCGGCGGCCATGCCTTCGAAGTCTATGATCCGGCGACAGATACATGGGAAAAGCTTCCCGACATGCCGACCCAGCGCAATCACCTCGCGATGGTCGCGCTCGATGGAAAGGTCGTCGTCGCCGGTGGCCGCACCGGTCCGGGTGCGATGGCCGAGCGGGTCGATGTGGTCGAAATCTACGATCCGGCGACGCGCCGCTGGACCCGTGGCGCATCGCTTCCGGCGCCGCGCGGCGGGATCACCGGCGCGGTTCATGGCGGCTGCATGTTCGTCTTTGGCGGCGAGGGCGAGCGGAGCCATGTGCTCGGCCTGACGCCCACCGCTTACGGCTATGATCCGCGCGCCGACCGCTGGACGCGGTTGGCCGATCTTCCGATCGCCGTGCACGGCCTCAAGGGCAGCGCGGTGATCGGCGGGCGCATCTTCCTGCCGGGCGGGGCGATCACGCTGGGCGGCAACACCGGCACCAATGCGATGCAGGTCTACCGCCCGACGATGCGCTGCGAGTAAGCGGCGCGGCGTTAGCGGTTCTTGCGCCCTTCGATCAGCCCATCGACGAGGCTCGGGTCGGCGAGCGTCGACGTGTCGCCCAGTGACCCGAAATCATTTTCGGCGATCTTGCGAAGGATGCGGCGCATGATCTTGCCCGAGCGCGTCTTGGGCAGGCCGGGCGTCAGGTGGATATGGTCGGGGGTCGCGATCGGGCCGATTTCGGTGCGCACCTGCTGCTTGAGCTGCGCGGCGACCTCGTCGCTCGGCTCGACCCCGGCGTTGAGCGTCACATAGGCGTAGATGCCCTGACCTTTGATATCGTGCGGGAAGCCGACCACCGCGGCCTCGGCGACGAGGTCGTGGAGGACCAGCGCACTTTCGACTTCGGCGGTGCCCATGCGGTGGCCCGATACGTTGATGACGTCGTCGACGCGGCCGGTGATGCGCCAATAGCCGTCGGCATCGCGGCGGCAGCCGTCGCCGGTGAAATATTTGCCCTTATAGGTCGAGAAATAGGTCTGGATGAAGCGGTCATGATCGCCATAGACGGTGCGCGCCTGCCCCGGCCAGCTGTGCGTGATGCAGAGATTGCCTTCGGACGCGCCGCCGGTCTGTTCGTCGACGAGCACCGCGCCGTCGGCATCCACCAGTTGCGGCCGGACGCCGAAGAAGGGGCGCCCGGCGCTGCCCGGCTGCATCGGATGCGCGCCGGGCAGGGTGGTGATCATGATCCCGCCGGTTTCGGTCTGCCACCAGGTGTCGATCACGGGCACGCGGCCCTTTCCGACGACTTGGTGATACCAGCGCCACGCCTCGGGATTGATCGGCTCGCCGACGCTGCCGAGCAGCCGGATCGACGACAGGTCGTGGCGCGTCACATAATCGTCGCCCTCGCGCATCAGCGCGCGGATCGCGGTCGGCGCAGTGTAGAGGATATTGACCTGGTGCTTGTCGACGACCTGCCAGAAGCGGTCGTGATCGGGGTAGTTCGGCACGCCCTCGAACATCAGCGTCGTCGCGCCATTCTGGAGCGGGCCGTAGACGACGTAGCTGTGGCCGGTGACCCAGCCGATATCGGCGCTGCACCAGAAAATCTCGCCCGGCCTATAGTCGAAGCCGTAGAAGAAGGTCGACGCGGTCCAGACCGAATAGCCGCCCACGGTGTGGAGCACGCCCTTCGGGCTGCCCGTCGACCCCGAGGTGTAGAGGATGAACAGCGGGTCTTCGGCACCCATCGGCTCGCACGGGCAGTCGGTGCCGACACCGGCCGAGAGCGCGTCGTACCAATGGTCGCGGCCTTCCTTCATCGTCACATGGCCGCCGGTGTGCGCGATGACGAGCACCGCCTTCACATCGACGCGCTCGAGCGCCTTGTCGACATTGGCCTTGAGCGGCACCACCTTGCCGCCGCGTAGCCCTTCGTCGGCGCAGATCACCCAGTCGCTGCCGCAATCCTCGATGCGGCCGTGGATCGCCTCAGGCGAGAAGCCGCCGAAGACGACGCTGTGCACCGCGCCGATGCGCGCGCAGGCGAGCATCGCCACCGCACCTTCGGGGATCATCGGCATATAGATGGTGACGCGGTCGCCCTTTTGGACGCCCATCTTCTTCAGCGTATTCGCGAAGCGGACGACGTCGGCGAGCAGCGCGGCATAGCTGATGTGCCGCGTCTCGCCGTCGGGCGCGTCGGGTTCGAAGATGATCGCGGTGCGGTCGCCGTGACCCGCGGCGACATGGCGGTCGACCGCATTGTGGCAGAGGTTGAGGACGCCGTCCTCAAACCATTTGATGCTCACCGGATCGTACGACCAGTTCGCGATCTTCGTCGGCGGCGTGATCCAGTCGATGCGCTTCGCCTGCTCTGCCCAGAAGGCGTCGGGATCGGCGATGCTCGCCGCATAAAGCCGGTCGTAATCGGCGGCACTGCAATGCGTATTCGCCGCGGCATCGGCGGGGACGGGAACAAGGGGTTCGGAGGGGTGCAGTTCGGACGACACAGGCGACTCTCCCTATTGGGTTTGCTTTGTTCGCGCGAAGCGATAACCCGCGAGCCGCAAGTTGCAAGGCGCTCGCGCGCTTATGAAGGGACTATATATGCTTCAACTGGGCCGGGAGACAGGCGAACTCCTCGACAGGCTGGGTGTCGACCGCGCGCTCTGGACCGACGGATCGATGCCGTCGGTGACGCCGCTGACGGGTGAACAGCTTGGCATGGTGCAGGTCGCCGATGCCGCGGCGATCGACGAAAAGCTCGACACTGCGAGCGCGGCCTTCCGTGCGTGGCGCGATGTTCCCGCGCCGCGCCGCGGCGAACTGGTGCGATTGTGGGGCGAGGAATTGCGCGCGGCGAAGGACGACCTCGCGAAATTGGTGACGATCGAGGCGGGCAAGATTCCGTCCGAAGGCGCGGGCGAGGTACAGGAGATGATCGACATCTGCGACTTCGCGGTCGGCCTGTCGCGTCAGCTTTATGGCCTCACCATCGCGACCGAGCGGCCGGGACACCGGATGATGGAGGTGTGGCACCCGCTCGGCGTCGTCGGGGTGATTTCGGCGTTCAACTTTCCGGTCGCGGTGTGGGCGTGGAATGCGGCGATCGCGCTCGTGTGCGGCAACAGCGTGGTGTGGAAGCCGTCCGAAAAGACGCCGCTGATGGCCTTGGCGACGCAAGCGATTTTCGAGCGGGCAGCCGCACGCTTCGGCGATGCGCCCGCAGGCCTTGCGCAGTTCCTCATCGGCGGACGCGAGGCGGGCGAGGCGCTCGTCGACGACCGGCGCGTCGCGCTCGTTTCGGCGACCGGATCCACGCGCATGGGCCGCGCGGTCGCGCCGCGGCTGGCAGAGCGTTTCGCGCGCGCGATCCTCGAACTCGGCGGCAATAATGGTGTGATCGTCACGCCGTCGGCCGACCTCGACCTCGCGCTGCGCGGTGTGGCATTCGGCGCGATGGGAACCGCAGGGCAGCGCTGCACGACGACGCGGCGATTGTTCCTCCACGACGGCATCTACGACGGTTTCGTCGCGAAGCTGAAGGCGGCTTATGCGAGCGTCGGGGTCGGCAACCCGCTCGACGGCGAGATACTCGTCGGGCCGCTGATCGACCGTGCAGCCTATGAGATGATGCAGGCAGCGCTGGCGGCGGCGAAGGCGGCAGGCGGCGTCGTGCATGGCGGAACCCGCGTCGGCGAGGGGGCAAGCTTCTATGTGAAGCCCGCGCTCGTCGAGATGCCGGGGCAGGTCGGACCGGTGCTCGAAGAGACGTTCGCGCCGATCCTCTATGTGATGCGATATTACGATCTCGATGCGGTGATCGAGCAGCATAACGACGTCGCCGCGGGGCTGTCGTCGGCGATCTTCACGACCGACATGCGCGAGGCCGAGCGCTTTCTTGCTGCGAGCGACTGCGGGATCGCGAACGTCAATCTCGGTACCTCGGGCGCCGAGATCGGCGGTGCGTTCGGCGGCGAGAAGGAAACCGGCGGCGGACGCGAGAGCGGCTCGGACAGCTGGAAAGCCTATATGCGCCGCGCGACGAACACGCTGAATTATTCGGATGCGCTGCCCTTGGCGCAGGGGGTTTCGTTCGAGATCTGAAGGTCCTCCCCGGAACGGGGAGGATCAGTCAGCCCGCCAGCCGAAGCCTTCTTCGAGAGCGACGACTTCACCCGCCGTCCCGACCGGCTCTGCTTTCCCGTCGGTCAGGAAAGCCAGCATCGCGGCGTCGCTCACGTCGACATGGGCGAGCGTGCGCTGGCCTTCGGGCGTCCGCGCCACGACCGCGCCCGCTTTCGGTCCGCCATCGCGGCCATAAAACACCGTGTAGCTTTCGATCGTCGCGGGGCCCGCATAGTCCTCGACCAGATCGGGCACCGCGCCGCGCCGGGCTTCCGCTTCGGCCTGATAGTCGAAATCCTGTGGAAAGCTGGCCGCGGCGATCGGTTTGTTGCCGAGGACGATGCAATGATTGTCGGTCGCAAAGCCGCCATTGGCGAAGAGGAAGCCATAGCGGCCCTCGCTGCGCAATTTCTCGACCATCGAGACGATCGCATGGCTCATATAGTTGGCGATCGGGCCGCCGCCGAAGGTGAGGCCGCCAAATACGGTCGCGGGGCGATCCCACGGCCAGCCGAGGATGCGCCGCGCCATCTTGGGGACGCAGGGAAAGCAGCTGTAAAGCTCGACGAAATCGAAATCAGCCGCGGTCAGCGCATTGAGTTCGAGCGTGCGCGTGATCGACGTCTCCATGCTGACGCTGCCGTCGTAGCGATCGCGGCGGAGGATGCTTGCAGGTTCCTTCGCTGCCGCGCCCATGCCGATGTGGATCAGGCGGTCTTCGGCGATCCCGCGGCGCCACGCCTCGGCGAGGCTTGCAACGATGAAGCCCGCGCCCTGGTTCACCGACGAATTGGCGACCATCAGCTTCGAGTAGGGAAAGGCGATCGGGCGGTTGCGCTCGTCGACGCGCAAGATGTCGTCGGGCGCGGCGGGTTTGCGGATCCACGCGCCGTCGTTTGCTGCGGCTACCTCGGAAAAGCGCGACCAGATTTCGGCGCTTTCGAATTGTGCATCCTCGAGGCTCTGGCCCCATGCCGCGCGCGTCGCATTTTCGTAGAGCGGATAGACGTCGACCGGCGCCGCGAGGCCATGTTTCTGGGCGTAATTGGGTTCGCGCCGCGTTGCGACCTTGCGGATCGCATTATAGCTCTTGTCCTCTCCACTCGCGGCCTTGGCGGCGCGGCCGGCGGCGGTACGGAGCGCTTCGCCGCCGACGATCGCGGCAAGCTTGACCTCACCCGCGCCGATGCGGTTCGCGGCTTCGTTGAGCAGCCGCACCGGCGTGTCGCCGTGCGGGGCGGCCGACTGATAGTTGATCGCCGGGTTTGCACCGATCGCGGCGGCAAGCGGCTCGCAAAGCTTTCCAAGGCTGTGGAAGCTGATCTGGTCGACGATCGCGAGGCTGTCGATCTCGGCCAGCGGCACCCCCGCGTCTTCGGCGGCAACCCGCAGTGCCGCGACCATCAACCCCAAGGAGTCGAGCCCCTGGTCGGGGTCCTCGGGCCGATCATTGACTTGCCCGACGCCGATGATGACGGGAATGCGTTCGGGATCGGTCATCGTCATGTCAGCGTGCCTTCCACTCGGGCTTGCGTTTTTGCGCGAAGGCGAGCGGGCCTTCGCGTGCATCTTCGCTCGCCATCAGCACCTTGCGCTCGCGCTTGTTGTCGTCCCAATGCGCGTCGTCGCCGGCGATCTGGCCGTCGATGATGCGCAGCGCGACGCGCTTCGACGCCTGCACCGACAGCGGGGCATTGCCCGCGATCTTTTCGGCAAGCGCGATCGCGGTCGGCATCAGGTCGGCGAGCGGGACAACGCGGTTCGCGAAGCCATAGCGCAGTGCGGTCGCGGCATCGAAGGGGTCGCCGGTCAGCAGATGCTCCATCGCGATCTTCTGCGGCAATTGCTTGACGATGCGGAAAGCCCCGCCTGCTGCGGCGAACAGCCCGACCTTGACTTCGGGCAGGCCGAATTGCGCATTCTCGGATGCGACGACGATGTCGCACATCAGCGCGAGTTCGCAGCCGCCGCCAAAGGCGAAGCCGTTGACCGCGCCGATGATCGGCTTCGAAATTGGATGCGCGGCAAAGCCGCCGAAGCCCCACGCCTGTTGCGCCTTGTCGTCGGGGGCAAGCGCCCCGCCGCGCGACAGCGCAACGAGGTCGGCGCCGGCACAGAAAGCCTTGTCGCCCGCGCCGGTGATGATGACGGCCCGGATTTCCGGGTCGTTCTCCGCTTCTTCTAGCGCGGTGCCGATGCCGACATGAACGTCCAAATTAACCGCGTTGCGCGCCTCGGGCCGGTTGATCGTGACGATCAGGATATGGCCCTGACGGATCGTCAGAACGGCGGGCTGGGCGGTGTCGGTCATCATGTCTCTCCCTGCGCCGGATGCGCGAAGGCGCGAATCCGGCGGTCGGGAAAAACTATCGGCCGAAGTTAACGTTTACGTCAACTGCTAAGAGCGCGAGGCTGACCTCAGATCGACTGGCCCGTCTTCGCCCAGTCCGCGAGGAAGCCTTCGATGCCCTTTTCGGTCAGGACATGCTTGAACAGTCCCTTGATCACCGACGGCGGCGCGGTCATCACGTCGGCGCCGATCTTCGCGGCTTCGAGGACGTGAATGCCGTGGCGCACGCTGGCGACGAGGATCTCGGTTTCATAGGCATAATTGTCGTAAATCAGGCGGATGTCGGCGATCAGCTGCATGCCGTCGAAGCCATTGTCGTCGTGGCGGCCGACGAAGGGCGAGACGAAGGTCGCGCCAGCCTTTGCCGCGAGCAACGCCTGCGTTGCCGAGAAGCAGAGCGTGACATTGACCATCGTGCCGTCGCTGGTCAGCGCCTTGCAGGTCTTGAGGCCGTCGATCGTCAGCGGCACCTTGATGCAGACATTGTCGGCGATCTTGCGGAGGATTTCGGCCTCTTTCATCATCGTCGCATGGTCGAGCGCAACGACTTCGGCCGATACGGGACCGTCGACGAGGGCGCAGATTTCCTTCGTGACTTCCTTGAAGTCGCGGCCCGACTTGGCGATCAGCGACGGGTTGGTGGTGACGCCGTCGAGCAGGCCGGTCGCGGCGAGCTCCTGAATGTCGGCGATTTCGGCGGTGTCGGCGAAGAATTTCATGGCGTGGGCTTTCCTGTACGAGGCGATTCGGTGTTGCTGATCCCCCTAGAGCAACGCGTCCGAAATATGAACCGTCCAAGCCTCCTTCGTCATGCCGGACTTGATCCGGCATCCATCTCGGCGGTCGTGGCATGGACCCCGGATCAAGTCGAACGGGCCGCTTGTCTCGTTCGAGGGTGACGATGTTTGAAACCGCTGGCGTTCCATCTTTGTTCGCATTATGCGAACCGCATGGCCAAAGCGAAACGTCAATATGTCTGCCAGAATTGCGGATCCGCAACCTATCGCTGGCAGGGGCAGTGCGCCGATTGCGGCGAGTGGAACACGCTGGTCGAAGAGGCCGCCGAGACCGTCTTTTCGGCGAAGCACGACCTTAGCCGGGGCGGGCGGACGCTTGCACTCGAAACGCTTGACGCCGACAGCAAGATGCCCGACCGGATGCTGTGCGGGATCGCCGAATTCGACCGCGCGCTCGGCGGCGGGTTCGTCGCGGGGTCGGCGACGCTGATCGGCGGCGATCCGGGGATCGGCAAGTCGACGCTGCTGCTGCAGGCGGCGGGGCGGCTTGCGAAGGCGGGCAAGTCGGTCGTCTATATCAGCGGCGAGGAAGCGGCGGCGCAGGTGCGGCTGCGCGCGCAGCGGCTGGGGCTCGGCAACGCGCCGGTCGCGCTCGCGAGCGCGACGTCGGTGCGCGATATCCTCGCGACGCTCGACGGGCGCGACGCCGATTTTGTCGTCATCGATTCGATCCAGACGATGCATAGCGACCTGATCGACAGCGCGCCGGGGACGGTAAGCCAGGTGCGTGCGAGCGCGCAGGAACTGATCCGCTATGCCAAGGACAGCGATGCGGCGATCGTGCTCGTCGGCCATGTCACCAAGGACGGGGCGATCGCGGGACCGCGCGTGCTCGAACATATGGTCGACACCGTGCTGGCGTTCGAGGGCGAGCGCAGCCACCAATATCGTATCCTGCGCGCGGTGAAGAACCGCTTCGGCGGCACCGACGAGATCGGGGTGTTCGCGATGGGCGAGGAAGGGCTGGGCGAGGTGGCGAACCCGTCGAGCCTGTTCCTGACCGACCGCAGCCGCGACGTGCCGGGATCGGTGGTGTTCCCGGCGCTCGAAGGCACGCGCCCGGTGCTGGTCGAGGTGCAGGCGCTGACCGTGCGGCTGGCGAGCGGGGCGACCCCCCGAAGAGCGGTCGTCGGCTGGGACAGCGGGCGGCTCGCGATGGTGCTCGCGGTATTGGAGGCGCGCTGCGGGCTGCAGATGGGCGGCGCCGAAGTCTATCTCAACATTGCGGGGGGATATCGGCTGACCGATCCCGCCGCCGACCTTGCCGTCGCGGCGGCGCTGATCTCGGCGTTCAGCGAGCGGCCGGTTCCGGCCGATGCGATCGTGTTCGGCGAACTGTCGCTGTCGGGGGAGGTACGGCAGGTTTCGCACGATGGCTTGCGCCTTCGCGAGGCCGCGAAGCTCGGTTTTTCGCGCGGCTGGGGGCCGACGGGCATGAAGGCGGTCGGCGGAATTTCGGTCACCGGCTTCGGCCGCCTCGGCGAACTCGTTGACCTGATGCTCGGGCGCGACTAGCGACCGGGAAATGGGAAGTCTGACGGCTCTGGATATCATCGTGCTGACGCTTGTCGGCGGCGGCGCGGTGCTCGGTTTTTCGCGCGGCCTCGTGCAGGAAGTGACGACGCTGCTCGCGTGGGTCCTCGCGATTGCGGCGGTGCGCTTCTTTCACCCGCTCGTTACCGACCTGCTTGCCGGCTGGGTCGGCGGTGAGGGCGGCGCGGCGATGCTCGCCTTTGTCCTGCTCTTCGGCGGCGTGTTCGCGCTGGCCAAATGGGGTTCGCGCGCGATGGGGCAGCGCAGCCGCGCCTCGCTGGTCGGCGGGTTCGACCGCGGGCTGGGTGCCGGTTTCGGCGCGGTCAAGGGCCTGCTGATCGCCTCGATCGGCTTCATGCTGATCACTTTGCTGTACGACATCGGCTATGGCAATGTGCAGCGCCCGGCATGGATGACCGACAGCCGCAGCTATCCCGCGCTCAACGCGACGAGCGCGGCGATGAGCAAGGTGATCGCCGAACGCCGCGCGCAGGCCCGCGAAGCCGAGGCCGAAGCGGCGAAGGCCGACAAGTCATGAGCGCGCCGCTCTATAATCGCGACATACTGGCGCTGGCGGTCGCGACCGCGGACTATCTGCCGCTTGCCGATGCGTCGCACCGCGTGAGCAAGCGTGCGCCGCTGTGCGGCAGTGCGATCATCCTCGATCTCGATACCGACGCCTCCGGGCGCGTGACGCGCGTCGGAATGCACGTTGAGGCATGCGCGCTGGGCCAGGCGTCGGCGGCGCTGCTTGCGCGCCATGCGTCAGGTCTTGGCCTCGCCGACATACGCGCGGCGCGCGACGGTATCGCCGCGTGGTTTGCGGGCGCGGGCGACCGGCCCGATTGGCCGGGGTTCGACCTGCTCGCCCCCGCGCGCGACTATCCCGCGCGCCATGGCGCGATCCTGCTGCCGTTCGATGCCGCGATTGCCGCGCTCGAGGACCAGGCGGCGGCGGCGTGACGCTGCTGGCGCTGACGGCGGCGGCGTCGGAGGCGGCCGAGAAGGCGGCGGAAACGGTAACCGACACCGCGCTGGTCGAGGGCGCGATCCTGCTCGGCGTTGCGACCTTGTTCGTGCTCATCTTCCGCCGTCTTGGCCTCGGTGCGGTGCTCGGCTACCTGATCGCGGGCGCGATTGTCGGACCGCACGGGCTTGGGCTGGTCGGCGGGGGCGAATCGAAGCTCGCCTTTGCCGAACTCGGCATCGCCTTCCTGCTCTTCCTCGTCGGGCTCGAATTGTCGCCGGGCCGTTTGTGGCAGATGCGCCGCGCGATCTTCGGGCTTGGCATGGTCCAGGTCGTGGTGACCGGGCTGGTGCTCACGGCGCTGATCCACCTGATCCTCGGGTTCAGCCCGGCAGCCTCGCTTGCGCTTGGCCTGCCGCTCGCGCTGTCATCGACCGCGCAGGTGCTTCCGGGCCTCAAGAGTTCGGGGCGGATCAATTCGCCCTTTGGCGAGAAGGCCTTCTCGATCCTGCTGTTCCAGGACCTCGCGATCGTGCCGATGATCACCATCGTGGCCGTCCTGTCGCGTGCACCCGCCGATCCCTCGGCGCCGCCCGGGTGGCAGATGGCCTTTTTCACCCTATGGGCGATCGTCGTGCTCGTCCTCGCGGGGCGCTTCGTCGTCAACCCGCTGCTGCGGATCATCGGCCGGTACGGCGAACGCGAACTGTTTGTCGTCGTCGGCCTGCTCACGATCCTTGCGAGCGCTGCATTGATGCACAGCCTGCACCTGTCGACCGCGCTCGGCGCCTTTATCGCAGGCGTCATGCTCGCCGACTCGCCCTACCGGCACGAGATTGAATCGGATGTCGAACCCTTCCGCCTGATCCTGCTCGGCCTCTTCTTCCTTGCGGTCGGCATGGTGCTCGACGTCGGCGCGGTGATGGAACGGCCGCTCCTCGTCCTCGGGCTGGCGCTCGGCCTTGTCGCGGTGAAGGCGGCGGTGCTGACATTGATCGTCAAGGCGTTCGGGAAAAGCTGGTCGGCGGCGCTCGGGCTGGGCCTGCTGCTCAGCCAGGGCGGCGAGTTCGGCTTCCTGCTGTTCGCGCAGGCCGCCGACGCGCTCCTCATCGAGCCCGAAGCGGCGAGCCTGTTCAGCGCGGTGGTGACCTTATCGATGGTAACGACGCCGTTCCTGATGCTGTTCGCGCGCAACCTCGAATTCTCGCCCGCTGCGGAGCCGGCCGATCTCGACGATCCAGAGGATGCGCCGCGCGGCTCGGCAATCGTCGTCGGCTATGGCCGGTTCGGGCAGACCGTGGCGCAGATGCTGCACGGCGTCGCCTGTTCGGTGACGCTGATCGACAAGAAGCCGAGCCAGATCGAGCTGTCGAGCCGCTTCGATACCAAGGTTTATTTCGGCGACGGGCTGCGCGTCGACCTGCTGCGCCGCGCGGGCGCCGAAGAGGCGCGGCTGATCATCTTTTGCATCGACGATGCGTCGGTCGACGCCGCGGCGTTGAAACCCGTCGTCGATGCCTTTCCGGGCGCAAAGGTGCTGATGCGCGTGTTCGACCGGCGCCAGTTGCTCGCACTCGACGGCGCGGGGGTCGACGGCGCGGTGCGCGAGGTGTTCGAGAGCTCGATCGCGCTGGGGCTGATGGCGCTGCGGCACCTCGACGTCGATCCGCGCGAGATGGAGGATGTCGAGACGACGCTCCGTCATCTCGACGACGCGCGGCTCCAAGCGCAGCTCGACGAGGGCGACCTGTCGGCGGGGATGGACCACCGGTTCAAACCCGGTGGCGGGCGCGAGGCCGAAAGCGTGCTCGAGAAGCTGCGCCAGCGGCGGCTCGCGGCGAAGCTGGCCAGGGACGATAATGAGGTGCCGGGGCTGGCGACCGATCGTTAGGCGCGGCGCTGTCGCGCCATCAGGGTTGCCGAGACGGCCGCTGCGGCAAGGGCCGGCACGCCGCCGAGTGCCATCGCGAGCAGCAGGTCGCCGCCGACCGCGCGATCGGAGAGGCCGCCGGTCAGCAACGGCCCGAGCGCGCAGAAGGCGGCGATGACAAAGCTGTAGATCGCAAAGCTGCGCGCACGCAGTTCGGGCGGGATGATATCCTGCAGGATCGTCGGGATCAGCGCGTTCGCAGTGCTGGTGAGTATGAGGAACAGCGCGATCGTCGTCAGCGCTTGCCGCTCATCGCCCGCGCTGCCGAGCCAGATTAGGCAGGGGATGGCGAGCGTTGCGCCCGCCGCCATCACGATGGGCCGCGAGGCTTCGCCGAGCCGGGGGCGCAGGAAACGGTCGACGGTGCCCGCGACCGCGAGGCTGCCGAGGCTGGTCGCGAGCGTGATCAGGCCGAGCGCGTGACCCGTGGGGACGAGATCGGCGGCAAAGCGGCGAACGAGCCCCATCGCCGCCATTGGCGCGACCGCCTGCACCGCGATCGCCAGCCCGCCGGCAGCGCCGAGGAACAGCAGGATGCGGCGCTGGTGTGCGCGAAGGAACGGTCCGAGCGCCGCGTCTTCGCCTTGCTCGCTGGCGGCGGCGTGGCCGCGCGGTGGATCGTGGACGAAGAGCCCGGCGCCGAGCAAGGGTAGTGCGAGCAAGCTGAGACAGAGCAGTGCGACGCGCCACGGTTCGATGTCCGCAGGCGCGATTGTCCCTGCAAACTCCAGCAGGCTGCCGCCGAAATAGAAACCCGCGCTCGCGCCCGTCGCCATCAGCGCGGCAAAGGCAAGGTTCGCCGGTACCCGGTGGCGGTCGCTGACGAGGTCGGGGATCAGCGAATAGACGACGGGGATCATGGCGAATTCGGTAATTCCCGACGCGGCGCGGCCGATGAAGAACAGCTCGAAATCGGGCGCGATCCCGCTGAGTGCGGTCAGCAAGCCCCACAGCAGGATCAGCCCAAGCAGGATGGTCTTGCGCGAATGGCGGTCGGCGAGGCGCGCAAGCGGGACGGCCAGCGCGCTCGCGACGAGGATGCCCGCGATGCCGTGCAACGCGCCGATCACGGCATCGGATACGCCGAAACTCTGCTGGATCGCGGGTGAAAGGATCGATTGCAGCCCGCGGTCGCTCATCTGCGTTCCCGCGGTTATCCCCAGGAAAGCGACCGTCCATAGCCCGGCCGGACGGGTCGGACGATCACTGTCGGCCCAATTTGTCGGATCGGCAACCGCAGCCAAATATCGCTCCCGCCAGCTTTATATTGCAAGTCATTTGCAAATCCGGGGTAACGGAAAATGGAGGTGGGGGGAAGGGGGTGTCCGGCGATAGCTGTGGAACCGGTCGCTCCTGTCTGTCGGACGGCGATGGAGGGGCCGCGCAAAAAGAACCCGGCCAGAGGCCGGGTCCAGGAGGAGTTCCCAGTGGTACCTTGGGAATGTCTATTCGGCGGGCACCGGGCTGCGGCCGGTGATGAAGCCTTCGCGCTTCGTGCCATCGGCCTGCACCGGATCGTGCGCGACGTCGCTTTCGTCGAAGACTTTTGTCCATGCCGCAAATTCGAGGCAGACGCCGTCGGGGTCGAAGAAATAGACCGAGCGGACATAGACGTCGTCGTTCATCTCGGGCGACGACTGGGTCGGTGAATTGTCGTGATTGAGGATTGGCGTGACGTCGACGCCCTTGCTCACCAGCCGCTGATAATATTCCTCGAACTTGTCGGCGTGGACGTTGATCGCGATATGATTCATCGATCCGTGCGCCGACATGAAGTTGCCGCGCGTCGGCAGCGCTTCGGGCGCCGAAATGCCCGGAACGGCTTCCGGTGCGTTCGGAAACCAGAAGAAGGCGATGCTGTCGCCGTTGCCGACATCGAAGAAGAAATGCTGGCCGCGTCCACCCGGCAGATCGAGCGTCTTGACCAGCGGCATGCCGAGAATGTCGCGATAAAACTCGACCGTTCGCGCCATATCCTTGCACACGAGCGCGAGGTGATTGACCCCGCAGAATTCGAATTCGCTATTCGTAGCAGCCATCATCCGTCTCCTTGTGGTTCAGTTTGCCGTTGCGCCGGGGCGGCTTTTCATCCGCTCGTACCAGCTCTGAATATTGGTGTTGGCGGGGTCGATCGGCTGGCCGACCGACGCACCGAAATCGAGGAATGCGAACAGCATGATGTCGGCGAGGCTCAGCGCGTCGCCCGCGATGAATTCGCGCCCGGCGATCTGTGCGTCGAGCCATTTGATCCCGTCCTGCGCGGTCGCTTTCAACCCGTCGGCGGCTTCGGGCAGGCAGCGTAGCCGCGCCTCGAACAGCGGCAGGCCTTCGGCAAAGCGGAAGCCGTTGGTCAGCGGCTCGCAAATCTTGAGGTCGACGCGGCGCGTCCACATGCGGGTGTTCGCGCGCTCCTCTGCCGTGGTGCCGATCAGCGGCGTTTCGGGGAAGCATTCTTCCAGATATTCGCAGATTGCCGTGATTTCGCAGACGAAACTGCCATCGTCGAGTTCGAGCGCGGGGGTTTGCCCGGCGGGGTTCACATCGACATTATAGGGCGCGCGCCGATTCTCGCCGCCGCGCAGGTCGACGCTGACCTCGGGGATCTCGATACCCTTTTCCGCCATGAAAAGTTTCACGACGCGCGGGTTGGGGCCGACGCTGTTATAGAATTTCATCTTATCCTCTCGCAGTCCTTTTAACATCTTGCGGCTTAATCGTCAACTTAGTTGACGATTAAGCCGGGGCGCGGCCAACGGACGCGATAGAGCGTCCCCGTTGTCGATGCGGTGATATAGGCATCGCGCCGGTCGGCGCCGCCAAAGGCGATATTGGTGATCCCGACATCGGGGAGCGGCAGGAACTCCGAACCGTCGCCGGCGGGGTCGAAAATGGTGATCCCGCCCTCGACCATCGTGCCGACGCAGATGCGCCCGCTTTCCTCGATCGCCATGCTGTCGAGCAGCCGGAAGGCGGGCGGGGTGCCGACGAAGCGCCCGGGAGCCCAGGGCGGGGGCGGGGCGAGGGTGCCCGGCGCAACCACATCCATCGCCCACACGCGCGCAGTCATCGTCTCGCTGACATAAAGCGTGTTGCCGTCGGGTGAGAGACCCACGCCATTCGGGCCCATCATGTCGGCACGCTGACGCGTGATGCGCGATCCGTCGGCGGCGGCATGATAGAGCGCGCCATGGTCGCGGCCGCTGTCGCGCACCTGTCCATGGTCGGTGAACCAGAAACCGCCCGCGTCGTCGAACACGATATCGTTCGGTCCCTTGAGCCGTTCGCCCTCGAAGCTGTCGTAGAGCGTCGTCACGGCGCCGCTGGTCAGGTCGACGCGCTGGATCGACCCGCACGCGTCGGGGTTCGCGGCATGACCCGGGAACAATATGCTGCCCGCCTCGACCCACTCGAACCCGCCGTTATTGCAGACATAGGCGGCGCTGTCGGGGCCGATCGCAAGCCCGTTCGGGCCGCCGCCGAGTTCGGCAACGACCGAAAGCTCGCCATCGGGGGCGACGCGCGTCAGCGTGCCGCGCGCGATCTCGACGAGCAGCACCGACCCGTCGGCCATCGGCACCGGGCCTTCGGGAAAGCGAAGGCCGGTCGCGACGACCTCGGGGGTGCCGAATTCGCTCATCCGTTTGCTGGGCGCGGGGCGCTGAGGAAGTCGGCGGCGTTGAAGCCTTCGGGCGCCGCGACCTCGACGATCGGGTCCTCGCGCGCATCATATTCCATGCGCAGCGCACGCGTGATCACCGCGTGCATGTCATAGAGGCAGGTGATGTAGGTGAATTCGAAAATCTGCTCGTCGTTCCAGAAGGTCTTGAGCTTGTCGAAGACCTCCAGCGGCACCCGTCCGCCGGCCTGGGCAAGGCAGTCGGCGTAGGCGAGCACCGTACGCTCCTGCTCGTTGTAGCAGTCGGCGACTTGCCAGTGCGCGATGGCGGCGATCTTCTCGTCGCTGACGCCGAGGCCGCGCAGCGATTTGCAATGCTGCGAGAAGACGAACTGGCTGCCCTTGACCCATCCTGCGCGCGTCTGGCCGAGCTCGCGAAGGACCGGATCGATGGTGCGCGCCGGATTGCGATAGACGGCGAAGCCCTTGACCGCATGTTCGAAGATGTCGGGCGATAGCGCGAACACGGTCCACCAATCGCCGGGCGTGCCGGTCGCGGTGCCGGGCTCGGCGACGGGGTCGCGGTCGCCGAACAGGCGGTTGTAATAAGCAAGGACGGTCTCGTCGGTGACTTCCGAGCGGGGGACCTGGCGCAGGACGGGCATGGGATATCTCCTCAGGCGTTGGCGAATTTGCGGAATTCGGCGACGTGCGCGCTGTCGAAATATTCGTCGAGCCGCGTGATCTTGCCATCCTCGACCTTGCAGATGATCGCACAGGGCAGGCGGACCTCGCCGTCGTCGTGGACGCGCTTGCCCTTCAGCACATGTTGCTGGACGAAGCCGCCGGGGAAGGTGACGAGCTGGCGCTCGGCATATTCGCGGTCCTTGATCCGCGTGACCATGCCCGTCAGCGTCTGGGCGGTCTGCGCGGGGGTGACGATCAACTCGTCGGTGTTGTGCCAGATTTCAGCGTCGGGGGTGAAGCTGCCCTGCATCGTTTCGATGTCGCCCGCCTCGATCGCGTCGAAAAAGCGCTGCGCCATGGCGCGGATGTCGTCCTGCTCTGCCATCATATCCTCCTTAAACTCGCGCGCCGAACATGCGGCCGCCGTTGGCGGCGATCAGTGAGTCGATATCGTCGCCCTTATATGCGGGGTCGGCCGAGGGGCCGAAGGACGACAGCATATCCTGCGTCACCAGTTCGGCCATCGCCTTCCATTCGGGGTGAGTGAAGATCCAATATTCGCCGGCCTCGATCGCCTCGACGACGCGCGCGCCGATCTTGCTCGGCGACATGCCGCCCGCGAGCACGCCCTGCATCGCCTGGCTTGTCGCGGCCGCCTTGCCGACCTCGACCTCGACGGGGCGGAGGTCGCGCGTTGTCTCGACGATCCGCGTCGCCGACATGCCGGGCATCAGCACCGAAATATCGACGCAGGTTCCGGCCAGCTCGTTGCGCAGCGCCATCGCGATGCCGAGTGTCGCATATTTGGAGCTGATATAGGCGACCGAGATCGGCGGCGGGACGATCGCGACCATCGACGAGGTGAAAATCAGGTGCGACGCTTCGCCGCTCGCCTTCATGTCGCCGAGGAAGGTGCGGCAGGCGTAAAGATGCGCATGCGCGTTGACCGCATAGTTCCAGCGCCAGACGTCGGTGTCATATTGTTCGAAGGGCCCCGATCCGCCGCCGACGCCGGCGTTGCTGAACAGGATGCGCACGGGACCGAAGTCGCGCGCCTGTTCGCCTGCAGCGGCCCAACTGTCCTCGCTGGTCACATCGAGCTGGAGGCCGAGCGCGTTGGCGCCTTCGCTGCGCAGCGCTTCGGCCGCGCCATCGGCGCCCGCTCCATCGATGTCGGCGAGGATCACCGACGCACCCTTGGCGGCGAGCGCCTTGGCGGTGGCGAGTCCGAGCCCGCTCGCGCCGCCGGTGATGAAGGCGGTCTTGCCCGCGACATCGGTCATTCGGCGAAGTCCTTCTCGAGGTAGCGCGTCATGCGATATTGCGCGATGCCGGCGGCGGCGGCGAAGGGCATGAGCGCCATCAGCGCCCAGCGCAGGCTTTCGTCGCCATATTCGGGTTTCAGGCTGTCGCTGACGATCCCGGCGAACAGCGGGCCGAGCCCGAGGCCGATGATGTTGAACATCAGCATCAGCACCGCGGCGGCGGTCGCGCGGCTGCGCGGCGGCGTCAGATTCTGCACCAGCGCGAGCGCGGGGGCGACATAGGCGGTGCAGGCCGCCATCGGGACCAGCATCAGTGCGAGCGAGAGCTGCCAGCTGTCGACGAGCAGCGCGGCGATGAAGGTCGGAATCAGAACGGCGGTCGCGAGCGCCGGAATGGTGCCATAGGCACGCGCCGACACCTTTGCGCGGTGGCTGACCAGCCAGCCGCCGCCGAGGATGCCGATGCCGAAGGTGATACCCGCCGCCGGACCGAACCAGGTCGCCATGGCGTCGAGCGGCATCTTCTGCGTCCGCATCAGGAAGGCGGGGATCCAGTTGAGCATGCCATAGCTGGTGAAGGCGGCGAGGCCGCTGCCGATCATCACCATGCGCAGCGACGGACGCCGCCAGAACATCGCAAGGCTTTGCGAAAAGGGCAGTGCCTCGTCGGCGGCCTTTTGCGCGTCCATCGCCCCGCGCGCGGGTTCGCGGACGAGCCAGATCAGGATCGGTGCGATGATGATGCCGACGATGCCGATCAGGATGAAGGCATTGCGCCATCCGATATTGGCGGCGGCCCAGGCACCGAAGGTCGCGCCCACAAAGACGCCGAACGGGCCGTTGAGTGTGAAGATGCCGATCGCGAGCGGGCGCTGCGCGGGCGGGTAATAGTCGGCGATGACGGACAGCGATGGCGCGGTGCCGCCGGCTTCGCCCGCGCCGACGCCGAAGCGCATGAGCGCCAATTGCCAGAAGCTTGACGCCATGCCGCACGCGGCGGTGAAGCCGCTCCACACGACGCACGCGATGCCGATCAGCTTCACGCGGTTCCAGCGGTCGGCGATCATCGCGACGGGAACCCCCATCGCGGCATAGAAGAGCGCGAAGGCAAGGCCGGTGAGCAGGCCGAACTGGGTGTCGCTGAAATCCATCTCGGCGCGGATCGGTTCGACGAGCACCGACAGGAGCTGGCGGTCGACGAAGTTGATCGTGCCGACGATGAACAGCATGGCGAGCGCGACATTACGGCGTAGCGCGAGACCGCTGTCGGACGCCGCGGCGCCTGCATTAACGGCGGTAGCCTCTGTCATCACACTCTCCAAAAATGCACGAGTCTTCTCGTTCCAAAAATACTTAGGTATTTAAGTTTATCTGTCAATGTGGTTTACGGTAGCGACAAGATCGATGGGAGAGAAGAGATGGAGATCAAGGGCAAAACGGCGATCGTCACGGGCTCCGCAGGCGGTATCGGCCGCGCGAGCGCGGTCATGCTGGCGGCCCGCGGTGCGGCGGAGATCGCGCTGGTCGACGTCAATGAGGCGGGGCTCGCCGAGACGGCGCGGCTGGTCGAGGCGGCGGGCGCGCGGGCGAGCACCCACATACTCGACCTGTCGGACATCCCCGCGACCGAAGCCTGGTTCCATGCGCATGGTGACGTGGACATATTGCATAACAATGCCGGGGTCGTGTCGGGCCTGCCGCAATTCCCCGACGTCGATGCGGCACGCATCCGCTGGATCATCGACGTCAACATCACCTCGCTTGTCGCCGCGACCCAGATCGCGGTCCAGGCGATGCGAAAGCGTGGCGGCGGTGTGATCGTCAACACCGTGTCGACGGTGGCGCTGGGCACGGGTTTCTACGATGCCATGTATGCCACGACGAAGGCGGCGGTGATGATGTTCACCCGCTGCTGCGCGCCGCTGAAGGAGGAGTGCAATGTCCGCGTCGCGGGCATGTTGCCCGGGCTCGTCGACACGCCGATCCTCGACACGACCGGCGCCGGCGGCAAGTCCGACTGGATGAAGGCGGTGCTCGCGAACAACGAGGCGTGCGTGCCCGAGGATATCGCCGGGGGCGTTGCGATGCTGATCGAGGATGACGGCCTCGCGGGCGGGGACTGGGTCGCGGTGCGGCGGCTGAACGGGCAGGTCGAATATCAGTGGGGGCACGCCGACACGGTTTAGCGCGTCGGCGCTTCGAGCATGTTCTTGCCGAACAGGTTCGACCATTGCTCCTCGGTCAGCACGGGGCGCGCGCTCGACAGGTTTGCGGCATTCTTGACGTCGGTGCCCGCGATCACCGCGGGGCGTTCGCCGATGCGCGCGAACCAGTCGGCGACCGCCGGATAATCGTCGAGCGTCAGACCGATCGCGCGGATCGCACGCGTCCAAGGCCAGGCGGCAATGTCGGCGATGCTATATTCCTCTGCGAGATAATCGCTCTCGCTCAGCCGGCCGTTGAGGACGTGGAGCAGCCGTAGCGTCTCGTTGCGATAGCGTTCGACCGGGTAGGTCTGTCCCTCGGGCGCATAGCGGATAAAATGATGTGCCTGGCCCTGCATCGGGCCGAAGCTCGCCATCTGCCACATCAGCCATTGCTGCGCCTGGCTGCGGCGACGCGGGCTGTCGGGAAGAAGCTGGCCGCTCTTTTCGGCAAGATAGAGCAGGATCGCGCCGCTTTCGAATATGGGCAGCGGCGCGCCGCCGCCGACCGGATCATGGTCGACAATCGCGGGCAGGCGGCCGTTGGGATTGATCCGGCGATATTCGGGGGTCAGGTGATCGCCCTCGAGCATGTTCATCGCGAGCAGCCGGTGCGGCAGCCCGATCTCTTCGAGCATGATCGAGACTTTGTGGCCGTTCGGCGTCGGGGTGAAATAGACGTCGATCATATCGCGGTTCACCCCTTAAAACAGGTCACGACCGCCGTCGCCGCTTCCCTGTCGGGGAAAGCATCGACGGCGGCCGATCCCTGGGACATCGTTAGAACTTGATCCCGGCCTCGACCGAAATGTTGCGCGTGGGCTCAAGATAGAGGATCGCGCGCGGATTTGCGGTGATCGGCGACGGCAGGTTGAACGCGCTGCCAATCGTCTTTTCGTTCGTCAGATTCTTGCCGACGAGCGCGACGTGCCAGCGGTCGTCCTGATCGGCGAGCTGGACGCGAAGGTCGAGCTTCACATATCCGCCCTGCACGCCGAAAATCGGGCTCTGGTTGTCGGAGTTGAAATATTTCGACCGTGCCGACGCAACGCCCGTGATGTCGAGCTTCAGGTCGTCCGACATGTCGAACCGCCCGTGCGCCGTAACGCTGCCGGTATATTTCGACGAATAGGCGACAGGGTAACCGGCCAGGTTGTTGTTCGCGACGTGGTTCGGTTGCGTCCGATCGGTCTGTGCGGGGTTGCAGACCGACAGCGGCTGGCTGGCGAGGCAGGCCGCGCCCGGATAATTGTCATATTTGATATCCGAATAGGCGGCCGACGCGCTGATGTCGAAATTGGGGGTCGGGAAGATACTGAGCGACCCTTCGAGGCCCTTCGAGGTCGCCGCCGCAGCGTTGCCGGTCAGGTAGCTCGACGTTGCGGGCTGGTAGACCGAGACCTGCAGGTCCTTGAACTTGGTGTGATAGGCCGAGACGTTGGCGATGACCTTGCCGTCGAAAAGCGTCGATTTGATGCCGGCCTCGAAATTCTCCGACCGTTCGGGTTCGAAGGTGAAGGTTGCGCTCGTCGTTCCCAGCGTGTTCGAGACGAAGCCGCCCGACTTCGAGCCGCGGCCCCAGGTGCCGTAGACCATGATGCGCGGCGCGATGTCATATTGCAGCGTGACCGACGGATCGACATTGCCTTCGCTGATCGAACCGGTCGCGCTCGAAATCGGGCGCAGCGCGAAGGGGCCGTAAACGAGGCGCGAGGCGAAATCGCCGTCCTTCTTGGTGTGGCTGTAGCGCAGGCTGCCGATCGCGCGGAACGCGTCGCTGATGTTGACCGTCGCCTGGCCAAATGCCGACCAGGATTCGGCCTTCTGCTTGAACAGGCTGTCGATGCGGCCGAAATAGTTGAGCGCCGCGATGTTGAAGCCCTGATATTGCTCCAGCTGATAGTTCGACTTGTCGTAGTAGGCGCCGACGATGAATTCGAACGTCCGGCCGGTCGGCGACAGGATGCGGATTTCCTGCGAGATCTGGTCGAAGCGTTCCGGGAAGGCGTTGTACACCGAGTTGGCGGTGACGGCGCCGCCGCTGTTCGGGATCGTCTGGTCGAAGCCGTTGACGATCTTGGACTTGAACCAGCTGTAACCGGTGACCGAGGTCAGCGTGAAATCGCCGAGCGCGAGGTTGCCGACGCCCGAGATCATCACCGACTTGTTGTCATTGCCTTCGTCGCCGAGCGCCGAACGTTCGAGATAACGCGTCGTCTGCGGATCCTGTCCGCTGGTCAGCGGGCTCGACACGGTGATGCCGCCGATGACTTCGCGGTTACCGTATTCGACCTTCGCCGTATAATCGAAATTGTCCGACGGCTCCCACTTCAACGTCAGGCGCAGCAGCTGCGACCGGATTTCGGGATCGTCGTGATCCGTCGCGCGGTTGTAGATATAGCCGTCCTGGTTGACGATCTTGTACGCGAAGCGCGCGCCGAGCGTGTCGGTGATCGGTCCCGACAGGTAACCCGAGAAATCGGTGCCCTTGTGGTCGAAGTTATAGAGGCCGGTGATCGCGCCCTCGAAATCCTTGGTCGGACCCGCCGAGACGACGCTGACCGCGCCCGCGGCAGTGTTCTTGCCGAACAGCGCGCCCTGCGGACCGCGCAGCACCTCGACGCGCGCGAGGTCGAAGAAGGGAGCCTGCGCCTGGCGGTTGCGGCCGGCGTAAATGCCGTCGACATAGAGCGAGACCGACTGGTCGAACGCGAAGTTCGCCGGCGGCGAACCGAAACCACGGATATAGATGACGTCGTTGCCCGCGGTCGACTGGACGAAGACGTTCGGCGTGTAATTCATCACCGCCTTGATGTCGCTCGTGTTGAATTCGGCGAGCTTGGCGCCGCTGACGACTTCCATCGAGATCGGGACGTTCTGCAGATTCTGTTCGCGCTTTTGCGCGGTCACGATGATTTCGTTGGTGTTGCTGTCGTCGACGTCAGCCGTGTCGGCGGGGGCGGCTTGCGCCATCGCCGGTGCGGTATTGGCGAGCATCGCGATCGCGGCAACGCCGGACAGCAGGAACTGGGTATGCACCTTCATCTTCACCCTCCCATAGAGCTTGTTGTTGCGGTCCCGGAAAGCCTTCCGATCCGTCAATCTGATTGACCCTTAGTATACTAATGGTTTTATGCTTGTCCATAGGCTGGAAGAGGATTCGCATCATGAATGAAGAAAAGCTGCAAGACGCATCAACGGCGCTGGCGACGCGGCATCTGTGCACCGCCGAGTTCGAAGTAGGGGGCGGAATCATCGGGATCGGCGCGTCGCCGTTCGGCGACCAGCGGCTCGGCTATATCAGTGGAGGCCAGTTTTTCGGACCCCGTATCAACGGGATAATCCTGCCAGGCGGCGGCAATTGGTCGCGCTCGGGACGGCTTGGCGACGCAGCGTCGGTCGGCACATTCGATGCGCGCGCGGTGTGGCAGACCGACGACGGCGACCTCATCTATCTGAGCTACACCGGGCGCAACATCATTCCTGACGATGTCCGCGCGACTTTTGCCGATCCGGCGGTGCCTGACGCCGACGCGTCGCGCTACTATCTGCGAATCGCGCCGGTGTTCGAAACCGCGAGCGCGAAATATGGCTGGCTCAACGGGGTGCTGGCCGTAGGCGTCGGCGAGCGAACCGATTTCGGCGTGCGCCACGTGATCCACGAGGTGCTGTGATGATCGACCTCCATTATTCGGCGACCCCGAACGGGCAGAAGATCGCGATCATGCTCGAGGAAATCGGCGAGCCCTATCGCGTTATCCCCTATGACATTTTCGACGGTGACCAGCTCACGGCGGAATTCGGGCGGATCAATCCGAACCACAAGTTGCCCGCGATCGTGGATCAGGATCCGGTGGGTGGCGGCGATCCGGTTACCGTGTTCGAATCGGGTGCGATCCTGCAATATCTGGCCGAAAAGAGCGGCCGCTTCCTGCCCGCATCGGGCGCTGCGCGCGCGGCGACGCTATCGTGGCTGACCTGGCAGGTTGCGGGGCTCGGGCCAATGGGCGGGCAGGCGAGCCATTTCCTGCGCTATGCGCCCGCGGGGCAGGATTATGCCACCGCGCGTTATACGAAAGAGGTCCAGCGGCTGCTGACCGTGCTCGAAAAGCGGCTGGAGAAGAGCAGCTATGTCGCGGGTAACGATTATTCGATCGCCGACATGGCGATCTGGCCCGGCCGCGCCTCGGCGTTCGTGATGGGCATGGGGCTCGACGAATGGCCCGCGATGCACGACTGGTTCGAACGCATCCGCGCGCGCCCGGCGGTGGTGCGCGCGATGGCGCGCGAGGATCTGAAGGCGCCGGCTAAATATATCGGGCGGCACCAGACGCTCGATGAAAAGGAATGGTCGAACATGTTCGGCGATGCGAACCACTCGGCGGTCGCGAAGGACTGAAGATCAGCGCTTCGCGTGTTGGCGGTCGCCCCACAGGATCGCGCGATGCGCGTCGGTGAAGCCGGTGAGACCGCCCTCGATCGTCTCTGCGCGCGCAACGCCGACCTTCATGCCTTCGGCGACTGCGGGGCGTTCGAGCATTGCGGCGCCCCAGCGGTCGACGTTCGGAAAGCGTCCGGCCTTTTCGATCAGCTGGCGGCGCAGGAAGGGCAGGGTCGCCATGTCGGCGATGCTATACTCGTCGCCCGCCAGCCATTCGGCCTCGCCAAGGCGCTTGTCGAGCACCATCATCAACCGGTCGACTTCGCGGCTGTATCGGGTGATCGCATAGTCGTGCCGGTCCTTGGCATAATGGGTGAAATGCACTTCCTGCCCGAACATCGGGCCGACGCCCGACACCTGGAACATCAGCCATTGCCAGCAGGTCGCGCGCTTCACAGGATCGACGGGCAAAAAGCGCCCGGTCTTTTCGGCGAGATAGAGCAGGATCGCGCCGGTTTCCCACAGCACGAAGCCCGGTCCTTCCGGACCTTCGTCATCGACGATGACAGGGGTCTTGTTGTTCGGGTTGAGCGCGAGGAATTCGGGGGTGAGCTGATCGCCCGCAAGGATGTCGATATATTCCAGCCGCCATTCGAGCCCCATTTCGAGGAGCGCGATTGCGATCTTGCGCGCATTGGGCGTGGGGCCGCCGTAGAGCGTGATCATCGGCTCACGCCTCCCGCCCGAGCCAGCGTTCCAGCACGTCGGCGGTGTCCTGTCCGACCGCGAGCGGGGCGGGGCGGCGCACGCTGCCCGGCGTTGCCGACAGTTTGGGGAACACGCCCTGCATCCTGATTTCGCCCAATTCCTCGTCGGGAACGGCGATCAGCGCCTCGCGTGCGGCGAAATGCGGGTCGGCGAGCATGTCCTCGGCGTCATAAACGCGCCCAGCAGGAACGCCGGCCTCGACCATCTTCGCTTCGAGCTCTTCGATCGTCATGGTGGCGGTCCATTCGCCGATCAGCGCGTCGAGTTCCTCCTGCCGCACGCCGCGTGCGCGGTGCGTCGCATAGCGATCGTCGCTGGCGAGTTCGGGGCGCCCCATCGCGGCGGCGAGGCGCGCGAAGACACCGTCCTGATTGGCGCCGATCAGATATTCGCCGTCCTTGCACGGATAGACGTTCGAAGGCGCGATCGCAGGCAGCGTCGAACCCGTGCGGCGGCGCTTGGTGCCACTCGCCGAATAGTCGGACACTGTCGATTCCATCACCTGCAACACCGCCTCATACAGCGCGGAGTCGACGATCTGGCCTTCGCCGGTCTTGCTGCGATGATGGAGCGCGGCAAGCGCGCCCATGCAGCCGTAGGTGGCGGCGAGCGTGTCGCCGATCGACACCCCCATGCGTGCGGGCGGCAGGTCGGGATAACCGACGATGCCGCGCCAGCCCCCCATCGCTTCGCCGATGCCGCCGAACCCCGCGCGCGCCGAATAGGGGCCCGTCTGGCCATAGCCCGACACGCGCACGACGATGAGGCCCGGATTGCTCTTGCGCAGCTCTGCCGGGTCGAGGTTCCATTTCTCGAGCGTCCCGGGGCGGAAATTCTCGATAAGGATATCGGCCTTCGCGATCAGCTCGCGCGCAAGCGCCTGGCCTTCCTCCGAGCGCAGATCGACTGCGACCGAATATTTGTTGCGTGCAATGACGCGCCACCAGCTCGGCTTGTCGCCCTGGCCCCAGTTGCGCATCTGGTCGCCGGTCACCGGGGGCTCGAGCTTGACGATTTCGGCGCCCATGTCGCCGAGAAGCTGTCCGCAGAAGGGACCCGCGATCAACTGCCCCATTTCGACGACCTTGATGCCTTCCAGCGCGCCCCCGCTGCTCGTCTCGCTCATATCATTCCTTTCGCGGCCGACTCTGATAGAATGGCCTGCCTCGCCCATGGTCATGTTATACTTAGAATGCTATGTAATTTTCAACCTGCTAAATGACTCAGGATAATCAGGACGCAAGATGTTGAAAAATCATGGTGTGGAAATCGTCGAGGTCGGTCCGCGCGACGGGCTCCAGAATGAATCTGCGATCGTCTCGACCGCCGACAAGCTCGGGCTGATCCACCGTGCGATCGATTATGGTGTCCGGCGTATCGAGGTGACGAGCTTCGTCAATCCCAAGAAGGTGCCGCAACTCGCCGATGCCGAGGAACTGGTGGCGATGCTGCCCGAGCGCGAGGATGTGACCTATATCGGGCTGGTGCTCAATCGCCGCGGCGCGGAGCGCGCGCTGGGGACCGGGCGCATCGACGAACTCGGCGCGGTGTGTGTGACGAGCGATACGTTCGGGGTTCGCAACCAGGGGCAAAGCTCCGACGAATCGCTCGCCGCGGCGATGGAGATTGTTGCGCTGGCGAAGGAAGCGGGGCGCGGCGGGCAGATCACCATCGCCACCGCCTTCGGGTGCCCGTTCGAGGGCAGGGTGCCGATCGAGCGCGTCGTCGAGATGGCTAAGCGCGCGGCCGGCGTAAACCCGCGTGAAATCGCGCTCGCCGATACGATCGGGGTGGGCGTGCCGGGGCAGGTGTCGGAGATGGTCGGGCGCGTGCGCGAGGCGGTCGGCGACCTGCCGGTGCGCGTCCATTTCCACAACACGCGCGGCACCGGCATCGCCAATGTGTGGGCGGCGGTGAAGGCAGGCGCGGCGACGGTCGATGCCTCGCTTGGCGGGCTCGGCGGCTGTCCCTTTGCGCCGGGCGCGGCGGGCAATGTCGCGACCGAGGATGTAATCTACCTGCTCGAAAACAGCGGCGTTCAAACCGGCGTGACATTGTCGCAGGTGGTCGACGCTGCGGGATGGCTGACGGGCGTGATGGGGCGACCCTTGCCCGCAATGGTCAGCAAGGCGCCGGCTTTCTAGAAGGTCGCGAGCAGCGCCATCACAACCCCGCCGACGACGAGCAGCAGTCCGGCAATCTCCTGCCAGCGCACCGGCTCGCGCAGGTAGAAATGCGCGAAACCGATCGTGAAGGCGACCTCGACCTGTCCGACGATCCGCACCAGCGCCGCGGGTGCGGCCGCGAAGCCGATATACCAGCACGCCGATCCGAGCGCCGACAGCAGCCCGACCTGGCTCGACGTCCGCCATTGCCGGAAGACGGCGCGCAGCGTGTCGCGGTCGCGTAGCGCGACCCAGAGCATGTGAAGTCCCGTCTGGATCGCCATCACGACGACGAGGGTCACGAGCGCCGAGCCGATCAGGTCGACGCCTTCGAGTTCGGCGGTCGCGAGCTTCACCGCGATCGCGGCGAGCGCGAACATCGATCCCGCGCCGAGCCCGCACAGCGCTGCGGGCTGGCCGAGCGCGCGCAAAAGCTCGCGTGCCGAGACTCCGCGTCCCGCGAGGGCAAGCACCAGCACGCCCGCGACGCCCGCGACGATCCCGATCCATGCGAGCAAGGGCAATCGCTCGCCGAGGAACAGCGCGGTGACGAGCGCGGCCTGCACCGCTTCGGTCTTGGAAAAGGCGGTGCCGACGACGAAACCGCGATGCCCGAATGCCATGATGAGCAGGATCGTCCCCGCCATTTGCGTGATCGCGCCGGCGATCGCGAAGCCGGCGAAAGCTCCGCCGAACACCGGAATCGCGTCGTGCCGGATTGTCAGCCAGGCTGCGGCGAAAACCAACGCGAAGGGCAGGCCGTAGAGGTAGCGCACCAGCCCTGCGCCGCTGACGCTCAGTTCGGCGCGAAGCCGCTGCTGGAGTGCCGTGCGCCAAGCCTGGAACAGGCCGCCGAACAGCGATGCGGGAAGCCAGATCGGGTTCATCCCGTCCGCCCCGCCTGCGCCCTGTTCTCGACTCGCTCCATCCTGTGCATGCCGCCCCATGCAATAGTTTTATTACTAAGTATATGGCTCCGAGCCGGCGCGCCCGCCAACCTGCTACACCAATCAGCTAGACCCGCGGCGCGGCGCGTTGCAGGACAGGCGCGGGAGAGAAAATGACGCACGATATTGCAAAAGCGCGCCGCGCTGCGCTGGCGATCTGAGATGGCCGAACTCGACTTGCCGCTTCGGGACGAGCAGCAACTGCTGCGCGACAGCGTCCAGCGATTCCTCATCGACAATGCGCGTCCAGGCTGGCGCGATCTGGCGGACTCGCTTGGCCTTGCGGGGATTGCGTTGCCCGAGGACGTCGGGGGCTTCGGTGGCGGGGCTATCGATATCGCCCTGGTGATGGCGGATCTCGGTCCCGCACTCGCGGGCGCAGACTGGCTTTCGCATGCCGCAGCGACGATGCTGCTGGCGCGAACGGCGCCCGGCCATCCGGCGTTGGCCGATCTGGCGGCGGGTCGCCAGCGCATCGCGATCATCTGCACCGCCTCGACTGCGGCGATGCCCGTCGTCGAAGGCGGTTTGATACGCGGTAGCGCGGCGCTGGTCGCGGGAGCGGCGGAGGCCGATCTGTTGCTGCTCGCGAGCGACGACGCCCTGCTGCTCGTCGCCGCCGACGGCGCCAAAGTCGAACAGCGCCATCGTATCATGCACGATGGCACGGTGTCGGCCGATCTCGCTTTTACCTTGAAACCCGGCGATACGACGATGCTCGCGAGCAGGGCCGACGCGCGCATATGGGCCGATTATGCCAACGACCTGATCCTCACGGGGCGCTGCGCCGAGGCGGTTGGCCTGATGCAGCAGATGATCGCCGACAGCGTCGATTATCTTGGCCAGCGCAAGCAGTTCGGCACCGCGATCGGCCGGTTCCAGTCGCTACGCCACCGCGCTGCCGACATGCAGCTTGCGCTGATGAAGGCTGCCGCGCTCACCGAGGCCGCGATCCTCGCAGTCGATCAGGACCGCGCCGACCGCGCGCAAGCCGTCAGCGCCGCCTGTATCGAAGTCGGCGATGCGGTACGCGTCGTCGGCGAAAGCGCGGTGCAGATTCACGGCGCGATGGGACTGACCGAAGAACTCAGCCTTGGCGGGCATTTCAAGCGCGCGCTCGCGATCGCCGCGGCCTTTGGCCCGCGCGCCGGCCATCTCGCGCGCTTTTCCGAGGTGGCTGGTTAGCCCAGCATCGTTCGCGCAATCAGGTCGCGCTGGATCTCGTTCGAGCCGGCATAGATGGTCGCGGCACGGTCGTTCAGATAGCGCGGTACCGCGACTGCCAGTTCAGCCGGTGTCTGTCCGTCGGCGTCGGCCCATGCGGCGTGACCTGCGATTTCGCACGCCAGCGTATCGATCCGTTGCGCGGTCTCGGTTCCCAATATCTTGAGCGCCGAGGCATAGAGTGCCGCGCTGCCGCCAACGCCGCGCATCGCTTTCATCTCGAGCGCCTGCAGCGCCTGCAACGTCACCGCCTCACGGTCGAGCCGTGCGCGCAGCACCGGATCGACATCGCCGCGGGCGCGCAGCCCTTCGAGCCGCCCGATCAGCCCCGGCGCGTATTTGCCGCCGCGCTCGAAGGTCAGCAGGTGCTTCGCGACCGACCAGCCTTCATTCTCGCCGCCGAGCCGGTTTGCCTGCGGGACGCGGACATCGTCGAAGAACACCTGGTTGAATTCATGGTCGCCGGCGAGCGTTCGGATCGGCTCGACGGTAATGCCCGGCAAGCCCATGTCGAGCAGCAGGAAACTGATCCCCGCTTGCGGCTTGCCTTCGTTCGAGGTGCGGACGAGCGCGAACATGCGGTTCGCGAAATGTGCGTGGGTGGTCCAGATCTTCGACCCGTTGAGGATATAGTCGTTGCCGTCCTGCGTCGCGCGTAGCTGCAGCGCGGCAAGGTCGGACCCCGCGCCGGGTTCCGAAAAGCCCTGGCACCAATAATCTTCGCCCGACAAAATCCGCGGCAGATAATGCGCGCGCTGTTCGGGGCTGCCATAGTGCATGATCACCGGCGCGACCATCTTCAGCCCCATCGGCGCGAGGTTCGGTGCACCGGCGCGCGCGCATTCGGCGGCGAAGATATAACGCTCGATCTCGCTCCAGCCGGGGCCGCCGAACTCGGCGGGCCAGTCGGGCGCGGCCCATCCTTTGGCATGGAGGATGCGCTGCCACGGCAGGGAGACGTCGGGGTCGATAAAGACGCTGGTCGCGCGCGCGGCGCCGCGGCAGATGTCGTCGGGCAAATTCGCGCTGAGGAAGGCGCGAACCTCTTCGCGAAAAGCCATGAGTGCGGGATCGTTCAGCATGTCCATGCCCCGGACTTGTAGGTCGCGGCAGGGCCGGGCCAAGCTGGCACCTGCATCAGGCCGCGCGCGCTCCGACGAAGCCGAGTCCCGCTGCGATCTGTATCGACTGCGCGCGTCCGGTCGCGCCGAGCTTCGTCGAGGCGTTGCGCAAATGGAAGCGCACGGTCGACACCGACAGCGACAAGATGATCCCGATCTCGCCGTCGGTCTTGCCGGCCGCAGCCCAGCGCAGGCATTGCACTTCGCGGCGGGTCAGCGTCTGCGGCACCGTGGCATTGCGCGGACGCCCGCGCGCTTCATTGTGCGTCGCGATCAGCTTGACCGCGAGGTTGTGGAGGTGGCCGGCGTGCTCGGCATAGATCGCCTCGACGCCGACCGGCTCGCGCGAACACCAGAAGACCGCACCGACCAGACCGCGCGGCAGGTGCACCGGCGCGATGATCGCCTCGCCGAAATTGGGGGTGTTCCGCGCCTGCGAGCAATCGACCTCGTCGAGCAGGTGGGTTGGGCGCCAGGTACCGAGCCGCCCGTCGCTATAATAGAAGGGCTCGGCAACGAGCCGTGCCGCGGTCAAGAAGGCAAGTTGCAGCGCGAGCTTGCGATCGCGCCAATAGGCATAGCTGGGATCGACCCAATGAAAGCTGGTTTCGGCGTAGGGGCGTCCCTCGTCGTCGCTCATCGGTTCGGGGTCGCCAAGGTCGGCTTGCGCGGCGACGTAGGGCAGGCCGATCGTGTCGCCAGCGGCCTGTACCGCCGCGATCAGCGCGGGCATTTCAGCCCAGCATTCGGCCCTCTGATCGGTCACGCGTTCGTCCCTCCGCTATCCTGACACAGGTGTCAGCTTGTTCGCCCGGCCGCGATCCTCTGTTCTGTCACGGTTCGGCTTCGCACGACGCTCGCACAAAGACGAGCCCGGCGACAAGCTGTTTGAGGGAGGATGAGTGATGAAGGCAATGCGTATTTTCTTGGGCGCGGGTTCGGCGGTGGGTCTCGTTCTGGCGACTCCGGCCTTCGCGGTCGAGGAAGCGGCGGCCGAAACGGTTGCGGCGGAAGGCGACATCATCGTCACCGCACAGCGCCGCGCCGAATCGATGAACGACGTCGGCATGGCGATCCAGGCGGTCGATGGTGCGACGCTCGAAAGCCTGCGCGTCACCGACATGCGCGACCTGACGACGGTGGCGCCGAGCTTCACCGTCTCGCAAAGCTATCAGGGCGTGCCGACCTATACGCTGCGCGGTATCGGCTTCAACACGATCAATCTGTCGGCCACCTCCACCGTCGGCACCTATGTCGACGAAGTCGCCTATGCCTATCCGATCATGAACACGGGGCCGGTGTACGACCTCGAACGCGTCGAAGTGCTCAAGGGGCCGCAGGGCACGCTCTATGGCCGCAACACCACCGCGGGCCTGATCAACTTCATCACGGCAAAGCCGACCGACACGTTCGAAGGCGGCGTCAAGGCGGAACTCGGGAACTACCAGACCTATAATTTCGAGGGTCATATTTCGGGTCCGCTCGGCGAGGGCGTCGCGGCGCGCATCGCGGTGCGCAGCGAAAACAGCGACAAGGGCTGGCAGATCAGCAACGCGCGCCCCGACGAACGCCTCGGCAAGGTCGACAAGCTGGGCATCCGCGGCTCGCTGGCGATCGATCCCGGCCCGGGGACCAGCATCGACCTGTCGGTGACCTGGTGGCAGAACAAGTCGGACACCGTTGCCGGCCAGGGCATCGGCTTCACGCCCGCGACCAACCCGGTGTCGGGCACCAGCAATTCGCGCCTGTTCAACGCTCCGGGGCTTGCGACCTATCTGGCGAACCATTTTCCGACCAAGGCGAGCCAGGCCGATTGGGCGCCCGAAGCCGGGCGCTCGGCCAATATCGGACGCGGCGAGGGCCTGCCGGGCGACCTTGCGGAAAACAACCGTTTTTGGGGCCTGAAGGCGCGCATCGACCAGGAAATCGGCGACACCGCGAAGTTCGTCAGCCTGACCAGTTACAATGACTTCCAGCGCAAGGCATTGTCCGACTGGAGCGGCGCGCCGTTCGAAGTCCTGCTGCAAAAGGCCGATGGCCGGATCAAGAGCTTTGCCCAGGAAATCCATTTCGAGGGCGAGGCCGGCCGGGTCAACTGGCTGGTCGGGGGCTATTATGGTCACGACAAGATCGTCGACAGCAACCGCACTTTGCTCGGCGAAAATGCGAATGCGCGTTTCATCCGCGCGGTGCCCTTCATCATCGTGCCCGGCGTCAACCTGCTCAACACGCCGTTCAATTCGGGCGGCTACACCGCCGCCGACATGGCGACCGCCTTCCGCACCTATGAAGACATCGGCACGATGAACACGAAGACGTGGAGCGTCTTCGGCAACGCCGATGCCGAACTGACCGACCAGCTCAAGCTGACGGTCGGGCTGCGCTACACCGAAGACAAGCAGGACTATGTCGGCTGTTCGCGCGACTACAAGGGCAGCATGTTGCCGAACGTCAACGTCGTGAACCGTTTCCTCTTCTCGGCCGGCGGAACGCTGCCGATCCCGGCACCGATTTCCGAAGGCCAGTGCAACACCTTCAACGACGTCACCAACAGCTTCGGCCCGGTGATTTCGACGCTCGACGAGAACAATCTTGCCTGGCGGGTCGCGCTCGACTGGTCGCCGAACGACGATACGCTCGTCTATGCGTCGGTGTCGCGCGGTTACAAGTCGGGGACCTCGCCGGTCAACGCGGCGAGCAAGGCGCGCCAGAATGCACCGGTGACGCAGGAAAAGCTGACCGCCTACGAACTGGGCGTGAAGGCAACGCTGGCGGACCGGCTGCTCCAGGCCAATTTCGCGGCCTTTTATTACGACTATAAGGACAAGCAGATCAGCACCTATTTTGCCGATCCGATCTACACGGCGCTGTCGCGTCTCGACAATGTGCCCAAGTCGAAGGCCTATGGCCTCGAAGGCGAGCTGACCCTGCGACCGGTGGAGGGCGTGACCATCGCGGCCAACGGCCTGTGGCTGAAGACGAAGGTGATCGACTATCTCGGCACCAATGCGGCCGGCCAGCCGGAGAATTTCGACGGTGCCGAGTTCATTTACAGCCCGCGTTTCCAGGGCAGCATCGTCGCGGCCTATGACGCGCCGATCACCGATACGCTGGCGCTCAACGGCGCGGTCAGCCTGCGTTACCAGGGCAAGGCGAATACGATTTTCGAGGACGATCCGCTCTATGAGGTTGCTTCCTATGCCGTCGTAAACGCGAGCCTCGGTCTCAAGGACGAAAGCGGCTGGTCGCTGTCGCTGTGGTCGAAGAACCTGTTCAACAAATATCATTGGTCGGCGGTTGCCAGTAACGCCAACGTCGTGGTCCGGTTCGCCAACCAGCCGCGAACCTTTGGCCTGACGCTGGGTTATGACTTTTAAAGGAGCAGGGTCGCGTGGCGCGTTTGCCGATGCAGGATGAATATCTGGGGACGGCGATCGACTTCGCCGCCCCCATCGGCGAACCCGCGCTGCTCGCGCCCGACAGCGTACAGTGGCGCATCTACAAGAACCCGATCGCGCTCGGCATCGGCGGCATCGCCGCGGTGCTGCTCGAATTTGCCGAGCCGCGCATCCGGTCGGGGGTGTGGGACGATTCGACCTACAAGGCCGACCCGATCGGGCGTTCGCGCCGCACCGGGCTGGTTGCGATGCTCGCCTGCTATGGACCGGCGAGTAGCGCAAAAGCCGTGATCGGGCAGGTCAACCGGATGCACGGCAAGGTGAAGGGCGAAACCCCCGACGGCACGAAATATCGGGCGCTCGATCCGCTGCTGCTCGATTGGGTCGCGGCGACCGCTTCCTATGGCTTCCTCATGGCCTATGACCGCTTCGTCCGTCCGCTCAGCGACGCCGACAAGGACCGCTTCATGGCCGACGGCGATGCGATCGGGCGCGAGTTCGGGGCGCGGCATACGCCGCCGACGGTGGACGCTTTCATGGCGATGATGGACGAGCTCGAACCGCGCTTCGAGCCGCACCCGATCATCTTCGAATTCCTCGATATTATCCAGTCGGGCAAGGCGGCTCCCGGTGTGCCGCGCTTCCTCCACCGCGCGATCGCGCGCGCTTCGGTGTCGCTGCTTCCGCCGTATATTCGCCGCAAGCTGGACCTCGGCCCGCGTTACGACCTGACACGGCTCGACCGCACCGCGCTACGCATCGCCGGTCGGCTTGCCGACCGCCATGTCGACCGCGCCGCGCCGCACTGTCAGGCGAGCGTCCGGCTCGGCTTGCCGCACGATTTCCTGTTCAAATCACCTGCCGAGCAGCGGCGGTTGCTCGCCGCCGCCTAGGAACAGCGGTTCCAGCCCGCACCGCGTACCGCGCGCCCCGGCGTCGCGCCGCTATGCTCGCCGTTCCGCAGCACGCCGACGCCGTTGACGAAGACGTCGCGCATCCCGACCGAATATTGGTGCGGCTTTTCGAAGGTCGACCGGTCGCCGATCGTCGCCGGATCGAACACCACGACATCGGCATAATAGCCGGGCCGTAGCGCGCCGCGTTCCTTGATGCCGAGGTTGGTCGCGGGCAGGGTGGTGAGGCGGTACACCGCCTGTTCGAGCGGGATCAGCTTCTCGTCGCGGACATAGCGGCCGAGCAGCCGCGCGAAATTGCCATAGGTGCGCGGGTGTGCGCCCGATTTCAGGAAGACGCCCTCGGTCGCTTGCGACGCGGCGTCCGACCCGAAGCTCATCCATGGAAGCTGGACCTGCCTGCGCACATTGTCTTCCGACATCAGGAAATAGACGGTGCCGACGCGCGACCCGTCCTCGACGACGAGGTCCATCGCGGTTTCTTCGGGCGACTTGCCGCGCATCGCCGCAACCTCGGCAAGCGTCTTGCCGGTCAGCGGCTTGAGCGCGTCATTCTTGAACCCCGAAAGGATCATCTTGTCGGCGCCCGCGCCGAAATAGAGATTTTCCCAATCGCTGCCCGGCTGCTTCATCTCGGCGGCGACGCGCGCGCGGATCGCGGGGTCCTTCAACCGCTTGATCCATTCTTCGAGCCCGCCCGCCTGCACCCATGTCGGCATCGCGGCATCGAGCCCGGTGGCGCCGGCGGTATAGGTGTACATGTCGGTCGTGATCTTCAGCCCCTCGGCGCGGGCCGCTTCGATCTTCTTCACGATCGTGTCGAGCTTGCCCCAGTTGCTGCGCCCCGCCATCTTCAAGTGATAGATTTCTGCGGGTGCCCCCGAACGGCGCGAGATGTCGATCAACTCGTCGACGGCTTCCTCGATCCGGTCGCCTTCGGAGCGCATGTGGCTGATATACATGCCGCCGCATTTCGCGGCCTCGCTGGTCAGCGCGACCAGCTCGTCGGTCTCGGCATAGGAACCCGGCGCGTAGATGATCGAGCTGCCGACCCCCATCGCGCCCTCGTTCATCGCCTGACGGACAAGCGCGCGCATCCGGGCGAGCTGTTCGGGCGTCGGGTCGACATCGCCTTCGCCCAGTTCGTGGACGCGCACCGTCGCCGCGCCGACGAAGCTTGCGACATTGGTCGAAACCCCGCGCTTTTCGAGCCAGCCGAGATAGTCGCCGAGGGTGGTCCATTCGATCGGATATTTGACGTCGCCCTGACGTTCGGTCTCAAGCCGTTTCATCGCGGCGTTCATCGGCCCCATCGACCAGCCTTCGCCCATCACCTCCAGCGTCACGCCCTGGCGGATGTCGCTCTGGCTCCGGGGATCGGCGATCAGCGACTCGGTCGCCCAGCTCAACATGTTGATGAAGCCCGGCGCGACCGCCATGCCCTTCGCCGCGACTTCGGTCTTCGCGCTGCCCTCGACCTTGCCAACCGCGACGATGCGATCGCCCTTGATCGCGACATCGCCGACGACCGGCGCCTTGCCCGACCCGTCGTAGATCGTGCCGCCGCGAATGATGAGGTCGTAGGCGGCGTCTGCCGCCTGTGCCGACACCGAGACGAGAAGGGCGCTGCCGAGAAGCAGCGCGCGGGCGGCGGGGCGGCTAACCATGAAGATTCCTTATCAGTTCATCCATCAGTCCGTCGTCGGCGCTCGAACAGACGCCGAGCACCAGCGCTTCCTCATGTCCCTCGGCGACGACATAGGCGTGGCCCATCGACGAATCGAGATAGATGCCCTGACCGGTCTTGAGCGCGACCGGGTCGTAGAATTCGGTATGAATCTCGACCTCGCCTTCGAGGACGAAGATGAATTCCTCGCCCTGATGGCGGACAAGCTCGCCGAACTCGCGCGCGCTGTGCGCCCGGATCCGTGTGATGATCGGGATCATCCGCTTTTGCCGGAGGTCGGTGCACAGATAGTGATAATCATAATTGTCGGTCGTGACGCGCACCGCCTGGTCGACCGTGCCGATGCTGCGGCGGCCGGTCACGCGCGGCGTCTGATCCTCGTCATCCTCGGCGAACAGGTCCGACATGCGGATGTTCAATCGCTGGCTGAGCTGCTGCAACTTGTCGTAACTGAGCGTGAGCCGGTCATGCTCGACCTTCGACAGCGTCGACACCGGGATCCCCGATTTCGCGCTCATTTCCTTGAGCGTCCAGCCGTTTCGCGACCGGATGCTCTTCATCACCGTGCCCAGCGTGGGCGGTGTCGAGCGGTCCGCCATCAGTTTTTCCAATCCATGTTTGACAATTTTCCAATCAGGATCATTATGTCCCTATCGGGCTAACAGAGGTTGGTCCCTTGGTAAGGGGTCGCGCGGCTTGCTGCAAGGTGTGACAGGCCTCGCAAAAGAAAAGGGGAAAGCGATGCGTTTCATCCGAAAGGCGATGATCGGCCTCGCGGCATTCGCCGCGTTGCCGCTGGCGGCGCAGGGGCCTTTGCCCGCGCCGGCGGCAAAGAAAACCGAAGCGGCGGCGGTGCCGGTCGCCAAGACAGCAACAGCGCCGGTCGCGCTCGATGCGAAAGACCTCGAGGCCTGGCTCGACGGCTACCTGCCCTATGCGCTCGAACGCGCGCGCATTCCGGGCGCGGTCGTCGTCGTCGTTCGCGGCGACCAGGTCGTGCTCCAGAAAGGCTATGGCTTTTCCGACGTCGCGAAGCGCGCGCCTGTCCTGCCCGAGACCACGCTTTTCCGGCCGGGATCGGTGTCGAAGCTCCTGACGTGGACCGCGGTGATGCAGCAGGTCGAAGCGGGCAAGATCGACCTCGACAAGGACGTCAACGCCTATCTCGATTTCAAGATTCCGCCCTATCAGGGCAAGCCGGTGACGATGCGTAACATCATGACGCATACCGCCGGTTTCCAGGAATCGGTCCGCTACCTGATCAGCAGCGATCCCAAGTCGGTGATGGCGCTGAAGAAGCAGATGCCGCTGGCGCTGCCCGACCGCGTCTTTGCGCCGGGGACGACACCGGCATACTCGAACTACGCCACCGCGCTCGCGGGCTATATCGTCGAGCGCGTCAGCGGAGAGGATTTCGACGACTATATCGACAATCACATCTTCAAGCCGCTCGGCATGGCGCATTCGTCGTTCCGCCAGCCGCTTCCCGCCAATCTCGCGCCGCATATGTCGAAGGGCTATCCCGACGTCACGCAAAAGCCCAAGCCGTTCGAGATGGTGATCCCCGCGCCGGCGGGCAGCCTGTCGGCGAGCGGCGCCGACATGGGCAAGTTCATGATCGCGCACCTCAATGACGGCGCCGGCCTCCTGAAGCCCGAGACCGCGAAGCAGATGCACGATTTCAAGGCGCCCGGCGTCGGCCCGCTCAACAGCATGGCGCTCGGCTTCTACGAACAATGGGTCAATGGTCACCGTGCGATCGCGCATGGTGGCGACACCGTATGGTTTCATAGCTATTTGTGGCTGTTCCCCGACGCCGATATCGGCGTCTACATCTCGATGAACAGCGCCGGGAAACAGGGTGACGCGGGCGCGATCCGCAGCGCGCTGTTCCATAAGTTCGCCGACCGCTACCTGCCCGGCACCGAAAAGCCCGGTCAGGTCGATGCCAAGACCGCAAAAGAACATGCGCAGATGATGGTCGGCAATTACATCAGCAGCCGCGGGTCGTTCACCAACTTCATGAGCCTGTTCGGGCTGCTCGGCCAGACGACGATCTCGCTGACCGAGGACGGCAAGATCACGCTCCCGGCGCTCGATGGGCTGGGCGCGGGCGCACGCGACTGGGTCGAGGTCGAACCCTTCGTATGGCGCGACACCGGCACCGGCGAACGCGTTGCCGCGGAGGTCAAGGACGGCCGCGTCGTGCGGTGGAGCGTCGATGGAGGCTCGCCCTTCATGGTGTTCGAGCCCGCTCCGGCGAGCGTCAATGCCGCCTGGCTCAACCCGGCGCTGATCTTCGCATTCGGCATCATCCTGCTCGCCGCGCTGGCGTGGCCGGTGCGGGCCCTGGTGCGCCGCAGCTTCAAGGCCGACTTCGCGCTCGAGGGTAAGGCGCGCCGTGCGTACCGCCTGTCGCGGGTCTTCGCGTGGCTCGCGATCGGCGCGCTTGCCGGCTGGTTCGGGCTGATCGCCGCCTTCTCGGCCGATATTGGCGCGATCGGCGGTCCGCTCGACTGGCTGATCCACCTGCTGCGCATCCTGACGCCGCTCGCCGCTTTCGGCCTGCTTGCGACGGCGGGCTGGCACCTGTGGCTCAGCGTCAAGGACAAGCGCCGCTGGACGATGAAACTCGGTGCGGTGCTGCTGATCCTTGCCGCGCTCGTGCTCGTCTGGGTGACGCTTGCCTTCCATCTCTATGGTTTCGGGATGGTCTATTGATGCGGGCGTAAAGCGCGCGCGAACTGACGCTCGACCTTCGGGTCGAGCGTTTTTCGTGTCATCGGGGCCCGCGCCTTTTGCTGCACAGCTTTACCGAAACTGCGTCGCCATTCGGAAGCCAGTCACCCCAACGCTGAGCGTGACAAATTTATGTCCTAAATGGGTTGACAATTTTCTGATTAGGACAATAGTCGACGATGAAACTATAAACAGGGAGGTTGGGATGACGGGGTCGTTCCAGATGACGCGCCGCGCGGCACTCGCGGGCGTGGTGGGTGTCGCTATGTCGGCGCCGATGATCAACAAGGGCGCCTTTGCCTTCGCCGCGGCGCCGGGGAAGAGCTACTCGCGCCGCGCCGTCGACCTTGTTGCGTCGTCGCTCGTCATCGACATGCTCGCACCGCTCAAGATCACCCTCGATGAAAATTATGTCGCGCACCGGCTGACCGACGCCGAAGCCGCCGAGTTCAAGGCGAGCGGCATTACCGGATTTCACAATGCCTATGGCCTCGGCGGTCCTGGCGCCAAGGCGCAGGCACTCGAATTCCTTGCCGGGTGGCAGGGCTTCGCGGGGCGCAACAGCCACGTCTTCACACTCGTCGATACGGTTCAGGATCTCGACCGCGCCAAGGCGGACAAGAAATGCGCCGTCATCATGGGCATCCAGAATGCCGAGCATTTCGAGAAGATCGAGGATGTCGCGCTGTTCCGCCGCCTTGGCCTTCGCTGTGCGCAGCTTACCTATAATACGCAGAACCTGATCGGGTCGGGCAGCACCGAACGCGTCGACGGCGGGGTCAGCGACTATGGCGCCGCGATCATCGCCGAGATGGAAAAGCAGAAGATGCTGGTCGACGTCTCGCACTGCGGCGACAAGACGACATTGGATGCGATCGCCATCGCGAAAGGGCCGATCGCGATCACGCACAGCAACGCCCGCACGCTCGTCGATCATCCGCGCGTCAAGACCGACGCGGCGATCCAGGCGCTCGCTGCGAAGGGCGGGGTGATGGGTATTACCGGGGTGCGCATGTTCGTGCGCACGACCGACCCGACGAATGTCGGGCATATGGCCGACCATATCGACCATGTCGCCAAGCTCGTCGGGATCGACCATGTCGGTATCGGGTCGGACGCCGACCTCCACGGCTATGACGACATGAAGCCCGACGAATATGCGCTGCTCAAGGGTAGCTACAAGGGCAGCTACGCCTTTCGCGACAAGATCGACATCGACGGGTTCGATCATCCGCTCAAGACCTTCGACCTCACCGAGGAACTGATCCGCCGTAACTATTCGAACGAAAACATCCGGGCCGTGCTCGGTGGCAATTTCCGCCGCCTGCTCGCCCAAGTCTGGGGGTAAGACGATGAAACAGGGACTGTTTGTTGCAGCAAGCATGGGCGCGATGATGGCAGCGATGCCGGCGCAGGCGCAGGAAGCGGGCGCCGTCGAGGCGAGCGGCGAAATCGTCGTGACCGCGCAGAAGCGGACGCAGAATGTGCAGGACGTGCCGATTTCGATCGCCGTCGTCAGCGGCGAGGAGTTGCAGGAACAGGGCTCGGCCTCGCTCGTCGATTATGCGGGTTATGTGCCCGGCATGAACGTCAGCAACGGCGGCACGCCGGGGCAGACGACGATCACCTTGCGCGGCGTCGCGCCGCTCAACTCGGCGCAGACGGTCGGCATCTATCTCGACGATGCGCCCGTGGGGTCGAGCGCGATCTATAATCGCGCAGGGGCCTTCACGATCGACCTCATGCCCTATGATCTCGAACGGATTGAGGTGCTCAAGGGGCCGCAAGGGACACTCTACGGCGCCAGCTCGATCGGCGGTCTCGTCAAATATGTGACCGTCCAGCCCGATACGCGAGAATTCAAGGTGCGTGCGGGCGTCGAGGGTTTCACGATCAAGGACGCGGGCAGCCTTGGCTGGGGCGGGCAGGTTTATGTCAATGCGCCCATCGCGACCGACACGCTCGCGATTTCGGGCAGCTTCGCGTGGCGCAAGACGCCGGGCTGGGTCGACAGCGTGAACAATGCCGGGCTGAAGGACCAGAATGACTATGAACAGCGCGGCGGCCGCGCAGCGCTGCTGTGGCAGCCGACCCCGGAACTCAGCGTCAAGCTCGCCGGCATCTGGCAGTCGCTCGATTCCGACGGCAACGGCCTCTATGCCGCCGACCTCACCGGGCGGCGGCTCGGCAACGGCCATTCGTTCAACAATTATGTGCCCGAATCCTACGACATCGATCTCGACTATTATGCCGCGACGATCGACTATGACTTCGGCGCCGCGACGCTGACCTCCGCGACGACCTACAGCAAGACGCAGAGCCGGCAGGTGCAAGACGCGAGCTATGCGTTCGGGGTGCTCTTTCCGTTGCTCACCGGCGGCGCGATCGCGCCGGGTATCACACCCTTCGCGCTCGACCTCGGGCTCAAGAAATGGACGCAGGAAGTCCGGCTCGCCTCGCCGAGCGGCGGGCGCTTCGAATGGATGATCGGTGGTTTCTTCACCGACGAAACGACCAGCAATGCGCAGCTGGTCCGCTCGTTCGACATGGCAGGCAATCCGATCGCGGCGCTCGATCCACTCGCGACCGTTGGCCTGCCAGCGACCTACAAGGAATATGCGGTCTTCGGCAACGCGACCTTCAAGCTTTCCGAGCAGTTCGAGATCACCGGCGGTCTCCGCTGGGCGCGCAACGAGCAGACCTTCCGCCAGCAGAGCGAGGGCGCAATCGTACCGAAGGCAGATAATCCCGGCACCTCGGCCGAAAGCGTCTGGACCTTCTCGGTCAGCCCGCAGTTTCATATCAACGAGGACGCGATGCTCTATGCGCGCGTCGCGACGGGTTATCGCCCCGGCGGCCCGAACGTCATCGTTCCCAATGTGCCGCCCAGCGTCGATGCCGACCGCATGACCAACTATGAGGTTGGGCTGAAGGCGGATTTCGCCGACCGGATGGTGACCGTCGACGCGGCCTTTTTCTGGATGGACTGGACCGACATACAGGTCACGCGCGCGTTCGGCGGCGTTTCGGGCGGTGCGAATGGTGGCAAGGCAACGAGCAAGGGTTTCGAAGGCAGCCTCGCGCTGCGCCCGGCGCCCGGCCTGACGATCAGCGCGACGGGCAGCTACACCGACGCGACGCTCAGCGAGGATGTGCCGGACATCAGCGGCGTCGATGGTGACCGCCTGCCGGCGGTGCCGAAGTTCAGCGGCGCGCTGCGCGCCGATTATGAATTCGCACTCGGCAGCAGCAACAAGGGCAGCTTCGGCGTCGGGGTCCGTCATGCAAGCAGCCGTCTGTCGCTGGTCGAGAGCGACCCGCTCGCCGCGCGCGCCAAGCCCTACACGTCGGTCGATCTCAACGCATCGGTCACGTTCAACGACCACTGGACATTGCGCGCCTATGCCCGCAACCTGCTGGACAACAAGGGCGAGATGGCGCGATCGACGATGGCCGACGGTCTCAACCGGCCGAGCTTCCTGGCGATCTCGCCGTTGCAGCCCCGCACCATCGGCGTCGCGCTCGACATGGCTTTCTGATCGTCTGGAGTTGGAAAAGATGAACGCGCCCCTCGGCAGGCTGGCCGACAGACTGGCCCTGCCGCAGCCTTACCTGCTGTTCCTCGGCGATACGACCGAGGCAAGCTATGCCAAGACCGCCTTTGGCCTTGCCGACTGGGCGGCCGATCGTTGCGTCGGCGAGCTGGCGATCGGCGGGTGCACCGTCTCCACCGGCCTGCCGCGCCTGTCGCCCGCCGAAGCGCGGGCGGCGGGGGCGCGGTCGCTGGTGATCGGGGTCGCGAACCAGGGCGGGATCATCGGTGAGAGCTGGATCGCCGCGCTGGTCGAGGCGATGGACGCCGGACTCGATGTCGTCAGCGGCCTCCATGTCCGGCTCGGCAGCATCCCGGCGCTGATCGAGGCCTCGCGGCGCACGGGGCAGCGGCTGATCGATATCCGCACCCCGCCGCCCGCGATCCCGATCGCGAGCGGGCGCAAGCGCAGCGGCAAGCGGCTTCTCACCGTCGGGACCGATTGTGCGCTCGGCAAGAAATATACCGCGCTCGCGCTGCACCGCGCGTTCGTCGAGCGCGGCATCGACGCCGATTTTCGCGCGACGGGGCAGACGGGCATCATGATCGCGGGCGGCGGCATGCCGATGGACGCGGTGGTTTCGGATTTCGAAGCGGGGGCGGCCGAAATGCTCAGCCCCGACGCGACCGACGATCATTGGGACCTGATCGAAGGGCAGGGGTCGATCTTCAACCCCGCTTATGCCGCGGTCTCGCTTGGGCTGCTCCACGGCAGCCAGCCCGACGTGTTCGTCGTCTGCCACGATCCGTCGCGCACGGTGATTCTCGGCATGGAGAGTTTCGAGCTGCCTTCGGTCGAGGAGGTGATCGACCTGACGATCCAGCTCGGCAGCCGCACCAATCCCGCGATCCGCTGCGGCGGCGTGAGCTTCAATACGTCGAGCTATGAAGCCGACGCGGCAGAGGCGCTGATGGCGGCCGAGAGCGAGCGCCTCGGCCTTCCCGTCGCCGATCCGATCCGCGGCGGCGCGGCGTTCGACGCGCTCGTTGAAAATATCCTCGCATGAGTGTGGGCGAGGCGGGCAGCAAGTCGAGCTGGTTCCAGCGCTTCCTGCTGCCCGGTTTTGCACTGAAGGCGGTCATCATCGGCGGCGGCTATGCAACCGGGCGCGAGCTGGCCGAATATTTCGTGCCGTCGGGGCCGTGGGGCGGGCTCGCCGCGATGTTGCTCGCGACGCTGATCTGGAGCGTCGTCGCGGCGCTGACCTTCGCGCTCGCGCGCCAGCTCGGCGCCTATGACTATCGCGCCTTCTTCAAGGGACTTCTGGGACCCGCGTGGGTCGCGTTCGAAGCCGCGTATCTGATTTTCGTCGTCCTCATCCTTGCGGTGTTCGGCGCCGCGGCCGGCGCGATCGGCGCGGCAACCTTCGGCTGGCCCGAACTTGCGGGCGTGATCCTGCTCGCCGTCTCGATCGTCGCGGTCACCGCGTGGGGGACGGGCGTCGTCGAACAGATGTTCAAATATGTCTCGTTCCTGCTCTACGGCGTCTACGGCCTCTTTCTCATCCTCGCGCTCGCCAGCTTCGGCGGGCTGATCGGGCAGGGCTTTGCCAATGCGCCGCCGCCATCGGGCAACTGGATGGCGGGCGGGCTGACCTATGCGAGCTATAACATCGTCGGTGCCGTCGTGATCCTGCCGGTGCTGCGCCATTTGACCAGCCAGCGCGATGCGGTCGTCGCGGGGCTGATCGCGGGGCCATTGTCGATGCTGCCGGCAATCCTGTTTTTCGTTGCGATGATGGCTTTCTACCCCGCGATCGGTGCGGAGACCCTGCCGTCGGACTTCCTGCTCCGCCAGATGACGGTGCCGGGGTTCCACGTCCTGTTCCAGGTGATGATCTTCGCCGCATTGCTCGAAAGCGGAGCAGGCGCGGTCCATGCGATCAACGAGCGCATTTCGGGCGCTGTCGAGAGCCGCGGGCGTCCCGCGCTGACGCCCGGCGCGCGTGCCGTGATCGGCGCGGTCATCCTTGCGGGCTGCATGTTCGTCGCGGGACGCATCGGGCTCGTCGACCTGATCGCCAGCGGATACCGCTTCCTCGCATGGCTGTTCCTTGCGGTCTTTGTGCTGCCGTTGCTCACTGTGGGCGTCTGGCGCCTGCTGCGCCGTTCGCCCGTTCCCGAAATGGAGACTCTCTGATGAAAGCCGTTCGCCTGCTTGCCCTGTCGCTGATGCTTTCGGTGGCGACGCCTGTTTGGGCCGAGCCGCCCGCCGATATCGGGGAAAGCGTCGAGGCGCTTCGCAAGAAGATCGGCGCCGCGGGCGTGTCGATCGCGATCGTCGAGGACGGCAAGACGACGCTGTCGCGCGGCTGGGGCGTGCGCAAGATCGGCGATCCGGCGCCGGTCGACGAACAGACGATCTTCCAGACAGGTTCGACGGGCAAGGCAATGACCGCGACCGCGCTCGCCATCCTCGTCGACGAAGGCAAGATTGCGTGGGACGACCCGGTGATCAAGCATATGCCTTGGTTCCGCATGTATGATGCATGGGTCACGCGCGAGATCACGATCCGCGACCTGCTCGTCCATCGCAGCGGGCTGGGGCTGGGGCAAGGCGACCTGATGTTCGTGCCGCGCACGCACCTGACGCGCAAGCAGACGGTGGAGCGTGTCGCCTACCTCAAACCCGTGACGAGTTTCCGCTCGGCCTATGCCTATGACAATATCCTCTACACGGTCGCCGGGCAGCTGATCGAAGAGGTCACCGGGCAGACGTGGGAAGTGTTCATGCGCGACCGCGTGCTGCGCGCGGGCGGCATGAAAAATGCGACGAGCGATAGCGAGGACCGCTTCCGCATCGCGAACCGGTCGTGGCCGCACGCGCGCCTGTCGGGCGCACTGCGCGGGCTTGGTCCGCAGCAGGCGCTCGACGAACGCGACGAACTGGGACGCAACGGCGCGCCCGCGGGCGGGCTTGCGCTCAGCGCCGACGACATGGCGGCGTGGCTCAAGATTCAGCTTGCGCACGGTGCGCTCCCCGACGGCAAAAGGCTGTTCAGCGAAAAGCAGGCCGCCGAAATGTGGGCGCCGGTTACCCCGATGCCGATCGGTGAACTGCCCGAGGCGCTCAAGCCCGCGCAGCCGACGCAACAGGCCTATGCGCTTGGCTGGCAGGTGCAGGATTATCGCGGGCACCGCATCGTCCAGCACAGCGGCGGGGTCTTCGGCTCGATCACGCGTGTGGTGATGATCCCCGACCGGAATGTCGGTTTCGCGATCATGCTCAACAGCGAGGACAGCGGAATGATCCTCGGCCTGACGTACGAGCTGCTCGATCATTATCTCGATCAGCCCGATTTTGGCTGGACGACCAAATGGCAGGACTGGTTCGAGGCGCGGCTCGCGGGCGGCGAAGCGTTCCTGAAAAAATCGAAGGCGTCGCCGGTGAAATCGGGACCCTCGCTCGCGCTTGCGAGCTATGCGGGGCGCTACCGCGATCCCTGGTATGGCGACATCGTGATCGGGCAGGCCGGCAAGGGGCTGACAATCGACTTCACGTCGACGCCGCGGATGGCGGGGCGGCTCAAGCATTGGCAATATGACAGCTTCGTCACCGATTTCGACGATCCGGCGATCGAACCCGCCTATGTCACCTTCGCGCTCGACGCCGACGGCAAGATCACCGGCGTGACGATGAAGGCGGTCAGCCAGATCGCCGACTTCAGTTGGGATTATCACGATCTCGACCTGAAGCCCGTGAAGAACGCGAAATGAGGCGCATCGCCGTCCTGCTTGCCGCCACCGCGCTGGCCGGCTGCACAGCGGACGAAAAGCCGGCGAAGCCGCCGGAAGGCCCGCTGCACAGCCGGATGCTCGTGCTCGACACGCATCTCGACACGCCGACGCATTTCGAGCGGCAGGGATGGAGTTTCGCCGATCGCCACGCACTGGCCGACGATCTCGTCCAGCTCGACATCCCGCGGATGAAGGACGGTAACCTCGATGGCGGCTTCTTCGTCATCTATACCGATCAGGGGCCGCTGACCGCAAAGGGCTACGCCGACGCGCTTGTCCATGCGCGGTCGCGGTCGGACCTGATCGACCGGACGCTGGGCGCACAGGCAGCGCAGATCGGTTCTGCGCTGACCGCGGGCGACGCGCGGGCGCTGAACAAGGCAGGCAAGCTTATCGCCTTCAAGTCGATCGAGAACAGCTATCCGATCGGCGAAGACCTGTCGCTGCTGGACGAATTTTACAAAAAGGGCGTGCGGCTTGCGGGGCCGGTGCATTCGAAAGACAACCAGTTTGCCGACAGCGCGACGGGCGAGGGGCGCTGGAAGGGGCTGAGCCCGCTCGGCAAGCAGTGGGTCGCCGAGATGAACCGGCTCGGCATCGTCATCGACGCGAGCCATGCGTCGGACGCGGCCTTCGACCAGCTGCTCGCGCTGTCGAAATATCCGATCCTGCTTTCGCACTCGAGCCTGCGCTCGGCGCATAATCACCCGCGCAACCTCGACGAGGCGCGATTGAGGAAGCTTGCCGCCAAGGGCGGCGCGATGTGCCTTTCGACCGTATTCCTGTCGGACATGAACATGTCGTCCGCGCGCGCCGCGCTGTTCGGCAAACTCGAACGCATCGGTACGCTCACGCCAGCCGAACAGGCGGACCTCAACCGCGAGTGGCGCGCGCTCGATGCGAAGGAACGGATGTGGGCCGCGGATTTCGAGGCCTATATGAAGATGGTGTTGCGCGCGATCGAGGTCGGCGGCGTCGATCATGTCTGTTTCGGCGCCGACTGGGATGGCGGCGGCGGCTTGCCGGGCATCGAGGATATCACCGCGCTGCCCAAGGTCACCGAACGGCTGAAGGCCGCGGGCTATTCGGATGCCGACATCGAAAAGATGTGGAGCGGCAACGTCCTGCGCGTGCTCGCCGCGCAGGGGAAATAGAGACCCGCCTCCCGCCGGAAAGCGGAACGAACGGCCGAGCCGTGCGTCCATTGGTCAGTTCCCCGACGTCACGCAGCGGCGGGGTGCAGGCCGGAGGATCGGATGCAGCCGCTCGAAGGAATCGAATCCGGGCCATCGCGTCCGCGCCTTTGGGACCGGCACGCCAGCCCGATTTCGATCCTGATCCTGGGCGGCATCCTGCTCGCGGCTTGGCTGGGTGTTACCGGGGGGCAGCCCAGCCCGCCCAAGACAGTGGATTTCGGCGATGCTCGCCTGACCGTGAAGACGCCGATGACGATCCGTAACGGCGAATTTTTCGAAACCGACATCACGCTGATCGCCAAGGTGCCGATCGAAGACGCGGTCATCGCCGTGTCGCCCGCGCTCTGGCGCGACATGACGGTGAACACGATGATCCCGGCCGCCGCCGAGGAAAGTGTCGAGGACGGCCGGTTCCATTTCGCTTACGGGCGGCTCGATGCGGGCGACAGCCTGCACGTCAAGATCGACGGCCAGATCAACCCGCCGCTCTTCGCCGGGACCGAAGGCGAGATCGCGGTCTTCGACGGCGACCGTCGCATCGGCGCGATGCCGCTGCGCATCAAGGTGCGTCCCTGATGGATATCGTCCTGCGCGCCACGGTGATGTTCTTCATCCTGTTCCTGCTGATCCGGCTGCTCGGCAAGCGTGAACTCGGCCAGATGACTCCGTTCGAATTTGTCGTGCTCGTCGTGCTCGGCGATCTGATCCAGCAGGGCGTGACGCATAATGACTTCAGCCTGACGGGTGCGACGCTCGCGATCTGCACTTTCGCCTTCTGGGCGCTCGTGCTCAGCTGGACCGCCTATCTCTTCCCGCGCGCCAAGGACCTTCTCGAGGGGGCGCCGCGGGTGATCGTGCGCGACGGCAAGGTGGTCGAGGAAAATCTGCGCCGCGACCGGCTGACGCGCGATGAGATATTGTCCGAAATGCGCCTCGCGGGCATCGGCCGGATGTCGGACGTCGCGTGGGCGATCCTCGAACCGCAGGGCAAGATGAGCTTCATCAAGAAGGGCGATCAGGCTTCGCCGCAGCGGGATCGGGACGGGCCCGCCAGCTAGTAGATCGGCGTGATCTGCATCTGCGGCAGCGGCCTGGGTGTGCCGTCGCCGAGATCGGGGCCGAGGTCGGCCCATTCCTTGCCGCGGGCGACGAGGTCGGCGTAGAGATTCTGCGACGCCGACTGCGCCTCGGCCGAGCGGAATTTATAGGAAACGGGTGACGGTGTTCCGGTTCGCACCGTCGCGAACGCGCCTTCATAGGCCGGTATCGGCGGCGCGACGTCGGCGCTGACGGCGATCCGCATCGTATAGCGCTGAAGTCCCGACGCGACATTGCGCCATCGCACCCAATAATGGTTGGCGAAGGAAAAGCTGTATAGCCGCTCGCCCGCGGCGGTCCCTTTCAGCGAAATGCTGTCGAGGATCGCCTGCGACATGTCGAGGTTCATGCCGCCTTCGGTCGCGTCGAGCGAGACGTGGACGATCCGGTCGCGCTGTCCCGGCGCGCGCGATTGCAGGAGGTCGCGCCAGTTCTGCATCGTGCTGATGATCCCGAACAGAAAGCCCGAAATCTCGGCGAGCGCCACCGGCCGCGCGATCGAGCGGTAGCTGCGCCGCCACCCGCGATTGTTGTGGAGCGGAAGCCATACCGCGGCTTCGGCCGCGTCGCGCGGGTTCGGTGGTTCGCCGCTCTCGACCGGGGGGCCGGTGTCGCTGTCCTGCGGATAGACGAGATTGATCGCGAAGGTCGGCCAGCGCGGAAGCGGGGCGTCGAAGAGGTGGAGCGGGAAATTGCTCGACACGCCGCCGTCCGAAAACCAGCAGATGCGAAAGCCTTCGATCGACGAGGCGGGCGCCTCGCCGCCGGTCGCGAGGCTGTCGGTGCTCTGGCTCAGCGTGGTTTCCTTGCCGGCCTCTTCGCCGTCGAACGTCTCGCCTTCGTCGTCGCCGCGCTGCGTCCGCCTGCCGACCGGTTCGTGGAGCGGCACCGCGCTGATCAGCAGCGGAAAGCTCAGGCTCATCCGCATTGCCACGAGGACGGGCATCCGTCCCTTCGAGGGCAAGCGGTAATAGGCCTTGTCGCCGACCCGGTCGGGCGCGCCTGCTTCGGCGACGATTGCGTCGACGACGACAGGGGGAAACAGCAGGTCGAACTCTTCGCGCAGGAACCAGAATGTCGCGTCGGTGAAGGGCAGCGTTCGCGGTTCGTGATGCGACACGCCGGTGGTGATCATCTGGAGCGTGATCGCGGTTTCGGTTGCGGGCTCGCCGGGATAGCGCGGCGCCGACCACAGGTCGTCGAAGCGGAGCGGATCCGTCGCCGCCTTGCCCGACAGCGACTGCAGGACATCGTGGAGCCATTCGGTCAGCGCGGGTTGTGATGCGCCCTGACGCACCGTCCGGCCCGAGCACAGCCCGAGGAGGTTGCGCCGGGCGACGCGCGCGACGCGCAGCACCGCGGCGATCGCCGCACCCAGATAGGCGCAAATAGCGGATGGAAGTGCGACGGCAGCCAGCCCCGGCGCGCCCGCGAACCAATAGCCGAGCGAAAGGAACAGCCCGAGCAGGAGGAGTCCCTCCAGCGGCGCGACCGCCACCACGGCGATCATGGCCGCGAACAGCTTGCGGAGCGGGCCGGCATTGCCGGCGAGGGTGACGATCAACCGATAGGCGTTCTTCGCCCCGCGAGCGGGCTGGAACAGGCCGAAGATGAAGCCTTGCGAGGAAAGCTGCGCCGCGACACGTTCGAGCCCGGCGAAGCCGAGGGTCGCGGGGCAGGGCGCGGCCGATCCCGATGCGATATGTTTGCGATCGCCGAGCGCTGCCGCGGCGGTGGCGGCCGCGGCAATCGCGCCCGCCGACGTCCCGCCGATATTCTTGAAGCGGAAATCGCGCGCGAGTGCGAGGACGGCGTTGGGATAGACGACGCCGCTTGTGATGCCGCCCTTCATTACGAGGTCGCAATAGCGGGTCGGCGTCTGGCTCATGGTCACGCTCTCCGGGACGAACGGGGCTTTCTTTGCCCCTTCTTACCCCGGCGCGCCGGTCAAGTCGCTGCCGTTGTTGGACAATAGCGCCGGGTCAGCGCGCCACGTCGCTCGCCGCAGGCGAGGCGCCCTGAAGCAGGCGTCGCGACAGCGGGGCGAAATCGCCGCGGATGCCGTGTGCGAGTGCTGCGGCGGCGAGGCCGTTTTGCGCGACGGCCGCAAGGGGTTGGCCGTTAAGAAGCGCGTCGAGTATCCCTGCGGCGAACGCATCGCCGGTGCCGATCCGGTCGATCACCGGGGTGACGACGATGGCGTCACTCTGTGCCTGATCGCCGCGCGTGTCGATCCGCGCGCTCAGCTCGTGGCGCGTCGGCTCGATGATGCGGCGCGCGGTCGACGCGACGCGTTCGAGCCGTGGGAAGGCGTCGAGCAGCGCGAGCGCCGCCTCGCGCCGCCGGTCGGCACCATCGCCCGAAAAATCGCGGCCGAGGAGCAACGAGGCGTCGCGGTGGTTGCCGAACAGCAGCGTAGCTTCGGCGACGATCGGCCGCAGGATCGCGGCGGGGTCGTCATGCCAGCGTTCCCAAAGCTTGCCGCGCCAGTTGCCGTCGAACGAGACGCCGATCCCTCCGGCGCGCGCGCGGCGCACCGCTTCGAGCACCGCGTCGGCACTGCGCTGGCAGAGCGCCGGGGTGACCCCCGACAGGTGCAGCCAGCCGACGCCCGCGAGCAGATGGTCCCAGTCCCAATCGGCGGGCGCCATCGTCGCGAAGGCGGTTTCGGCGCGGTCGTACTGGACATCGTCGGGGCGCATCGGGCCGCCGGGCAGGTGGTAATAGAGGCCCATCCGGCCCGCCGGCCGCAACAGGCGCCGCGTGTCGACCCCGTGGCTGCGCAGCCGGTCGACGACGCCATCGCCGAGCGCGCCATCGGGAACCGTGCCGAGCATCGCGACGTCATGACCGAGCGATGCCAGCGCGACCGCGACATTCGCTTCGGCGCCGCCGACATGCACGTCGAAGCGCGCCGATTGCAGCGGCAACTCGCCGTGCGGGACGCCGAGCCGCAAAACGACCTCGCCGAAACAGGCGATTTTCTTGGTCGGGTCGATCATGGTCAGGCTCCGGGGTCGGGGATGGCGGTGCAGGCGATGCGGATGCGATCGCCGAAACGGGCGGTCGCCGACTGGCCGGGGGTTATCGGATGGACCCCGGTGATCGCGCCCGCCGAAATCCACTGGTCGGGTTCGAGCCGGATCACCCCGTCGTGATGGAGGCCGACGAGGAAGCGCAGCGAACCCCAAGGGCCGTCGAGCACGTCGCATGCGCGCCCGGTGCCGACCTGGGCGCCGTCGATTGCGGTTGTCACCTCAAGGCGGTCGAAATCGGCGGCGTCGAGGCGCGGGCCGATGAGCAGGCCGTTGTTGATCCCGATGTCGGCGATGATGCCGAAGGGCGCGTGCGAATGGACGTCGGGGGCGGGCGAACTCGCGATCTCGAAACCCGCATGGATGGCGTCGACCCAGCCGCGCGCATCGTCGGTGGCAACAAGCGGGCGATCGGGCACGGCGCGAAGGCGGAGCATCGTCTCGGCCTCGATTGCACCTGCGCCGCCTATGAAGACGCGCGCTTCGCCCGGCGTGTCGCCAGCGAGCTCGGCGCAGCGGAGGATCGGGCCCGCAAGCCGCTCGGCGCCGAGCGCGCCGACCAGCGCCGGCGGAATACGTCCGACCTTCCAGCCGAGCACCGGCCCGCCGAGTGCGGCGAGCAAGTCCTGCTGCATCGCGTAGGCATCGGCGAGGGTTGCGGGCACCGGCCTGGGGAAATGCTCCAACGCGCGACCGGTTCGCCGGGCTTCGAGGAGGGCGGAAACCGCGTCCTGCGCGCGCGTCGCGGCGCTCATGGCAGCGGTTCCGGCGGCATCAGGCGAGCTTGGCGCTCAGCAGATAGCGTTCGCGGCTTTCGGCCGAGCGCTGACGCAGTTCGACGAGTGCGCGTTCCTCGGTTTCGTCGAGCATCGATTCGAGCAGGCGGTTGAAATGGCGCCGCATCGCGAGCCGCGCGCCCGACGCATCGCGCTTGCGCAGCGCTTCGACGACGTCCGAATGTTCGGACTGGCGGGCCTTGCCGTCCTTCTGACAGACCATCGAATGGCTTGTCCGCACTTCGGGCAATTCCATCCGCATCCGCCACAGGCTTTCGATCACATGGATGATCGCCTTGTTGTTCGACGCCGCGGCGATCGTCATGTGAAATTCGCGGTCGATCGCGCTGATCTGGTCCTCGCTGGCATTTTCGTCGGCCATCGCGGTCAGCAGCGTTTCGAGCGTTTCGAGCGTCTCGGCCGAGATGGTCGGTGCGGCGAGCGCCGCGGCCTCGGCCTCGAACAGCGATCGCGCCTCGGTCAGTTCGAACGCGCTGACCTTGGGCAGGACGGCATTGTCGCCCGGAAGCACGGCTTCGACATAGGCGCCGGCGCCGGTCCGGATGTGAATCCAGCCCGTCGCCTGCAACGCGATCTCGGCTTCGCGGATCGTCACGCGGCTGACCTCGAACCGTTCGGACAGCTCGCGCTCGCCAGGCAACCGCGTCCCGGGCGGATAGGTTCCGTCCAGGATCAGGCGCCGGATCGTGTCGGCGACATCCTCGAAAAGGCGGCGTTCGGCCATGGTTCAGTCATCTCCCCAACTATGTCTCAGGGAGTCCATACAATCCGGTATGACAAGTTTGAAGCCCATGACCGACGCGCGCATCAGTTTTTCGTCCCGCAGGCAGCCGGAGGCGTTACGCCGTGGCCGCACAGGAAAGCCAGCGCGCGCGCGGTCATCGCCGACTGGCTGGCCGGATCGAACTTGCCATGCCCGCCGCCCGCGACGACGAAGATGTCCGAAGGGACCGCCAGCGCGTCGAGCCGCCCTTTGAGCTCGATCGATTGCGCGACCGGGACGACGGGATCGGCGTCGCCGTGGGCGATAAAAACCGGCGGGCTGGCGGCGGAGAGCCAGGTGACGGGCGACATGCGGCGCTCCATCGCGGCGGCCCCGGGCCCCGTGCCGATCCAGTTCGCGACCGTCGGGTGTCGCTTGCCGCCGTCGGTCGCGGTCAGGTCGGCGGGGCCATAGAAATCGAGGATCGCCGCGGCCTTCGGACCCTGTTTGCAATCATCGGGATCGACATCGTTCGCGGGCGGCAACAGCCCGGCCATCAGCGCGAGGTGGCCGCCGGCCGAGGTTCCCGAAACGACGATCCGCCTGCTGTCGAAACCGAGCCGCGCCGCGTTGGCACCGACCCAGTGCAGCGCGCAGCGCGCATCCTCTACCGCCGCGGGGGCGGGGGCCTGGCCCGCGAGCCGGTACTGGACCGTGACAAGCGAAAAACCGGCGGCAAGATAGGGGCGAAAGCCGGTCCAGCTTTCGGGGCGCGCCCCGCGCGCCCATCCGCCGCCGTGGAAATGGACGAGCACGGGGCCGGGTGTTTTCCCCGTATCGGGGTGGACATAGATGTCGAGGTGCAGCGGCAGGCCGCCGACGGTGCGATAGACCGCGTCCTTCACGATCATACGCGGTTCGACGCCGTCGGCGGCGGACGCGCCCGTTCCCGGGAGCGCCGCCGCCATCGTCAAGCCGAGTATGGCGAGCCGCATCGTCCGGGCCCTAGATCCGCGCCCGGATGCCGACGAAATATTTGGCGCCATAATAGTGGTACTGACGGCTGCTGCCATAGACCGGCATATAGGTCGCCTTCGGCTCGTTGAAGATGTTGAGCGCCTCGAAGCGGAGCGACACGCCCTTCATCAGGTTGAGCGACGCACGGAAATCGACGGTCTCGCTGGGCCCGACGTAGCGGAGCTGGCTGTTGCCGCCGACGAAGTCCTGGAAATAGCTCGACCGGTAATTGTAGATCGCCTGCAGCGACACGGGGCCGATATCGTAATAGGCCTGCGCCGACAGCACATGCTTCGAATAGCCTGAGAGATTCGCAGGCGGGATGAGACCCTCGGACGTCGTTTCGGTTGCCGGATTATATTGGTCACCGAGGCGGATGTCCTGCGTTTCGAAGTTCGAATCCGCATAATTGTAGCTGACCTTGGCACCGAGCCCGTCGAGCGGCTTCGGCAGGAAGCTGAAGCGCGTCGCTGCGGTCAGTTCGAGGCCATAGATGCGCGACTTGTCGGGGCTATTGCGCGTCTGCGTCACGGGGACGGTGGTGTTCTCGCCGTTGATCGTGAAGGTCTCGTCATAGACGACCGGCTCGAAGCCGCCGTTGAACTGCTTGTAATAGACGGTCGCCGACAGCAGGCTGTCCTTGTTCGGATACCATTCGATCGCGGCATCGGCGTTCCACGACATCAGCGGTTTCAGGCCCGGGCTCCCGTTGGACTGGATGTTGCGGATCGCTTCGGCGACCGAAGAGAAATTGCCGTCGATCGTGATCGTGCGGCCGGCTCCGAGCGCGCTGGGGTTCGGACGCGACATCGCGCGATAGCCCGCAAGGCGCAATTGCGTGTTGGGCGCGACTTCGAAGATCGCGTTGATGCTGGGCAGGATGCGCGTGCTGCTGCTCTTGGACGTGACCGTTTCGAACTGGCCGTTGATGGTCTTGATCTGGAAGGTGCCGTCGCCATTGTCGACGATCTGGAGATCGCTGCGCAGGCCGTCGGAGACGACGCGCGTGTTGACGACGCGGACGCCGATATTGCCGCGGACCGGCATGTTGCCGAGGTCGGCGTCATAGTCTGCCATGACATAACCTGCGAGCGTCCGTTCGGTAACGTCACGGTTGGCCGTCGCGCGGGTGTCGTCGAGGTTGCCGGGATCTTCAGCACCCATATATTCGCGGAACAGACAGTCGACGTCGAAGGTCGCCCAGCTGTTGATGCTGTTGCCCTTGGCCGCCGACAGGAAGTTGGTCTGCGGAAAGGCCTGACGGCACAGATTGTTGATGCGCCGGTCCTCGGTCATCGCCGGGTTCAGGTTGAAGTCGCCGTTGCGCACATCATAGTCGCGATAGGTCAGCTGCGACCATCGCCCGCCCGCCGATATCCTCTTCAGGAAGCCGTCGAGTTCGTAGATCGCGTCGAAGCGGCCCGCGAAAATCTCGTTGTGGCGTTTGCTCTCGTCGCGGCGGAAGCGCGCGTCGTCCCAGAAGAGATTATGGTTGTTGAGGTCGAAGCGCGGATCGATGGTGATCGTCGGCACGAAGCTGCCCGGCGTGATCTCGTATTTGTAGGGCACGCGCATGTTGTTCGACGCGAAACCGTTCCCCGTCACGCTGAAAAAATTGCGCGTGCCATTGACGTCGAAGGGATCGGTGCGCAGGCGGACGTTGCGCTCGATCTCGGTGCGGACCGTGCGCGAATAGCTGCCGTCGAGCTTGATCGTCAGCCGGTCGTTCGCTTTCCAGTCGACCGACAGGCCGCCGCCCAGATATTCCTCGGCGCGCGACAGTTCGGATCCGTTCGATTCGAGCGCCGACAGGCCGTTCAGGCTCTGGACCACGCCATTTTCGTCATAAACGACGTTGGTCAGGCCGTTGCGCGCTTCGGAGATATTGAGGTCGCGGCGGCTCTCGACGAAGGTGCGGTCCGAATATTGGACGTCGAGGTTGATATCGAGGGTGTCGGTCGGACGCCACTGGATCGCGCCGAACACCGCGTCGCGCTTGTCGGTCTCGCTGATCTGCCGGAAAGTATAGGCGTTGGGGACGAGGAAGAACGGATTCTTGCCGTAATCCGCGCGCTGGAGTTCGGTGCAGTTGCCGGTCGCGACATTGTCGGCCCGGCACGCCGTCCAGGTTGACGATGCGGCATAGGTTTCTTCCGGATTGTTCGTGTCGTTGCGCTGGACGCCGATCGCAATCCCGATCGTGTCGTTCGCGAACTGGTCGACATAGCTCAGCGTGCCGCGCCAGCCGATGCCGCCCGACCCGCCGGTGATGCGGTCGCCATAAGGATTATACTGCGCCTTGACCTCGCCCTGCAGGCGGCGCTTACCGAAATCGAGCGGGCGCAGCGTCCCGATCTCGATCGTGCCCGCGACGCCGCCTTCGACAAGGCTTGCCTGCTGGGTCTTGTAGATCTTGATATTGTTGACGAGTTCGGACGGGAACTGGTTGAAGTTCACCGACCGGTCGCCGCTGCCGTTCGTGGCATCGCGGCCGTTGAAAGTCGCGTTCGACAGGAAGGGGCCAAGGCCGCGCAGCGCGATTTCGGACGCGTCGCCCTTTTCGCGGTGCGTCGTCGCGCCGGTGATCGTCTGGATCGCCTGGCCGACCGAGATGGCGGGGATGTCGCCGATATCGTCCGACGACAGCGCGTCGACGATCGCGGTTTCCTCACGCTTGGTATTGATCGAATTCTGGATCGTCTCGCGAATGCCGGTGACGACGATCGCGTCTTCCTCATTCTCGGCCTGCGGCGCCGGGGCGGGCGCGTCCTGCGCCATTGCGGGCATCGCGGCGATCAGCAGCGTCGAGCCTGCGCCGGCCAGCAAGGCTGCGCGCAGCGTGCGCGCGTGATTACGAGAATTCACTTCGTCTCTCCCCAAATGTCGATTCTGTTCTGACCAATAATGTCAGGCATTGCAGCAAAATTGTCAACCACTGTGTATGGCAAATTGGTTAGTCCAATTTGCCATACACTTGTCGTCATCGGACGAGCTGGCTCCGCAGCGCCGGAACGGCGCGCGCCAAGGCCTGCGTGACGAGCTTGGCGGTCACTTCGGCTCCGATGGCACCGAGGTGCGTGTAGTCGAACTTGCGCGTGACCTGTCCGCGCGCGCCGTCGCCGGTGATCGGCGGCGGCGACGGCGGGGCCGGCGGCGCGGGCAGGGTGGTCCCCGCCTTGGCCGCCGCGAGCTCCTCCGCCGTCGGCGGCTCCTGCGCGAGCTTGGTCGCCATCTCGGCGCCCATCTCTTGCGCCTGGCGCGCGCTGAGGGCGTTGAGGTCGACCAGCGGCACATCCATTGCCTTGGCGACGCCGCGCACCTGGTCGGACCAGCTCGCGAGCGTGTTCTTGAGCTTGCCGTCCTTGAACTCGCGCCGGGTCAGCGGCGTCACGAGCACGGGGGTTGCCCCCGCCGCCTTCACCTCTTCGACGAAGCGGCGAAGGTTGGCGGGAAACTCCGTCGTTTCGTCGGTCCAGCGTTCGGGGCGCGTCGACTGGTCATTGTGCGCGAACTGGATCAGCACCCAGGTACCGCGATATCCCGGCACTTTCGCCTCGGCGAGCGCGATGTCCCAGCCGCCTTCCTGGCGATAGCTGCGCGTGCTGCGCCCGCCGCGTCCGGCGTTGACGCACGCGACCGACGATTTGACGTGTTGCGCGCAAAAGGCGCCGCCCCAGCCGCTGTGCGGCGCCATCGTCGAATCGCCGACAAGGATGATCTTGTACGGCTCGAGCGGTTCGGCATCGGTCCGCTCGCGGGTCTGGGCCTGCGCCCCGCTGGTCAGCAGGGCGGCCGTGGCTGTGGCGAGAAGCCAGCGCATATTCACGTCCTTTCGGATGAACTCAGGAAAAGGCGAGGCCGCCGTTGATGTCGAGGCAGACCCCGGCGAGGAAGCTTGCCGCCGGCGACGCGAGATAGACGATCGTGTCGGCAACCTCGTCGGGATGGCCTTCGCGGCGGAGCGGCGTGTTGCCCGCAACCGCGGCGCGCCCTTCGGGCTTCGAGAAGATGTCGTGGAAGCTCGTGCCGATCAGGCCGGGGCAGACGGCGTTGACGCGGATGCCCTGCGGCCCCAGTTCCTTTGCCATCGAACGCGTGTAGGTCATCAGCGCGCCCTTTGCGGTCGCATAGACCGATGCGCCCGGACCGCCGCCGTCGCGGCCCGCGAGCGACGATACGTTCACGACCGCCGATCCTTCGCCGAGGAAGGGCTGCGACGCCTGCAGGACGAGGAAGGCCGATTTGAGGTTGAGCGTCATGACATGGTCGAAGAATTCCTCGTCCATTTCGCTGAGCGTCTTGCGCGCGACCATGCCGCCCGCGAGGTTGACGAGGATGTCGAGCCGGCCGCTGAACGCGACGCCGACTTCTTCGAGCATCGTTTTGACCGCGCTGCTGTCGGTGACGTCGGCCTGTACGAGGAAGGCGTCGCCGCCCGCCTCCTGAATCGTCTTCAGCGTGTCTTCGGCGGCTTCGCGGCCGCTGTTATAGTTGATCGCGACGCGAACGCCGGCGCGGGCGAGGGCGATCGAGACCGATCGGCCGATGTCGCGGCCGCCGCCAGTGACGAGCGCGGTTTTCCCCTGGAGAGTCATGTGATGCAGATCCTTATTCTTGATTGTGGGAGGGTTTGATGGTGACCGGTTCGACGCGACCGCCGACCAGCCAGAAACACAGGAAGGAAATCGGCACGATCGCCGCAGAGAGCGCGAAGATCGGCGCGTAGCTCGTCTTCGTGAGCACGGGGACGAGCCAGGTCGTGATCAGCGTGCCGGCGACCGCGGCGGTGCCGCTGATCCCCGCGAGGCTGCCGACCGCGCCGCCGCCGAAATAGTCGCTCGGTAGCGTCTGGATATTGCCGATCGCCATTTGGAAACCGAACAGGATGCACGCGATCAGCAGCACCGCGGTCAGTGGGTCGCTCGCGCCGATCGTGAAGAGCAGCGACGGGAGCATGATCGCACAGCCGATCGCGATGGTCGTCATGCGCGCCTTGTGCACGCCGCCGCCCTTGCTGATGATCCGCCCCGCGAACCAGCCGCCGAACAGGCTGCCGAGCATCGCGCCGACGAAGGGCACCCACGCGAAAAGCCCGATCTGCTTGACGTCGAAGCCGAAGGTTTCGGCAAGGTAGATCGGCAGCCACGACACGAAGAGCCACCACACGGGGTCGAGGAAGAAACGCGAGAGGATCACGCCCCAGCTCTGGCGATAGCGCAGCAGTTCGCCGAGCGGCACGCGGCGGCTGTCGCCCTGGCCCGCTTCGGTACGCCCGGTCAGGATATATTCGCGCTCTTCCTCGCTCAGCCCCGGATGCTTTTCGGGGTCGGCCTTGTAGAACCAGAGCCAGGGTACGAGCCAGATGAAGCCGAGCACGCCGATCAAGAGGAAGGTGCCGTGCCATCCGAACTGGACGAACAGCAGCGCGATCAGCGGCGCCGAGACGATCCCGCCGAGCGAGGCGCCGGCGTTGAAGATGCCCTGCGCGAGGGCGCGTTCGCGCGAGGGGAACCACAGCGCGTTCGCCTTGGCCGCGCCGGGCCAATTGCCCGCCTCGCTGACCCCCAATGTGGCGCGCAGGACCATCAGGAGCGGCATCGAGCGCACCAGCGCGTGCGCCGCGATCGACAGCGACCAGACGACGATCGAGATGGTGAAACCCATCCGCGTGCCGATCGCGTCGAAGATGCGCCCGAACAGCGACTGGCCAAAGGCGTAGAAGATCATGAAGATCGTCACCAGCAGCGCATAATTTTCCTTGGTGGCGCCGATTTCCTTCGACACTTCGGGCCACATCACCGCGAGCGCGTTGCGGTCGATATAATTGATGACGGTGGCGAGCGCGATCAGCGCGATAACGCACCAACGGAAGCGACCTTTGACATTGCTCATTTCTTCGCTCCGGTCTTGGCGAGGTCGAGGCGGCCGACGGGGCCGGTCCAGGCGAGGGTGCGGCCGTCGACGGTGACGCTGTGCTTCGCGCCCGCCGCAACATCGTCGGCGACCGCGACCGCGATGCGGCGCCCGTCGACGAGGGTGATCAGGACGAGATCGACGCCCTGTTCCTTGCGATGTTCGAGCGCCGCGACGCGCGCGCTGCTTGCGACGACGGTTTCGGCCGACGCGTCATAGGCGCCGTGCGGTTCGAGCAGGCTGACGAAGGTCGCGTCCGCCGCGCCATCGACGCGCTGGATCAGCGCGGGCTCGCGGCGCAGGTTGAATTCGGGATCGTTCGCGCCGCTTTCGGCGACGATGAAGCGCGCGCCCGCGGGCGGCGCCATGTGATAGGAATAAAAGCGGCTGCCCTGCATCCACGTCAGCCGCGCCTTGCCGGCCTTCGTGCCTTCGCCGTCGACCCACAGATGCTGATATCCGTTGGCTTTGCCCAGCACCGGCCGCTCGGCCAGGCTGCGGGCAAACGCGATGTCGCTGTCGATGATCTGCCCCGAAAAATGCAGCGGCAGGTCATAGCGATGCCTGCCGCTGCCAGTTCCGTGGAGGATATCGAGCGCGAGGGGGTTGGCGAGGCCGTCGACTTCGATCAGCAGCAGGGCGCGGCGGATACGGACATCCTTGTACGCGCTGTCGATTGCGCCGATCGCGTAACGGGTCGGGCCTTCGAGCGAAGCGGCGAGCTGGCGGGTCGGCGATTTTTCACCAGCTTTCCAGTCACCTGCGAAATGACTTTGTTCATCGACGACAAGTGTGTTGTGCGCGATCGTCGCACTTGCCCAGCTGTCGTTTTCGGGCAGGTAGCGCCCGCCGCGCTTGGCTTCGACATTCAGGAAGCGCGCCGCGCCATAGTCGGTCACCACCGCGCCGGTTTCGTCATAATAGAGCCAGCCGAGCCGGTCGAAATGGCCGTGCCCCATGCCCTGTACGGTGTTCTTGGCGACGAGCAGCGGGCCGGTCGGATCGGGCTTGGTGCGCAGCAGGACGAGTGCGCCGCCCTTGCCGTCGGGGCCGTCGGACAGCAGGCGCGAGCCGAAGGGCCAGGGCTTCGCTTTGCCCGCCGCAAGGTCTGCCGCCATCGCCTGTCCCGCAGGGGTCAGCACGGTGCGCCCCTGCCAGTCGGCGATCGACAGGAAAGCCGGGTCCTTCGTCGCGCCATAGGCGATGGCGACGGCGTGATAGAGTTCCTCGGTGCGCAGGCTCTTGTCGGGCATCGCATCGTTGATCGGCAGGAAATAGCCGTCGTGGGTGACGTCGATTGCGGTCCGGATCGCCTTCAACACGATGCCGTCGCGATACTCGAAGATCTTGCGGTCGGGATCGTTCGCCGCGATCGCCGCTGCGAAGACGACAAAAGGTTGCAGCGCATAGCGTTGATAATAGGGGCCTTCGGCGTAATATCCGTCGGGCGAGAAGAGCAGGTCGAGCTGGCGCAAGAAGCCCGCCTTGCCGCTCTTGTCGAGCCCGAGCAGCGCCTTGTCGACAAGGTCGCGGTCGCCGAGCAGATAGCCCGACAGGCCGACGCCCGCCGCGGCCCACGTCGCATGGTTATGGATGCGGTTGATCACCTCGGGCGATCCGTCCGACAGGAAGCGCGCCATCGGGCGGATCACCTGGTCGTCGATGCGTTGCCGGTCGGCGGCAGGTAGCGCGCCGCGGATCTCGGCATAGCCTTGCACAGCGTTCACGAGGAAGACGCTGTCGTTCAGGCTCTGCCAAAAGAGGCGACCGGGGACCTGGTTCGACGCAGCGGGATGCGGCCCGAGTTTCGGATAGAGGTCGGCATAGGCGAGCAGCAGGTCGCGGACATGGTCGCGGTACCGCACGTCGCCGGTCAGGCGGAAAAGCTGCCCGCCTTCGAAAATCGTGCGGTAGTTGCGCTTGTGCTGTTCGTGGGTGAAGCCGCCGCCGGGGTCCTTCGGAACCGGAACGTTCACGCCGGCGCGGATCGATGCCTCGACGTCCGCTTTCGCGCGCTCGATCTCGGCGGCGAAGAGCGGGGAGGCGGCCTGTACCGTCGCGGCGGAGGCGGGCTGCGCCGTGGCCGGAGCCGTCGAAAATGCCGCGGCGGCGAGCAGCAGGGCGAGCGTACGGGTCACGGGCGGGCCTCCACGATATTGCCCGCGATCAGGCCGCGCGGGGGGCCTTTCCATGCCAGTTCCTCGATCCGTGGTGCGGGGGTCGCCGCGAACGCGTTCGATGCGATCCGCGTTTCGGGCGCGCCGACCGAATGGATGACGAGAATGCCGTCGGATTTGGCAAAATTATTCTGCGCAATGTCGGCGTGCTGCGCGCCTGAAATGCGCAGCGATGCGCCGTCGCGGCCGCTGTCGGCAACGCTCGATCCGCTCATCGCGAACCAGGGGCCGAAAGTGCTTTCGTCGGTGCCCTTGCGCAAGAGGTCGGCGACCATCGCAACGCGCGCGAAGTTGCTGCCGGCGATCGTCAGTCGCTCCATCGGATACCAGCCTTTCGGCTCCTGCTCGCCGGTCGCGGCGACGACGACGCCCATCTCGGCGAAGTCGCTGTTCGTGATCGTCACATCGTCGGCGAAGGTTCCGGGCGCCATGGCGATGCCATCAAGACGACCCTTACCCGGACCGCGCACCGATACGCCTTCGAGCGCGATGCTGTAGTTCGGCGCGACGCCTGCGGTGGTCGCGATCAATGCGCCTTCGCCCGATGCCTTGCTTGCATCGACCGCGAGATTTTCGAGCTGCAGCCCGCCGCCGCTTTCGATCTGGGCGAGACCCGAGGCGACGCGGACAACCGGTTTCGCACCCTTTACGCCCGCAATGGTCAGCCGGTGGCGAAGCGCGAGCGGCGCCGCGACATCGTAGGTGCCGGAGGCGAGCGCGAGCGTGTCGCCTGCTTTGGCTCCGGAGACCGCCTGCGCAAGCGAAGCGCCCGCGGCGATCGGCCGGGTGGTGCCGGTGCCGAACGCGGCTTCGGGCGCGTTGCCGCGATACCAGCTCGCGCCGACTTCTTCGCGCTTCACGGGTTTGAGGTCGCGCGGCGCGCCGACGGCGGCAAGCGCCGGGTCGGTGGGATAAAGCAGGCCGTTCGGCGCGCGTTCGAGCGCGATGTCACGCTGTTCGACTCCCGCGCCGAGCAGCGGCTTTGCTACCTTCGCCTCGACATTGCCTGCGAACGCGATGCCGGTGATTTCGCCCTCGGCGCGGAACGGGTCCAGCCCCTTGGCGCCGACGATCAGGCTGCGCTCGAACTTGCTGTCGATGGGGGCGGCGGACCGTTCGGCGTCGGCTCCGGCCGCCAATGTGATGCGCGCGCTGTCGATGATGCTGTTGTTCTCGATCCGCGCGTTCGCGACCTGATGATAGCGGTTGATCACCGAATTGGGCACGCCGTTCATCACGCTGATCGCGCTCTTGAACGAAGTGCCCGCGAGGCCCTCGAAATAATTGCCACGGACGATCTGGTCGCGGTTGATCACCCGTACGCCGCCGGTGTCGGGGACGTTCTTGCCAAGGAAGATGTTGCGCTCGACGAGGTTGCCGTTGCCGTGGCGGAGCACGAAGGCCCCCTGCGCTTCGAGCACCAGATTTTCGCGGATGATATTGCCGCCCGACTTGACCGAGACGATTTCGACCTCGCCGCTCGTGCGGTCGAAGATGTTGCGTTCGACGACGCTGTTCGACGCCGACAGCGATTCCTCGCTCGTTCCGATGCGGATCGTTTCGCCCCCGTTCGAGCCGAGCGGCGGGCGCGGGCCGAAATAATTGTGATCGATGCGGTGGCGGTTATCGAGCGGGTCGCCCGCGCGGCGGATCACCGCGAGTGTGACGCCGCTGTTGGTCTTGCCCTCGAAATGCGAATGGTCGACGCGGTTGCCGGTGCCATAGAGCGCGACCCAGATATCAACGGCGCGGCGGTCGGCCTTGCTGTAGCCGTCGATCACCACCTCGGTGACGCGGCTGTCGGACGCGAGCATTTTCGAATCGCGGCGGAAGCTGATGACCTGGTCGGTCGGGCTGGCGCCGCTCCGGAAGACGAGCCCCGACACGACAAGGTGCCGGCCGCCGAGACGCAGGTTCGACTGGCCGGTCAGGATGACCTTGCCCTTGGTCTGCGCGGTGAGGTTGATCGGCTTGTCGGCGGTGCCGGTGCCGGTGAAGACGATCTGGAAGTCGCGCCACTCGCCGTCGGCAAGGATAATCGAGTCGCCGGGTTTGGCTGCTTTGACCGCCGCCTTGAACTGCGCCTGATCGGCGACCGCAATGTCGCGCGCGAGCGCGGTATGCGCCGTCGAAGCACTGATCGCGATCGTCAAGGCAGCGCGTAGCAGCATGAATCTCTCCCCGGTATCGGCATTGTTATCGCGTATTGGTCTACATAAGTGGTATGACGATTTCAACCCAGTTTGATTGACGATTTGCCAAACCAATTTTGGGCGCCACCTGTCATGGCGTCGCGGTGCGCTCGTTATAAGCCATTTGCTTATGCTGTGTTGGGGTTGTAATACGGGTGCCGCGCATGAAATGGTTCCGTAAACCCCAAGGCCCCGATTCCACCCTCGCCGCGACGCCGGGTGACCCTTTCGCCGACATCGCAGCGCCGCCGCCGCCGGTTCCTGAAACGCGCCGGCGCAAATGGGTGCGCCGCCTTTCGCGCGGCTTTGCAATCTTCTGCGTGACCTTCCTCCTGCTCGTCGGCTGGCTCGCGCTCACCGCGCCCCTGTCGAAATCGCTCGAACCGATCGCGCCGCCGCAAATCACCTTGCTCGCGTCCGACGGCACGCCGATCGCGCGCATCGGCGCGATCGTCGACACGCCGGTGAAGGCGAAAGACCTGCCGAAGCATGTGACGGGCGCCTTTCTCGCGATCGAGGACCGGCGTTTCTACACCCATTGGGGTGTCGATCCGCGCAGCATCGCGCGCGCGGTGTGGAGCAATGTCACCGGCGGGCGGACGCAGGGCGGCAGCACGATCACCCAGCAACTCGCGAAATTCACCTTCCTGACGCCGAAGCGCACGCTCGGGCGCAAGGCGCGCGAGGCGCTGATCGCTTTCTGGCTCGAATCCTGGCTGACCAAGGACGAGATCCTCGAACGATATCTCTCGAACGCCTATTTCGGCGACAACACCTATGGGCTGCGCGCCGCGTCGCTCCATTATTTCTATCGCCAGCCCGAGAAGCTGACCCCGGCGCAGGCGGCGATGCTCGCGGGGCTGGTGCAGGCACCCTCGCGCCTCGCGCCGACACGCAATCCCGACTTGGCCGAAAAGCGGATGAAGCTGGTGCTGAGCGCGATGGTCGACACCGGCTATCTGACGGCAAGCGAAGCGAAGGCGCTGCGTACCCCGCGCATCGACGTGCGGACGCGCAATACGCTGCCGACCGGGACTTATTTTGCCGACTGGGCGCTGCCCGAGGCGCGCAAGTTGAGCGATGTCGGCTATTCGCGCCAGACGATCACGACGACGCTCGATGCGCGGCTGCAATCGGCGGCGCGGCGCGTCACGAGCCGCGCCGGCCTCGGCAAGGCGCAGGTCGCGCTTGTCGCGATGCGCCCGAACGGCGAGGTCGTCGCGATGATCGGCGGCAAGGATTATGCCGCGTCGCCCTTCAACCGTGCGACGCAGGCACGGCGCCAGCCGGGTTCGACCTTCAAATTGTTTGTCTATCTCGCCGCGCTTCGCGCCGGCTGGGAACCCGACGACATGATCGACAACAGCGCGATCGAGACAGGGTCGTACCGGCCTAAAAATTCGGGCGGCGCCTATTCGAAGGAAATCAGCCTCGAAGACGCCTTTGCCTCGTCGAGCAATGTTGCGGCGGTGCGGCTGCTTCGCGAGGTCGGCGACGACAAGGTGATCGACATGGCGCGCGACCTTGGCGTCACGGCGCCGATGACCAAGGGCGACCCCAGTCTTGCGCTCGGCACGTCGAGCATGACCTTGCTCGAACTCACCGCCGCCTATGCCGCGGTCGCCGCGAACAGCTATCCGGTCGAACCGCGCGCTTTCAAGGGCGAGGAAAAGGGCTGGTTCGAAAACCTCATTTCGGGACCGAGCCGTTTCGGGTCGCGCGAGCATGAGGATATCGAACAGATGCTGCGCGCTGCGGTCAATCGCGGCACCGGCCGCGCGGCGCGGCTGCCGCAGGCCAACTTCGGCAAGACGGGGACGAGCCAGGACAATCGCGATGCGCTGTTCGTCGGTTACGCCAATGGCCTAGTCGTCGGTGTGTGGATCGGCAACGACGACAATACACCGCTGCAGGGCGTATCGGGGGGCGGGTTGCCGGCGCGCATCTGGCGCGACTTCATGACTGAAGCATCGGGCAAGCGCACGGCGCCGCGCCCGAAGGCGGTCGACCCCGCCGGGCCGGTCGAACCGCTCGACATCCCCGATATCGGCGACATCCCGATCGGCGACCGCACGCGTGTCGGGATCGAGGGTGGCGACGCGGTGATCTCGACCGAAATCAACGGTAGCCGCATCGACCTGCGCCTGCCGATTCAGGAAGGGCGTCCTACCGTTTCGGAGGGACGTCCGCCGCCCACTGCGAGCGAGCCGCCGCCGCCGCCGCTCTAAGGTGGCGCGAGCCGGTCAGCCCGGCAAGATCTCGAACGCGGCTGTCGCCATCGTTTGCCCGTTGACGATCAGTTCGACCTCGTGGCGCCCCGGATGGTGGCGCCGTGTGCTGAAATCGCGGATCGTCTGGCTGATGGAGAGGCGGACGGTGTCACCCACCGGCAGCTCGAAGGTCTTGAGCTTGAACACCTTGGGCGCGCTCTTGCCGCCGGCGCGCGCATAATGGACGCGGTAATCGACAACCAGCCGCTGGTCCTCGGCCGCATCCGACAAGAGCTCGACGGCGAGCACGATCCGGTCGCCGAGGCGAACGGTCGCGGGAGCGATGCCGAAATGGCGCACGATGACCGCTGCGCCATGGCCGACGCCGATGAGCGCGAGCGCACCGGGATCGCCCTTCTTGATCAGCGTGCGCAGCGCATGGCGCACGATCCACGCCGTTTGCGGATCGTCCTGTTGCCAGCCCGCAAGGCGGCCCAGTAGCCAGTCGGGGCGGTCCTTGGCGATGTCGTTCAGATGGTTCGCGACCGATTTGCGAACATAAAGGCTCGGATCGGCCTTCAGCGCTTCGAGGATCGGCGCCGCACGTGTCGGGTCGGCCTTCAACGCGGGGACGCGCGAAGCCCATGGCAGCCGCGGCCGGGCGCCTTCGCTAGCGAGCCGGCGGACATGCTCGTCCTCGCTTTCGGTCCAGCGCGTCATGGTGGCCAGCGCGCGCGGCGTATCTGCCGCCAGGTAGGGCCGGATCGCGAACTCGGCCGAACCGAAGCGTGTCAGGTCGGCGAGGGCGTCCATCGATGTGTCGAAATCGTCGAGTCCGTATCGTGCGACATATTCGGTGATCGCGATCGCCTGAAAACTGTTCGTCAGTCGAGGCGCCATGGCGCGGAGAATGCCGAGCGCCGCGATATAGTCGCCGGGCAGCGCAATATGGAGCGCGTCGGCGATATGCCGCACGCGTTCCATGATCGACAATGCTTCGAGACCTTCCGACGCGGCGGACACGAAGGCCGGCCGGTCGAAACGCGGAGACGCCGCCGCCCCCGCATCGGCAATCGTTTCGAGCGCCGGCGGACCGAGAAGGTCCTTGAGCAGGGCGGGGGCGGCGGCTTCGGTCGTCATCGCAGCGCTTTACCGCCGCTCGACGAGCCCGCCGCCGAGCGCGACATAAAGCGTCACCAGATTGTCGACCTGCGCACGCCTGAGTTCGATCAGCGCCTGTTCGGCGGCGAACAGGTTACGTTCGGCGTCGAGCACTTCGAGATAGGTCGAAACGCCTTCGCGGTACCGTTTGCGCGCGAGGTCGGCGATCCGTCGCTGCGCAAGCGTGCCGCGTTCCTGCGCCGCGACCTGATCGGCGAGATAGCGGCGCCCGGCGAGCGCGTCGGCGACCTCGCGGAACGCGCCCTGCACGGTGCGCTCGTAGGTCGCGACCGCGATATTCTCGCGCGCTTCGGCGACGGTCAGATTGCCCTTGTTCCGTCCGAAGTCGAAGATCGGCAGTCGGATCGACGGGCCGAAGCTCCAGTTCATGCCATTGTCGCTGAACAGATTGTCGAGCGATCCCGACGCGAAGCCGAAATTGCCGGTGAGCGAGATCGACGGGAAGAAGGCGGCGCGCGCCGCACCGACATTCGCGCGCGCGGCGCGCAAGCGTTCTTCGGCCGCAAGCACATCGGGCCGCGCGACTAGCAGGTCGGACGGCAGCCCGGCAGTCAGCGTCGGCGACTGGCCCTGCGCGACGAGCGGCAGCGGCGCGGGCAGGGGACCGGCCACCGGTCCGCCGGTCAGCACGGCGAGGAAATTGTCGGCCTGCGCCTTGCCGAGCTTCAGGCTTGCGAGCTGCGTTTCGGCCTGCGTCAGCAACGTTTCCGACTGGCGATAGTCGAGTGCCGAGGTCACCCCGGCGTCGAGCCGCCGTTTCGCGATCCGCAGCCCTTCCTTGCGGCTCGTCACCGTCGCTTCGGCGAGCGTGATCTGCTCGTCGGCGCCGCGCGAGGCGAAATAGGAAGAGGCCACGTCGCGGACGAGCGCGAGCCGGAAGGCGCGTTCGGCCTGTTTGGTCGCGAGATACTGGCTGCGCGCCGCTTCGGACAGATTCTTGACGCGGCCCCAGAAATCGAGCTCGAACGAGGTCACCCCGACCCCGACCGAATAGCGGTTGGTCGTGTCGGTTCCCGGACCCGTCAGCGACGGGCCGCGGCTGCGCGTCGCATCGGCGCTGGCGCCGACGGTGGGCAGGCGGTCCGCGTCCTGGATGCGGTACAGCCCGCGCGCTTCCTCGATCTGCGCGACCGCAACGGCGAGGTCGCGGTTGCGTTCGACCGCCTGCGCGATCAGCGCCTCGAGCTGCGGATCGGCGAAGAAGTCGCGCCAGCTGACTTCGGTGGCACGCTGCCCGAGCGTCACGTCGCCGGCGAATTCAGCCGGATAGGCGGGGGCGGTCGACAGCGGCGGCCGCTCGTGCGGTGGCGCCATATTGACGCATCCGGCGAGCGTCGTCGCCGCGACGAGGGCGATCAGGTTACGCATGGCCGGGTTCCTCATGATGTCCTTTTTCCGCCGGTGCAGGCGGCCGTTTGCGGCTGATCCACTTGCGCACCGACAGGTAGAAGAGCGGGATGAAGAAGATGCCGAGCAGCGTGGCGGCGATCATCCCGCCCATCACGCCCGAGCCGACCGCGATGCGGCTGGCGGCGCCGGCCCCGCTCGCGATCACGAGCGGCACCATGCCGAGGATGAAGGCAAGGCTGGTCATGATGATCGGGCGCAGGCGCAGCTTCACCGCTTCCATCACCGCATCGAGCGTCGGCTTGCCCTCGGCCTCCTGCTCGATCGCGAATTCGACGATCAGGATCGCATTCTTCGCGGCCAAGCCGATGATCGTGATCAGGCCGACGTTGAAATAGATATCCGCCGAAAGCCCGCGCATCATCGAGAAGAGCACCGCGCCGAGCACGCCGAGCGGCACGACGAGCAACACCGAAACCGGCACGGCCCAGCTTTCGTAGAGCGCCGCGAGCAGCAGGAAGACGACGACGAGCGACAGCCCGAGCAGCATCCCGATCTGGCCCGCCGACTGTTTTTCCTCATAGGAAATGCCGGTCCATTCGAACGCGAAGCCCTGCGGGAGCTGCGATGCGAGCCGTTCCATCTCGGCCATCGCTTCGCCGGTCGACTGGCCGGGTGCGGGTTCGCCCGAAATCGTCATCGCGGGATAGCCGTTATAACGCTGGAGCTGCGGCGCTTCGGCCGACCATTCGGCCTTGCTGAACGACCCGAAGGGCACCATGCCGCCGTTTGCGCTGCGCACCCGCAGGTCGAGCACGTCCTGCGGTGTCATGCGGCTCGCGGCGTCGGCCTGGAGCAGCACGCGCAGCACGCGGCCTTCGCGGGTGAAGTCGTTGGCATAGGCGCTGCCGAAGCTGATCGCGAGCGTCGCGTTGACGTCGCCGATCGACAGGCCGAGCGCACGCGCCTGGATCCGGTCGATATCGACCTTCAGCACGGGTGCATCCTCCTGACCCTCGGGACGCACATTCGCGAGCAGCTTGCTCTGCATCGCACCGCCAAGGATCTGGTTGCGCGCAGCGATCAGCGCGTCGCGCCCGTTGCCGCCGCGATCCTGCAACTTGAAGGTGAAGCCGCTCGACGTGCCGAGTTCGGGAATCGACGGCGGGCTCAATGAGAAGGCGAACGCCTCCTTGATGCCCATGAAGGTGCCCATCGCCTTGCCGGCGATCGCGTCGGCGCTGTCGCCGTCGCCCTTGCGCTCGTCCCAATGTTTGAGCGGGATGAACATGATCGCATTCGCCTGGCCCTGGCCAAAGAAGCTGAAGCCGTTGACCGACACGACGTTGGCGACCTGCGGCTGTTCGGCGAAGAAGGCCTTGACCTGCTTGGTCGCCTCGTTGGTGCGCTGCGTCGTCGCGCCCGGCGGCGCCTGGATCACGGTGATCAGATAGCCCTGGTCTTCCTGCGGCAGGAAGGATCCCGGCAGGCGGGTGAACAGCAGGGCCGTGACCGCGACCATCGCGACGAAGACGCCGAGCCAGCGTAGCGGGGTTGCGAGCATCTTGCCGACGCCCCCCTGATAACGGTCGGTGGTGCGACCGAACCAGTCGTTGAAGCGGCCGAAGAAACGGTCGAAGAAGGCACCGATCCGGCCCTTGCGCGCCGTCTTGTCGTGCGGTTTCAACAGCGTCGCGCAAAGCGCGGGCGTCAGCGTGAGTGCAAGCACGGCCGAGAAGGCGATCGAGATCGCAAGCGTCATCGAGAATTGGCGATAGATGCCGCCGGTCGATCCGGGGAAGAAAGCCATCGGGATGAACACCGCGATCAGCACCAGCGTGATGCCGATGATCGCCGAGGTGATCTGGCTCATCGCCTTCACCGTCGCCTCATAGGGCGGCAGATGTTCCTCGTTCATGATGCGCTCGACATTTTCGATCACGACGATCGCGTCGTCGACGAGAATACCGATCGCCAGCACCATGCCGAACAAGGTCAGCACGTTGATTGAGAAACCGAACATCCAGAGGCCGAGGCACGCGCCCGCGAGCGCGATTGGAACGACCACGGTGGGGATAACGGTCGCGCGCCAGTTCTGGAGGAACAGGAACATGACGAGGAAGACGAGCACCATCGCTTCGGCGAGCGTCTTCACCACCTCTTCGATCGACAGGCTGATGAAGGGCGTGGTGTCATAGGGGATCGACCAGACAATGTCGGGCGGGAAACCCTTCGACAGCTCGTCCATCCGCGCGCGAATGCCCTCCGCCGTTGCCAGCGCGTTGGCGCCGGGCGTGAGCTGGACCGCGAGGCCCGCCATCGGCTTGCCGTTGAGTTCGGACGAGAAGAGATAGCTTGCCGCACCCAGTTCGACGCGGCCGACGTCGCCCAGCGTCACCGCCGACCCGTCGGGGTTGGCGCGCAGGATGATGCTCTCGAACTGCTCGGGCTTGGTAAAGCGGCCCTGCGTCGTGATGACGGCGTTGAGCTCGGCGCCCTTGGCAATCGGCTGGTCGCCGAGTTGGCCGCCGGGCGTCTGGCTATTCTGTTCCTGCACCGCGCCGAGCGCTTCGGCGGGCGACAGGTTATGCGAGGCGAGCTTTTGCGGATCGAGCCAGATGCGCATCGCATATTCGGGCGCAAAGGCCTGGACGTTGCCGACCCCGTTCACGCGGCGCAGTTCGTCGAGAACGCGCGTGTTCGCGAAATTATTGACCTCCATCGGGTCGGTGTTGCCGCTCTTCGAGGTGATCGCGACGATCAGCAGGAAGCCCGAATTGGCCTCGGTGACCGAGATGCCCTGGCGACGGACATCCTCGGGCAGTCGCTGCTCGACGCGGCGCAGGCGGTTCTGGACCTCCATCTGCGCATTATCGATGTCAGTCCCCGCCTCGAAGGTCAGGTTGATCGACGCGGTGCCGTTCGATTCGCTGGTCGAGGCCATGTAGAGGAAGCCCTCGACCCCGTTCAGCTCCTGCTCGATGACCTGCGTCACATTCTGCTCGAGCGTCTTGGCGTCGGCGCCCGGATAGGTGACGCCGATCGTCAGTGACGGCGGCGCGACCGACGGATATTGCTCCACGGGAAGCCCGCGCAGCGCGATGATCCCGGCAAGCAGGATGCCGATGGCGATGACCCAGGAAAAGATGGGCCGGTCGATGAAGAAACGGGGGGTCATGTCAGGTCAGCGCTTCGCCGCGGGAGCGGGCGCCGCGCCCTTGGGCTGGGCAATGCGCACTGGCTGACCCGGCTGCACCTTTTGCAACCCGTCGACGATGACCCGGTCGCCGGGTTTCAGTCCTTCGAGGATCGCCCATTGGCCTGCCACCATCGTGCCGAGCTTCACGGGGCGCGGCGTTGCATTGTTTTTGGCGTCGAGAACCATGACGCTCGCATTGTCTGCCGCCAGCTTGACCGCGCGCTGGGGGATCAACACTCCGTTGGCCCGATTGCCAGCGAAAATGCGCGCGCGGACGAATTGACCGGGAAGCAGCGCTGAGGACGGGTTCGGAAATTCGGCGCGCAGCGCCGCGGTGCCCGTCGCCTCGTCGATCGAAAGGTCAAAGAAATCGAGGTGGCCGACAACCGGATAGGCGGTGCCGTCTTCAAGGATCAGCTGGACCTCGACGCGTTCGAGCTGCGGCGCGTTGACCTTGCCAGCCTCCATGTCGCGGCGCGTCGCGAGCAAGTCCGAACTCGACTGACCGAAATTGACATAGACGCGGTCGATCTGTTCGATCGTCGTGAGCAGCGTGCCCTGTCCCGCATTGACGAGCGCGCCTTCGGTGACTTCGGCGCGGCGCGCTCGGCCCGAGATCGGTGCCGTGACCGACGCATAGCCCAGATTGAGGCGTGCTGATTCCAGATTGGCCTGTGCCGCCGCCACATCGGCTTCGGCGGTGCGCTGCGCGGCGACCGCAGCATCATATTCCTGCTTGCCGATCGCCTGGTCGGCGAGCAGCGGCTGGTAGCGGCCAACCACCTGCCGGGCATTGGCGGCGGTTGCCTGCGCACGGGCAAGCTGCGCGCGCGCAGCATTTGCGGTCGCGACCAACTCGCGCGGATCGATCCGGAACAGGGGCGTCCCGGCACGGACATAGCTGCCCTCGTTGAACAGGCGGCGCTCGACGATGCCGTTGACGCGGGCGCGGACCTCCGAAGTGCGATACGCCTGGACGCGGCCGGGCAGCTCGATGACGTTCGGCACGGCTTGCGTGCGGATCGTCACGATACCGACCTCGGGCGGCGGCGGCGCGGGCGGCGCTTCGGACGAGCAGGAAGCCAGCAACAGGGCCAGCGCAGCGCCGGCGGCGCAGCTGAGAGGACGAAGGCGACTCATAAGGACCCCTGAAAAAATCGCAGTTGTGCGGGATTTGTTTATACGCAAAAGCTTGCGTTGAGGCGCCCTGTAATTTAAATTACAAAAAAGCGCAAGGGAGGGAGAAAATTTTGGGCATGTCGGAATCGGCTTTATGTCAAATGGATAGGCTATCGCCACGCGAACGGCGCCAAGGTGCGATCCTCGATGCGGCCGAGACGCTGTTCCTCGAACAGGGTTATGAGCGCACGAGCCTTGCCGAAATCGTCAAGCGGTCGGGGGGCTCGCTGGCGACGCTTTATGAACTGTTCGGCAACAAGCAGGGGCTGCTGCGTGCGATCGCGACCCGCTGGTGCGACGAAGCCATGCTGCGGTCGCTCGACGATGATGCCATGCAGGGAATGTCGGGCGTCGAGATATTGCGGCGCTACGCGCATCGACAGAGCGAGCTGATGGAATCGCCGCACGCCGTTGGCCTGATGCGCATGCTGATATCCGAAAGTTTGCGCGACCATGAATTTGCCATGCAAATCTATCTCGACCTTCATGTGCCCGCGCTGGAGGAGCTGGTCGAGTTATTCGCCGAATGGGCGGCAACGGGCAGGGCCGAAATCGATCGCCCCGAAGCCGCCGCGCGCCTGTTTTTCGATATCGTTGTCGGCGATTCGATGTTGAACACGCTGATGGGGATCGAGACCGAATGGCTGGATTCCGAACAGATCGACTGGCGGCTCCAGCCTTTCCTTTCGCATTTCAAGATTCGCTAGGGGGCGTGCCGGCCGCGTCCGCGGCATGTTGACATGACTGTCAATAGCTGAAAGCGTGCGGCTCCTGCTTCGGGAGCCTCACGCCTTGGCCAGTAACGCCCTGCCTTCGGTCGCCCAAGCGGATGAGATGCCGGTGTTGCGCCCGCGCACGGTGGCGGCCTATGCCGCGACCGCGGGGCCGACGGTGATGCTGGGACTGCCGTTCAGCGTCTATCTGCCGCCCTATATTGCCGAGGGCGGGGTGATTTCGGTGGCGCTGGTTGGCCTGCTCTTCTCGCTCACGACGATATGGGACGGCGTCGTCGACCCGCTGATCGGCACGATGGTCGACCGCGTGCGCACCGGACTTGGCGCGCACCGGCGCTGGATGCTGCTCGCGGTGGTGCCGCTGTTCCTGCTGCTGCTCGCGCTGGTGACGGTCGGCGACCAGCTGCCCTTTGCCGCGCTGTTCCTGATGATGGTGCTCTTCTATTCGAGCTACAGCCTCTATGAGGTTGCGCAACTGTCGTGGGGCGCCGCGTTGGTGCGCTCACCCGCCGACAGCGCGCTCCTCTACGGGATGCGCGACTGGTTTGCGAAGATCGCGCTGATCCTCGCCTTCGCGGCGCCCGCGGCGGCGCAGCTCCTGATCCCCGGGCTCAGCCTGCAAGGGCGGATCATGGCTTATGCGAGCCTCTTCCTGCTCATGGTGCCGATCGCGCTGTTCGCGATCCGGCTGGTCCCGCCGCGCCCCGTGGTCGCGGAGCCGGGGATCGGCTGGCGCGCCGAAATTCGTGCCTCGCTGTCCTTCCCGCCGCTGATGCTGCTGCTCGGCGTGCAGTTCCTCAACAGCTTCGCGTTCGGGTCGTTGACGTCGCTCTTCGTCTTCTTCGCCGCCGCGGTGCTCGACCTTGATGGGCAGAGTGCGGTGCTCCTTTTTGCGAGCTTCATCGGCGGCGCGCTCGCGTCGCCTATCTGGACCTTTCTCGCGCGGAGGTTCGGCAAGCCGCCGATGATGATGGCGATGGGGCTGCTGATATCCAGCCTGCTCGTCACGACCTTGTTCCAGGAGCCTGAAGGCATTGGGCAGGCAGTCGGTTTTTCGCTGATGCTCGGGACGGGCTTTGTCGGGCTGCTTTTCACCTACTCGATGCTCGCGGACCTGATCCCGCACGACGCCGAGCGCTGTGGGCGGGGGCGCGCGGCCTTCCTGTTCGCGCTGCTCAACCTGATGCAGAAATTCGGTGTAGCCGCCGCGATTGCGGTCAGCTACGCGGCGCTCGACCTTGTCGGCTTCGATCCGCGGAACGGAGCGGCGGCGGCGCGCGAACTTCACTTTATCTTCGCGCTCCAGCCGACGGTGAGCTGGATCGTCATGGTCGGCCTGTTGCTTTTGATGCAGCGCGCGCTGGCGCGTTCGCCCGCCCGCCTTTGACTTGCAATCGCTGCGCCGCAGAAGTAAAGGCCGCTTTCATTCGGACAGATGCGCCGTTTTTCTCCCGCCTTTCGCCGACACGCTCGGGGAGGGTGGGCGGACTATTGCCCAAAGCGCGCTTGACGCTTGGGCAACGGCAACCCATCTGGCCCGGATCAAGGACGTTATTAGGACAGGACGATCGACATGGCGAAGACCAGCCCGGCTGAGTTCATCAATCAGGTACGCGCCGAAGCCCGCAAGATCGTTTGGCCCACGGGCCGCGAGACGGTGCAGACGACGATCATGGTGCTCATCATGACGACGATCCTGTCGCTGTTCTTTTTCGGCGTCGACACGGTTTTCAACGCGATCGTCAGCTGGCTGACGTCGCTCGCGCGCTAATCGCCGCGGTTACAGGGACAGGATACGGATACACATGGCGCGCTGGTACATCATTCACGCCTATTCGGGTTTCGAGAACAAGGTTCGCGATTCGGTGCTTTCCGAAGCCGAGCGCATGGGCCTGACCGACTTCGTGGAAGCGGTCGAAGTGCCGGTCGAAACCGTCACCGAGGTGAAGCGCGGCAAGAAGGTCCAGGCCGAACGCAAGTTCTTCCCCGGCTATGTGCTCGCCAAGCTGACGATGACCGATGATGTCTATCACCTCGTCAAGAACACGCCGAAGGTCACGGGCTTCCTGGGTTCGATGGGCAAGCCGCAGGCGATCAGCGAAGCCGAAGCCGCGCGCATCCTGAACAGCAAGGAAGAGGCTGCGGCGCGTCCGAAGCAGGAAATCCGCGTCGATTACGAAATCGGCGATCAGGTCAAGGTGCTCGACGGTCCCTTCGCCAGCTTCAACGGGCTGGTCGAGGAACTCGATTTCGAAAAGGCACGCGTCAAGGTGTCGGTGTCGATCTTCGGTCGCGCCACCCCCGTCGAACTCGACTTCGAACAGGTCGAACGCTTCAAATAACATCGCCGCGCGCCTGTGAGGGCGCGCGGAGTCCATCGAACGGAACATGCGCATGAGCCTTTCTCCCGACGAGATCCAGGCTCGCATTGATCGCGCGCGCGAAATCCAGGCGGCGTTTTCGCCCGAAAAGGTCGTCGCTGCGGTGACGCGCCTGTTCGAACTCGATCCCGTCCCGGGCCTTGAGGACGAATTCACTTTTCCCGCGTTTGAGAAACCGACCCGCCAGCGCATTTTCGGCGGACAGGTGATCGCGCAGGCGCTCGCCGCTGCGGCGCGCACCGTCGATCCGGGCAAGCCCGCGCATTCGCTCCACGCTTATTTCCTGCGCGGCGGCGACGAAGCGAAGCCGCTCCATTTCCGCGTTCATCGCGACTTCGACGGGCGCAGCTTCGCCAACCGCCGCGTCGTCGTGCGGCAGGACGGCAAGGTCATCTTCAACCTGACCGCCTCGTTCCACGCGCCCGAACCCGGCGCGACGCATCAGGCACCGATGCCCGACGTGCTGCCGCCCGAGGAGTGCGCCGAACTCGTCGAAAATCTCGCCGCCGATCCCAATGTCAGCGACGCGCAACTCGAACGCATGGCGCGGCTGCGGCCGTTCGAGACGCGCAATTTCCGTCCGTCCTCGACCGAGCGCGGGACGACGCATTATCAATGGTACCGGCTTGCGGCGCCGATCGGCGACGATCCGCTGCTCCACCGCGCCTTCCTTGCCTATGTGTCGGATATGGGCCTGCTGTCCTCGTCGCTGCTCCCGCACGGCCTCACCTGGTCGACGCCGGGGCTGTTCTCGACCAGCCTCGATCACGCGATGTGGTTCCATGGCGACATCCGCGTCGACGACTGGTTCGTCTATGTGATGGACAGTGACTGGACCGGCGGCAGCCGCGGGATCAACCGCGGGCTGATCTATCGCCGCGACGGGACGCTGATCGCATCGGCGATGCAGGAAGGCCTGCTGCGCATCACGCCGCCCGCGCCCGGCGCATAAGGCTTGTTTTTCCCGGCATTTGCGCTTATGCGCGCCGCTTCGCGTCAGATACGGGCGTGATTCCGCGCGGGAGGAAGGGGTGATGCCCTTCTGTTCGACCGCTAATTTTGAGCCCCGGATCCGTCCGGGGCGACAGAAAGACAGGAGGCCATCATGGCTAAGAAGATCAGCGGCTACATCAAGCTGCAGGTGCCCGCCGGCACCGCCAACCCGTCGCCGCCGCTTGGGCCGGCGCTCGGTCAGCGCGGCGTCAACATCATGGAATTCTGCAAGGCGTTCAACGCCGCGACCGATTCCCTCGACAAGGGCACCCCGACCCCGACCATCATCACCGTCTATGCCGACAAGAGCTTTTCGTTCGTCACGAAGACCCCGCCGGCAACCTATCTGATCAAGAAGGCCGCGAACCTGAAGTCGGGTTCGAAGGAGCCGGGCAAGATCAGCGGTGGCAAGATCGCGCGCTCGAAGCTCGCCGAAATCGCCGAGATCAAGATGAAGGATCTCAACGCCAACGACATCGAACAGGCGACGAAGATCATCGAAGGCAGCGCCCGCTCGATGGGCCTCGAAGTGACGGAGGGCTGAACCGATGGCAAAGCTGACCAAAAAGCAGAAGGCCCTCGAGGGCAAGGTTGACGCGCTGAAGCTTCACGCCGTCGACGAAGCGATCAAGACCGTTCGCGAGCTGGCCTCGGCCAAGTTCGACGAAACGCTCGAAATCGCGATGAACCTCGGTGTCGATCCGCGCCACGCCGACCAGATGGTCCGCGGCGTCGTGACGCTGCCCGCCGGTACCGGCAAGGACGTCAAGGTTGCCGTGTTCGCACGCGGCGACAATGCCGAGAAGGCGCTGGCCGCCGGTGCCGACAAGGTCGGTGCCGAAGACCTGATGGAAGACATGCTCGCGGGTAACCTCGACTATGGCCGCGTCATCGCGACGCCCGACATGATGGGCATCGTCGGCCGCCTCGGCAAGACGCTGGGTCCGAAGGGCCTGATGCCGAACCCGAAGCTGGGCACCGTGACCCCGAACGTCGCCGAAGCCGTGAAGGCCGCCAAGGGCGGGCAGATCGAATTCCGCGTCGAAAAGGTCGGCATCATCCACGCCGGCCTCGGCAAGCTGTCGTTCGGCGAGGAAAAGCTCCGCCAGAACTTCGACGCCTTCGTCGACGCGATCGTCAAGGCCAAGCCGGCCGGCGCGAAGGGCAAATATGTCCGCAAGATCGCGCTGTCGTCGTCGATGGGCCCCGGCATCAAGGTCGACACGGCCGACGTGACCGGCGCCTGATCGAAGCGCCAACGAATTAGGGAAGGGCCGGGGGAAACTCCGGCCCTTTTCTTATGGGCGGATTAGGGGTGGAAAGCTGTCACACGCAATATTCGTCATCCCCGCGAAAGCGGGGACCCAGAGCGTGCGTAAGCTGACCCCACACTAGGTTCCCGCTTTCGCGGGAATGACAAACTAAGATGGGACGCAATGTCCGCAACCGGTCGTGAGCCGTCATTCCGGCTGGCGAAATTCGATCAAATCCCATTTATTGCCATAAAGATCGAGGAAGACCGCGACGGTGCCATAATCAGCTTCCAACGGTTCGCGCTCGATGCGCACGCCCTTGTCGAGCAGGCGCTGATAGTCGCGCCAAAAATCGTCGGTCTGCAGGAACAGGAAGACGCGGCCGCCCGCTTGATCGCCGATGAATTCGGCCTGCTCTTCATTGGAAGCCCGCGCCAGCAGGATCGTCGCGCCGCCCGGCGGATTGCCCGGCGGGGCGACGAGCACCCAGCGCTTGTCCTGTGCGGGTTGATAGTCGTCGGCGACCAGCGAGAAGCCGAGCGTGCCGACATAGAAATCGATCGCCTCGTCATAATCGCGCACGACGAGCGCGATATGCGCGAGCGACTGGCGGGTCATTCGCGCAGGCCGCGCAGCGCCGAACCCGCGGCGAACGGTCCGATCACCGTCAGCAGCAGGCTCGTCGCCGCGAGCAATTTCATCGCGCCGCGTCCCGACGGGTCGAGCATTCCGGCGCCGAAGATCAGCATCGGCACCGCCAGCGGCAGGACGAGCAGCCCGCCGATCGCGCTGCCGCCCTTGTGGTTCGCGGTCAGTGCCGCGCTCAGCACGGCCAGCGAGGCGAGTGCGGGGATGGCGATGGCGATCCCGGTCGCGAGCAGTTCGACGCGAGCCGCGTCCTGTGCGAGCAGCGCCGATGCGGGGAATAATGCGATCATCAGCGGCAATCCGAAGCCAATCGCGTGCGCCGCGATTTTTACGGCCGCGATGACCTCGTCGGCAAAGCCGCGCACCGCAAGCTGGTCGAGCACGCCCGTATCCTTGTCGGGGCGTATCAGTCGGTCGATCGGGAGCAGCGCCGCGAGCAGCGCCGCGACCCACACCATCCCGCCGCCCGCGCGCCTGAGCAGCGGCGCGTCGGGTCCGACTGCAAAGGGGAAGGCGGTCGCGACGAGCAGGAAGAACAGCACCGGCAGCCACAGCGCCCCGCTGCCCCAGGCGCGGCGAAGATCGCGCCAGAAGAGGGCGATCAGCGCGGTCATGCGAGCGCGCCCATGTCGAGTTCGGCGAGGTCGGGCACCCCGAGCGCGAAATGCGATGCGAGCAGCACCGCGCCGCCGTCGGCGCGGTGTTTCGCGATTGCAGCAACGAGCCGCGCCTGCGCCGCATCGTCCATGCCGTTCGCGGGCTCGTCGAGCAGCCAGATCGGCGCGCCGCTGGCGATGACGCGCACCATTGCGGCGCGCTTGCGCTGGCCGGTCGAGAGCATCGATACCGGCACCTCGGCGAGGGGTGCCAGCGCCATTTCGTCCATCGCACGGTCGACCCTGTGGCCGTCGACGGTGTCGACCCGCGCCCAGAAATCGAGCGCGCGGCGTAGCGGCAGCTCGGCATCGAGTGCCGCCGCCTCGTCGATCAAGGCCACACGCTCGCGGCGTTCGACCGTACCCGCGGCCGGACGGAGAAGTCCGGCGGCGAGGCGGATCAGGCTAGACTTGCCCGCGCCATTGGGGCCGCGCAGCCATAAGGCATCGCCGCGGTTCAGCGTCAGCGACAGCCCCTCGAACAACAGGCGGTCACCGCGGATACACGCCACATTGTCGAGCCGCAGAAGCTCGGTCACGCCATATCTTCCAGCGCATGCATGTCGTCGTCGGAAAAGCCGAAATGATGGCCGAATTCGTGGATCAGTACATGGCGCACCAGTCCTTCGAGCTTCTCGCCCGTCTCGATCCACTCGACGAGGATCGGGATGCGATAGAGGGTCACGCGGTCGGGCATCCCGCCGCTCTCCCCGATGCTGCGCTCGGTCAGCGGGCGGCCTTCGTATAGCCCGGTCAGGTCATAGGGGTGCTCGATATCGAGCGAGGCGAGGGTTTCGTCGTCGGCGAATTCCTCGATACTGATCACGACGCCCCGGATATGCGGCTTGAACACGTCGGGCATCGTTTCCAGCGCCGCCTCGGCCATCGCGAACAGCGCGTCGGCATCGGGGGCGGTTCCGGTCCATCCGGCGGGCAGGCTGCTCTTGTCGCTCATCGCGCCCTTCCTTATGGCGAGCGCACGACATTGACCAGCGGGAGAAGAAATATGGTCCAGAAACTCGATGATGACGCCCGCGCGGCGCTGCTTGCCCGCTTTCCCCAATGGGCGCACGAGCCCGCGCGTGATGCGATCACGCGCCGCTTCAAATTCGACGATTTCGCGCAGGCGTTCGGTTTCATGGCGAGCGTCGCGATCATCGCCGAAAAAATGGACCATCATCCCGAATGGTCGAACGTCTATAACCGCGTCGACATCCTGCTGACGACGCACGACGCCGATGGGTTGTCGGAGCGCGACGCGAAGCTGGCCGAGGCGATCGAAGCACTGGTCTAGCAGCGGTGATCCGCTTCGACCGGTCCTATCAGGCGCTGGCGGTCGGCGTTTCGATGCTTGCCGGCTTTGTCGATGCGGTCGGATTCATCGACTCGTCGGGTTTTTTCGTGTCCTTCATGACCGGAAATTCGACGCGGCTCGCGGTGGGGGCCGCCGAATGGCAGGATGCGGCGCTGGTTGCCGGTGCGATCATCCTGATGTTCCTTGCCGGGGTCGTCGCCGGCTCGCTGGTTGCCGCGTACAGCCGGCGTCCGCGGGCACCCGTGGTGCTGACCCTCGTCGCGCTTCTCCTCGCGGTCGCCGCCAGCTTCCGGCTGGCCGGTGCAGTCCCGCCCGCCATCGCCTTCCTTGCGCTGGCGATGGGCGCCGCCAATGCCGCAATCGAGGGGCGCGACGGTGCGGTCGTCGGGGTGACCTATATGACCGGCACGCTTGTCCAGGCGGGACAGAAAATCGCCAATGCGTTGCGCGGCGCGGGCGACGCGCGGTGGCCGCATCATCTCTGGCTGTGGGCGGGCCTCGTTGCGGGCGCAATCATCGGCGCGCGCGTGGCCCTGTGGTCGCCATCGGCCGCCTATGGCCTTGCCGTCATGCTTGCGGGATTGCTGACGATCAGGGCCGCGATGATCACCCGATCGCCGGGTTGACGTCCGGGCTATATTGCCTTCCGCGCGATCGGCCTCCACAAGCGGAAAAAATTTTTCCTTTAGGAGAGAGTCGCATGAGTGACAGCCTGCTGCGCCGTAAGGCCATCGTTCCCGAGACGCACGAGGGGCATGGCCTTGCGCGAACGCTGAGCTGGCCGCACCTGATTGCGCTGGGTGTCGGTGCGATTGTCGGGACGGGCATATTGACCCTGATCGGGGTCGGTGCCGACAAGGCGGGCCCTGCGGTCATTCTCTCCTTCGGCATTGCGGGCCTCATCTGCGCCTGCGCCGCGCTGGCTTATGCCGAAATGGCGACGATGATCCCCGCGTCGGGCAGCGCCTATACCTACAGCTATGTCGTCATCGGCGAGTTGCTCGCCTGGGTCGTCGGATGGAGCCTGATCCTCGAATATTCGCTGGTCGTCAGCGCGGTCGCGGTCGGCTGGTCTGGCTATGCCGCGCCGCTGCTTGAAGCGTGGGCGGGCGTGCCGATGGCGCTGATGCAGGGACCCGAGCTTGATGGCATCGTCAACTTGCCCGCGATCGCGATCATCGCCGTCGTCGCGGGGCTGCTGCTCGTCGGTACGCGCGAAAGCGCGACGCTCAACGCGATCCTCGTGCTGGTGAAGGTGCTGGCGCTCGTCATTTTTGTGGCGGTGGCGCTTCCGGCGTTCAATGCCACGAACCTCGAACCGTTCAGCCCGTACGGCTTTTCCAAACATATGGGCCCCGACGGGGTCGAGCGCGGGGTCATGGCCGCCGCGGCGATCATCTTCTTTGCCTTTTACGGTTTCGACGCGATTGCGACGGCGGCGGAAGAGACGCGGAATCCCGACCGCGACCTGAAGATCGGAATCGTCGGGTCGATGTTCGTTTGCGTGCTCATCTATATCGCGGTCGCGGTCGCGGCGGTCGGGGCGATCGCTTACAGCCGTTTCGCCAATAGCCCCGAACCCCTTGCGCTGATCCTGCGCGAACTCGGCAGTCCGCTGGCCGCACAATATCTGGCGGTGTCGGCGATCATCGCGCTGCCGACCGTCATCCTCGCCTTCTTCTATGGGCAGAGCCGCATCTTCTTCACCATGGCGCGCGACGGCCTGCTGCCCGCCAGCCTCGCCCGGCTGTCGTCGCGCGGGACGCCGGTTCGCATCACCATCTTCACAGCGCTCGTCGTCGCGGTGCTGGCGGGCTTCATCCCGCTGGGCGAGCTGGCTGCGCTCGCCAATGCCGGGACGCTGGCGGCGTTCACCGCGGTGTCGGTGTGCATGTTGATCATGCGCCGCCGCGCGCCCGACGCGCCGCGCACTTTCCGTGCCCCGCTCCCGTGGGTGGTCGGCAGCATCGCGGTGCTCGGCTGCATCTATCTGTTCTTCAGCCTGCCGGCGCAGACGCAGCTCTGGTTCCTCGTGTGGAATGTCGGCGGGCTGGCCGTCTATTTCCTTTACGCCCGCCGGCACGCCATCATCGGCTAGTCGAACAGGTCGCTGAGGAAGCTCTTGGCGTAGCTCTTCTTCTTGTACGGCTTGCCATAGTGGCGGTCGTCATAGCCGCGCTCGCGATATTCGGGCTGCGGCGGCGGGGGAGGGGCGGACGCGCGCGGGGCGGGTGCGTTCGCGGCTTCGCTGCGCTCGATGATCTTGTCGAGCTCGCCGCGGTCGAGCCAGACGCCGCGGCATTGCGGGCAATAGTCGATTTCGATTCCCTGCCGTTCCGACATCGTCAGGTTTACGCGGCAGGTCGGGCAAAGCAGCCCCTGGGCATCGGACACGAATTTTCCTTTCATGACAAAGGCGGCCCGAAGGACCGCCACCTGTTTCAACGTGTCATCGCACTTTGCGTTCCGCACGGAAAAGGCCCCGCTCCGACCGGGGAGGCGGAACGGGGCAGAGTTTCGCCGCGCCGTTTTCAGCTGTCGGCTTCGAACGCCAGCAAGTCGCCGGGCTGGCAATCGAGCTCGGTGCAGATCGCTTCGAGTGTCGAAAAACGCATCGCCTTCGCCTTGCCGGTTTTCAGGATCGAAAGGTTGGCCAGCGTGATGCCGATACGGTCGGACAGATCGGTCAGCGTCATCCGCTTGGCGTGGAGGAGGTCATCCAGTTTCACGACGATCGCCATCACACGGTCCCTTCGAGATCGGCGCGCATCGCGGCGCCTTTTTCAAAGACCGCGGCGAGGACGAAGGCGAGCAGGATCGACAGGATTCCGTTGAGGTTGATCCCGCCCATGTCGGCGAACTGGCTCGTCGGCACCGCGATGCTGCGCGCGACCGAGCCGAGCGGTAGTGCGAGCAACTGCACCGCGACGAGTGCCCAGCCGATATGGCGGAGCCGGCCGGCGTTGGCGGGGATGAAGGGATCGCTCGCTGCCGAAGCGACGAGCGCCTGCAGCTTCCGCAAGATATAGAGCGCGGCGGCAAGCACCGCGGCGAACAGGCCGAGCAGGGCGAAAAGCTGCGGGCGCATCGTGGCGGCGTCGAGGAAGACCTGGCTGTTCTTCGCTTCGGCGGCGATTTCGGGCCAAATCGCGACCAGCGCGGCGCCGGTGCCGATCACAAGGAGGAACAGGACAGCAATCAGCGCCAGCATCAGCCAGAGCAGTCCGCCCGTCACTCCCAACAATGTCGAATGTGTCTTTGGCATATCGATCTCCGATGTTTTATGTATCGAAGATCGATATATCACGAGTCGTGCATATCGTCAATCAATAATATCGAAAAACGATAATATGGCCTCTTTGCGGCCACCGGCACCGCCCCCGTGTCGTCATCCCGGATCAAATCGGGGTGACGATGGGAAGGGCGTCAGGCCGCGTGCCAGTCGAATGTCAGCGGCGCCTCGCGAAAGGCGAAGCGATCGAGGTGGCGGGCGACGACGCCCTTCATCGCTTCGAGATGCTCGCCGCTGCTGGCGTCGATGCGGACCGACAATGCGTCGGCGCCCGCGTTGAACGTCACCAGCGCGTCGCCGGTCCATGCCGCACCGCGCGCGTCCTTGGGGAAGGTCACGGTGCCATGGTCGGGGGTGAATTCGACCGCGAGATTATGCTGCCAGTGCTTGCACAGCTGCTGCAGATATTTGCTCGCGTGGGCGGTTGGCACATTGGCGACGACGCTGCTCATCACAGCCGCTCGATCTTTTGCGCCGCCTCGTCGATCAGCGCGACGATGTCGTGCAGCGCCGCATTGTCGAGGTCCCGGTCGCCGAGCCGGTTCATCAGCACCTGGCGAAGATTGCCCATCGCCCGGCGAACCGAGGCCGAGTCGGTGCGCTGCGTTTCTTCGCCGACCGCGGTCAGGCGCGCGATTGCGGCTTCAACGATTTCGGCGTTGGTTTCGAGTTCGGCGCGGCCGGCGTCGGTGATCGCGAACAGCTTTTTCGCGCCATCGCTCTGCTGCGCTTCGATCAAGCCCATGTCGTCGAGCATCGTCAGCGTCGGATAGATGACGCCGGGGCTGGGCGCGTAGGAACCACCGGTGAGTTCCTCGATGTGGCGGATCAGGTCATAGCCGTGGCGGGGTTCGTCGGCGATCAGCTTGAGCAGCACCAGCCGCAGCTCGCCGCCGTCGAACATGCGCCGGCGTTCACCGCGCTCGCCCCGGCCGCCACCGCGACGGCCACCGCCGCCGAAGCCATGCCCGAACCCGTGGCCAAAGCCGCGGCCGCCGCGGTGCATTGCATGCCGTCCGCCGCAGCCGCGGCCATCCATTTTTGCGTAGAATATCATTTTCGTTCCTTAAAGTGATTCTAGATGCGTCTAAGATATATCTTAAGATGGGATGCGCAAGGGGCGTCAGGAAAAAATTGCGCGGTGAAGGCCGGGGCGATCAGGTCGGGGAAGCGAAACGCAAGTGAACCAGCGGATACGCCCGTCCCTGGCTATCGCGTTCCGACCGCCCGGTCGGCACGAAACCGAGGCGTTCATAAAAGCCGACGGCTTGCCCATTTTGTTCATTCACGTCGGTGGTCAGCACGGGGTGGCGGTCCAGCGCGTGCGCGACGAGCGCCCGGCCCACCCCGGCGCCGCGATGCGCCGGATCGATGAACAGTGCCTCCATGCTCGTTCCGTCGAGCAGCATGAAACCGACCGGCAGGTCGGCACCATCGACCGCAAGCCAGAGCGGCGCAGAGGGCAGGAAGCCCCGGACTTCGGCTTCGATCGCGGCGCGGTCTTCGGCCGACAGGAAGTCGTGCGTCGCGTCGACGGCCGCGCACCATATCTCGACGGCGCGTTCGCCGTCGGCAGGAGTGGAAGGGCGGATGCGTATCATGGGCAGGGCTTTAGTCGATCGTGGCGGGATCGGAAAAGCCCGAAGCTGCTATAGGGGGGCGGCCATCGGCCTTGACTCTGCGGCCATCGACGCTATTAGCGCCCCCGTGTTGTCCCGGCCTCGGCCGTGGCAATTCCGTCCGAGACAGTTGGTGAAGGGGATTTGCCCTTCTTAATTTCCAGCCGAGACGGGGAACAGTCTTTTTCGGTCGCCCGCCTGTTCGATCAGGCGACGCGTCTTGACCGACCCCATCGGACATCGTTGCGCAAAGACAGGCGAGCCTTGGCTCGCGTCTGTGTTTGCGTGTGTTAGCCGCCCGGCGGCGCGTGCGTTTCGGCGTGGGCGCATCCGGGCAGATGAGTGGAGTATAGGCATGGATCGTACGGAAAAGGCCGAAGCCGTATCCTCGCTGAACGCTACGCTGGCATCAGCTGCCTCGGTTGTGGTCGTCCGCAACCTCGGCATGACCGTCGCTCAGTCGACGGTGCTGCGCCAGCAGATGCGCGACGCAGGAGCCGACTTTCGCGTCACGAAGAACCGTCTTGCCAAAATCGCGCTCGATGGCACGTCCTACACCGGTATCGGCGAACTGCTGACCGGTCCCACGGCCCTTGCAACCTCGACCGATCCGGTCTCGGCTGCGAAGATCGCCGTGGAATTTGCCAAGACCAACGACAAACTTGAAATCGTTGGCGGCGGCATGGGCGACGTGGTCCTCGACGTGAATGGCGTGAAGGCGCTGGCTTCGCTTCCCTCGCTCGACGAGCTCCGCGCCAAGATCATCGGTCTGGTGCAGGCTCCGGCCACCAAGGTTGCGCAGATTGCCGCAGCTCCGGCCGGCCAGTTGGCGCGGGTTTTTGGCGCATATGCCGCCAAAGAAGCAGCGTGATTTCGAACTGAACCTTGAAACTTACTGCCGGGATATCCCGGTTCTGATGGAGAAATAACATGGCTGATCTCGCAAAGATCGTTGAAGACCTGTCGGCGCTGACCGTTCTGGAAGCTGCTGAACTTTCGAAGCTGCTCGAAGAAAAGTGGGGCGTTTCGGCTGCTGCTGCTGTTGCTGCCGCTCCGGCCGCTGCCGCTGCTGGCCCGGCTGCTGAAGAGCAGACCGAATTCGACGTCATCCTGACCGGTGACGGCGGCAACAAGATCAACGTGATTAAGGAAGTCCGTGCGATCACCGGCCTGGGCCTGGGCGAAGCCAAGGCGCTCGTCGAAGGCGCGCCGAAGGCCGTCAAGGAAGGCGCCAGCAAGGCTGAAGCTGAAGAGCTGAAGGCGAAGCTGATCGCCGCCGGCGCGACCGTCGAACTGAAGTAATTCGGTTCCATGGGGCCGGCCGGTTCGTCCGGCCGCGTTCCTGCGAAAATGAGAAAGGGCGGTGCCTCGCGGCACCGCCCTTTTTCTTTGCGGTGAGGGGACCACCGCGGATTATCCGAATGCTCAGCTCTTGGAAAAGCCCGGACGGAAGCTGGTCGAGGTGCGCACGCGCGCCGGTTCGGAGCGGCGCACCTCCTGCTCCTGCGCCGCGGGGGCAGGACGCTGGGCGATTTCCCACGCGCTGACGGGCTTGCGCGTCATATCCTTCTGGCTGGCGAGCGCTTCGTCATAGGTCGTGCGCTCCTGACGATCGAGGAAGCGCGCGCGCTTGAGGCGCTTGCTAAGCGTTGCGAAGGGGTTGTCGGGCGTCGGGCCGGCGAGCGCCATCGCTTCGTGGCGCCCCATGCTGCCGCTCGGTGCGGCGGCGAATGCCGGCGTGCTGCGCGGCGCGGCGGGTTCCTGACGCGGCGCATAGGCGGGCGTCACCCACGGCTGGGCGCCGTCGACAAGCGGCTCTGCCGGCGCCGTACGTTCCGCAGCATAGGTCGTCGTTTCCTCCGCCGCGGCACCCGCGACACGGCGGCGACGGGCAAAGGCGAGGCCGGCACCGCCGACAATCAACAGCGCGGCTGCGCCGCCGGCGATTTCCCAAGGGAAGTCGCCGCCCGTTGCCGCGGTCTTTTCGGCGGGTGCGGAGACGGGCTCGGTGACGGGTTCGGCCGGCGTGACGGCCGGTGCGGCCATCGGGGTGAAGTCTTCGGTCGCTACGGCTTCGGTCGATACGGCTTCGGTCACCGGCGCTGCGGCTGCGGGCGCGGCAGCCGGCGCTGCGACAGCCGTTCGAGCGCGCGCCGTACTGCGTTCGGTGCGGGCGGGCGGCGCCGCGCGCTCGGCCGTCTTGGGCGCGGGAGCGGTTTCGGCGGGCGCAATGTCCAGCGGCACGCGGATGACGGGCTTGGGAGCGGGCGGCTCGGCGGTCTGCGGCGCCGCGACCGGCGCGGTCATGCTCGGTTCGGCGACCGTCGGCGGGGTCTGCGGCGTCGGCGCTGCCACCGGCGGCGTCATCGTGACGGTCGGCGTTTCCTGCGCAAAGGCGCCGGGCGTGGAAAGGACCAGGAACGCGGCAATCGCGCTCATGGCGGGGCGGGAGAGGGCGATATTCTTCGTCATAGTGAAGGGCCAACGAACTGCCCTGCGAAAATGCTGCTCGACGGACGCTGTTTCCACGATGAGCCGTGCGCCCCGGACGGCGCGGCGAGGATTCGGGTGCGGCCGGTCGTACTGCACAAACGCTTCTGCGACCGGACGATCAGTGATTGTTCTTGTTGCCGACCGGGTGGAAGATGCCTGTTTTTCGGTGGGTTTCCCGGACAAGATGACAGTCTCTTTGCGCTTTGGCGTCGGCCCATTCATCAATTCGTCATTCGCGCGCAATCTCCGCATGGTCCACGCGGCGCATGAAAACGACCGACCTTGCCCCGACCCGGCTGCCCGCCCATCTGCGCGAAACGCAGCGGCTGCTCTTTATCGCCAAGCATGCGCGCTGGACGGGCGGACTGCATCCCGACGACGGCAATCACGCGCCATACCATCGCGAGATGCGCGAGACACTGGAGGGAATTGGTGCCGAGTTGCTGATTGCCGACAGCTATGCAGCGCTGTTCGACCGGCCTGCGGCGGACTTCGTCTTTCCGCTCCTCAACCGCGGCGGCTTCTTCAACTCGGAAATGCTGCTGCCGCTGCTCTGCAACCGGCACGGCCTGCCGTATCTTGGGGCGTCGCCCATCGTGCGCGGCCTGTCGGACGACAAGCATCTGACGAAGCTCGAAGCGGCCGCGCGCGGGGTGCCGACCGCGCCGTGGACGCTGTTCCGCCGCGATGCGCCGGTCGATGTGTCGCGCTGCCCCCCAGCGCGGCGCTGGGTGATCAAGCCGAACAACAGCTCGGCCTCATGGGGCGTGCGCGACGCGCATGATCGGGGCCAGCTTGCGCAGGCTGTCGCGGAGATCCACGCGCTCGACCATGACGCACTCGTCGAACCCTTTATCGACGGCAGCGATATCGAAGTGCCCGTGATCACGCTGGACGGCGAGCCGGCGATGCTGCCGATGATGATCTTCGAACAGGCCGATCCGACGCAGCTTCGCACCTATCAGGAAAAGCGCGATCTGGTCGGCAACGTCGGATACAGCATCAAGCGGTTCGACGATCCCGCGATCGCGGTGCAGATTATCGAATATACGAAGCGCATGGCCGATGTCTTTCGCCCGTTCGATTATGGCCGGTTCGAGTTTCGCGTCGATCATACGAGCGGCGATGTCCGGCTTATCGAGGTCAACCTCAACTGCAACCTCTGGTCTGAAAAGCTGTTCTCGCGGTCAGCCGTCGCGGCGGGTTTCACCCATGCGCAGCTGATCGAAACGATCGTCGCCGAAAGCATGATCCGCCAGATCGCGCCCGCCGCCGCGCGGCGCGACGCGGCATGAGCGGGTCGATCCTGATCCTGGCCGGGCGCCGGCCCGGTTCCATTGACGCGCTGGCCGAGGCGCATGGCGTCGCCGACAAATGCCTTGTGCCCGTCGCGGGGCGGCCGATGATCGCATATGTGCTGGAAAGCGCGGCCGACAGCAGCGCCCGGCAGGTTTTCGTTTCTACGCATCACGCCGCCCTGCTCGCCGATCTGATCGATCCGGTGGTCGATCTGCTCGGCAAACGCCTGATCGTCGTTCCCGCGGCCGATAATCTGGCGGATTCGGTTCTCGCGGTCGCGGGGGTCGCCAGCTTCCCGCTGCTCGTCACAACCGCCGACAATTGCCTGCTCACCGCGGCGACGATCGCCGAGATAGAAGCCGAGGCGCACCGGCTGGGCGCCGAGGCAGGTGTCGCGCTGGCGCGGCGCGAGGATGTGCTGGCGGTCCATCCCGAAGGCCAACGGCGTTTTTACGAATTTTCCGACGTCGCGGTATCGAACTGCAATGCCTATTGGATCGGGCATCCGAACGCGCTTCGCGCGGCCGAGGCGTTTCGCGGCGGCGGCCAGTTCGTCAAGAAGCCGTTGCGGGTGATGCAGGCCTTCGGCCTCGTCAACCTGCTGCGCTTCCGGTTCGGGCTCGGCCCGATCCACCATATCTTCGCGCGCATCTCGCGCCGGCTGAAGGTCGAGGTGGCCCCGCTGCTGATCGGCGACGGGGCCACCGCGATCGATGTCGACAATATGCGGTCGCTGGCGGTGACCGAGGCGCTGATGCGGCGCCCCGATATCGTCAATCCGCGACCCAGTTGCCGTGAAACCCCGGGGGAACCCGGTGCGGCAGATGAACGACAGCTTGCGGTGACCCGGTAAAATCATCGGCGTTGAGGATGACGAGGTCGGTGGTCTCGTCGTTCATGTCGACCACCAGCCCGATCAGCCAGCCATCGTCCTCGGCGCCGTCGTCGCTGCGCGGGACGAACACGAACTCGCCGGGGTGGCGTCCGGGCCCGAAGTCATGGGCGTCGGTTGTGCCATCTTTCAGATCGTGGCGGAACAGCCGCGTCTCGGCGAGTGCCCATTCCGCCGATGCGCCGTCGGGAATCGCGACGCTGTAGGCGAAGCGATAGGGACGCGTCGTCAGCCGTTCGTCGTAGCGCGGGAATTCCTGCGCATGGTCATGGATGACCGCGCGGATCGTGGTGCCGCCGGCGGGATCGATCGTCCAGCGTTCCATGCGCGACTTTTCGCTGTCGGGGCCGCGCTTCGATTGCGCGAACATCGTTTCGTGCGCGACGACGTCGACGATCACCTTGCCGTCGGCGGTCTCATACGCGTTGGCGGGGTGGAAGACATAGCAGGGCTCGACGGGCACCCAGACGATGCTGTCCCCGCTGCCGTTGCGGGGAAGGAGGCCGACGCGCGCCTGATGCGCCTCGTTCCACGCATAGGGGAAGCGATAGCCGCCGAGCAGCATCTTCATCGAAAAGGTGACGGGCAGGTCGAAGACGAGCACGTAATTTTCGGTAATCGCGCAATCGTGGATCGACGGGCCGTCGCTGACGGAAATCGCTTCCTCGCGGACGACGTGGGCATCCTTGTCGAGCACGACGTGCCACACCTTGTTCGGTTCGTCGCCGCGATAAGTGATCGCGTGCATCTCGCCGGTGAAGGGGTCGTGATGCGGATGCGCGGTATAGGCGCCGGCCAGCGTGCCGTCGAACGGGTTGTGCGCGACGGTGTTGAGTTCATAGCCCAGCTCGACCGGCTTGCCGCCGGCCTCGACGATCGCGAAGGTCCGGCCGGCGAGGCCGACGACATTGGTGTTCGGCGCATCGTTGCGGTCTTCGCGCGGGCCGGGGGGCAGTTCCTCGCCGAGCACTTCGCACGCCTCGCTGCCGCGGACCCAGCGGTTGCGGTACCAGTCGGCCTTGCCGCCCTCGATGCGGATGCCGTGCACCATGCCGGCGCCGGTGAACCAGTGATAGCTGGCGGGATCGGGCTCGGCGGCGGGGTTCGGCCCGTTGCGCAGGTAGCGGCCGGTCAGCGCGGCGGGGATTTCGCCGTCGACGCGGAGCGCCTCGAGCGTGAATTCCTCGGTCATCGGTTTGTGGATGCCGGTGAGGAAGGGATGCGCGTCGGTGGGGCGGGGCAGGCGCTTGCGATTGAAATCGGCGACCTTGCCGATGCCCTTGACGACGGCGCCGCGGATCAGGGTTTCGACGTTGCTTGCCATGATGATGCTCCTTAACGGATGGTGGCGAAAGTGCCGCGCAGCGTGGGGTTGCAACGGCGACTCGATATGTTTACAGTGACAACATATGGCAAGCAAAGATAACAGTGTCAACATAAAAGGCGACGGCGCTGCGAAGGCGGCCGGCACCTATCATCATGGCGACCTCCGCGCGGCGGTCATCGCCGCCGGGCTCAAGCGGCTGGCCGAAGGCGACGGCGCCGAGCTGGGGCTGCGCGCGCTCGCACGCGATGTGGGGGTGAGCGCAACCGCGCTCTATCGCCATTTTCCCGACAAGGAGGCGCTGCTCGACGCGCTCGCCGACGAGGGGCTCCGTCGGCTTGGCGCGTTGCAGGCGCAGGCGTGGCTGAAGGCCGGCGGCGGCCGCGCGGGCTTCAAGGCGACGGGCGCGACCTATGTCCGCTTCGCGCACGACGAGCCCGCGCTGTTCCGCCTGAGCTTCACGCGCCAGATGCCCGAACGCTATGCCGACGATGCCGGCGACGGGAGCGAAGTCGCCTATAACCTGCTTCGTGCGGGGGTCGGCGAAGCGCTGCCCGGGGTAGCGAACCCCGACACCGCCGCGCTGCACGCGTGGGCGCTCGTTCACGGCCTTGCGATGCTGATCCTCGACCGGCGCATCGAATGGGACGAGGCGATGGTCGAAGAGGTCGTCGGGCTGACCTTCGGCGGGATCGATTGACGGGCGGCGCGATATAGCGGCGACGCCGGCACAGGGTATCCCGTATAATATTAGCGGTTTATTTTCCCCTTTTCGGTTAATTGGGCGCATGACCCGGTCGCTGTCCCCCAGAGTCGAGGCGGTCTTTTGGTTCCTCCTGACCGCAACGGGATATTTCCTGCTTGCGAGCCTGTCGCTGCACGCCACCAAGGGCGCCGACAATATCGCCGCGGTATGGCCGGCGAGCGGCTATTTCCTCGCGCTGTTGTTGCTGATGCCGTCATCGGCGCGGGTCGCCGCTTTCGCCGGCATGGTGTCGGCCAGCCTCGCCGCGAACATCTACGGCGGCGCACCGCTCTGGTCGTGCCTGGCTTTCACCTTTTCGAACGCCTGCGAAGCCGTGGTCGCGCTGTGGCTGATCCGCCGCCGCGAACCCGGCGAGCTGTCGTTCATGGTCCCACGCTCGGTCGTCAATTTTTGCATCGCGGCGTTTGCGGCAAGCGCGGTCAGTGCGGTGCTGGCATCGACGCTCGCCGGGACGGGGATCGACTTCCTCCTCTCGTGGCTGACGACCGTGCTGCTTGGCATGTTGATCGTGACCCCGCCGATCGTGATGCTCGCGCGGATGATCGGGATGAACGCGTTCGACAACGCGCCCGCGGGGATGAAGACCGAAGCGACGGCGATCCTGACCGGCGCCGGGCTGGTCACCATCCTGTCCTTTTCGCAGTCGCAGTTTCCCGTGACCTTCCTGCCGTGCATCGCGGTCGTTGCCGCGGCGTACCGGCTGGGTCCGTTCGGCGCCGCGGCGGGGGTGTTGATCGTGACGATCGCCGCGTCGCTGCTGACCGGCCAGGGATATGGGCCGATTGCGGCGATCGAGACGGTGCCGAAGGTCAAGGTGCTCTTCCTGCAATTCTACCTGCTGTCGCTGCTGTTCGCGACCTTGCCGCTCGCGGCGTTGCTGATCGGTCGCCAGCGGCTGGCAAGGCGGCTCGAACAAAGTAATCGCTGGCTGTTGCAGGCGGAGGCGGCGGCGCTTGTCGGCCATTGGCGCGTCGACTTGGTCCATTGGACGATCAGCTGGTCGGACCAGACCTATCGCGTGCACGGGCTGGAGCCCGGCGTACCCGTCGACGTCGAATATAGCGTCAAACAATATGTCGCCGCGGATCGAGTGGCGGTGCGGAAGATATTGGAAGCGGCGGTCCGGACGGGCGAACCCTTTGAATTCCAAGGGCGGATCCGGCGTGCCGACGGCCAGATCCGCCATGTGAAATCGCACGGATCGATCGAAAGAGGGCGCGACGGCCGCGCGATCGGTATCTTCGGCACCGTGCAGGATGTGACCGAGACGGTCGAGAATGCCCGCATCCTGGAGGCCGCCCGCAGCGCCGCCGAGCGCGTGGCGAACACCGACATGCTCACCGGTCTGCCGAACCGCCGCCACACGCTGGCGTTCCTCGAAAAGGCGCTCGCGGGCGCGCGCGAGAATGGCGCGCCGCTCGCGGTCGCGATCTTCGACATCGACCATTTCAAGCGGATCAACGACACGCACGGCCATGCGATGGGCGACCGCGTGATCCACCGCGTCGGCCAGCGCGCGAAGGCCGCATTGCGCGACGAGGATATGCTGGGGCGCATCGGCGGCGAGGAATTTGTCTGCATCCTCCAGCGGTCGAGCGCGCAGGCCGCCGAAATCGTTGCCGAGCGCGTGCGCAAGGCAGTCGAAGCCGGCACCGCAGCGGAGGAGGGGCTGCCGCAGGCGACGATCAGCATAGGGCTGGCAGTCTATGACGGCGAGCCCGACGTCGAGGAACTGCTGCACCGCGCCGACAAGGCGCTCTATGTCGCCAAGCGCGAGGGGCGGAACCGGCTGCGCAGCGCGGCGTGACGCGAGCGTTCGGTCGAGGTTGAGAGGACTGGTTTCGAGCGTTGGCGGACGTTAAACATCTGTTCGACAAACCGAACTATCTGCGGTCCGCATCGGCCCGTTTAGGATGATGGAAGCATGGAGTTGTTCGGCACGCCAGATACGAGCGGAAAGCGTGATTCAGGCGGGGGCTTAGGCCGTCTCTCGGAGGCGTCTTTATACCTTAGTCCAGATGAAATGCTAAAACTGTCAGAATTCTTGGCGAAATGCGCGCGCGAGACCCAGGAGTTTGACCTCTGGGATCACGAACATTTTGTAGACTTCATGTGGCTCAGTGACAGCGGATATGACGGCCCCGATATTATAGTTCATTTGGCCTAGCAGGGCTTGGCGGCTAACGTTACTGCCCTATCCATCATCGTCACCCCGGACTTGATCCGGGGTCCATGAATTCGCTGCAGCTATGGATCCCGGATCAAGTCCGGGATGACGAAAGAGGCAAAGCGAAGGTCCGCTTCCCACCCCATGGCTGCCGAATGCCCCGAGCGGTGGACGGAAGCTCCTCGACGGCTCCATCGCGGTTCGTCGCGCTTTGGCGGTGACGATTTTGCTGATAGACCTTGATACCGGATCGCAAGGCAAGGGAGGCGGGCGCCATGGAATCGCACGAAACAATGATGGCGCGGCGGATGCTGCTCGCGGGGGCGGCGGGACTGTTTGCGTTGGCGCATGCGCCTTGGGCGATGGCGAAGTTGCCGAAGAGCGGCGTCAAAGGGCTGATCGCGGGCGCGTCGGACGGCGCGCTCGACCGGCTGTCGCAGCCCGGTGCCTTTTACGCCGATACCGCGGTGCGCATCCTGTTGCCGGGCGCGAACGGGAAGCTCGCCTCGAAGCTGTTCGGCATGGGCGACAAGCTCGGCCTCACCACCAACCTCACCAAAAGCCTGAACGATGCCGGCGGCAAGGCGGCGGGCGAGGCGAAGCCGGTGTTTCGCGCCGCGATCGACAATCTGCGCTGGACCGACGCGCCCGCGCTGGTGACGAAGAATGACGGCGCGACGCGCTATTTGCAGACGAGTGCGGGGGACGTGCTGTTCGGCAAGGTGTCGCCGCTGATCGGGTCGGCGCTTGAGAATGTCGGCGCCTTTCGCCAACTCGACCAGCTGTCGAGGGGCAACCAGTTGATGGCGTCGGCGGGGCTGACGCGCGACGGGCTGACCCGGTCGGTGACCGAGCAGGCGCTGAAGGGCATCTTTCACTATATGGCGGGGGAGGAGGCGGACCTGCGACGTAACCCGGCCAGGCTGTTGAAGGGTGTGTTTTAGGCGGCGGCGGGTTTCGACCGGAAGCGGCCGTTCTTCTCCCCTCCCGCTTGCGGGAGGGGTCGGGGGTGGGCAGCCACGTTACGATCAGGCCCACCCCGCTGCGGCTAACGAACAAGTTCGCAAGCCTCGCTGCCCCTCCCGCAAGCGAGAGGGGA
>NZ_DASYHG010000020.1:0-27876 GCF_035998905.1 Sphingopyxis sp. | reverse complement strand
TCCCCTCTCGCTTGCGGGAGGGGCAGCGAGGCTTGCGAACTTGTTCGTTAGCCGCAGCGGGGTGGGCCTGATCGTAACGTGGCTGCCCACCCCCGACCCCTCCCGCAAGCGGGAGGGGAGAAGAACGGCCGCTACCGGTCGTTAGCAGACGTTCGCGCAGGATCGTTGCCGAACGACCAAAACGGGGTTGGGAGCGGGCATTCTATTCGTAGAATTTGCCCGCATAGATAATGTGCGCGCAACGCTTCCAAGGATTGTCTTCGGCAAGAGACGCGCCCGTCAAAAGCTTGGCGTGCCCCCAAGCTGCGGCTGCACCGAGCACGGCGTCGACCGTTCCATTTTCCCAACCGAGCTGACCGGGGCCATACGGACCTGATGGGCTTTCCGCTTCAAGGTCTCGTTCACGAGCAAAATCGTTAGCGAGCGCTTCCACGAATGCGATGAAGCCATTTTCGTCAGCGACCTGTTCAAGCAGGGCGTCCAAATCGATCATTTCAGGGTGTCCGTCATAACTCTACGCTGAGCAAGAATTCCTAGTAGTTTCGCGGCCCGTCACTTTGACCGCTGGTGCCGGGAGAGCGACGGAAACTCCTCTGCCTTTCTCAAGGCCCCGGCTGATCCCCTCGCCAAGTCTAATCCGCCGGCTCGGCTGAGAGTAGCATTAGCCTAGCTTTGCAAGAGAACGTCCGCAACCGGTCGCTAAACGCCATTCGCGGGCGACGGTACTGGACAAGCCCGCGCTGCTCTGGTGAAGCGCGGGCATGTCCGAGGTCAAATTGCATCCCGACTGGCTCGCACGCATCGGCGGCGAGTTCGAGCAGCCCTATATGGCGGCGCTGAAGGCGTTCCTCGCGGGCGAACGCGAAAAGGGCAAGGCGATCTATCCGCGTCCGCGCGACTGGTTTGCGGCCTTGGACGCGACGCCGCCGCGCGATGTGCGCGTCGTGATCCTGGGGCAGGATCCGTACCATGGGCCGGGGCAGGCGCATGGCCTCTGCTTCTCGGTCCAGCCGGGCGTGCGCACGCCGCCGAGCCTCGTCAATATCTACAAGGAAATGCAGAGCGACCTTGGCATTCCGCGGGCCGCACACGGTTATTTGAAGCATTGGGCCGAGCAGGGGGTGCTGCTGCTCAACAATTGCCTGACCGTCGAGAGCGGCATGGCCGCGTCGCATCAGGGCAAGGGGTGGGAGAAGTTCACCGATGCCGTGGTCGCGGCGGTCGCGGCCGAACCGGCGCCCAAGGTGTTCATCCTGTGGGGCAGCCATGCCCAGAAAAAGGCCGCGAATATAGCGGGACTCGGCGCGGGAAGTCCGCACCTGATCCTGCGCGCGCCGCATCCGTCGCCGCTGTCGGCGCATAACGGCTTTTTCGGGTCGCGGCCGTTCAGCCAGGCGAACGCGTTCCTCGAAGCGCAGGGCCGCGGGGCAATCGACTGGCGCTTGCCCGACAATCCCGAGACCGCCATCGCATGACCATCGTGATATGAGCATTTTGGCGGATCCGGCGACGCTGGCGATCCTGATCGTCGCGGTCGTGCTGCTCGGCATGGCGAAGGGCGGGCTGGCCGGGGTCGGCGCGCTCGCGACACCCTTGGCGGCATTGGTGCTGCCGCCCGCAACCGCGGCGGCGCTGCTGTTGCCGATCCTGATCGTGCAGGACGTGATCAGCGTCTGGTCGTTCCGCAAGACGTGGGACGGCTGGATCATTGGCTGGATGCTGCCCGGCGCGGCGATCGGCATCGCGGCGGGCTGGTATTATGCCGAGCGGGTGAACGAGGCGCAGTTGATGGCGGCGCTGGGTGCGATCACCCTCGCTTTCGGGCTTTACCGGCTGTGGGTCGAGCGCGACGGGCGGATCGTCGCGGCGTCGCAGTCGCCCGGCTGGGTCGGAACGATCTTCGGCGCGCTGACGGGGCTCACGAGCCAGATCGCGCACGCCGGCGGGCCGCCGTTCCAGATGTGGGTGACGCCGCGCCGGTTGCCGCACCTCGTCTTCATCGGGACGAGTTCGGTGCTTTTCGCGCTGATCAACTGGATGAAGGTGCCCGCCTATCTGGCGCTCGGTGCCTTTCCGCACGAGGTCGTCGTCGCGGCGCTGCTGCTGATGCCCGTCGCGATCGTTTCGACCTTGCTGACGGTGCGCTGGATGAAGCGGATGAACCCCGAGCGTTTCTATGTCCTCATCTATGTTCTGATGGTGCTGCTCGGCGCGAAGCTGCTTTGGGACGGACTCGGCGGATGAGCGCGATCCGGATCCTCGTCGACGCCGACGCCTGCCCGGTGAAGGACGAGATATACCGCGTCGCGTGGCGGCACGAGGTCGCGGTGAAGGTGGTGAGCAACAGCCGCTTGCGCGTGCCCGACCATGTGCTGATCGAGCGGGTCGTCGTGTCGGACGGGTTCGACGCCGCCGACGACTGGATCGCCGACAACGCCGACGCGCGGAGCATCGTCGTCACGGCGGACATTCTTCTCGCCGACCGGGCATTGAAGGCGGGCGCGAATGTGCTGGGCCCCAACGGCAAGCCCTTTACCCCGGCGTCGATCGGACCTGCGATCGCGACGCGCGCGATCATGGCCGACCTGCGCTCCGGAATGGGCGACGGGGTGGGTGGTCCGCCGCCCTTTTCAAAGGCCGACCGCTCGCAATTCCTGCAGGCGCTCGATAGCGCGCTGGTCCGGCTCAAGCGCCAGCTATAAGTTTCTTTCTTTTCTTTTCAGTCATTTGTGGAATTTTTCTGGGCGAGTGATGCCGATCACGGCCGGCCATGGCGATGCCCGGCATAAGCGGGGCATCGGGAACGCCCCGAACCCAATTCGAACCATATCGACCGATTGAAAAGGAAATGAAGATGACCAAGAAGCTGATCCTCGCCCCCGTCCTCGCGCTCACTATCCTCGCGTCGGCGACCCCTGCGATGGCGCAGTCGGCGCAGCCCGCGCAGGGCAGCATGACGGTGACGTCGAACCCGGTGCAGATCCTGATCGGGCTGCTGCTTCCCGCGGTGCAGAAGGTCCGCGAAGCCGCGGCACGGTAAAGATATCCGGTTTTCGCCTTCGGCCCGGCCCACCACGCCGGGCCGGAACACAGCCCTCCCGCCCCTGCGACCCAGGCGGGAGGGCTGACTAATTTCCGGCCTAGCTCCGGCGGTCAGTTGCCGGCGCGGCGGTGCGTTATAAAGGCGAACAGGAGGACGACCGAGATCAGGCCGACCAGCATGCCTGCGGTCGTCGTCACCATCGTGATCGAGCCCGCCGGATCGTTCGAATTCCACGCGCCGCTTCGTGTCCGTTCGATCATCCACCAGGCGCCGACGATGACGATCAGGTCGAGCAGGACGAGCCCGGCCAGCGCACGCATTGATTTCTTCATGAATTTTCCTCCCCCGGTTCCGACACCTTCTTCGCTGTCGGATACCTGCCGTCCATGCTAGCTTCGGGTTTCGCGAAATTCCACAGGAGTCGGGACCATGGCGACACTTCCCACGATCATCCTCGTTCACGGTTTCTGGGGCGGCGCGGCGCATTGGGCGAAGGCGATCGTCGAGCTCGACCGGCTGGGGCATCGGGGCATGCGTGCGGTCGAGCTGCCGCTGACCTCGCTCGCGGGCGATGCGGCGCGGACGCGCCAGATCGCGGCGCAGGTCGAAGGACCGGTGCTGCTCGTCGGGCACAGTTACGGCGGCGCGGTAATCACCGAGGCGGGGACGGCGCCGAATGTCGCGGGGCTCGTCTATATCGCCGCCTTTGCGCCCGACGCGGGCGAGAGTCCCGGCGCGCTGACGCAGCAGCATCCGCCGGCGGGTGCCGCGAACCTCGCGCCCGATGCCGACGGTTATCTGTGGATCAAGCCCGACAAGTTCCACGAAAGCTTTTGCCAGGACCTCGGCGCCGACGAGGCGTTGGTGATGGCGGTGACGCAAAAGGCGCCGCTCGCATCGGCTTTTGGCGAGGCGGTCAGCGACCCGGCGTGGCGGTCGAAGCCGAGCTGGTACCAGATTTCGAGCGCGGACCGGATGATCGACCCTGCGAACCAGAAAGCGATGTCGGACCGGCTCGGCGCGCGCAGGGTGATCACGCTCGACGCGGGGCACGCCTCGCTCGCCTCGCACCCGGTCGAGGTTGCGGCGCTGATCGACGAAGCGGCGCGCAGCCTGTAGCAGGAGATTCGTTGATGGCGCGCCAATATACGAGTTTCGCCGAATTCTGGCCCTTTTACCTGCGCGAGCACAGCAAGGCGTCGACGCGCGCGCTGCATTATGTCGGGACGAGCCTTGTCGTGGCGATCGCGGTCGCGGCGGTGCTGAGCGGGCGGTGGGGCTGGCTGATCGCGCTGCCCGTCGCGGGCTATTTCTTCGCGTGGGTCGCGCATTTCGGGGTCGAGAAAAACCGCCCGGCGACCTTTACCTATCCGTTGTGGAGCCTCGCTGCCGATTTCCGGATGTGGTGGCTGTGGCTAACCGGACGGCTGCGACCCGAACTCGACCGTGCGGGTGTCGTTCGGGAAAAACGATCACACTGACCGAAAGTGCCGGCTGGCATTTGTTGCGAATCATTCTTAACTAAATCGGGTTCGACCTTCTGGAGACGGGCCATGCCCACCGACCTGATCAAGACCTTCACTTACCTCTCGATCCATCTGACGATCGGGTTCAGCGTCGCCTATGTGATGACCGGATCGGTCGCGCTCGCGGGCGGGATCGCGGTCATCGAACCGTGCATCAATGCGGTGGCCTTCTTCTTCCACGAAAAGGCGTGGAAGCGCGTCGGCGCCCGGCCTAAGCTGCTCGCCGCCTGAGGCTCGCGAGTCCCCGGCCGCCTTTCATTCTGTCCCCTCGAACCAAGGAGTATGTCCATGACCGTCAATCGCGCATCGGCCCGTTACGAAGGCTTTGGCAAGGAGGGCAAGGGATCGATCACCACGAAGTCGGGGGTGCTCGACAAGCAGCCCTATGGTTTCGGCACGCGTTTCGAGGGACAGCCGGGGACGAACCCCGAAGAGCTGATCGCCGCGGCGCATGCGGCCTGTTTCACGATGGCGCTGTCGTTCGGCCTCGCACGCGCGGGCTATTCGGGCGACACGCTCGAAACGAGCGCGGCGGTGACGCTGGAGCAGCAGGACGGCGGCTTTGCGATCACCAAATCGGCGCTGACCTTGACCGGCAAGGTGCCGGGGATCGGCGCCGACGAATTTGCGAAGATCGCCGAAGAGGCCGAGAAGAACTGCCCGGTGTCGAAGCTGCTCAACTGCGAGATCACGCTCGAGCATAGCCTCGAGGACTAGGCGGCGCGGAGCAGCGGTGCGGGCAGCTCGTCGGCCATGAAGTCGAAGCTGCCCTGCGCGGGCGGTTCGAGCCTCCAGCTTTGCAGCACGCGGTGGCGGCGGTGGCCGACATGGCTTTCGATCAGCACGAGGTCGCGCGGCGCCCAGTTCCATGCGACCGAAACGGGATCGAAGGCGCATGTCCCATAGCCGAGGGTGACGTGCGGCCGGAGGCCTGACTTGCGGTGCATGGGATCGATGCCCTGCGTCGCGAGGCGGGCGACAATTGCGTCATAGGCCTGTCGAATGGCGCCGACGCTGCCAGCGGTGACCAACTCGGCCCCGCTGCTCCGCGAAACGATGCGCGCGAAGGGAATCGCGCTCGTGGCCGGAAGGCCGGCGCTGAACGCTTTCGCCACCTTTCCGCGCAGGAAGGGTTGCGGCTCCATCGTTTCGGCGATCGTGCATAAAGTCAGATGGTAAAGCTGGGGCTTGAGGCCCGCAAACAGGTCGCCGGAAACGGGCGGCAATTGGCGCGCCAGCCAGCCGGCCCGGTCGGCACTTACTTGAAAGCCGAGAAAATAGCGGAACATCGGGTCCATCATCCATTCCTCCGAATCGGATCAATGTTCCCATTATGTTCTCATCCGCAACAAGAGTCGAATCGTCAGGAGGCTGTCTTGCAAGCCGGCACCGGGACGCGGTGCGCCGGGTTGCCGTCGAGGGTTGCGACCTGCGGCTTTTGAATCGCGGTGCGCCACGCGAGTTTGGGCCACCAGCGCGTCGGCGGCGGGGTGGTCAATGGGTCGATGCTTTCGCCGGGACGCGGCATCGCAAGGCGGACGCCGGCGCAGCGCGCGGCGGCGAGGATGCGTTCGGGCGGTTCGGTCCACGCGTGCGGGGCGAGGTTGAACAGCGCCCAGTGGATCGGGATCAGCGTCCTGCCGCCGACGAGTCGGTGCGCCTCGACCGCGAGTTCGGGGCCGAGATGATTGTCGGGCCATGCCGGGTCGTACTGGCCGGCGTCGAGCAAGGTCGCGTCGAACGGGCCGAGACGCTTGCCGATCTCGGCGAATTCGGGGGTGAAGCCGGTGTCGCCCGAATACCAGACGCGGTGTTGCGGCCCGACAAGTGCATAACCCGCCCAGAAGGTCTGATTGCTCTGCCTGCCGAGGCGGCCGGAGGCATGACGCGCGGGCGTGGCAACGATGGTGAGGTCGCCGATCCGTTTCCGGTCCCACCAGTCGAGTTCGACGATCTTTTTTTCGTCGACGCCCCAATAGGCAAGATGCGAGCCGATGCCGAGCGGAACAACGAACATCGTGCCGCGGCGGTCGAGCGCACGGATCGTGTCGCGGTCGAGATGGTCATAATGGTCGTGCGAGATCACCACCGCGTCGATCGGCGGCAGGTCGGCGATCGCGATCGGCGGCGCGTACCAGCGTGCGGGGCCGAGCCAGCCGACCGGCGAGGCGCGCTTGCCCCACATCGGATCGACGAGGATGCGCTTGCCGTCGATCTCGACGAGGGTCGAGCTGTGGCCGAACCAGGTGATGCGCAGCCCGCTGGCGGGGAGGTGGGCGAGGGTGACGGCGTCGGTGCGCAGCACCGGCACCGGCGCGCCGGGCTCCGGCTCGGTGATCGCCGATGCGGTGAGCAGGCCGCGATACGCCGCCTGCCGGTCGATCCAGCCGCCGCGGCCGTTGGTGAAGGCGCCGTCTTTCCAGTGCGGCGAGCGTTCGAGTTTTTCGAGCCGCGGCCCCGACGGCGCCTGCCCGAAGGCGTTCCACCCGTTCACCGCAATGACCAGCGCGAAGAGAGCGAGCAAGAGGAGCAAGATCCCGACCGCGCGGACCGCCAAGCGGACTATGCGGCGCGCGCGCGTCATGGTTTCGGGGCGTCCTCCATCGCCATGCGCGTCACATGGATATAGGTGGCCTGCCAAGTGTCGCCGTGACGCCGGAAGATGTCGGTGAAACGGATGCGGACGCGAAAGGGCTTTCCTGCCGAGCGGCCTGACACGACCGTTTCGGCGCTCGCCAGACCAGCGTCCGCGCCGATCGGAAGGATGACGCGGTCCTTGAGCGTCACCGGGTCATAATCGTCATCGACGCCGGTCCAGCCGTCGATGAAAAAGGCTTTGCCATATCGCTTGCCGCTACCGTCGATGAAGACGAGATCGTCGGCGACCATGCGCTCGAGCGCGGCACGGTCCTGCGCGATCTGCGCCGCGTCGAACGCGTCGGCGAAGGCGCGGAGGTCGGCGGCATCGCGTGCCTGAGCCGGGGTCAGGATCAGCATTGAGGCGAAGAAAAGCGCACAAGTTTTTCGCATGTTAGAGCCCTTGGTGCGGCCTGCCGCCCGGCACGCCATGATCGCTCGTCATTCCTTCGTCCCATCGGGATGCCGGGTTTTGCCGCCATCCGTGCGCTCCATCTCCCGTTCCATGACACGGCCAATTTCGGAGCGCTGCGACGGGGCGTAGAGATTGCTGGGGCTGGAATAAAGCCCCTTCAGAAAGCTGAAATCCCATTGGGTCAGCGTGACCGGCACTTCGCTGTCGACCGTGGCGTCGAGCACCCGCAGGATCGTGGAAGGCGCCGACGCGTTGATCCGCGCCGGGTCGATCCGCGCCAAAGCGCGCATCGCCGCATAATCGGCGAGTTGGGTGGTCGAGAGTCCGTCGATCGCTTTGCTTTCCACGACCACCATCGCTGCCATGAACGCGGGCCGCGCTGGCGGGGTGATGCGTGATTCCGCCCGGATCGAACGATTGATCGGGGTGCCTGCTTCATTGAATATCGGCCTGCCGTCGCCGTTCACCATTTCCTGAATCTGCCATGCCGTTGCCGGGCCTGGCTGGGCCAAAATGCGCCGGACCTCGGCAGGGGATCGGTTGCCGAACATGTAATAGCGTTTTTTGCCCAGCGCTTCCAGAAAGGCAGCTTTGTCCGGCGTGACCATGACCACCAGATTGGGTTTGCAGTTCGCCTTTGCCATTTTTAGCCCGACGCCTGCTGCCACGGTCCGGATACGTTCACTGACGGCTGCGCGTTGGGCGTCGGGCATCCCGAAGGCGCCGGGGCATACCGCCTTTTCGAACCGCGCGATTTTGCCTCGCGGCGACGCCTGGGTCAGCGCGCCGACGAAGCTTTCAATCTGTTTCTCGATACCTGTGACGACGATCGGGGCATCGCCCTGCGCCGCGGCGGGAACGGCGACAAGAGCAGCGGCGAGAAGCATGAATCGCATGGGCGTCTCCTTCGGCGTCGACGTCGATAGCGGCCTCGAGAGCCGCCTGCTGACGATCACCAAAACTCTTTCGGTCGTCGCCAGTGCTTCGACAGGGTGCCGGCACTTGGCGACGAGCGGGCGGACGGCTGGGCCTATTGCGCCGGGCGGCAGTCCTTCAGCCAGATGACATGCTTATATTCGTCGAAATCCTCGACCGTGCCGGTCAGCTTGATGCCCTTGTTCGGCTTGAGCTGGAGTGAAAAAGCGGCCTGCCCCGGCGCCATATAGCAGACGATGTCGGTCTTGAACGGCGCCTGGTTGGGCAGGCGGATCGCCTGTTCATAGGGCTGGGGGATTTTGTAGCCGACGCGGAAATCCTTGCCGTCCTTCGTGACATAGTCGACCGTGCCGTCGATCGTGAACTGCTTGCCCTTGTAGCGGGTCAATATGCCCGCGGCGTTGCGTTCGGTGTCCTTCGACACCTGCTGCGAGAAACCCAGCGCGCTGATCTTTACCGGCGCGGCGGCGACGGTGGTCGCGGTCGCGCCCTTCTTCGCCGCGGCGGCGCCGGCCTTGCCGCCCTTGATCTGATTGAGGATGCCGCACATTTCGGCCTTTGCCGCATCGCTGCCGACCGACTGGCCGGCGCGCAGCTTGGCCTCCATCACGACGGTGCCGATGCCGCCGGTCTGCGTCGCGGTGATCTGGATCGGAAAGGCGCGGACGGTTCCGGTCATCGGCTGTTCGATCAGCATCGATCCATATTCGGCCTCGTCGGCCATGATGTCATAACCCTTGGCCGCGACGATACCGCGCATCTGGCCGATCGCGACGGCGGGGGGCAGGTCGGCGACGGTCACCGCCGCGGTGAAGCGCAGCGCGGTGATCGGGTTGCCCTTTTTGACGAAGGCTTCCTCGCAGGTCGCGGCATTGGCGGTTCCGGCGGTGAAAAACAGTGCGGCCGGCGCGAGCGCGGCGGCGAGACGGGAATAAGTCGTGGTGCGCATGGGGGCTCCCTGAAATGTTTATGTTATGCGACTTATGTTGTGTGATGCGTCTGCCGCAGCAAATGCCCGCCTGCAATGGCTAAGTTACCAATATGCTGGCGCTTTAGCCGCGGACAAACGTCGCGCCGATCGGCGCTTGACCTCAACCGGGCTTGAGCTTTCATAAACGCGGGACAGTTGATTCGCGAACCGGAGCCTTGTCCATGCTGCACTATCCCGCTGCCCCGCCTTCCGACCCCGTCGATGACGACGTCGATGCGCCTGCCGAGGCCTTCCTGCCGCGCTATCTGGCGCGCATCGGCTATGCCGGGCCGGTGGCGCCGACGCTGGAGGTGCTGGCCGCATTGCAGGCCGCGCATATCGCGGCGATCCCGTTCGAGGCGATCGATGCGCTGACGGGCGCGGGGATCGACATCGGCGCGCCGGCGGTCGATGCCAAGCTGATCGGCCAGCGGCGCGGCGGCTATTGTTTCGAACAGAACAGCCTGTTCCTCCGCGCGCTGCTCGCCATCGGCTTCGACGCCGAGGGGCTGCTGGGCCGGGTGCGCTGGATGCTGCCCGACGATGCCCCACCGACGCCGCGCACGCACATGGTCGTCCGGGTCCGGCTGGGCGGCCGCCCCTGGCTCGCCGATGTCGGGTTCGGCGCGGCGGTGCCGCCGCGGCCGCTGGCGATGGACAGCGAAGAGCCGCAGCCGACGCGGCACGAAAGCTACCGCGTCGTGCGGCAGGGCGACGCGTGGCAGGTCGCCGCGTCGATCGAGGGTGCATGGCGGACGCTGTACCGGCTGGACCATGTCGCGCCGCCCGCGATCGATTACGAGCTGGGCAACTGGTATACCTCGGCGCATCCCGACTCGCATTTCCGCCACCAGCTGATCGCGGCGCGCACAACCGCGGAGGCGCGTTATGGCCTGCGCGACAACCGCCTGACGGTGCGGCTGATCGACGGGCGTATCGATCGCCGCTACCTGTCCGCCGACGAGATCGAACGCGCCTTGGCGGAGATTTTCCTGTTGCCGGTACGGCCGCATTGGCGGTCCGTGATCGAGCGCGCCGCGACCGCGGAGATCGTCGGCTAGTCGCAGCGCGGCTTGACTCGCCGTCGCCCTCGTCTTCTCATGCTCCGACAAGAAAATAGCAGGAGCGGAATGCCATGGCCCTTGTTGCATCGCAGCGGGTTTTCGAGCGCCTGAAGGTCGCACCGTTGACGCCGTCGATCGGCGCCGAGATTTCGGGGATCGATCTCGCCGAGGAGCAGGACGAGGCGGTGATCGCCGAAATTCGGGCTGCGCTGCTCGCGTATAAGGTGATCTTCTTTCGCGACCAGTTCATCACGCCCGAACAGCATATCGCCTTTGCGCGGCGTTTCGGCCCGCTCGAAATCCACCCCGCGACACCCAAGGACCAGCCCAATCCCGAGGTGCTGCATATCGCGCACGGACCCGATTCGCGCGGGCGCGAGAATGAATGGCATTCGGATGTCACGTGGCGCGCCGAACCATCGCTCGGGTCGATCCTGCGCGCGATCGAGGTGCCCGCGGTCGGGGGCGACACGCTGTTCGCCGACATGGCGGCGGCGTTCCGCGCCCTGTCGCCCGCGATGCAGGACTGGTGCCGCTCGCTGAGTGCGGTGCACGATATCGCGCGGGTCTTTGCGCGAAGGCTGGGCAAGAGCATCGAGGAATTGCACGAGCAATATCCGCCGCAGCTCCACCCGGTGGTGCGCACGCATCCCGAAACGGGCGAGCAGGCGCTCTATGTCAACACGGCCTTCACCAGCCATATCGAGGGCGTGTCGGCAAAGGAGAGCGAATGGTTGCTCGCGCATCTTTACGCGCAGGCGGCCGTGCCCGAAATCCAGTGCCGTTTTCGCTGGCGCGCGGGTTCGATCGCCTTCTGGGACAATCGCGCCGGGCAGCATTATGCGGCGTCGGACTATTTCCCCGCGGTGCGGCGCATGGAGCGGGTGACGATCGCGGGCGACCGGCCCTTCTATCGCGACGAACGCTGAGGGAATGGCGGCCGATCCCAAGCCCGTGCTGCTGTCGGGCGGCAATCCACAGATTCCGAAAGGCTATGGCGACGCGCCGGTGCAGGCCTATATCGCGGCGATGCCGGGGTGGAAGTCCGGCGTCTGGCGGCGGCTCGACACGCTGATCGAAAAGAATGTTCCGGGGGTTGCGAAGGCGGTTAAATGGAATTCGCCGCTTTATGGCCCGCCGGGGCAGGGCGCCGAGCCGACGCACTGGTTCCTCAGCATCCATTGCTTCGACCGCTATATCAAGGTCGCTTTCTTTCGCGGTCAGTCGCTCGACCCGGTTCCGCCGGTCGCGTCGAAGAGCGGCGACACGCGTTATTTCCATATCCATGAGGACGATAATGTCGACGCGGCGGCGTTCGCCGACTGGGTGAAACAGGCCGCGGCGCTGCCCGGCGAGAAGATGTGAGGAGCGGGATATGGCATCGGAGCTGATCGACGCGAAAATTGCCGGGCTAGGCGACTGGCGCGGGGCGACGCTCGCCAAGCTGCGCGCGTTGATCCATGCCGCCGATCCGGAGGTCGAAGAGACGGTGAAGTGGCAGAAGCCGACGAATCCGGCGGGTGTGCCGGTGTGGGAACATGCCGGCATCCTCTGCACCGGCGAAACCTATAAGGACAAGGTCAAGCTGACCTTTGCCAAGGGCGCGGCGCTCGCCGATCCCGCGAAGCTGTTCAATTCGAGCCTCGACGGCAACACGCGGCGCGCGATCGACCTGTTCGAGGGTGACGGCGTCGACGAGGCGGCGTTCAAGGCGCTGGTGCGCGCGGCGGTCGAGGCGAACCTCGAGAAGCCGGCGCGGGCAAAAAGGACCTAGTCGCAGCCCATGCCGTCCGCGCGTGCGGCCCAGCCGATCGCGCCGTCGACCATGCGGAGATGGACGCGGTCAGCCCACGCCTCGGCCTTGTGTCCGAGCGCGGAATAGAAGACGCGCGCGCGGCCCTCGCAGCGCCACCAGACGAGCGCGTGCTCGCCCATCTGCAGCTTGGGTTCGAGGCGCATTTTCGTTTCGTCGAGCCGCACCAGAATATGCGCATCGGCGGCGGGCGGCGCGTCCCAGCTGTAATATTCATCGGTCCACGGCCAGATCGCGGACAGGTGGCGCGTCGCGGGGTGGCTACGGTCCGCGGCGATAAGATTGCTGGTCTGGAACTGGTCGGCACCGCCCGGGTGGCCGGTGAAATTGCCGTTGCCGCGCATCTTCACGAACCAGCCCGGATGGCTGCCGTCGCCCGCGCTGTGGAGGCCGACGAAGCCGCCGCCCTTCGCGATCCATGCCTGAAATGCCGCGCGCTGGTCGGTCGTATAGATGTCGCCGCTGGCATTGGCGAAGACGATGACGTCGAATTTGGCGAGTTGTTCGGGGTTGAACACCGCGGCATTTTCGGTGGCAAAGCTGCTCCAGCCGCGCGCCTTCACAAGACGCTCGATCGCCGGCACCGCCTCGGCAATGCTGTCGTGGCGATAGCCGTTGGTCTTGCTGACGATCAGCACCGCGGGGCGCGTCAACGGTGGCAGTTCGGGCGGTACGCTGTCGAAGCTGGGGGCCGGGCGGCGCGGGTCGGGCGCGGGCGGTGCCGCCGTTTGCGCGGCGAGCAGAAGCGCCGCCGAAGCCGCGAAGAGGAGCTTCATTTCGTTGCCGCGCGCGGGCGCGGGAGTGCGGCGCCGTTCACCATCGGCGGGGCATAGGGGCGAACGGTCCCGGTAAAGATGCCCGCAGCGATCGCGGGGTCGGCGGCGAGGATCGCCTCGGCCGCGGCCTGGTCGGGCGCGCGCAGCAGGACGAGGCCCGAATCGGTCCCGACCGGCCCTGCCGTGGCGATACGGCCTTCGCGGAACAGCGCCATCCAATAGTCGAAATGGGGCCGCAGTCCCTGTTCGGAAAAGGGGCGCCCGGGTTTCCATGCCCGACCCGGTGCCAGCGCGAGCGCAAAGAGCGGCGCGGCGGCCGCCTCGGTCGCCGGCGTTGCCGCTGGGGTGCTGCCCCGCTTCATGTGCCACATCGCATTGACGATGACCCAGCGTTCGCCGAATTTACCCATGTGGAAATAGTCGACGAACCACGGCGTTTCGACGCGCACCGCCGCCGCGTCGCCCGCGACGTCGAGGATCCTGCACGCGCGGTCCCACTCGGCCTTCGGGGTCTTGAGCGCGCCGCGCTTCGTCAGGTCGACCAGCTCCTCGCGGCTCATGCGTTGCAGCCCCAGCCGTTCGTCGGGGGTGTCGCCGAGCACGCGGCGCTTCGCGAGGTCGGGGTGCAGCGCGCGCTTGACGCGTTCGGGATCGCCCTCGAGCTGGCCGTCGACATAGTCGAAGCAGGTCGCCTCGATCGCGGCGAGATCGGCGGCGGGGGTGGCAGGGGCGGGCGTTGCGGCCGCGGCGGCGAGGGTGAGCAGGGTCGTCAGCATGGCGGCGGCTCCGGTTGTCGGTTCGGGTGGCGCAGCCTAGCGCGATTTTCCGGTTAGTCGATGATCGGCGCGCCTTCGACCTGCAGCCGGGCAAGATTGTCCTTCATCGCCTGCAATATTTCGGGCGCGTGCGGGGTCCAGCTTTCGACCTCGCCGACGATGCGCAGCGGGAAACGCGACCGATAGCTTCGCGTCGGGTTGCCGGGGAATTTCTTGTCGGTGAGGTTGGGATCGTCGAACCAGTCGCCGGTCGGCTCGACGATATAGATGCGCTCGCGGCCGTCGCCCGCGGCGAGCTCGCAGCCCCAGATCGCCGACTCCAGTGCGGCGGAGAAATAGATCCACGACATCGGCGCGGCCTGGTAATTGCTGCCCCGGCCGGCGACGAGCAGGTCGCCGATGGCAAGGTCGGCGCGCGTGCCGTGATAGAAGGTCGCACCCGCATCGGGGCCGGTGGGGGCAGCGTCGGTCATCGGCGTCAATATTCGTTGCGTTCGCTGCGCAGCACCGCCTTGCCGTCCTTCCAGTTCACCTCGGCGGCGGGTTCGTCGGCCTTGCCGGGCGCGAAGAGTTCATAGACGACCATCCCGTCCTCCTGCGTGCTTTCGATGACGCGCGCCGGGGTGAAGGCGTCGGCCGCGGCGGCGGCGGCGCGCACCGGGGCGGGCGCGTCGGCCCAGGCGATGTCGCGCTGCATCTCGACGACGCGATATTTTCCGGCTTCCTCGATCAGGTCGAGCTCGACTTCGCTGCCATCGGGGCGCGTTCCCTCGACATCATAGAAGATCTTGCCGCCGCGTTCCTTGCGCTCGGCCTCGGCGATTGTCATGCCGGGGACCTTGGCGAGCACCGCGTCGCGCACGCCGGGCGGCAGGTCGGCCGCAGCGACCTTGCTGATGTCGGCGGCGGGGCCGTCGGCGAGCACCGACTTTTCGGGCGCCGCGGCAGGCGCCTCGGCCTTGCCGCATCCGGCGAGCGCCAGCGCTGCGCACGTCATCAGTCCACCCGTCAGCCAAGCCTGTCCACGCATCGTCACTCTCCCGTAGCGGTAACCGTTGTCATCCTATCGGGGCCAGGCAGACGAGTCGAGCCCCGCGTGCGTCGTGCACGCGCGTTTGCGGCGGGACGTTTTCGTTTGACCACCGGCCGCCACCATGATGCTCTGGCGCCGGGTCGGTGAGGGGGATTTATGACGGATACGCGTCCGGTGTTCGCGGCGTGGCATCGCGCCGACCGAGCGTTTTTCCTGAGCTTCATCGCGATGTCCTGGCTGGGCGTCGCGATGGGCTTTGCGCCGCAGATCGCCAAGCGCTTCGGCGGCACCGCCGACTATCCCGCGCCCGCGATGCTGGAAATCCATGTCTGGGCTTTTTTCGCGTGGATGGCGATCCTGACCGTGCAGGCGCTGCTGATCGGCGCGCGGCGGCACGATCTGCACCGGCTGCTGGGGCTGAGCATCGTCATACTCGTCCCGGTGATGACGGTGTCGGCGATCGCCGCCGAAATCCACAGCCAGCGTTTCTACGCGCCGCGCGATCCCGAAAATGCGCGCTTCTTTGCGCTGCCGCTGACGTCGATGATCCTGTTCGCGGGTACCGCGACGCTGGCCTTTGTGAAGCGCGGCTACCCCGCGGCGCATAAAAGGCTGATCCTGCTCGCAACCGCGGTGATCCTGTCGGCGGCGTTCGGGCGCTGGTGGGGCGAGCCGATCGGCATGACGCTGGGCGACGGCTATGGGGGCATCATCCTCGGCAATTGGGCGGGGACGATCGCGCTGATCGTGGCGGCGGCGCTGTTCGACATTGCGACGCGCGGGCGGGTGCACCCGGTGCTGCTGTGGGGCGGCGGCGCCTATGCGCTGGCGTTCGCGGCGGCGGCGGTCGCCTATCACAGCGACTGGTGGCCGGCATGGGTGCGCGGGGCGCTGGGGCTGGCGGCGGCGGCATAGGTTCCTGCTTGCCTGTTCGCGGCGGGCTGATAGGCAGGGCATGGGTCGATGGAGGAACTATGTTTCGATCGATCCGTGCGCCGATGGCGGCGCTTACCCTCGCGCTTACCCTTTCCACCCCTGCTTTCGCCCAGACCGGCGCCACCGTCGCCGCGGTCAAGGGGCTGCCCGCGACCGAGTGGGAGGCGGGTTATGCGAAACCGCTCGACGATGCCGCGGTCGCGTCGCCCGAGATTTTCCGCCTGCTCACTGAATGGGCGCCGGTAAAGGACCCGAAGAACCCCGCGCTGTACCGCAAATATATCGGCGAGGACGAGGCGAAGCTGGTGATCCGCCACCTCCGCCGCGACGGAAAGCTCGATGCGGGCGAGATCGACCTGCTCGAGGAATTCGCCTTTCCCAAGGACCGCGTCGTCCAGCTCACCCGCCTCGGCGCCGACGGCAAGCCCGACGATAGGGGGGACGGGGCGAGCAAGACCGCGGTGACGACGCCGCCGGGGATGATGCAGAGCTTTGCGCGCGAGCTGGTCGCGATGTGGCAGACCGAGTGGGAAAAGCCCGACGCGGCGGGCTGGCCCACGCTCGTCGGCATTTATGCGCGCGATCCGAAAAAGGCCGAACTGCTGCACAAGCGCGTGCGCGCGGCGGGACAGGCGATGCTGACCGCGAAGTGGCAGGCGTCGAACGCGGGCAATCGCTGGGCGCCGTTCCGCGACACGATCCGCCTGTACAGCGATGCGACCTTGAAGCTGCCGCAGCCGCAATGGCCGCGAGGGAAGCAGTTGCTGTACGATGCCGCGGCGGACACCGACCGCCATTATGGCGACGCGATCCAGGATTTTCTCTACAACTGGCTGAAACCTGCGGGCTGACGCCTATTCGCGATCGTCTGACGGGTCGAGCCGCACCGTCCACGCCGGATGCCCTGCCTCGCTCCGCTCGATGTCGTGGCTGGGGACCATGTCGTCGCCGGTCTCGATCCAGCCGCGCCCGTCGCATTTGGGGCAGGCATGGCGGATCGAGCGATGGCTGACGAGGTCGATCTGGGTGTTCCACTGGCCGTAACCGGCACAGACCGGGCACAGCGCGTCGAGACTACCGCTGCGGTGGCGCCGCGAAATGCCGTCGAGCGCGTGCGGGTCGCCGGGGCCGGTGCAATGGACGATCTTCGAGGGGTGCGACATGGGAAAATCCTTTCGCGCGCTAATCCCGGCCCGGCCGGAACATCGGGGTCAGGACCGGCGAGCTTTGGGTGCGGATCTCGCCGATGATGTCGAAGCCGAAGCGCCGGTAGAGCGGGATGTTGCGCGGGTTCGAGCTTTCGAGATAGGCGGCGCGGCCGTCGGCGTCGATCACCGCGATCGCCGCCTCCATCAGCGCGGTACCGAGCCCGCGGCCCTGATGCGCGGGATCGGCGGCGATCAGCGGCAGGTACCAGACGGGCTCGGCGGGGTGAAAGCGGTCCATCTGTTCGACGAGCTCGTCCATTTCGGCCTTGCGGTGCGCGGGCGTCTGTTCGTCCATGATCGCGGCCATGACCTCGCCGTCGGGCTCGACCCCCGGCGCCAGCCAGGTCGCGACCGCGGCGCCGTCGTCGGCGACGAACGCCGTGCCATGATCGAACGCCGCGCCGCCGAAGGCGCCGAAAAATTCGTGGCGGCGGTCCATATAGGTCGCGGCGTCGGGCGAGGCCCAGCGCGCCACCGGGTCGGCGGCAAAGCCGAGCACGAGCGTGTGGAGCAGCCGCGCTCTGTCCGCGGGTGTGCCGATCGTGATCGTCGCCATGGCTGCTCTCCTCTCTCGTGCCGCCCGTTGTCGTGCCCGCGCCGCGCTCAGCCGCCGGGCGGTGTCAGCGCCCAGCGGCCGTGCTCGATATGCGTCGTCTTGCCGACAACGCTTTCCATCAGCAATATTTCCCGCACCGTCCATGCGATCGGCGGCAGCTTCAGCGCGCCGAATGTCTGCGAACCCAGCCGGTCGCCGCGATAGTTGATCGTGATGTGCGGTTCGGGGGTGGTGCCGTCCATGATCGGCGCCTTTTCGCGCAGCAGATGGTTGACCAGCGCCTTCTGGAAGGCCCGCGCCTCGGCCAGCGGATCGCGCGTACGCAGCGTCACCGCCTTGCGGTTCTCGATCCGGTCGAAGCGGAGCGGGAAGGGCGCCGCGGCGAAGCCGTCGAGCGCGGCGATGGTCGCGGGCAGCCACTCGGGCGGCGCATAATGGAGGTCGTAGAGCGAGATGAGCGTGACATGGAGCAGGTCGGGCCCGCGCGCGGGATCGTTGCGCGGCAGCGCGGCGATCGCCGCCTGCACCTCGGGCGGCGGCTTGGCCATGACGTAGAGGGGGTTCCGGGGGCGCATGGGTGGAGTGTAGCATGGTGTAGGGGTGATGCCGATTTGTTTGGCCCGGATGCGGCTAGAGGCGTCAGTTGGACGACAATAGCCCTGCGCGGGAACTGGCTATGCGCGGTTAGTAGAGATGGAGCGGCAGTCGTGGCCGTTGTCGGCCTAACCCTTTAGCGGTTTATCTTCAGCGCGGGCGATATCGACGTAGACATAGTCGCAGAATTTCGCTTGGATCACTTGTTGCAGGATATGGAGGTTTGCGTGGTCGTAGCGGGTAAGCTCACAAATAATTCGGAAGAATCTGATGTGTCAGGATTGCTTTCTGGAGACTCTGTCTTCTCGATCCCATACTTTCAGCGCCCCTACAAATGGAAAAAGGCACGCCTCGACCAATTTGAAGCAGACCTGTTGGCGCTTGTCGACGATGAGAGCTTAACTCATTTCTTGGGCGCGGTTATCATTCATGGTCGTCGAAGCTCACCCTCTGACCCAACTCTATATGAGGTGATTGACGGCCAGCAAAGAATTACGACGATTTACCTCTACTTGTCGGCCGGGCTCAAGACACTTTCCGACAATGGCATGGTGGATGAAGCCGTGTCTCTCTTCCAAAAATACTTGGCAATAGGAAGAATGGTTAAGCTCGAATCAAATTTCAAGCTTCACTCATGTAAAGAAGACAGGAAACAGCTCAATTTTCTTATGGAAGATTTGCAAAGGAACTCCGATTTTGCGGTAAAGATTGGGTCGTTCAAGCCAACAAAGCTTAGCCCCACCGGATGGGAAAGCGGTGCTCTGTCGAAGAATTATTTGGCGGCAAAGAGATTTTTTAAAGATCAAGTAGATAATTACGGGACTGAAAGAGTTTCAGACGTGCTGAATGCTCTTCTGGAAAGGATGAGCGTAGTTCAAATAGACGTTGTCGATCCAACCAATGGACCAAAGATATTTGACAGTCTAAATTCTAGGCAAGAGCCAATGACTGTTGGCGATCTCGTGAGAAATGAAATATTTTCTCGCGTATCGGATCTGGGATCCGAAAAAATAGATTACGTCGACACACATGCTTGGCAGCCATTTTATGAAAGATTCAAAATAAATCAAACGACTACACTATTTGAAGCGTATTTTTTCCCATTCGGCCTCATCCAGAATCCAAATTTGAACAAGTCTCAGGTATATGGATATCTACGGAAGGAATGGGAAAAGCACAATGATCCTGCAGAAATTATAGAAAAGCTGGCTTCGTTTCAGGACGCCTTCCTGGATTTGATGACCGGATCCAATCTGCAGAATTTGCCGAAAGATGCCGCCGCTGCCATTAGGCGATTTAAGGATTTCGGTTTCCCAGCCTCCGCTCTGCCATTTTTGATGCAGCTGGCGAAAGCAATGGCTGACGGAAGTGTCGAGATTCACAACGGCATCGAAATATTGGGCCGCATAGAGGCTTTCCTCATTAGGCGAGCGCTATGCGGAATTGAGCCGACGGGCCTGCATGCCGTGTTCAGGCGGCTTTGGGAGGACACAAAAAGCGATCGAACACCTGAATCGGTGGTCGCCAAAATTAGAGAGCGGTCCACCGTAACGTGGCCCGACGACGATCTGGTTGCCCGTTCAATTAGAACGAGGGCTCTTTACGGCTCTTCGGTGGCATCCTTTGTAATCCGTCAGCATGATGAAGCCCTAGGTGGCGATGTTCCAGCAAATATCCCATGGATTGAGCACGTATTGCCTCGAAACCCAGATCATTCGTGGGATGAAAAGTTCGATACTGAGCAGCGGTCAAAACTAACAAACTTATGGGCCAATTTGATCCCTCTATCCGCGGAAATGAACGGAGAGCTAAAGAATACAAGCTACACAATTAAGCGGTCCGAGTATCAAGCGGACGCGATGTTTAAATCGGCACGCCAGTTTGCGAGCAAATATGCCGACTGGACGCCAGACCTGCTCAAAGCGAGATCTGACGAACTCGTCGAATGGGCTCTGAGCCGATGGCCAGGCTAATCGCAGGTGGAGCTGGCGATTTGTCAATCATGCTCCCGGCCACCCGCTCCCATATACAACTCGCGCCCGGTTTCCTCATAAACCTCGCTCATTTTCGCCATGCCCTTTTCGGCCTCTTCGGTGGCGATGAAGCCGGCGCTGTCCTGATTTTGCAGCTTGGCGAAGTCGCGGACTTCCTGGCTGATCTTCATCGAGCAGAATTTGGGGCCGCACATGCTGCAGAAATGCGCCGACTTGGCGCCCTCGGCGGGGAGGGTCTGGTCGTGATATTGCTCGGCGGTGTCGGGGTCGAGCGACAGGTTGAACTGGTCGCGCCAGCGGAATTCGAAGCGCGCTTTCGATAGCGCGTCGTCGCGGACCTGCGCGGCGGGGTGGCCCTTGGCGAGGTCGGCGGCGTGCGCGGCGAGCTTGTAGGTGACGACGCCGACCTTCACATCGTCGCGGTCGGGCAGGCCCAGATGCTCCTTGGGCGTGACGTAGCAAAGCATCGCGGTGCCGTACCAGCCGATCTGCGCGGCGCCGATGCCGCTGGTGATATGGTCGTACCCCGGCGCGATGTCGGTGGTGAGCGGTCCCAAGGTGTAGAAGGGCGCCTCGCCGCACGCTTCGAGTTGCTTGTCCATATTCTCCTTGATCTTGTGCATCGGGACGTGGCCCGGCCCCTCGATCATCACCTGCACATCCTGCGCCCAGGCGCGCTTGGTGAGCTCGCCGAGCGTGTAGAGCTCGGCGAACTGCGCCTCGTCGTTCGCGTCATAGATGCTGCCGGGGCGGAGGCCGTCGCCGAGGCTGTAGGCGACGTCATAGGCCTTCATGATCTCGGTAATCTCGTCGAAGCGTTCGTAGAGGAAGCTTTCCTTGTGATGCGCGAGGCACCATTTCGCCATGATGCTGCCGCCGCGCGACACGATGCCGGTCATGCGCTTTGCCGCGAGCGGGACGTAGGGCAGCCGGACGCCGGCGTGGATGGTGAAATAGTCGACTCCTTGCTCCGCCTGTTCGATCAGCGTGTCGGCGAAGATTTCCCACGTCAGGTCCTCGGCAATGCCGCCGACCTTTTCGAGCGCCTGATAGATGGGGACGGTGCCGATCGGGACGGGCGAGTTGCGGATGATCCATTCGCGCGTGTCGTGGATGTTGCGCCCGGTCGACAGGTCCATGACGGTGTCGGCGCCCCAGCGGATCGACCAGACCATCTTGTCGACCTCGCTCGCGACGTCGGATGCGACCGCGCTGTTGCCGATATTGGCGTTGATCTTGACGAGGAAGTTGCGGCCGATCGCCATCGGCTCGGATTCGGGGTGGTTGATGTTGCTGGGGATGATCGCGCGGCCGCGCGCCACTTCGTCGCGGACGAATTCGGGGGTGACATAATCGGGGATGCTGGCGCCCCAGTCCTGCCCGTCGCGCTTATACTCGGCGAGGCGCGCGCGGCCGAGATTCTCGCGCTCGGCGACATATTCCATCTCGGGCGTGATGATGCCGCGGCGGGCATAATGCATCTGGCTGACGTTGGCGCCGGGCTTGGCGCGGAGGACCTGCTTCTTGACGTTGGGGAAGGCGGGGACGCCGCCGCTGCGGTCGGGGCCGAGCTGGCCGTTGTCCTCGGGGCGGACCTCGCGCTGCGCGACTTCCTGAACATCGCCGCGGCCGCGGATCCAGTCGCGGCGGAGTTCGGCGAGGCCGGCGTTGATGTCGATGGTCGCGTTCGCGTCGGTGTAGGGACCGCTGGTGTCATAGACGCGGACGGGGGGCTCGCCGCTGTGCGGGTCGAGGTCGATCTCGCGCATCGCGACGCGGATGCCGCTGCCGGTCTGCGTCGCGACATGGATCTTGCGGCTGCCGCGGATCGGGCCGGTCGTCACCCCGATGGGGGCGGTATTTTCGAATTTCGCGTCGATGTCGGCCATGTGCAGTCGCTCCAATTGTTCGGAGCGAGAATGGGGATTCCGCGTATGGAATACCGACCCTCCCTCCGCCGGTATTACCCGGATCAGGTTCAACGGGTCGCGGTCTATTCCGCTCTCAACCGGCCATCACAGACGCGGCTCCCCGGGGATGGTGCGCTTATAGGCGGCGGGCGCGCGAAGGGGAAGGGGGTCAGTCGAGAAAGGGGCCGCGCGCGCGGGTGCGCGCGGCGGTGGCGGTGACCCCGGCGAGGGCGCGAAAGTCGCGCGCCATATGCGCCTGATCGGCATAGCCCTGCGTCGCGGCGTGGCCCGCGAGGCTGGCTTCGCCGGGGAGGGTTTCGAAGCTCGCCTGGAAACGGCGGAGGCGTAGCCAGGCCCGCGGCGGCATGCCAACGTGGCGGGCGAACCAGCGCTGGAGCGTACGCGGCGGCATCGCGGTCGCTTCGCCCATCGCGGCGACGGTCGGGGCGGCGAGGATGGCGGCGCCGATGGCGTTGAGGCCGGGCTCGTCGGCGAGCCGCGCTTCGATGGTATCGAGGGCGGGCGCGTCCCATGCGGCCCAGCGGCCGTGCAGCCCGGCAAGCGCGATCATGCCGATCGCTTCCCACGCCCACGGCCAGAGGCGGAGCGCCTCGAACGCGCCGTCGCCGCTGATCTCGAACGGTTGCGGGCGGGCGACGAGGCCGACGACGAAGCTCGCGGGCTGGTCGCCGTCCCAGCGCGAGCGGCCGCAGGTGCGGCGGATGATTTCGACGCAGCCGTCGGGGGTCGCCTGCTGCGGCAGCCATTCGGACGCGGCGCCCTTGGCCGAGAGCGTCCAGCGCGTCTTGACCAGCCCGGCGAGATGCGGCGGTGGCGGGGTCTCGCGATAGTCCATCTTGCGCGTTAGACGATGATTGTCGTGTCGGTTCAAGACGGCGCGCGAGCACTCTGTCAGAGGGCGCGCGACAGGAGGCGGATATGAAGGCAATTTTCGCGATGGCCGCGGCAGCGGTGCTGACGGCGGCGAGCCCGGCGGCGACGGTCGACGATCTGGCGTGGATGGCGGGACAGTGGATCCGCGAGGAGGGCGAGCGCTGGACCGAGGAGAGCTGGACCGGCCCACGCGGCGGCGTGATGCTGGGGCATAGCAGATCGGGGCGCGGTGACAGTTTGCGCGAGTTCGAGTTTCTGCGGATCGCGGCGGGCGCCGATGGCACGCCCGCCTATATCGCGCAGCCCGGCGGCGGCGCGCCGGTCGCGTTCCAGCTGGTCCGGCGCGAGGATATGCGCGCGATATTCGAGAACGCCGCGCACGATTATCCGCAGCGCATCGAATATGTCCGCGACGGCGACACGATGACGGCGACGATTTCGGCGATCGACGGGTCGAAGCCGATGCGCTGGACCTTTCGTCGCCGCTGACGCGCCGCTAACAGGGCGGATGAAGAGGAGCGATGGTGGCGAAGACGGGGCGGCTGTTTGCGATCATCGACGGCTTGCGGCGGCGGCGGCGGCCGGTGACGGCGGAGGTGCTGGCCGAGGAACAGGGCGTGTCGGTGCGCACGCTCTATCGCGACATCCAGGCGCTGATCGCGCTCGGCGCGCCGATCGAGGGCGAGGCGGGGGTCGGCTATGTGCTGCGGCAGGGCTTTTTCCTGCCGCCCCTGATGTTCACCGCCGAAGAGCTGGAGGCGCTGGTGCTCGGCGCGCGCTGGGTCGAGGGGCGGCAGGACGGGGCGCTGTCACGCGCCGCAGGGCTGGCGCTCGCGAAGATCGCGGCGGCGAGTCCCGACGATTTGAAGCAGCGGATCGACGAGTCGGGGCTGTGGCCGGTGAACAGCCGCTGGCGCGAGAGCAATGCGCCGTTGCTTGCCGTCGTGCGCGATGCGATGCGGGCGGAGAAGGTGCTGCACATCGACTATGCCGACGAAAAGGGCGCGGCCACCGAACGCGCGATCTGGCCCGCCGCGCTCGCCTATTTCGAGGACAAGCAGATCATCGCGGCCTGGTGCCTGCTGCGGCAGGATTTCCGCAGTTTTCGCATCGACCGCATCGCCGCGGCGCGGATCGGCAGCGAGGGCTTCGGTCGCCGCCGCGCGGTGCTGATGGCCGACTGGTGGCGGCAGAACGGATTGGATGCGGCCTCCTGACAATATCTGTCAGGGGGGTGGGCTATCCCCTTCGGGTGAGGGGCGCAGCGCGCGCCGCCCGACCGGAGGATGAAAAATGCTGAAGACCCACCATGGTTCGTGCCACTGCGGCGCCGTCAAATTCGAGGCCGATATCGATCTCGATGCCGGGACGGGCAAATGCAATTGCTCGATCTGCACCAAGAAACGCAATTGGAGCGCGCAGATCAAGCCCGAGGCCTTTCGCCTGCTGACCGATCCCGCGGCGCTCGAGGAATATGTGTTCGGATCGGGGAGCGCGCATCATGTCTTTTGCAAGACGTGCGGCGTTTCCGCCTTTGGCCATGGCTATGTCGAGGAGATCGGCGGCGCCTATTATTCGGTGTCGATCGCGTGCCTCGACGACCTGACCCCCGCCGAAATGGCGGCGCTGCCGGTCCAGCATATGGACGGCGCGGGCAACAATTGGTGGAACCCGCCCGAAGTGACCGCGCATATGTAGGTCAGGCGGTGCGGCGCGCCAGATAAACGCCGGCGACCATCAGCGCGATCCCTGCGACGCGCTTCAGGTCGATCGCCGAGCGGATCGCGCCGAACAGGCCGAAATGGTCGATCGTCGCGGCGCTGATCAGCTGGCCGACGAGCACGAAGAAGATCGCGTAAAAGGCCATGAACGCGCCGCCGAAATAGAAATGCGCCGGAATGCCGGACGACAGCCGCACCTGCCCGAGCGTCCCCGTCGCGATCGCGCCGGTGACCGCGATGAGCAGGCCGAGGGTGAAGAGGATCACCGACGCCGCCATCGGGCTTTCGAGCCGCGCACCAAGCCCGCCGTTCAGCGCGGCGAGGATCGGGATGCCGACCCCGGTCAGGAACATGATCGTGGCAAAGGCGGGGGCGGCGTTGTTCGCGGTCATCGCTGGGTCTCCTTGGCGGCCTGCGCGGCGCGATAGTCGAGGACGGGCAATCCGCCCAACCCCCAATTGGCAGCCTCGACCTCGTCGATCGTCACGACGGTGGTCGCGGGATTCTTGCCGAGCACGCGCTGGAGCAGTTCGGTGACGCCGCCAATCAGCTCGGCCTTCTGTTCGGCGGTCGCGCCTTCGCGGGTGATGCGGATGTTGACATAGGGCATCAATTCGCTCCTTCGGCGGGCCAGCCCGGCATGTCGGGGAAAGCGGGGAGCGCGGCGATGCGGCGCGTCCAGCCATGGATTGCCGGCCAGTCGGCGAGGCCGATTCCCGCGTCCGCCATCAGCGCGAGATAGGGGCTTGCCGCAAGGTCGGCGACGGTGAGCCGGTCACCGACGAGCCAGTCGCGGTCCGCCAGATGCGCCTCGATCACGGGCAGGAAGCGCGCGGTGACGGCGGCGGCATGGCCCTCCGGGATCGCGAGACCGAACCGGCGGGCGAGGCGGAGCGCCGCGGGGCCGTTCGCAATCTCGTTCGCCGCGTGCGAGAGCCAGAGCGCGATTTCGCCGCGTTCCTCCGGGGTGTCGCCGTCCCATATGCCGGGGCGATGGCGCGCGGCGAGGTAGGCGAGGATCGCCTGGCTGTCGCGCAGGGTGAAATCGCCGTCGACGAACAGCGGGATCTGGCGCATCGGGGTCAGCGCCGCGAAGGCGTCCGACTGGCGCGCCGCGGCGTCGGTTGGCCGCTCGTCCCACGGCAGGCCCAGGAAGGCGAGCGCCATGCGGACCTTGTGCGTGTTGCCCGACAGGGGCGAGCCATAGAGAGTGATCATCGGGCGTCTCCGGAAGAGGCGGCGCGCAAGGCGGCGATCTCGGCGCGCAGCTGGTTGATCTCGGCCGCCATCGGGCGGACCGCGGCGGAAATTTCGGCTTCGGTGAAGCGCGGGGTGATGTGCTGCGAACAATTCCATTCCCAGCCGATGACATCGACGAAGAAGGCGCGCTCGGGCGTCGCGCGATAGCCGTCGGGCATCAGCGCGGTGACCGCCGCGGGATCGTCGGCGAGCTCGACGATCGTCGCATGGCCGACGAGCTTCAGCCGGTCGCGGTTCGGATAGTCCATCAGGAACAGCGAGACGCGATCGTCGTCCGCCAGATTGGCGGTGCTGATATATTGGCGGTTGCCGCGATAGTCGGCGAAGCCGATGCGGTTGCCCGCGATGTGGCGCAGGAAACCCGCAGGGCCGCCGCGATGCTGCATATAAGGCCAGCCGTCGGCGGTGACGCTCGCCATGTAGAAGCTGTCGCGCTGCGCGATATAATCCACTTCCTTGGCGGTCAGCGCGTCGGGCGTGCCGTCGGCGGCGGCGTCCATCTTGAGGTAGGCGGCGCGCGAGCCATGGCGTTCCTGCACCGCCTTCACCGCGTCGCTGAACATGATGTGCCGGTAATTTTGCGCCATGGCCGTTTCCCTTCGGAGGGCGATCTAGGGCGTTGCGCCGTTCGTGATAATGGGCGAAGATCGAACGAGTTAATTCCGGGAACTGGAATAATCATGGACCGGTTGCTCACGCTCGAAATGTTCGTCGCGGTCGCGAGCGAGGGCGGGTTCGCCGCGGCGGCGCGCAAGCTCGGCAGCTCACCGCCCGCGGTGACGCGCGGCATCGCGGCGCTCGAGGCACGGCTGGGAACAACGCTGTTTCACCGCTCGACGCGCGCGGTGGCGCTGACCGATGCGGGGACGGCGTTTCTCGACCAGGCGCGGCGCATCCTCGCCGAGCTGGCGGGCGCCGAGCGCGAATTGCGCGGCGCTGCGGCCGAGCCGCGCGGGCAGCTCCACCTGACCGCGCCGGTGATGTTCGGTCGGCTGCATGTCCTGCCCGTCGTCGGCGACCTGATGGCGCAGCACCGCGACCTCATGGTGCGGATGATGCTGATCGATCGCAATGTCCGCATCGTCGAGGAAGGGATCGACGTCGCGGTACGCGTCGGCCCGCTGGCCGATTCGGGGCTGAAGGCGGTGCGCGTCGGCGCGGTGCGGCAGATGCTCGTCGCGAGCCCGGCCTATCTCGCGCGGCGCGGGGCGCCGGCGACGGTCGCCGACCTCGCGGAACACGAGCTGATCGGGACGATGGGACCGCGCTGGACGAGCGAATGGCAGTTCGCGACCGGACGGTGGCGGCTCGACGCGCCGCCGCGGCTTGTCGTCAACACCGTCGACGGGGTGCTGGCGGCCGCCGAAGCGGGGCTCGGGATCGCGAACCTGCTGAGTTACCAGCTTGCCGAGGCGGTCGACGCGGGGCGGCTGATTTCGCTGCTCGCGGACGAGCAGCCGCCCGCGCTGCCGGTGCACCTGCTGTTCGAGCCCTCACGCGCCGCGCTGCCCGCGGTGCGGTTGTTTATCGATGCGATGAAGGTGCGGTTGCGGATGGCCGGATTGGGATAGGGGCGATTTTGGTGTGGGAAGCTGCCACACCCAATATTCGTCATCCCCGCGAAAGCGGGGACCCAGAGCGTGCGTAAGCTGATCCCACACTGGGTTCCCGCTTTCGCGGGAATGACGAAGTTATAAGAACCGAGAGTCCGCAACCGGTCGAGAGCGGACTTCGGCTAGAGCGCCGTTTTTGCCGCCCTTGCCTTCGCTTTCCTTTGCATAAACGCAACTGGAGCAGCAATCACAAGAGCACCG